>DAOUMD010000182.1:0-22314 GCA_034412795.1 Anaerolineae bacterium
ATGCGGCTCCGTTCGGCATCTGGGGATGCCGGCTCCTCGGATCAGAGTAATTCGCCCCCAAATCTGAAAGCACCCCCTCAACCACAGAACACTTGCGCCGTGATGGTGCCCGGTGTAAACTGAGATAGTAGGAATGACAAGACGAGCGTCGAATTGGGAAAATCGTTCCAAAGCATGGGGAGCAAGGTCAATACTGTAGGGGCGGGGCGTGTTTCGCGGCGACAGACTCTACTTATCTCTGTCGGCCTGGGATCGACGCTGTTGCTGGCAACATGGTTGCGGTTCTATCGTCTGGCCGGGCAGAGTCTTTGGTCTGACGAAGGAAACAGCGTGGCGCTGGCCCAGGCAGGGCTGGGAGAGATCGCCAGTCGCACCGCTCTGGATATTCACCCACCGCTGTATTACTGGCTATTGCACGGCTGGATGCGACTCTTTGGTGAGAGCGAAATCGCGGTCCGTTCTCTGTCAGTGGTAGCCGGCGTGCTGTTGGTGGTGGTGATCTACCGGCTAGGGACGCGGCTCTTCGACGCACGGGTGGGGCTTCTAGCAGCCTTCATCGCGGCCGTGTCACCTTTTCAAATATACTATGCCCAAGAGACCCGTATGTACGCGCTTCTGGCGCTTCTAGGTGCGCTAACAGTCTGGGCGAGTGTAGAACTGGCAAGAGCGTCAGTTAATGATGCCCCTATCGTAGGTTGGGCACTGCTCTATGTGCTTGGTGCGACCTTGGGCCTTTACACCCATTATGCCTTCCCTGTAATCCTCGTCGCTACTAACCTGGCCTTCTTGGTATGGCTGTGGCGGTCTCGTGGGCAAGGACAGGTCGCCCGGCGTCTGGTCAATTGGCTTGTCCTGCAACTTTTGCCGTTGTTACTCTATTTGCCTTGGTTGCCGACTGCGTGGCGACAGCTTACTACGTGGCCGGCGCCATCCGCCGCTGCCGACAGTGCCTGGAGGGCAGTCTGGCGGACATTGGTCTTCGGGCCAGTGGGTGTCAAGGTGAGCAGCCTCTGGCTAATTCTACTGGGGCTATTGGCGCTCGTGGGCGTCGTTCGCCTGGTGTGGCAGGGGCCACCACCCAAAGCCACACTGCTTCTGCTGTACGTTGGATTGCCTATTGCGCTGACCGTGATCCTCTTTAAACCTGCCTACCTCAAGTTTCTGCTGGTTGCCAGCCCGGCGCTATGTTTGCTCTTGGCTCTCGGCCTGCTCGGGGGACGTTCTGGCAAAGGTAAATATCGAGTAGGCTGGCTGGGTGCTGCCTTGGTGGCGGTGCTGGGCACAGGCCTGGTTCTGGTTGCCGCCTGGCGACCACTTGAAGCCTACTACACCGATCCAGCCCTCGGCCGCGACGACTACCGCGGGATGGCCCGCTACCTCGAGGGCGTTGCCGGACCTGAAGATGCCATCATTCTCAATGCAGCCGGCCAGCGAGAGGTGTTTGGCTACTATTTTCGGGGCGACGCGCCTGTCTACCCGCTGCCACGCACGCGCCCGCTGGACCCGGAGGCGACGGTCGCCGAATTGGAGAGGATTCTGGCGCAGTCGCATCGAATCTTCGCTCTCTACTGGGCGACGGATGAGAGCGACCCAAGGGGCATCATCGAGGGGTGGCTTGATGAGTACGCGTTTAAGGCGACCGATGCATGGGTAGGGAATGTGCGGATGGTCAGTTACGCCGCGCCGTTGCCTTCCGAGGATTTGTCAGCGACTGATGTGCGCCTGGGTGATCATATTACCCTGACCGGCTATGGGTTGCTCCCCTCCTCTGCCGAGGACCCGTCGGGTGCTGCATCCCCATCGGAGCCTCCACCAACTAAGATCGTTCCAGGCGAGATTGTGCAGGTTCAACTGCGTTGGACGACCGATGCCCCTGTCGATGATCGCTACGTGGTATTCTTGCAGGTACTCGATGAGGCCAACCATCTGGCCGGCCAACGAGATGCGGAGCCGGCCGTCTCTACTCTGGATTGGAGGCCAGGCCAGTCAGTGCTTGACCATCACGGCCTACTCATCGAGCCGGGTACGCCTCCTGGCGCGTATCGTATCATCCTTGGCTTGTACGATGCCGACACCGGTCAGCGGTTACCAGTCAGCGACGGCGGCGACTTCGTGGAGCTGGGGACTCTGACAGTTGAACGACCAGCAACACCTTCTCCCCTAGAGGCGTTGCATTTCCATCACCAGGCCGATGTCGACTTCGGCCCGCTGCGATTGCTAGGCTACAACCGCTACAAGCTCGGTCACAGCTACGACCCCGAGACGCCACTGCATCCGGGCGACCCACTCCACGTGGTCCTTTACTGGCAGGCTCAAAATCGCCCTCGGGAAGATTGGCAGATAGAGCTGCAACTGATCCCGGCCAATGGTCCGACCTCGCCGATCGGTGAGGTCGTCTTCCCGGTGGCAGGCGTGGACTACCCGACGACGAGTTGGGAGCCCGGGGAAGTGGTACGCGCTCAGTTCGACCTCTTCCTGCCGGGTGATGCTTCTCCAGGTGATTACCGCGTGAGGTTGCGTCTACTGGATGAGACTGGTGGCTCACCGGTGACAGAAATCTATATCCTTGCCCCTATCTCCGTCGAGTGAACGGCTGCCTGTCAGGGTCTGTCTGATATTTTTCCGAAAGGGAAGTCTGCTCCAAATCCTGACCGCGCCCGCCTGTAACTACACTTCTCCCTGGCCTCAATTTGTGCTATAATCTCACCATACTAGGCCACTCGCCTCTCTCTGGAAAGTCCCAGGGAGGAGGCGAGGGCTTAATTTATTGTAGGTGCTCAAGTAGTATAGAACGCGGTTATCGCGCAGTAATTGTGGCACCGCTGACATAAGGATCCAACACCAATGAATAACCAATCGGACCACAGTAAAGTTACCTTAGCACGCACACTCACCGGCTTCAACGCGACGATGATTGGCCTGGGTGCGATGATTGGAGCCGGTGTTTTTGTGCTGACCGGCATTGCTTCCGGTGAGGCCGGCGCGGCGGCGATTATCGCCTTCGCTCTGAACGGAATCGTCACCACGTTCACCGCCTTCAGCTACGCCGAATTGGCCTCGTCCATCCCCGAGGCAGGCGGGGGCTACGCTTTTGTTAAACGCGCCTTCCCGGGCGTGACCGGGTTCGTCTCGGGCTGGATGCTTTGGTTTGCATACTCCGTGGCCTGTAGCCTGTATGCCGTTGGCTTCGGCGGCTATTTCGTCGAGTTGCTAGAAAGCTACTTCCCCCCTGTGTACCACTCCATTATAGGGCTAATGGGGCACAATGGTGCAATCATAATCGTTACATTTGCTATAAGCGCCTTTTTTATTACGCTCAACGTAGCAGGCGCTGATGTGACGGGCAAAGCCGAAAACGTGATCACCCTGGCCAAAATCGCGGTGCTGGGTCTATTTATCGCCTTTGGACTGGCCGCCATACTCCGCGGTCCTGAGTTGGCGAAAGATAATTTCACCCCCTTGTTACCCAACGGGATCGGGGGCGTCATCGTGGCTATGGGACTCACTTTCATCGCCTTCGAGGGGTATGACCTGATCGCCACGGTCAGCGAGGAGATCAAGAACCCCACCAAGGCTATCCCGGTTGCCACTTTCGTTTCGCTGTGGACGGCAGTCATTATCTACTTGCTCATCCTGTTTGTCTCCATCGGCGCGGTTGACCCCACCCAGTTTACTGATATATACGACAAGCTGCCCGACCAACTTCCCGCCGAACTCGGCGCCCGCGTACTCGACGTCACCGACCCGGCGGTGAACACAGTTTGGGAGATATTAGGCACCTATAAGGAAACGGGCATTGTTCGTGCGGCGGAGAACTTCATGCCCAGCGTCGGCGTGCTCCTCATCGTCTTCGGTGGTCTGCTCTCGACTATGTCGGCGCTGAACGCCACTGTATTGGCTTCGTCGCGGGTGGCCTTCAGCATGGGGCGCGAGCGTATGTTGCCGTCACGATTGGCCGTTATCCATCCCATACGCCGCACGCCCCACATCGCCGTAGTTGTGACCGGCATCATCCTGGTGGCCATGGCAGTGACACTTCCAATCGAGGTGGTCGGCTCGGCGGCGAGCTTGCTCTTTCTACTCTCCTTTGTACTGGTGAACCTCTCCATGATTCGGATCAGGCGCAATGAACCTGGGTTGAAGGGCTTTAAAGCGCCGCTGTTCCCCTTGTTGCCGATACTGGGCGTGATCAGCAACCTGGGGCTGGCTATCTTTCAGTTCACCTTCCAGCCGATGGCGTGGTACATCAGCCTGGGTTGGATCGCCGTAGGATTGGTGATTTACTATGTTTACACCACTCGCGTGGAAGCGGCCGAGGCTCCTCCAGAAACATTAATCGTGCACGAAGAGGTTCTAGCCGTAAAAGAATACTCGGTTCTGCTGCCGGTGGCCAACGAAAGACAAGCACACCAGTTGACCATTTTGGGATCGGCTATCGCCAGAGAGAAGGACGGCGAAGTGCTGGCCCTGCACGTGGTGCGTCTGCCGGTCCAGTTGTCTCTGACCGAATCACGTCACTTTCTGGCCCAGGGCAAACCATTGATGGAGGCAGCTATCCAGGAAGCACGCACCTTTGAGGTGCCGGTGCACACCATGATCCGGGTGGGGCGACACGTTGGCTCGGCCATTCTTGATACGGCCCGCGAGCGAGACACGAATCTCATCATTTTGGGTTGGCCGGGCTACACGCAAAGCCGCAACGTGGCTTTTGGCAATATCATTGATTTGTTGGCCAAGAACCCACCGTGCGACATTGCTGTAGTTCGCTTCCGGCAGCGTGAAGCACCCCAGCGTATCCTCATCCCTACGTCGGGTGGCCTTCACGCTCAGTTGGCGACCGAACTGGCGATTGCCCAAGCGCACCAGTACCAGCGCCAATATCCGGGTCGGCGGCCGACCATCACTTTGTTGTACGTCACGCCCGAGGACGCAAACTCGGGGGCGATGGCGGGTGGATACGAGTTGTTGCGCAGCCTGGCGGCTGGCTTTGATTATCCGTTGGAGGTGCTGGTGGTAACTGCCCCCGACGTCGCTACCGGTATCTTACGCGAGGCCGAGGAACACAATCTGGTTATCATAGGAGCCACAGAAGAGCGACTCTTCGAGCAACGGCTATTTGGATCTATCTCGGACCGGATCGTGCGCGAGTGTAGCAAAACGGTGATTATGGTCAAGCGACACCAGGGGCCGGTCGTGTCCTGGCTGAGACGGATGCTGTTGCCGGGAGGCGCTGTTATCAACTAGAGAAATAGCATTCATCCAGCAGCAAAGCAGACAGGCCGAAGGCAAAAGCCTTCGGCCTGTCTGTTGAAAGGGGTCATTGCTGGTATGCTCACGGGTCAGGGATACAGAGACGCTGCCCGGCATAGATCAGATTCATGTTGTAAATCCCGTTGCACCGCGCAATGGCCCATGGGCTCACTCCGTAGTGACGGGCGATGCTGTACAGCGTTTGTCCGTACTTAATGGTGTGATAGTTAACGCACATGCATTTCCCCGGATGCGACGGTTGTGGCGGTTGTGGGCCACCCGCTTGCGGGATCCACAACGCCTGGCCGGCATAGATGTGATTGCAATTACGAAGCCCGTTCACGTGGCAGACAGTGTACGGGTTCACGTGATATGTCCGGCCGATAGAGAACAGGGTTTCCCCGTGCCGTACCCTGTGCCAGAAGCCCGCACTTGAGGGGGGAGCTGCGGAGCTTGCTGACACCAGGACCAGTTGTAGAAGCAAAACCAGTCCCAGAACCAGAAATAGTTTGCGCATTGATACCCTCCTTTTGGGAGCTGACCGGCGTTCCCCAACGCCAGTAGCTACGGACGGCGTAGGCCTGGGGCCTCTCCTCCACCAAGCCTCAACATGAATTTCGATCCTACAAATATTATATTAAAAGATTATGGTAATTGCAATAGTTATTAGACATAATTATCTAAAAATTCTTGTCATAAAATATGTAACTTAAACTTACTGGGACCAAAGGACTAGGACGGTTGGAACCGGCAATTACTCGCAGGGGTGGATTCTAACGTATCGTTAACATTTCTCTTGTCTGAATCTAACGTAGTGGTCATAAACTACTAAGCAGAATATACAGAAGAAAACGCCGACCCAACGGTCGGCGTTTTCTTCTGTATCGCTACTCAATCGCAATGATTTTTTTCATTGCCCCAGAACATAACGCAGTATCAGTCCGTGAACCACCTGCTCCACCGGGGCTTTATCGTCGGTGAAAGTTGGCAAGCAGGCTTCAATGGGCACCATGGTTGTGTATGGATTGGCCGGGGACCAGGTCTCGTCACCGTTGCAGCGCACTTCCCACAGGCGGGTGCCCAGCGACCTGGCAGCTACGTCTTGTAACAACGGATCCGACATCAGCGCCGCGTTAGCTGCGAGGTTATCAGGATGGGTGGGTTGGACGGTGCCTATCACCAGGCTGTTGCCCAGATCGCTCCCGTAATCGAGAGAGTCCAGCACATACACGCTGGGGAAGACACTCTGCATCGTGCTGGCCAGCACATTCGCCAATGAATAGTCCGTAGCTGTGCGGGCGGCGTTGATGATTACTACTCCCTCGTCGTTCAGGTGCTCACGGACCTGCTTGAAGAATTCAACGGTGGTCAGGTGAAACGGGATGTAAGGCGGCCGGTAAGCGTCTATGCCAATCACATCATATTGCTTATCAACATTAGCCAGGTAATAACGCCCGTCGGCGGCGACAGTATTCAGGTTCGGTTCGTTCATATCAAACCACTGGCGACCGATCTGAATGATGCGCGGATCAATCTCTACCCCATCAATGGGAATATCCCCGTATACAGCCGTGTATTGCCGGGGGATGGTCCCCGCCGCCGAGCCAATCAGCAACAAGCTATCTACCTGATCGGAAGTGTAGGGAGGGTTATTGAAATAGGGCGCTACCAGGAAATAGTCCCAGACGCCGTAGACCAATATGTAGTCGGGGTTATAGACGGAGTGGACTCCCTGGCCTTCGTTGAGTAATAGTAAATAGTCGTTTCCCTCCTTCAGTACCTGGATGTAGTTGTATCGCGATTCGGTTTCGTAGACAGCGTTGTCATCAGCGCGAATCGGTCCGGCGCTCCACAGAAGAGTTAGCGCTGCAACGACGAGGACCATCCACAGGTAAGCCAATCCCAGCCGAAGCGATTGGCGCATCAATCCACCCAGGCTGACAAAGAGGAGGAGAAGCGAAAGAAGCAGGAACGTGCGTCGCGTGCCGATGATTGGGATCAGCAACAACACAGGCAAAAAGGTGCCCAGGATGCTGCCCAGAGTACTAAGGGAGTAGATGGTCCCAGAAACGTTGCCGCTCTGCTCAACATCCTTCACCACCAGCCGGATGGCAAAGGGGGATACGCAACCCAAGAGCGTCATGGGGACGCTGAAGAGTACCAGCACCCCCAACAATGACCCTACCAAGATGCCTACATTGTAACTGGCGAAGCCGATCACGCTCCAGCGCAAGATAGGCGCCGAGACAAGGGGGATTACGCCCACGGCGAAGGCGGCCCAGGCCGTGATTTGAAACAAGGTGCTTTCGCGTGGGTCTTGATCCGCCCAGCGCCCGCCAATCCAATAGCCAACGGAGAGGTAGATGAGTACCAGGCCGATGAGGTTGGCCCAGATGATGATGGAATTGCCAAAGAAAGGGTCAAGCAATCTGGCAGCAGATAATTCCACTCCCAAGCTGGTCATCCCCGCAACAAATACGGTCAGCAGCAAGTAGGCGTTTCGTTTCCCCGATGGGGACCTGGTAGTGCGCAATGGTTTCCTCTTGGGTTAGATTGACGTCATTGTACCACAGAGAGCCTGTCCCCAAAAACAGAGCCAGTGGGGTGCGTTCAGATTTGGGAAAGGCTGAAAACTTTTGCCAAGCAGACCTTGCTTTCAGAAGGCAAATATACTATAATAGTAGTGCTCTTCTGCACGAATGCTCTACCGTTCTCCACAGGGGCATTATCTGGCGCGTCAATATCACGTTGGTGGGGTATTAGATGACGTGGTCGTGTGGCGACGACAACCAAAGTTAGGAACTCTTTATCCTATCGCCACATAGCTTGATGCATTTTGATGACTCACAAGTTTCGGCCCCCTGAAACCCCGAAGAAGGGAGGTGAGTATCGGCACAAAACACTCGAGCGGATTTCCCCTACATAATTGCGTAGAACCCTAATCTAAAAAACTCTCTACACAAGGAGGAGAACCCCATGGGTAAGAAACTATTTGTGTTAATGGCACTTCTGGTTGTGCTCTCGATGCTGGCTGCTCAGTGCGGTGGAGCTGCGACCGAAGCACCCCCACCAGCCGCGACAGAAGAACCAGCCCCGGCCGAGACCGAGGAGGCAATGCCGGAAGAGACCGAGGAGGCAATGCCGGAGGAAGAGGGCTTCCAAGTGGGCCTGGTCACCGACGTGGGCAAGGTCAATGACGGTACCTTTAACCAGTATGCCTACGAGGGTATGATGCGGGCCGTCGAGGAATTTGGCCTGGACAGCGCCTTCATCGAGACTCAGCAGCCGACCGACTACGACAAGAACGTCGAGCAGTTCGTCGACGAGGGCTACGACACGATCGTCACCGTCGGATTTATGATGGGCGAGACGACCCAGTCACAGGCTGAGGCCAACCCGGACGTCAATTTCGCCATCGTGGACTTCGAATACGACCCGGTCATCCCCAACGTGATGGGCCTGGTGTTCCGCGAGGATCAGGCAGGCTTTATGGCGGGTGCCCTGGCGGGTATGATGAGCGAGAGCAAGACGGTGGGCATCGTGGCCGGTATGGAGATCCCCGCTGTCAAGAAGTTCCGCAACGGTTACGAGAACGGCGTTAAGTACGCCTGTCCCGAGTGCAACACCATTGGCGTGTACATCGACAGCTTCACCGACCCGGCGCGCGGCAAGGCGGCGGCCGAGAGCCAGATGGCCGAGGGCGCGGACGTCATCTTCGGCGCGGGTGGTCCCACCGGCTCGGGCGGTATCCTGGGCGCGGCCCAGCAGGGCGTGTGGGTCATCGGCGTTGACCAGGATGAGTACCTCACCACCTTCAAGGGGGGGGAGGAAGCCGGTGCCGACAAGCTCCTCTCCAGCGCCATGAAGCGTGTGGACGTGGCAGTGTACTCCGCCGTCAAAGAGGCCGTCGAGGGCACATTTGAGGGACGTACCCTGTTGCTTGACGCATCTGTGGACGGTGTCGGTCTAGCTCCCTTCCACGAGACCGAGGCCGCTATTCCCGACGAAGTGAAGGCCAAGTTGGATGAAATCTTCGGCATGCTGGCTGATGGTTCGCTGGACACCGGCGTCGACCCGGTCAGCGGTGATCTGCTGGGTGAGGCGATGCCGGCCGAAGAGGAAATGATGGCGACCGACATCGGCACCGAGGAGCACCCGATCCAGGTGCTGTTCGTACCCTCGGTGGACGCGGGCGTGATCGTCTCCGGCGGTGATGTGATGGCACAGGCGCTCGAAGAGGCCACCGGCCTGAAGTTCGAGGTCAGCGTGCCCACCAGCTACGCGGCGACCGTGGAGGCTATGTGTGCTTCGCCCGAGGACACCATTGGCTTCATCCCGGCCCTGGGCTACGTGATTGCCAACCAGAAGTGCGGGGTGGACGTCGGCGCGGCCGCGGTGCGCTACGGCTGGCCAGCTTACTGGGCGCAGTTCCTGGTGGCGCGCGACAGCGATATCGAGGGCTTGGAAGACCTGGCTGGCCTGAAGTGGGCCATCCCTGACCTGGGATCGACCTCCGGTTACCTGTACCCTTCGGTGATGTTCCAGGAGGCTGGGATTGAGCCTGGCGAAATCGTTGAAGCCGGTGGTCACCCGCAGGCAGCTCTGGCGGTGTACAACGGCGAGGTTGACTTCGCGACCACTTACTTCAGCCCGCCACTGACCGACCCTGGCTGGCAGCCCGGCGACGACCCCGAGCCGTACGATCCTATGGAAGTCGCCTTGGATGAGGAAGGCAAAACCTTCGCCGGTGACGTGCGCGTGCTCGACGCCCGCACCGCCGTGATGGAAACCGCCCCCGACATCTTCCAGAAAGTGCGCATCTTGATGCTGACCGACGCCATCCCTAACGACACCATGAGTTTCGGACCCGATTTCCCGGACGATCTCAAAGTTCAGATCATGGACGCGCTGGTTGAGTTCACGGCCTCCGAGGCTTGCCTGGAGTCGATCTGCTCGGATCAGTTCTACAACTGGACCGGTCTGGAGCCAATTGAGGACTCGAGCTATGACCCCATCCGCATGCTGATCAAGGGTCTGGGCTACACCGAGGAAGACATCTTTGGTGGGTGATCGTTGTTCACCGTTGCTAGACTCCCTCTTCCCGAGAGGACCTACCAGCGGATAGGTCCCCTTCCCCGACGATGGTTGACCTGTATGGGGAGGGTAGAAAGATCCAAGCAGGATTGGGCGAGGATCCCCTCCCCGCCCAATCCTGACAGTAGTGTTGACCCGCGCTGCAAAAACTCGGTTTGTTTGTCCCTTCTACATCTGGTAAGTAGCTCGAGTTTTGGTAGGGCGGGTCTTTTGCAACACTGTGGAGGGGCGTCCAGAATTTCTGGAAAACCCTTCCCGGAATTTGGATGGGCGTATTTCAGTGCTGGGGCGAAGCCTTGCGAAGGTGTGCGATCTACGGTCGCCTGAACCTTCGCAAGGTAGGTTCCCCCAAATTGAGATACACCCAATTTGGATGGACCTCAACTCGGAGGCTAACTTGCTTGAAGTCAAGAGTTTAACCAAGATCTACGACAACGAGATGCTTGCCCTGGACGCTGTGAGCTTCGACGCACCGCGAGCGCAGTTCACAGCGGTGATTGGGTTGAGCGGCTCCGGAAAGAGCACGCTGTTACGGTGTATCAACCGCCTGGTTGAGCCGACGGCCGGCCAGGTGATTTGGAACGGGGTAGACATCACCGCTGCCCCGCAGGAAGACCTGCGCCTGGTCCGCCGCCGGATCGGCATGATCTTCCAGCACTTCAACCTGGTAACCCGCTCCAGTGTCCTGACCAATGTCCTCTCGGGGCGACTGGGCTATGTCAACCCGGTGTGGAGCCTGGTCAACCGTTTCCCCGGGGAGGACGTGGATAAAGCCTTGAGCAATCTGGAGCGGGTGGGCATTGCCGACAAGGCACAAAACCGGGCCGACGAACTAAGCGGCGGGCAGCAGCAGCGGGTGGGCATTGCCCGGGCTTTGATGCAAGACCCCGAAATCTTGTTGGCCGACGAACCGGTGGCCAGCCTGGACCCGGTGCTGGCCCATAGCATCATGAAAATATTGAAGCGGTTGAACCAGGAAGATGGAATCACCGTGATCTGCAGCCTGCACTTCTTGGACCTGGTGCAGCAATACGCCGATCGAGCCATCGCTCTGAACGAAGGTCAACTGGTCTTCGATGGTCTGCCCCACGAGATAGACGATCAACGCTTCAAAGACATTTACGGCCAAGACGCCGAACGCATAGGATAGCATCTATGAAATCAAATAAGAAGCCCGATCCCGCCTGGCGATCCTTCCGCACCTTCCTCATTGTAGTGGTCATCCTTATTATCTACGCCTATGGTTTTCAAGTCACCAAGATCGACCTGGAAAAACCAAAAGAAGAACAGCGCCAGGTTCAGTTGACCAACATCATCCGAGGTCTGGCGCAACCCCGTCTCCTTGAATACGAGGAAGAAAGGGTTGAGATAGATGCTCCAGTCTTGATGCCCTGTGACGAGCAGGTGCCAATCCCGTCCGTGGACAAGTCTGGACGTTACCTGGAGCTGACCCCCAATTGCGTGGAGTTGGGGGGAGAGGTGATCGTGAACGGCTACAATTTCGAGCCGGGCGAAACGGTTTTTCTCTTCTTCGTACCGACGGCGGCCAGCATCCACGAACAGGTGGAATTGCGCTTGGCGGACGATACCATCGAGGTCGACTCCCAAGGGCAGTTCAGCTACGTAGCCAAGATGAGAGACGATCGCCCCTCTGACGAGCCGCAAATGATCCGGGCGGTAGTGAAGATCCGCTCCGGCCTGCCCCAGCCCAGCAACACGCTGGCAGACACGCTGGATAAAGTCATCGAAACCGTCTTCCTGGCGCTCATCGCCACCACGTTAGGTACCTCATTGGCCATTCCGCTTAGCTTCTTGGCTGCCCGCAATCTGATGAGCAACATGGTTAGCCCTTTTGGCAGCGTTATGGCCGGCCTCCTGGCGATTCCATTTGGATGGGCCATCGGTTCAAGTGTGTTCGGCTGGATCAGGGACCTGTCGGATGGCTTGGCCCAAAATGTAGGGCTTGGCGTTGCGTTGTTAATAGCCAGTGGGGTGATCCTGTGGCTGTTCTTCAGGCTGGCCGCTCGAAAGTCTGATGGGCGGTACGCTGCCTTGCGACAGGGAGGAATAGCACTGTTTGCTGCCGTAGTGGTCGCATTTGCGCTGGGTCTGTTGGCGGCGCTGGGTGTCCGCCTGGGAATTTGGCTAGAAGTAAAGCTAGATGCGTTCGGATTTCTTGGAAATTTTGTCTTCATCATCTCCGACTTGATTCTTATCATATTGCCATTGGTGGGTGCGCTGATTGGCATGTTCACTTTGACTTCGTTGGGCTCTTCGTTCTCTGCTCGCTTCTTGCGTACAGCAAACGCCAGATTGGCCAAGGGGTTCACTGTGGTCGTGTCCACCCTGGCCAGCGCACTGCTAACGGGGATTCTGTTTGCCGGTATTGCCTGGCTCTACGAAATCGAAAGCGTGGCCAGGTTTGTTGCCGTGCCGGCCGTATTAGTGGGCGGCATTATGCTTGTGGTTGGTCTCATAACTGATATAGACCGGCCGGTGCCCACCGGGATGATCGTATATAATATAACCCGTACCTTGCTAAACGTGCTACGCGCGATTGAGCCGCTGATTATGGTGGTGGCCTTTGCCGTGTGGGTGGGCATTGGTCCTTTTGCCGGCGTGATGGCGCTGGCTTTGCACACCATTGCCAGTTTGGGAAAGCTCTACTCGGAGCAGGTAGAGAATATTCTGACCGGCCCGATCGAAGCGGTGACAGCCACCGGCGCTACCCGTTTGCAGACCATCGTGTATGCCGTCATCCCGCAGATTGTGCCACCCTACCTGGCCTTTACGATTTATCGCTGGGACATCAACGTACGTATGTCGACCATCATCGGTTTCGGCGGCGGCGGTGGTATTGGTTTTCTGGTACAGCAGAATTTGAACCTCCTAAAATACCGCGACGCCGCCGTGCAGATGATCGCTATCGCCATCGTCGTCTCCACGCTTGACTACGTGAGCGCCAAAGTGAGAGAAAGAATTATCTAAGGAAGCGTCCAGAAATAACTTTCTATTTTCAGGCCAAAATTCCGAGTGAAATATTTCAAAATGCACAAAGTTATTCTTGGAC
Source organism: Anaerolineae bacterium (assembly GCA_034412795.1). Taxonomy (GTDB): domain Bacteria; phylum Chloroflexota; class Anaerolineae; order 4572-78; family NAK82; genus JAUVPY01. The sequence goes on from DAOUMD010000182.1 coordinate 13,415, forward strand.
GCGGCCTAAATACGGAGGCAAGCTTTTATGACCCTAGCCTTAGAAATGCGAGGCATCACCAAACGCTTCCCGGGCGTCCTGGCCAACGATCACATCAATTTCCAGCTCGAGAAAGGCGAGATTCATGCCCTGCTGGGAGAGAATGGGGCCGGCAAGTCTACGCTGATGAACATCTTGTATGGCCTGTACAGTCAGGACGAGGGGCAGATTTTTCTGAACGGCCAGGAAGTGGTGATCAATGAGTCGACCGACGCCATCCGGCTGGGCATCGGAATGGTTCACCAGCACTTTATGCTTGTGCCAGTGATGACGGTCACCGAGAACATCATCCTGGGCACAGAGATTGTGAAGACCGGCTTTGTGCTCGATCAGAAGACGGCGGCCCAGCGGATCAGCGACCTCTCGCGCCAATACGGTCTGGAGATCAACCCTAGTGCATACATCAAGGATCTGCCAGTGGGCACCCAACAGCGGGTGGAGATCATCAAGGCCCTGTATCGCGCGGCGGACGTCCTAATCCTTGATGAGCCGACGGCGGTGCTCACGCCACAGGAGGCCGAAGAGCTGTTCGTCATTATGCGCTCTTTGGTAGCTCAGGGAAAGAGTATTATCTTCATCACCCACAAATTGCGCGAGGTCTTTGCCGTGGCCGACCGGATCACCGTGTTGCGCAACGGGCACGTGGCCGGCAGCACCACTCCGGCCGAGTCCACCAGGCAGTCGCTGGCGGAGATGATGGTCGGGCGGGAGGTGATCCTGACTGTGGATAAAGAGCCGGCCCAGCCCAAAAACATCGTGCTCAGGGTGGAAGACCTGAGAGCTTGTGACGACCGGGATGCCGTGGTCGTGGATGGCACGTCGTTTGAGGTGCAGGCCGGCGAGGTGTTGGGAATCGCTGGCGTGCAGGGCAACGGTCAGACGGAGTTGGTGGAGGTGCTGACCGGCCTGCGCAATAGCCTGGGAGGCCGCATCACTATTGGAGACGTGGACGTGACGAGGGCATCGTCGCGCAAGATTGCAGAGCAGGGGGTTGCACACATCCCTGAGGACCGGCACGTACACGGCATGGTGATGAAATATCCCATTGCCGACAACCTGGTTTTAAACACCTATTATAAGAACCCATTTGCGCGCGGGGTCGCTACGGACAACAGGGCAGTTGAAGATAATGCCCTGCGTCTGGTTCACGAATTCGACATCCGCACGCCCAGTGTTTATACACCCGCCAGCAGCCTCTCGGGCGGCAACCAGCAAAAGATGGTGGTCGCCCGCGAACTCTCACGGCCCATCAAATTGCTCATTGCCTCTCAGCCAACCCGGGGGCTGGATGTGGGCTCCATCGAATTTATCCATAACCGGTTGGTGCAAGCCCGCGATGAGGGGGTGGCTGTGTTGTTGGTATCGGCTGAGTTGGACGAGATCATGTCGCTGTCTGACCGCATCGCCGTGATGTACAAAGGGCAGATCATTGCGACATTGGATGCCGACCAGGCCAGCCGCGAGAAACTGGGTCTGTTGATGGCGGGTATCGTCGAGGAGGAAGAGCATGCCGTCGCCTAACAATCAAGTGCGGGTTGGATTGGTCACCGACTTAGGCAAGATCGACGATGGCACCTTTAACCAATATGCCCACCAGGGTATGGTGCGGGCGGCCGAGGAATTTGGGCTGGAGACGACTTATATTGAGACAGCTCGCCCCGAGGATGGCGAAGGAAACCTGTTGACGTTGGTCGAAGGTGGCTATCAGTTGATCATCGCCGTAGGCCAGGTGCTGGGTGAGACGGTAGAGCGATTATCCAAGGAACACCCCGACACCAACTTTGTCACTATAGACTTTGCACCTTATCCGGCCTTGCCCAATGTGATGGGCTTGCTCTTTGCTGAAGACCAGGCCGGGTTCCTGGCCGGCGCCCTGGCAGGTTACATGACCGAGAGTAATGTACTGGGCGTGGTCGCTGGCGATGAAATCCCGCCGGTCATCAAGTTTCGCAAAGGCTTTGCCAACGGAGCCAAACACGTCAACCCCAAGGTCCAGGTGCTGGGCGAGTACATTGAATCGTTCACCGATCCGGAGAAGGGACGGGTAGTGGCCCAGTCCTTCATCGACCAAGGGGCCGACATCATCTTTGGCGCCGGGGGGCAAACCGGCAGTGGGGGCATCCGCGGAGCTGCCGAGCAAGGCGCCTGGGTTATGGGTGTGGACCAGGATGAATGGGTCACCACCTTTGACAGTGGTCAGGCATCAGGCGCCGACCGGTTGCTTTCGAGCGCCGTCAAACGGGTGGACAACGCGGTTTACGTGGCCATCCGGCGAGCAGTGGAAGACAAGTTCAAGGGTGAGACGGCCCTCTTCCACGCCGGCAACCAAGGCATCGGCCTGGCTCCCTACCACGCCGCCGAGGGTGCCATCCCCGAGGAGTTCAAAGGCCGCATTGATGAGATAGCCGCGGGCCTGCGTAGTGGCACCATCACGACGGGGGTTGGCCCAGGCGGTGAGGACATTGCTGAGACGATCTGGGATCAGCTCAGATCCTGGCGGTGGACCGACCTGGCCGTATTGGTGCTGGCTGTTTTCACCGCGGTGTTGATCGGAGCGATCATCATCTGGATCACGCGAGCTTCAGAACTCAGGTCAGCGGGAGAGACGTGGGCACAGGTCATTCCTCAGGCAACCGACTTTGTGCTGGCGGCCTATGGCGGGCTCTTCGAGGGGGCGGTTGGGTCGCCCAAGGCAATTGCCACCAGCCTGACCTACGCTACCCCCTATATCCTGGCCGGACTGGCGGTGGCGCTGGGTTTTCAGTGTGGATTGTTCAACATCGGCGCCGAGGGGCAGCTTTTTATGGGCGCACTGGCCGCCACTTTTGTGGGCTTCAGCCTCACGGGACTGCCGATCTACATCCACCTGCCGTTGGCTATAGCCGCCGGCCTGTTGGCCGGGGCGATCTGGGGCGCCATACCGGGGTTACTTAAAGCGACCACCGGTGCCCACGAGGTGATCAACACCATCATGATGAACTACATCGCCGTCAAGACGGTGGACTATCTGGTGAAGAACCCGCTCAAGGACCCTGCGGGTTCGCTGGATCGCACCCCCTTCGTGGCCGAGAGCGCCCGATACCCGCTCTTCTTGCCAAAGTACGAACTCCACATCGGACTGTTGATCGCTATAGCGGCCATCTTCTTCGTCTGGTGGTTCTTGTTCAAAACTACCTGGGGCTTTGAGATCCGAACGGTGGGTGCCAGCCCTAGCGCCGCGCGCTACGCGGGCATGAGTGTGAGTCGCAACTTCGTGCTGGCTATGGGCATGTCGGGCGCGCTGGCGGCCCTGGCTGGCATCGGCATCGTGTTGGGACGGCCCAGTGAATACGCGCTCAAGGCGGCCTTCTCCAGCGGCTTTGGCTTCGACAGCATCGCCGTGGCCCTGCTGGCCAAGAGCCATCCCTTCGGCATCTTCCCGGCAGCCTTCTTGTGGGGTGCGCTGCGCAACGGTGCGGGTCTGATGCAGGTGCGGGCGCAGGGTATCTCCATTGACCTGGTGAACATCATTCAGGCCCTGGTCATCATGTTCGTCGCTGCCGACCAAATCATCCGCTGGCTGTATCGCTTGCGAGCACGGCGCGAGGCGGAAGTCGTCTTTACCAGGGGCTGGGGAGGTTAGACCATGAGTGTCACAACTGCTACACCAACGCTAAGACGCAGGAGCTTTTGGACGCGTGCGCGTGGTATTGGCGTTTTCTTGCTGCTGGTGGCGTCAATTATCCTTTTCGGTGCCCTTACCCGGACCCAGCCAGACACCGTTTCAAAACTGGGTATAGGCATTGTCGGCAAGCCGCCGCCGGTGCGAGTAGCCTTGCCCACTCAGCCGGGCCTGATCTTCATCGGGATTCTGACGCTGGGTGTCGGCCTGTACCTGCTGATTGCTTCGCCCAGCGATCGACGCTTGAACGTGCTCCTGGCAGGGAGCTTTGCCCTGATTGTGCTAGCCGCCCTCATCAGCGCTGCTGCCAACAAGAGTATCGACGTGGTAGGTATGATCAAGGATAGCGTGCGTCTGGCCACGCCCATCACCTTGGGCATGCTGGCCGGCGTGATGTGTGAACGTTGTGCCGTTATCAACATCGCCATCGAGGGCATGATGCTCACCGCGGCTGCTGTAGGGTACATGGCATCCCTCTACGCCCAAAACATGTGGATCGGGCTGCTGTTTGCCGTACTTAGCGGAGGTGCGATGGCTGCGTTGCACGCCGTGCTGTCCATCCGCTTTATGGTGGACCAGATCATCAGCGGCACCGTGATCAATATCCTGGCTGTGGGCGTAAGTGGCTACATCCGGGCTGCCTTTCTACTCAAGAACCCCTTTGGCGCGCCGGGCGTGTTCCCCTACGTCTTCCAGAAGACGCCGCTCTGGGACATTCCCATCCTGGGGCCGATCTTCTTCCAGTATCAGCCCATGGTCTACGCGGCCATCATCCTGGTGCCGGTGGTCTGGTTTGTGCTCTTCCGCACGCCGTGGGGGCTGCGCACCCGCGCCGTTGGCGAGCACCCGCGCGCTGCCGACACGTTGGGTGTTAACGTCTTTAAGATGCGCTACATTAACGTGATCCTGGCCGGCTGTATCGCCGGATTGGGGGGGGCCTGGTTCTCGTTGGAGACGGTGGGTCACTTCGATGACTTGATGACCAACGGACGTGGGTACATCGCGTTGGCGGCCATGATCGTCGGCAACTGGAACCCCATCGGCGGTGCGATCGCTGCCTTACTGTTCGGTTTTGCCGACGCACTGAACTTCAAGTTCCAGATCCTTGAGGTGAACGTGCCATACCAATTTATCGGTATGTTACCCTACATTTTGACGATGGTGGCCGTGGCGGGCATCATCGGCAGGACGACACCGCCGGCTGCGGATGGACAGCCGTACGTGAAACAGTAGGGCGTGATGCGTGATGCGTAAAACGTAAAATGTGAGGCGTAAAGCGGCGCTGGTTTCAGAGACCAGCGCCGCTTTTTGGTGGGCATACTGTGATCGAGAGTTTGCCAGTTTCATCTCCTTTTAAGGATTTCTTAATAAATTGGTGATAAGGTTGAGGACAAGAAAGGTATGGATGATGAGAGTTTTAGCTAGAATCAGATGGTTGCTTCTAGTTCTGTTGATCGCGCTGGCGGTCGTGGCTGTTAAGTTGCCGACCTGGACCTCAGGCCAGGTACTGACCGATGGGCCACCGACCACGGATGAGGTTCAAGTGGCAGAAGCAAATACGGGACCCTTGGTGGTCCCTCCGCTGGCGGAGGTGTTGGCTGGGGAGACAGTTGCTGACGTTGGTGAAACACCCGATGCAACAGCCCAGCTCGACACTAGTACGCAAGGCACCTACTGAGGCGACTGGACGGTTATCGTGGCCGCGTTCCAGGCTGGAACGAAAGAGTTAGATCGAAACTACGGCACATTTACGGGGCTGTGGACGGGATATATCGATAGGGTAGAGGCGGGCAGGTAAGGGGGCGGTGGATTGGTAGATTGGTAGAGAAGTACGATCATTTGACGATGAGCGGCAAGTAAGTTTGGGATCTGACAGAGGTGTTGACAGCAGCCAACTCGTCGTCGAGGCCGTCAGCACTTAGCAGCGCTTGGTTGTGCAGCGTCGTACCGGGAGGAACGTCTTCCAGCACCCGGACGGTGACAGTAATCGTGCTCGATGCGCCGGGTGGTAGCGTCCCCAACTGCCACACATTGTCGGCGCTGCCAGGAGCCGGGCTGGCAGAATCAAAGAGAATGTGGGGATCATACGTTTCGGTCAGAACCGCGTTCTCAGCAGGTTGGTTGCCGTAGTTCGCGTAAGTCAAGGTGTAGGTCAGCAATTGGCCGGGCCTGATATAAGATGCATTGGCCGTCTTGCTGAGACTGAGACGCGGCTGAACGGCCTGAAGCGTCAAAGCTGGGTCTCCAAAGAGAGTGAAGATCTCAACCGGCTCACGCCAGCCCAGTTGGGCAAACGCATCGAGTTTAGCGGCCGTGGTAGCCGGTCCCAGTTGGTAGACGTAATCCCCAAACACCGCTTCGTACAACGCCTCGGCCAAAGAATCATGCCACGAAGGGTACCCCAACCCGGCTGGGCTCCAGGCCGCAATCCCGCCCCGACCTTCAACGTTGACGAACTCCTCGGCAAAAGCACTTCTGGTCGTCGGATGAGCGAAGAGCCCATTGTAACAGTTGCCCGTCACCAACAAGGGATAGAGCGGCCCGTTACGCAGGTCGGCGATGTTGCCTCTATGGAAGATATTTCCGCCGGGCCAACCACCCCAAGAGGTGACACTTCCGTGACCAATATAGTTGACAATCAACTTCCCGTCATCGATGGCACGGATGATGTCGGGGGTCGGATCGCGAGAGGCAGGATAACCGGTCGCGTAAATGCGCTGGGCATCGTACCAAGCTGGTAGCCTGGTGATCAGTTCATCGGAGATTTCTTCAAAACTGGCTTCATCGTCGGCCACAAAGAGCGCACTTTGTCTCCAATCACCGGGCGGAGGATTTTGTGCATAGGCCAGGACCTTATCGACCACGATATTCGCCTGGGCCGGAGTCCGCACTGAGAGCCGACCAATGAACAGGTCGGGCAACGGATCGTCGCCGCTGACGCTGACGAACCAATTGTCGGTCGGCGTCTGGCCGATCAAGGATGATTCGAAGAGATGAGTGGGTATGTAGTTCTTGTTCCCTGTGTCCAGGTAGTCCTGGTAGTCGTAATTGGCGTCGCCTACTATGAGCGCGTACAGCGGCGCGGGCGGCGTCCAGTTGTGATAGGCGTAGCTCAGAAAGTCGCGGATGGCGCTTGGATCGAAAACGCCGCCGCTGAATTCATCGTATACGTCGCTGATCTGAACCGTGACCACGCGCAGCCCCTGACTGGCGTGGTAGTCGGCCAATCGGGCGGCGGCCTCGGTGAAATCGTCGTGGGTGATGATCAGATAGTCGGCGCCGTTCTCCGATGAAGTCCAATGGGATGGTGTATTAAGCACCAGGCCCGCCGGGCTCCGTTTCTGTCCGGCCGTGAGGGCCAGATAACGCGCCTCCGGCGTGGCATCAGCCTCAACCCGGACTCGAAAGGTACCACCTTCCACCTCGATCACGCCATTAACCAGCCGGCTGACCCGCCCGGGATCGCTGATGTCATACACGTCGATGGTGTCTTGGCTGAAATTACCGATCTCAAATGTGTACGTGCCAGTCCCAGGTGCAGTAAAGTAAAGCTGGTCGTTTTCGGCGACGTAGGTATCCCAGTAGCCAATCTCAAAGCTATTGACGTAAAGGCTGTCAACGCCGGCGCCCGTATCACCCGGCGTCCTGATTGTTAGCGTATTATTGCCTTCGTCAAAGAGTTGCTGCGAGGTAACTACCTCGTGGGTAAAAGGCACCTGACCATCCCACCACGCCTCGTCGATCAGGGTGCCGTTCAGGAGAATTCGGGTGTGATGGTCTGGGTTCACCCCGGTGCTGGTGCGGCCGTGGAGGCTGACGTGTACCAGAGCATCCGCCTCGATGGGAGCCACATGGTGCAGGTAAAACGAGAAATGGCCGGCATGCGGTGCCGACGGGAATCGCTCCCAGAACCAGTGGTCCTGCCCTTCGCCGTCAGGAAGATATTTCCAATACTCGTGGTTTTCTTCCACGTGGAGGGTGGTGTAAAAAGCAGTGGGCGTCGAGCCGGCGCCGGTTGGCGTCCCGTCCCGCTCAGGCATACGCAACCCTGGGCCATCGCCGGGGGTCAACCAATAGACGTTGCGACGCGTGTACTCGCCGATCGTGGCCGTGCCATAAAACTCCAGCCGATCACCCGGATCGAAGACGCCGTCCCCTTCCCCGTGGATATGTATGGCCACCTCGCTACCCTGGTTTAGCAGGCGCAAATGGCGTGCATCAAGCCCATCCAGGTAAAAGCCTGCGTTCTGGATATCCTGGTAGGTCACCTGGTACAGGCCGTCCTCCTCGACGAATATCTTGAGGGCGGGGTCCAGGTCCTGGGCTGAGATATCGGCGGGCTGGATGGCAGTCGGAGGTTGAGGGACAGGCGGCCGGGCAGCGTAATTGAGCAATGATCGCTCCAACATGCGCTCATAGGGCGTGTCGGGTCGGGCTGGGGGCGTCTCGGCCTGAGCGCCGGGAGCAGGGAGAAAAAGCACCCCCACCCGCAGGCGGCGGTAGACCACCAACGTCTCTTGCACCGGGTTGTATTGGAAGGGGACCAGGCGCACCTGGGCCACCGGCTGGTCGCGCAGCCAGCCGGTCATGCTCACCTCGGCGGGCGCGTCAGGGAAGAGGGCATCCCGGCTGTAGAGCACATCATCCAGGGCGAAGGTCTCAACCGGCGGCCCGTCGTCGGGGAAGGTGAGGGCCGGGGTGGGGAAAAGGCGGATCCCGTCGAGGGTTTCGGTCTCGGTCTCCAGGACATTGATCTGGGCCACGCCTCCAGGCGGCGTAGCCAGCAGCGTTCCCAGGCCGGGCAGTCCCGGCTGGCCCGGCCTGGTTAGTGGGACCAGACCGGGCACGGTCAGCGTTTGGTAGGTTACTCCATTGTGCTCTTGATCTTCCAGGGTGTAATCGGTCAGCCGCAACTCGATCACCACGCCGGTTTTGTCCATCTGCAGCACTTGCAAGCTGTAGCCGACATCGGGTTTTGGTTGGGGGTAACTGAACGCCGGCAGAAGAAGCAGGAGCGTGAGTAGAAGCAGGCTTCTCGCAGTTTCCCGGTGAATAGAACCAGCCTGTTGAGGGTACACAGCCAGGTATTGCATGGTTGGAGGTTTCATAGCAGTCCTTATCATTTTTAGAGACAAAAGTCAAGGCTCAAAGGAGCCCAGGGATTCGGTCCTGGGCTCCTTGTCAAAGATTGCGTTCCACG
>DAOUMD010000183.1:0-34408 GCA_034412795.1 Anaerolineae bacterium
CGACGATGTCGGCGATGACGTTAGCCGCTTCATCCCCCCGGTCAGCGGCGTTGCTCAGATGGCGATACACCTCCCGCATCTTCAGCATTTGTACTATGTGCTCCACATCTTGGGGACCGCTGAACAAGTCAGCCAGTGTCTCTCGGTACACGTCCTCTACGCGGTTTTCGAGGGCTTTCGCTCGCTGGGCGTGTTCGCTGGCGACGCCGGGGTGATCTTGGAGGCGCTGTACCGCCATCTGAATCTCATAAGCGGCGTCTCGTAAGAGAGAGGCGATGCGGTGCATATAGTGCGTCGGCTTTACGTTCAGAATCTCCATCTCATCTACGGTGCTAAAGGCATAGTCTAACACGTCGTCAATGGCGCGGGAGAGGGCGAAGATGTCTTCCCGGTCAATGGGGGTGATGAATGTGCGGTTCAACTCATCAATAAGAATGCGCCGGACTTCGTCAGCGTCTTTCTCCGTGGTAGTGAGCTGTTGGGCGACAGCCGGATTGTGTTCGTCCATATAGTCTTTTAGCAGATCCATACCCCGCAAAGTCAGGGAGGCCTGATCGCGGAGCAGTTTCAAAAAAGTGTTTGGCCGAGACTTGAAGAATTTACGCATTTTCCCGCAAGTTCCAGAGTCAGCATCGTGTAGGATCTGGGTCAGGTTATGCTGAAAATTATACTACAGTATTTAAGAAAATGCAAGTATTCTTGCAAATTTGAGTACACGCCGGAGTTTCCTTCGACCAACCGATTACGTAAATGATGGTTATTATTACAAGGTTAAATGTGATGCAAGAAAACTTGCAAAACACTGCGTATTATGTTATGATTTGTTATCTATTTGCCATAACCGTCATTATTCAGGAACTTCGATACGCCGCAGCGAAGTAGGCAGACGTAGAGCTTACGCCCGACCAGGTGATCCTCGCTTGAGCGAGTTGCTTGCCTCCTTCCTCCGCTTCTGCCCCTGAGTTGCTGCCTACCCGGCGAGAGGAGAATTGAGCGGTGTGGGATGTAGCCTTATCTGCAATTTTTAGCCGACAAGGGCTGCATTGCGCGTCCTTAAAGAGAGAGTCCCTTTCTCCACTTCATAGAGGCATATCGCGGGAAACACCCTTATTCCTGTCACAACGACTGAAAGGTTACCTTATGTCTGCGTCGAACCCGTTATACAATCCAGATGTTTTTTCTGAAATCCTGTATGAAAAGATGAAGCGCATCAACTTGGGTATAGATGAATTAGAACTCTATGAATTCCGCTATGCACTTCATAACTTGTATCCAAAGAACGGAGGTTGGGCCTGTGTAGAACTGGATAAAAAGGAAGAGATCGAACGGTTGATCAGCGGGAGCAATTTCTATACCGCCATCCAGCTAAAGCCGCAGGTTGACGACAGGATTGTGCTGGATGAAAACATTGTTCGACTGACGATCATGCTCTTTGTCGGTCTGGTCACGGGAGAATACTCAGAGGAGTGGGTTAGAGCATACTTTTATTTTGACATAAGAGGGTTTTACTTTTTGACTCGGACGGTCTATTTCACCGACAAAGTGTTGGCGCACTTGGGCGGCAAGCCGTTTAAAAGTTTCGAGCAGAGGCAGAAGCAATTTGAGCGATACCAGGCAGTTGGCTACAAAGATTTCAAAGAAGCGAATGCAGAGATAGATCAGGCCTTTATAGAGAGTGTGAAGAAACTTATCGCTGCCAAAGGAACACCAATTCTCCTTGCGATTGCCGGGCCTACGGCGGCTGGTAAGACCGAGATCGTCGAACGTCTGCGCAGTTCATTTGAGCAGACAGGCCAGGAAGTCACCTCCATTGAGATGGACAACTTCCTTACCGACAGAGACTACCGGGAGGAGAAGGGCATCCATTCTTTGGGCAAAGAAGCCATCCACTTTGAGCTTTTCAAGCAGAGCCTTGAAGATATCAGCCAGGGGCAGAAGATAGCCATCCCCCAATACGACTTTGTCTATGCCACCTCAAGCCACAATCTGGACGGTAGCTTAAAGGCAGGCTGCGCCCCGCTTGAGATCGAGCCGGCCGATATCATTTTTATTGAGGGCAATTTCCCATTTCTGGTCAAGGAGGTTGTTCATTTAATGGGGATCAAAGTGGTGTATCTGACCGATGATGCGATCAGGCTGAAGCGGAAATGGAAACGCGACATTGATTATCGGAAGAAATACGAACCTACCTACTTTCGTAACAGATTTTTCAGAAACCAGTTTTTGATGGCCCAGAAATGCTATCTGCCTCAGATGGAAGTGTGCGACATTGTCGTTGATACCACCGGCGCAGCAATATGGGCGACGCCTGAAATTGTTAAAATCTTAAGTCCAGATTGAACAAAAAATGAGCATCGCGATTTTCGTTTGAGCCGGCACGATCAGGTCTTGCACAAATCTGAAATCCATAAAAAAGTCTCCATCAGGTCGCGGCGCACTTTGTGCCAACGCCAAACACAAACGCGTCGTACGCGTGTTTGGTCTTGGTATAGTTGCCATCACGGTCGAGTGCGATTCCTCTACCAACGCCGGAAACGATCCATCCTACTCCGATCTCTTCCACTTGGCTCTCCAACTTCTCTAGCATCGCGGGTGCGCTCCCCGGCTGAGTACTCCGCCCGTCGAAAATAATGTGCAAATATACCTGGCTCAGGTCGTTTGCTTTAGCCATTCGCAGCAACGCAAGCAGATAGTCGATGGAACCGTGTGAGCTTCTTTCCGTGAGCAGACCGATTAAGTGCAGGCTTGCATTCCGTTGCTTGACCTCATTGATCGCGCGACAAAGTGTCTCGTTGGTGTAGAACGAGCCATCCTGCATCGCGATATCGAGTCGCACATCGTCCTGCAGTACGACGCGTCCCGCGCCAATATTCATGTGCCCGGCTTCGGAATTACCGGATTTGCCCGGATTCAAACCGACTGCGTCGCCTGCGGCCTGTAAGTGGGTGCACGGATACCGTCGTGTTAGATCGTCCCACACTGGCGTTTGCGCGAGATAGATCGGGTTCGTGTCGTCATTTTTGCCGATACCCCAACCATCGAGAATCAACAAGAGCACACGCCGCTGACCGCCCCAGTCGTGCTCTCGTGCAAGACTTGCGCCCTCCATGGCGCTCGGTTGCGCGATGCCGAGCGCGTGCAAAACAGTCGGCGCGATATCTGCCAATGTGCCGTCGTGCACGTTAATACACGATTGTGCACGCGGATCAATCAGAATGAATGGAACGGGGTTTGTCGTATGCGCGGCATGGGGAGTTCCATCGGGGTTGGTCATCTCTTCGAGGTTGCCATGATCGGCAGTCACCAGAATCACATAGTCGGCGGCGAGTGCAGCGTTGACAACTTGCCCTAAATGTGCATCTACAAGCTCGGCACATTTGATCTTCGCATCACGATTTTGCGTGTGACCAATCACATCGCCATTGGCAAAGTTGGTCACGATCAAATCGTATTGCTTTTCGATGCCGTGCAAAGCCTGCTCGGTGACTTGTGCTAGACTCAGCTCGGGTAATTGATCAAATGGAATACCTTTTGGCGATGGAATGCGTACATCGTCCTCGTTGGGGAAAGGTTGGTTGTTGCCGCCGTTGAAGAAAAAGGTGACGTGTGAGAATTTTTCAGATTCGGCGACGCGCAGTTGGCGCAAGTTCGCGCGACTGACTATTTTGCCCAGGGTGTCCTCGATCCTGGTAGGGGCAAAGGCCACGAGCAGGTCTTTGAACTTTTCGTGGTAGAGGGTCAGGATCACGAAGGTGAGGTCCTGAAACTCGCGCCTTGGGAAATGATTCAAGTTGGGATCGACAAAGGCTTCCGTCAACTGGATCTCGCGCTCACCGCGCCGGCAGCAAAAGACTACCGCATCGCCATCCTGGATACGGCCGATGGCCTTGCCCTGGCTGTCCACCAGGACCAGCGGTTCGAGGGAATAGTCGGTCTGTCCCTGCCCATACAGGACTCGAACCGCATTTGCAAGCGCGGCTCCACCGCGCGCGAGGGGACCAATGGACACTACGGACTCCTCGGCGCCTAGCTGCCGTTGCTCGGGCTGTGGCGCGCCGGAAAGACGTCCAGCAGTTCGCTCAGTTCGTGTATTACCAAGTCGGGTTTTTCCTCTCCAGTGGAGGGCTCCTTCTTCAGGGTATCCGGTTCCATCAGGATGATGGTCCCGGCAAAGCCAGCCAGGCGGGTGCCCAGGATATCGCGGGATGGATTGTCACCCACATACACCGACCGAGCAGGGTCAACGCCAGCGCTGCGCGCCGCTTCCAGATATATCTCCGGACCAGGTTTCCGGCGTCCAAAGATGGAAGAAAGAATCACCGTATCAAAGTATTGGGAAAGCTCGGCCTCCTCGATCCAGTCGGGGATTTCCGTCTCGGTGATGGTGTTGGCGATAATCCCCAGACGGTAGCCGCGCCTGCTCAGTTCGACGATCACATGCTTCGTATCGGGCCGCGGGACCCGGCGCCCGTCGCGATCTCGCCACAGGCGAGTCAGTCTCCCTGCCAGCGGCGCAATCTTTTCGGCAGGCCACTCCGGGAGCATGCAGCGCGTCCACAAATCCTTCTCGGAGGCTTCGATCATGGTCTCTTTGACCTGCTGTTTGCAGACTCGGTACCTTTTCTCCAGCCACTCGCAGAAAGCCTCGGGGGACTCTTTTGCGCCGACCAACGTCGCAAGCTGCTGTCTTGCCTGAGCTTGGAACTGCTCATCCGGCACCACAACCCGCAGCGTGTTGCCATGGTCGAGAAAAATAGCTTCGATGTCGTGATTCATTCTCCTGCTCCTTTCATGCGTGGGCTTGGCCAAAGATGGGCACGTTCAGCAGATCCACGAGTGACTCTGCGTAATAGTCCGCGTGGGCATCCGGCTCATAGAGCACGGCGACAGTTGCCAGTCCGGCGCAGTGCGCGCCTTCCAGTTCATCGGCGGCGTGACCGACAAAGGCAGATTCGTCTGGCCTCAGGTGAGCCTGTTGCAGGGCATTCAAGTAGATAGCGGGGTCCGGTTTGTGCGCGCCGACAACGGTGGAGCAGGCAACCACGTCGATGAATTCAGCGACGCCCACCTGGTTGAGCCAGCGCATCTTTCGTCCGATGGGATAAATCGTGTCGGTCACGATGCCCAGCACGAAACCGCGCTGCTTCAAGCCTGCCAGCGCCTCTCCGCCGCCGGGAATTGCCTGGACTTGGTCCGAGTAAGCATTGATCTTGGCGACCAGCATCTCTCGATCCGTCGGGGAAGCGACGCCGAGCATCAGAAGCACTTGATCCCAATACTCGCTGGGGCTGAAGTGCCCCCTGTTTGCCTGGGAGCGCAGGGCCTTCTGGCGCGCTTGATCTTCTGCAGAGAGTTCCGTGGAAAGCCCCATTTCTTCGAGAAGGCTGGCTACGTATTTTCTCGTTGGCTCGGGCCGGTCATAGAATACGCCAGCGGCATCGAACAGGATACCTCTAATTGTCATGGATCCTCTCCCTGTCTGAGGTGACAAGATCGACGACCTCCATCAAATCATGAATGACCGCATCGGGCGGCACATTTTCCGTTTCACGGTCGGACCTCTCGGTGAGAAACGATTTGATCTGAATGACCAGGCCAAACCCGGCACGCCGCGCGCCAATGATATCGCGGGATACCGTATCTCCCACGTAGGCGCAGGCCTTGGGTGGCAGTTTCATTAGGCGGACCGCTTCGTCAAAGATGCGCTCGTTGGGCTTGCGCCACCCCAGACAGGAGCTGGTCACCACCGGATCGAAATAGTGCGCGATGCCATACTCGACCAACTTGTGCGGCACCAACTGGCGGCTGATGACATTGGAAATGATTGCCAAGCGGAACCCCTGTTTGTCCAGCGCCTCCAGCGCGGCAGGCGCTTCAGGGCGCAGGCAACGCGTATGATAGTGGGTTTCATAGAAGAAGGCGATATCCTCGGCGGCAGCCAGCAACCGATCTTGGGATTGACCATGATTCACAAAGATGAACTCTGTCCATACCCTCTCTGCTGGAAGCTCCATCTCGCTCTGAGCTCGCCAGGCCTGGTAGGCTGCGAGTCCTGAAGACACGGTGGCCTGTAGATCCGGCAAGCTCAAGCCAGGATCGACCCCTCGCTCACGTAACAACTCGCGCAGGCCCCGGGTGGCTTCTTGGCGGATGGCCTCGTCGTTGTATAGTTCCTCTAGTGTGCCGCCCATGTCAAAGAGGACGGCCCGGATGCGATTGCTCGCCATACTCAAACCGCTTTCCTTCAGATGAGAATTTTGCGCAGGGCCTCTGGACACGGACACGCCTTGTCCGTGTCCAGAGGTACGCATTCACTGCGAGCGGATACTAGGGAGACAAATAGTGCACGGCCCAAAAGTCACGGACTGGGCTCATGTTCTCATAGGCGAACACATCATCGCTAGGCCAGAGCTCGATATCCTCCAAGGGCGACATACCTTCGGGAACTGGAACACCCACGACTGGAGGGTACGTGCCGATCTTGCTCCAGGGGTCAAAGCCTTCCTCCGAGAGAGCAAACTTGATGAACAGCTTGGCAGCATTGGGATGCGGAGCCTTGTTCGCAATCCCCAGATAGCCGGTCTTTAGAATGCCATCTCTTGGTTCGAGACCAAGGCAAGGTGCCATGGCCAGTTCACCATCCAGGGTATCCTCGTAGCTTGACCAACCTGTCCAACCGTACCCGGGCTCTACCGATGGATCCATACCCAATGTGGCAAATGCCGCGTCGACCTCGTCGCCACCGGGCTGAATGCCGGGTTGATTCTTGGCCAGCTTTTTTAGATACAGATAACCTGCATTCGGCGTATCGTCACCATACTCTGGGTCAGTGGTCCAATCCTTGCCGTAGAGCTTCTGGTAAGCCTCAGCAAACTCGTCTGCATATTGCACAATCAGCGTTATCTTGGCTGTGGTGCTACTGTCAGAGATGGGATCTTCCATGTAGAATTTCCCCTTCAGCTCCGGTTCAGTCAACTCCCACCAGTTGGTGAGCGGGCAGCCATCCGGGTGGATCTCTTGGTTGTATCCAATGACATCTACGCTCCGGCGCTGAATCGCAAAGGGACGTTCTTCATTCACTTCCCAATGGAATTCCACGCCAGGAGGAACGTACGACCACAGCCATTGGTTGGGCATGAACTCCCCGTACAGAATGTGTCCAAAGCTCTGGAACCAGACATCCCCGACGACATTCCCGGCCTGCTGCTCCGAGGCCATCTTGACGTGGATGTCATCAGTATCTCCGCCAGCTAGCTCAATCCCCGGGTACTTTTCTTGGAAGGGCTCGATCAGTTTCTCGATCTTGGAAGAGTTGGAATAGACGACCACTTTCCCTTCCGCCAGGGCCGCCTCTTCGATTGCCGCCCAGTCCTCCTCGTCGGGCGTGTACGGTCCGACGCCATTCGCCTTTGCCCACTCCTCGGCCTCAGTGAGTGACGGTTCAGCGGCGGCGGGCTCGGTCGCTGGGGGCTGTGTGGCCTGCGACTGAGTCGCCGTCGGTGTACTGCCGCAGCCAGCAATAAAGCTGATTAGTAGACACAGTGTCAGAAGTTTTAGCAGCACTTTCATTGTTTCCTCCTTATCTTGCGGGCATAGTTGGGATACGGAGCCATACAAACACGATATTTTGCCACTTTTGCTCTCTCGATGCTCCCCTCCTTTCGTCACAGATGTGGTCATCCTGGGGTCATTCGCAAAGACTCTTGCCTAGTCCCTGGGGACGACCAAATCTCCGCTTTCTTGATCGTACAGGTTGATCATCTGTGGATCGAAGGTCAGCCAGATCTTGTCGTCGATGTCGATGGTGCTGATGCCCATGACCTTGACCGTGATCTCTAGCTTTCCCAGCCGGGCCACGATGGTCGAATCGGCTCCCGAGGGCAAGACGGAATAGGCTATGAACTCGACCGAGCCTGGCACAGGTTCTATGGAGATGGTGACATCCTCGGGCCGCACGGCAACCACCACGTTTTCGGGCGCGCCCGATGTGTCCATGT
Organism: Anaerolineae bacterium; assembly: GCA_034412795.1. Taxonomy (GTDB): domain Bacteria; phylum Chloroflexota; class Anaerolineae; order 4572-78; family NAK82; genus JAUVPY01. The sequence continues at coordinate 7,998 of DAOUMD010000183.1, forward strand.
CGATCTGGAACTCTCCGAGGTCGACCGAATTGCTTTTCACCACGGCATCCAGCAAATTGACCTTGGGATTGCCGATGAAATCGGCGACGAACAGGTTGGCCGGGTAATGGTAGACGCGGTCGGGAATGTCGACCTGCTGCAGGACGCCTTCCTTCATCACCGCAATTTGGGTGGACATGGTGAGCGCTTCCACCTGATCGTGGGTAACATAGAGCGTAGTTGCTCTCGCGGCGTGGTGCAGGTGTTTGACTTCTGCTCGCATATCCATGCGCAGGCGGGCGTCCAGGTTGGAGAGTGGTTCGTCCATCAAAAAGACCTTGGGTCGATAGGCCAGCATGCGCGCCAGGGCAATGCGCTGCTGTTGTCCACCACTCATCTCCCGCGGATAGCGGTCTTCGTATCCTTCCATCTGCATCTCGGCCAGTGAGTCCTTCACCCGCTTTTCCATTTCGTCCTTGGGCAATTTGCGGACTTCGAGCGCAAAAGTCATGTTCTTACGGACGGTCATGTGCGGCCACAAGGCATAGTTTTGAAAGACAAGTCCCAGGTCTCTCTTTCCAGATGGGACCGAAATCCCACGGTCGTGAGAAAACACGAGTTTGTCCCCGATATAGATTTCGCCGCCATCCGGATCTTCCAGCCCGGCTATACAACGCAGCAAAGTTGTTTTGCCGCACCCGGAAGGGCCCAGTAGGGTCAGGAATGCCCCGGCCTCGATGGTCAGGCTGAAATCATCGACAGCGACTACGTTACCGAAATGCTTGGTGAGATGATTGACAGTAATGCTCGTTTCCACGGTTGCCCCCTGCTACATTCCAAGACCTTTTTTGAGACTGCCGCCCCGGAACTTGCTGATGATAAGGTTGCCAATTGCGATAAGGGCGATCAAGATTAGAACCACCACATTTGCCATCTGGGTGTCCCCATTTTCGATATAGAACATGGTCTGGCTGGACAGCACTTGGGTTTCCGGCGTGACCAGTAGGATGATCAAGGACAGTGAGCGCATGGTCGTGATGAACGTCAGAAGGAATCCGGAGACAAAACCGGCGCTGGTGAGTGGAAAGATGATCCGTCTGAAACGCCGCCAAACATTCGCACCGGCGATCTGGGCCGCCTCCTCCAGTTCGCGGCCGACCTGCATCATGGCGGAAACCCCCGAACGGGAGGAATAGGGCAGGTGATCTGCCACCGAAACGACCACCAGCAAAGTAAAGGTGCCATACAAGGCCGGGATCGGCCCCAGGGGCCGGGTGAACATGGCAATGTAGACTGCACCAAAGACAATGCCCGGGATCATGTATGGCAGGAAAGCCACCTGCTCCACCAGTTTACTCAACCGCGAGCCGCGGCCCTTGACCACGGCATAGCCGAGAAGAACACCCAACAGGGCTGTGAAAAGGCCCGTCCATATCGAAAGCCGGATAGAGTTCCAGGCAGTCTTGTAGATCTTGGGATTTCGCAGGACTCCGGGCTCGCCATGATTGTAGATCGTACCCCGCTCTCCGATCCAGTGCTGCAAGGAGAGGTTGCTCAAGCTGTAATACCCATCCCGCAACATCACCGTCGAAAGGCCCAGAAGACCCAGCGGAAGGCAGATGACCAGGATCTGAAAGATGATCACGGCGATGAGCAGAGGATATTTCATTCTGCCCAGCTTGGTCACCTGCGCGACAAAGCCTCGTCCGCCAATCGTCTCGTAACCCTTTCGTGTCCCGACCAATCTCTGGTTGAGGTTCACGATGATCAACGAAAACAGGATCAGCACGATGCCCAGCACATAAGCATCCGCGGTATCTCCTACCCCTATGCTGCCTCGGATCATGGTAGCGACTACATAGTACCGGACCGGTGTTCCCAGAATATTCGGTGAGCCAAAGGTGCCCATCACCTTGGAAAAGGTCATAATGAAACCAGAGAGTATGGCCGGCAGGACAAGGGGGAAGGTGATCTTTCTCAGAATACGCCAGCGGCTGGCGCCGACCAGGTCGCCGGCTTCTTCGAGATTGGAATCGATGGACATCAGCGCCGCCGATACGAATAGGAAAAAGAATGTGTAGTAGTGCAGCGCGCAACAGATGATGATCGGCACCGGACCGTACGCCAGCCAGTCTGGAGGGCTTATGCCCACCACGGCCTCGAAAAGCCCCGACGTTCCGCCGGACAGCCTGTTTTTGAATAGTACGAGCCAGGCCTGAGCCAGGGTCCAGGAGGGCATGATGTAGGGGAGCACCGCCAGTTGGTTGACGACCCTCCTGCCGGGCATATCGGTGCGGACCACCAACCAGGCCATCGATCCACCAATCACCAATGCAAGCAGGGTAGCCCCAGCGGCTATGGTGAGCGAATGCTGCAGCGGGGTATACAAAAAAATCTTACCCAGGGTACCTGTCAACATCCTGACCCAGTGAAAGATCGTGAATGCGCCTACCTCAGCATCGGGGACGCGGGTGAGATCGTGAAGCTGCCAGGTGAACGTCGTTGTGACCATGCGGTATAAGGGTATGATGACCATATAGAACATCAGAAACAGCATGATCAATGACAGAATGACGTGGGTACGCGTCAACCACCGGATGAACCTTCTAGTAGACGCAACTAGGCGCACAAACAAGGGCTGGCGAGCGACCGCGGGGAATGCCATTCCTACCCTCCTATCTACCGTGAGCCTTGTCCAGTGAACAGCACGCAGCTTTACCCAGAGTGTTCACCCGATCGATCCCATTTGTCATGGACTCCCCTCCATTGGCGAGTGTCTGGCAGAAATCTAGCCAGGGACTTGCAAACCGGACGTGGCACGCAATTGCTGTAGCCGGTTGAGCGCGGCCAGGCTCTCCTCGGGCCTGGCCATGGCTACGGCCAAAATCAGCGCATTCAGCACAGACATGGGCACAGTCAGCGAGTGAAACGTGGAGACCGGCCCGCGGCGGGCGGCAAGGGTTACGTCAGCCTTGCCCCGGAAGGCAGGCCCCAACGTGTCGGTGAGGAGAATGGAGGGGCAGCCTGTTGCACGAGCGTGATCCAGCACGGCGACGAGCTCCTGCGTCAGATGTTGAAAGCCAGCCACCAACATCACGTCCCCTTGCTTGAGAAGTTGGAGATTCTCCAGGAGATGGCGGCCTGATTCGGTCATAGCGATGGTTGGTATACCGAGCCGCCTGAAGCGCCACGTTGCCAGGTCGGCCAGAATGCCCGAAGGGCCACTGGCGAACACGAAAATTCTTTGGCCACTCAACAAGATGTCCACTGCGCAATCAAAGTCGGTCGGCTCGATATTGTGGGCCGCCTCGGTGAGGTACTGCACCTCCATGTCTAGCACCTTGGCCAAGACATGGCCCTGGCTGCTGGCTAACTCGCTGAGCTTGTGTTGGAGACGTGCGGCGGGAGTGAATCTGGCGCGGAAAAGCTCTTGAAGATGTCGGCGCATTTCGGGGAAACCACTGTAGCCGATGGCTTGGGCGAACCGGACAACCGTGGCCTCGCTGACACTGAGTCGCTCAGCCAGATCAGCCGCGGACAAAAAGGTAGCTTCATCGTAACTGGCCAACAGATAAGAGGCGATGCGTTGCTGACTCTTGGTGAGGCTTGGAAGATAGTCCTCTAATCTTTGCCGAAAGTCATTTAATTCCCCTTCCACGTAACTCCTCCACCAGGGAAAAATGAGCCCGGTGTGCCAAACTGTCGGCTGACCAGGCTCGTTTTTAACGATTTTTGCCTTTTTCCCCTTAGACCTTGTTCAATGTTCCCACAAGTTCCAGAAACTGCATCATGTGAGATATCGGGCATATTATGCTGCAAATTATACTACATCTTTTTAAAAAATGCAAGTACTCTTGCAAAATGGGTGCGTTCGGATTTGGGGGCATCGTAGCATGCTGAGGATACGCCCGAGTTGGGTTGCCGTCAATCGCTATTCGTGTTGGTAAAGTGCATCTCCAGTATACAAGCCTGTCGAAGGATGCGGGCCTCTAAAAATCCGAACGCACCCCTTGAAAGCGACGCGATTGCGGAGATAAAGAGGTACGATTATACTTGTTTGGCCATTGTCAACCACAGAGAAAGGTTAAAAGGTGGGAGGAAAGATGCAAGGTGTCGTAGCTTGCGGTGACCCACAGACAGCAGAAGCCGGTGCCGAGATGCTGAGAATAGGCGGCAATGCCGTGGATGCAGCGGTAGCCGCGACGTTTGCCTCCTTCATAGCCGAAGCCGCCTTGGTGAATATCGGCGGTGGCGGAATCGCCATGATTGTAGGCGGCGATGGCGCGGGGGAGGCGACCGTTTACGATTTCTTCAGCACTATGCCCTCAGGCCAGCTAGACGAGGGGTCGGATTTTCGACAGATCCTGGTTGATTTCGGGCCGGAGCAACAGCCTTTTTACATCGGACGGGCCAGCAGCGCCGTGCCGGGTGTGGTGGCCGGGTTGTGCGCTATGGCCCAAGCACATGGCAAGTTGCCCCTGACAAAGCTATTGGAGCCAGCGGTGCGCCTGGCCCGTGAGGGGGCCATCTTATCCCAAGCATTGGCCTACGTGTTAGACATTTTGACGCCCATATTCACCGACACGCCGGGTTTGGCTGCCATGTTTGCGCCGTGCGGGCATGTGTTCCGGGCCGGTGAGCGTATGGCGCTTCCGGCGCTGGCCCACACGCTGGAACGACTGGGGCAGGAAGGCCCAGACCTGTTTTACACGGGCGCCGTGGGCCGGGCCATTGTCGAAGATCAAGATGCCCACGGGGGATTGATCACCGCCCATGATCTGGCCTCCTATCAGGTGCGGCGGGGGAGCCCCATCCGGCTGGACTACCGGGGATACACGGTGCTGTTGCCGCCACCGGCCTCGAGTGGGGGGGTGTTGATCGGCTTTGCGCTCAAGCTGCTGGAGACGGTAGATGCCGCCAGCATACCCTACGCTTCGTACCAGCACGTGCGCCTGTTGGCAGAGGTGATGCGCCTGACCAACCTGGCGCGCTCAAGCTGGGATGCGAGCCGGGGGCCAGACTCAACTCGGATCGAAGAGTTTCTCTCAGCCCAGCACGTGTCTGGCTATCAGCGCGAGCTGCTGGAGCTTCTGAATGGCAAGCCGGCGTCGCCCGATCCGGGGTTAAGAGGGGGACCCAGCGCCACGACTCACGTCAGCGTGGTGGACAGCCAGGGCGTCATCGCCAGTGTGACAACGTCGGCCGGCGAAAACGCCGGCTACGTGGTGGGCGAAACGGGCGTATGCTTGAACAATATGCTGGGCGAGATCGATCTGCATCCCCAGGGGTTCCACCGTCTGCCGCCCGGCACTCGCTTAACCACCATGATGAGCCCCGTCGTCGTGCTGTGTGAAGGGGAGCCTATGCTGGCCGTTGGGAGTGGAGGCAGCAACCGCTTGAGGTCGGCCATCACCCAGGTCATCAGCAACATGATTGATTTTGGCATGCCGTTGGCCGAGGCCATCGACGCGCCGCGTGTTCATTTTGAGGGGGACCTGCTCCAGGTGGAGGGGGGTATCTCCGCTGCCGTGGTGCGCGAATTGGAGGGGGCAGGCTACCAGGTCAATCACTGGCCGGGGCGCAACATGTTCTTCGGCGGAGCGCACGCCGTGGCACAGCAAAACGGCGAATTGGTCGCCGCCGGGGACAGGCGACGGGGCGGGTCGGTAGCGCTGGTCAAATTGTGAAACGAGATACGTCAGGCGATGATTTCAATCATTGGCTCTGGCTACCCCCATATGTTCCTTCAAAAAGTCTACCATCTTGTTCCGGGCCACTTGTGACTCCGGTAGATCTGGCTGCGCTCCCTGGAAGACGTGGGACATGCCTTCATACAAATCCAGCTTGACAATTTGCCCGGCACAATCGAGGGCTTGGTAATGTCGCACAAAATTGCTGACAAAGATCTCCCGTGTCCCGCCCTGGATCAACGTTGGCGGAAATCCCTGGCTGTAATCCCCATAGACGGGGGATACATAGGGGTGCTTTTGGTCCTCCGGGTCGGCATAGGCATCCGCTGCTGATTTGAGGTGCATGTCGTAACGGTAATCCAGTTCAGCATCTCTCAGGGTGACATAGGTGTCCCCAGTTTGCGTGATATCCGACCATGGCGACCAGAGCACCACCGCAGCCGGCATGGCTTCGACTGCGCCCAGCCCAAGCCCCAGACCTTTATCCCGCATCTTCAAGACGGCGCCGGCGGCCAGTGCGCCGCCGGCAGAGTCGCCGTAGATGGCCATGTCTTGCCATCCATAACCCTCTTCGAGGAGAGCCCGGAACACGGCGATGACCTGGTCGGTGATTTGTTCATATTTGGCAAATGGAGCCAGGGTGTAATCCACTGAAATCACGCGCAGGCCGGTGTCGTGGGCGACGGGCACGCTACTGAACAGGGATGATGCGGCACTATACAAGGCATACGCGCCCCCGTGAGTGAAGATCAGCACCTTGCCGTTATCCTGCCACCCCTTTGGTCTGATGTCGAGCACAGGGACGCCCCCCAATTCGCGCTGCGTAATGGTGGGTTCATAGTGTTGCACCACCGCGTCGTTTTCTTCCTTATGGAGTGCTTCGTTTTCACCCCACGCTTTCTCCCAGCCTTCCAGGTCGTCGGCAGCCGGCTTCTCTGGCAGCGAGGCCGGATCCTCAAGGCTTTTCAGATATTCCTGCGCTTCCGTGGAAATCGTGTCAGGTATATGCCGTTCTTGGATGCTTCCCACGATACTCCCCTCTCTTTGTGGGGCTGGCAGTCCCTGGCGCATCAGGTGCGTTACACTTCCAAAGTGCAACGCACCTGTTACCAGCTACTGCCGCGTCAATAATGGCGCGCCATTGTTGACGCCGCATTGTTGCCGCGCCATCATTGGCGCGCCATTATACGGCGCATTTCAGCCTCATCATCCTTGATAACATCGCCGCTAACATCAAAGGTCACGCTGTAGATCGTACCCGTGAACTCGAAGGGCGAGTTGTAAAAGGGCGCAACCGGGGCGCCGGGGTCGGCGCCGACTGTGATGCCGCCGGTCAGGCCCAGGCTGATCGGCGTGGTGTGCGGAAATTCAGTCTGCCCGACGAGTGCCCCGTCGATGTAGAGCTGGGCGCGCCCCGGCGTGCCCTTGCCGCTGCCAATATCGGGCGGACCCGTCACCTCGAACTCGTAGCGTAGTTCGTGGCGCCCGGCCGGTACTGGCTCGGTCGATGTCACATGCAGGTACTCGCGGGCGACATAGTTTTGCACGTATTGCAGCTTGCTATCCTTCACGTAGAAGGAGTAGCCGCCATCCGTGCCGCCAAAGGAGACCAGGGCGCCTTCTGCCCCACCTCTCGGAATCTCCACCTCGGCCGTAATCGAGTGCGTCCGGTTCAGCAGGCGCGGACCGGCGTTGAAAGGCACGGCCTGGGTATGCGGATAGAAGGTGTAACTGGTGCGGTCGGCTGCGATCTGCGGACGCTCTTCGGCAAAGCGCGTCACGCCGCGCCCATCCACCGGCAGCACGTTGTACTTGCCCGCCTCGACGTACCACTGGGCAATCATCTCGATCAGCTTGGCCCGGTTCTCGGCAGCCACGTCATCATTTTCCGCAAAGTCCTCGACCACGTGGTACAGCTCCCAGTGCTGGGCATCCAGCTCGGTCAGCTTCTCGGCCGGGATGGGTGTGCCAAAGGGCATGCCCGCTTCGGTGAACGAGGTACCGGGCCAGGGACAGACGGCGCGCCAGCCGTCGTGATACAGCGAGCGATGGCCCATCATCTCGAAATACTGGGTGTGACGATTGCTGGTTGCTTTGGCGTTTGCGAAAGTGTGGGCGAAGCTAACGCCCTCGATGGGCGACTGGGTGACGCCCTTGATGCTGGCCGACGGCTCGATGCCCAGCACGTCGAGCACGGTGGGCACCATGTCGATGGCGTGGGTGTACTGGGTGCGCACCTCGCCCTTGGCCTTGATGCCCTTGGGATAGTGGACGATGAACGGATCGCTAATGCCGCCCCGGTAGGTTTCGCGCTTCCAGCGGCGGAAGGGGGTGTTGCCCGCCCAGGTCCAGCCCCAGGCATAGTGGTTGAAAGTGTTTGGCCCGCCCAATTCATTTATCCGTTTCAGATTTTCTTCCAGTGACTCGGGCACGTTGTTGAAGAACAGGTTCTCGTTGACCGAGCCCTGCGGGCCGCCCTCGGAGCTGGCGCCGTTGTCGGAGATGACCATAATTAGCGTATTTTCGAACTCGCCGATGCTCTTCAGGAAATCGAGCAGGCGGCCGATATGGTGATCGGTGTGGGTCAGAAAGCCGGCAAAGACCTCCATCATGCGGGCGTAGAGTTTCTTCTCCTCGGCTGACAGCGAATCCCAATGGGGCACGTCCGGGTCGTGACGCGAGAGTTCGGCGTCCGCCGGAACGATGCCCAGTTCCTTCTGCCGGGCAAAGACCTGCTCGCGATAGGCTTCCCAGCCGTCATCAAACTTACCCTTGTACTTGTCCGACCATTCTGTTGGCACGTGGTGTGGTGCGTGCATAGCGCCGGTGCAAAAATACATGAAGAAGGGTTTGTTAGGAGCCACTTGCTTGGCATCGGCGATGAAGCTGATGGCCTTATCCACCAGATCTTCGGTCACGTGGTAGCCCTCCTCCGGTGTCCTGGGGGGTTCCACCTGGTGGTTGTCGTACACCAGCTCGGGGTAGTACTGGTGGGTTTCGCCGCCCAGGAAGCCGTAATAGCGCTCGAAGCCGCGGCCCAGCGGCCAGCGATCATACGGTCCTGCGGAAGAAATCTGGTCGGCCGGGGTCAGGTGCCACTTGCCGATGGCGTAAGTGTTGTAGCCGTGCTGCAGGAGCATCTCCGACAGAAAACCATTCTCGAAGGGGATGTAGCCGTTGGCGCCGGGATAGCCGGTTGAGGCTTCGGTGATGCACGACATAGCGTTGGAGTGGTGGTTGCGCCCAGTGAGAATGCACGTGCGCGTGGGCGAGCATAGCGCAGTGGTGTGCATGTTGTTATAGCGCAGGCCATCCGCGGCCAGGCTGTCTAGGTTGGGCGTCTCGATGGGGCTGCCGTAGCAGCCGAGCTGTCCAAAGCCGGTGTCGTCCAGCACAATGAACAACACGTTAGGGGCGCCTTCTTTTGCACGCAGTGGTTCGGGCCAGGCAGGCGAAGATTGGTCATACGTCCGCCCGATCACGCCGGGGAACGCAGTTCCGGGTTTGTATTCCTTCAATGGCATAACTCACCTCCTCAGGTAATATCTGGTCTACTGCGTTGAAGTCAAGGACGTATCTAGTCTGATTTATTGTACTTGACGCTATCGTCACTACATCTATTAAACCAGAAGAGCGCCCGTTGCGCATCAGCCATTCGTATAGTTTTTGACCTATACGTTCGTATAGGCCTATACATTCCGTATAGGCCTATACATTTGTATAGGCTTCAGACAGCACTGACGCTCTTATAAGTAACTGTCCGTAAATCACTTTGCATTTTCAGGACCGGCAGTCCTGGCGAAAAGTCAATTTTGGACAATCACTAAGCAGTAGACCATGGGCATTCAGGTTGAGGAGGCCCAACACATCTCTAATGCGCGTCCGCCGCAAGATGCGCTGGTTCTTTTCACGTCGTTCTGATCGGCCTTCAGGCTATGGTTACTATTTCCGCCGCATTTGCGGCCGTATCGTAAATGGCACACGTGGCTACACCCTTCCAGCCCATCACGTCTCCTGGACTCAGCCACAGACAGTCATTTACCTTTTTCTGGTGAGACTCGTGCGTGTGCCCCGAAAAAACAGCCTGGTAATCGCCTGTCCGGGCCAATGCGCTGGCATAAAACGGATAGTGGGTAACTGCCACTTTTACGCCCTCGAATTCGAGCTCGGCATACTCGCCGTGCAGCTTGAGATTAGGATACTGGGTGTTGGCTGCGTTCAACATCGCAAACCGGTCCCCGTCTCCATTTCCGAACACACAGTGGACTTCTCCATTGAATCCCTCCGCCACCACCCGGGACGGAATGGGAGAGCAGAAGTCGCCACAAAATATCAGGGATTCGACTCCGCGCTCCTTGAAAATCTCGAGCGCTTTATGAAGGTGATCAAGGTGGTCGTGCACATCCGAGAAAACTCCGATCAGCATTTTCATCCTCCCGGGGAATTCCGCTACTGGCAGGACGCCTCTTGCCCCGAGGGGTTGAGGCAGACGGACAGAGTATAGTTCAGTTCATCAAATACTAATGCGCTGACCCAGTCATCCGTTTCCAGATGGGTGGCGAAAGTCACGTTGATGGTCTCGTCTGGTTGAACGGCCGTATTATTATAATACCAGACGCAGGTGGGCAGAGAACGACCACTGGCCGAGACAAAGGTCGGAGCCCAATGGTCTGGGATAAAGCGGTTCGAATTGTTGGTGAGAATGACTTCCACAGTAAAGCGCCTGACCGGGCTCTCGTCGTCGTAGGGCCCCTTACATCCCCCAGAGTCTAAAGGCCGGCCCCAAGGCTCGTAGGTGATGTTCCTACCCAGGACAACGCTATAGGGGGGGAGTTCGGTGGCAGTCAGGACCGGCGTGTCAGTCGGGCCTTGGGTTGAGCGCGGCCTGGGCGTGGCAGTTGGATAAGAGGTGTACGTGGGATAGGGCGTCGCTGTTGGCGCCTGGGTTGGATAAGGTGTGTAAGTCGGATAAGGGGTAGCCGTCGGCGCCTCGGTGGGAACCGGGGTGTAAGTCGGGTATGGAGTCGCAGTTGGCACGTCCGTTGGGACCGGTGTGTAGGTAGGATAGGGCGTGGCGGTTGGGATCGGTGTGGATGTGGGCAGAGCTGCCTGAGAGTCTACGCCCTCTGTCCCCGGTGGCTTACGCAGCAACAGGTAAATGGCCAGGCCGACGGCAATAAGAGCCAGGACGGCCAGTACGGCGATTACCCCTCCCAATCCGAAGGCCAGCCAGCCCTGGCCGCCGTCGGCGACTGGTTTGGCTGCTGCCGGTTGGGAGACCGGAGCTGACGGCGGCCGCACAGCCACCGGAGCTGGCGCTGCGGGAGCAGACGCGGCGTACATCGTTTCGTCCGCTTGAGGCTGGTCGCTGAAAGCCAGCAATACCTCCTGGCTCAAACCGACCAGATCACCAGCCCGCAGAGCCACGGGGCCGGTGATGAGTATGTTGTTGACCCAGGTCCCGTTGGCGCTGCCCTGGTCTTCCAACAGGAAGGTGTCTCTGCGCCAGACGAGCCGGGCGTGGTGGCGTGATACCATAGGGTCATCGATGACAATCTGATTGTTCGCGTGGCGACCGATGGAGACGCTGCCGCCTTCCGGCAGTGGATAGGTGCTCCCGACTTTCGGGCCTTTGCGGATGGTGAGATACCAGGTCGTGGGATGTTGTGCCATAGATCAACCTCCTCCATTCACGGAGACCAGGAAGGATATGCATCCCAGCTTGAGTTGTCCGTCAGGCGGGTCAGGCCACTCCCATCGGCGTTGATGATATAGATTTCGCTGTTGCCATGGCGGTCGGACACAAACGCGATGCGTGATCCGTCCGGCGACCAGGTGGGGTATGAGTCGACTATGTCCCGGTTGTTGGTCAGGTTGATCAAGTTACTGCCGTCGGCGTTGATGACCAGGATCTCGCTGTCGCCCGGAGAGTCAGCGCTTTCGAAGGCGATGCGCTCCCCGTCGGGAGACCAGGCTGGGAAGTTGCTTATATCCAATTGTATCAAAGGCTTCGGCTCGGCGCTTCCATCGGCGGGCGTGACTCCCAGGTGGAGCAAGCCACCGAAGCGGAAGATAGCGGCGATTTGGTTGCCATCTGGAGACCAGGCCGGGCTGACGCCAAAATCGCGAAGTTTGGCCTGGTTCGAGCCATTGGCGTTCATCAGCCAGATGTCGGTTTTGATGGGATCGTCGCGGGAAGAGGTGAAGGCGATATATTTGCCGTCGGGTGACCAGGTCGGGTCGTAGTCTGGGGCGGGGTTATTGGACAGGTTCTTTTGTTGGCTGCCATCGGCGCGCATCACGTAGATTTCCGAGTTGCCGTCGCGGGTGGAGACGAAGGCCATGTATTTGCCGTCCGGCGACCAGACCGGCGAGTTATCCTCGGCCGGGTTGTCGGTCAGGCGGGTCAGTCCGCTCCCGTCGGCGTTCATCACGTAGATCTCCTGGTTGCCGTGCCGGTCGCTGACGAAGGCGATTTTGTTAAGCGAAGAAGGACGCTGGACGGGTGGAGCTGATGCTACCGGGGTCGCCGTTGGGCGCGGGGTTGGGGTCGCTGCCGGGCGTGAACCCGGCCATGTCTGATCCGAAAGTGACCAGACCTTGAAGTTCTCAAAACTCGTGGCTTCTCCTTCGATCTCGTGGTCGTCAGCGATGCCGCTTGCCGCCGCGATGTCGCCGGAGTTAGTCCGATCGCTTAGATCAAATTGAGCGACGAAGACCTCGTTGAGGAACAGGAAGCCCCGTTCGCCGAGGGCAAACAAGGTCAGCAGGTTGGAGTCACTGGCCTCCAGGTTCAAATGAGATACCCGGCCCTGATCCACGAAGTTGTCTTCCTCCCCCCGCCGATCATTTATGCTCCATTCACCGCTCGACCTGACGTTGAGCCGGTATTCGTCGTTCGATCCAGCGTCGCGGAACAAGAAACCGATGTCCCAATCTCCCTCGGTTGCCGGGTATGGGTTATAGAAGAGGGCCTCGACAACGAAATCACGCAGATCTACACCTGCCCTTTGTGCCTCGACAGAGCCATCCACTATGTGGGCCAAACTCCCCTCCCCGGGCCCGAACATAGGCGGCCCGGCCTTGGCCTTGGCTATCATCTGGGCTGCAATTTCCGCCTCCGGTACGTGAACTTCCAGATTGTCAAAGGCGACCTGGGTAGGGCCCGAGCCCCGGACAGCCTCGGCGATCATACCAATTTTGCCACTGCCAAAGCTCTCATCCTGCACGCTGACCAGGTGCTCTTCGTTGGCGTAGAAAGCACACCGATCCCCATCGCACACCACTTTCAGATGGTTTGTGAGCCCGTCTGTCTGGATGTGGGGTGAGGCTGTCCACTTCAGGTCGGCGACTGAGGCCCACTCGCCATCCTGTCGCTTGCCAACCCGGTACTTCCCCTCGCCGCTGATGAAGAAGTAGTAGAAGTTGTCGTTGTCCTGGTGGCGGAAGAGGAGGCCGAAACGGCCCGTCTCCGACCCATCGACCAGCCGGGCGTCGGCTTCCAGCGTGAAGTCGGCGAAGCTTTGCTTATCGCTATAGGTCCAAGTGGACTTGCCATCACGTTTGAAGGAGACGCGAAACTCGCCGTCCTGGTAGCTTCGTTCACGGTTTTCATCGGCGACCTCTTTCCAGCCGCTGTTGGGGTCGCTGAAATCGTCGCTGTAGAGCGAGATGTCGTGGGGCGACCTGGGTTGCAACTCAGAACCGTAGAGGCGCAAGTTATCGAAAGCTACCTGGAAAGGATCAACGCCCGGGGCCGTTTCGGCGGTCAGGCCGATTTTGCCCGCTTCAAAGCTCTCGTCTTGCACGCTGACCAGGTGTTCTCCGTTGACGTAGAAAGAGCACCAATCAGCAACGCACACCACTTTCAGATGGTTGGTGCCCCCACCTGTCTGGATGTGGGGCGAGGCTGTCCACTTCATGTCGGCGACCGAGGCCCACTCGCCATCCTGCTGTTTGCCAACCCGGTACTTCCCCTCACCGCTGATATAAAAGTAGTAGAAGTTGTCGTTGTTCTGTTGACGAAAGACGAGGCCGAATCGCGCTGCGTCTGCTCCCTCCACTAGCCGGGCGTCGGCTTCCAGCGTGAAGTCAGCGAAGGTCTGCTCAGTACCCCAGGTCCGGGTGGACCAATCATCGCTTTTGATGGCGATGAGCAACTCGCCGTCTTGGTAGCGTTTCTCTCGCTTCTCATTAGCAGCCTCGCCCCAGCCGCTGCCGGGGTTGCTGAAATCGTCGCTGTACATTAGCATATTGTGGGGCGGCTCAGGCCGCAGCTCGGAACCGTAGACCTGCACGTTGTCGAACCCAACCCGAATCGGGTCCGAATCTCGAACAGCTTCGGCGATCAGGCCGATTTTGCCCGCTTCAAAGCTCTCGTCTTGCACGCTGACCAGGTGTTCTCCGTTGGCGTAGAAAGAGCACCACTCTCCGACGCAGACCACTTTCAGATGGTTTGTGACCCCGCCCGTCTGGATATGGGACGAGGACTTCCACTTTAGGTCGGCGACCGAGGCCCACTCGCCATCCTGTCGCTTGCCAACCCGGTACTTCCCCTCCCCGCTGATATAAAAGTAGTAGAAGTTATCGTTGTCTTGTTGGCGAAACATGAGGCCAAAGCGGGCTGTGTCCGGACCATCGACCAGCCGGGCGTCGGCCTCCAGCGTGAAGTCGGCGAAGCTTTGCCGGGTACCCCAAACCCAGGTGGACCAATTGTCGTGAAGGATGTCGATGACAAATTCACCCTCTTGGTAGCGTCTCTCTCGGTCCTCATCAGCGGACTCGCTCCAGCCGCTGTCGGGGTCGCTGAAATCGTCGCTGTAGAGCGGCACAACGTGGGGTGGTTCGGGCTTCAGGCCAGATCTAGTCGGCGTCGGCGCTATGGGCGGGACAACCGCCGCACGGGCAGGTGCCTGGCCGGGCGTTATCGCTAGCAGATAGATAAGCAAGCTGCTGAACACCATGACCGCAACGAGCAGTCCACGGGTCAGCCAGTTTCGGTTAATCGAGCCTTTGCGTGTGTTGAAGTGCGAGGTGACGGAAGGTTGTGTCACGTGCCAATTCCTTTATCGTAGATTTCTTCATCAAGGGAACATCAAATAAGCTGTGTGAGTATACTAGCTTGAAGCGGAGAGGTGAGGGTGGATGACTTCAACACAGTTTCCCAGTTAAATCGATTGCCCCTTGGTGATCGCTTATTTATTACTATATCACATCTATTAAGATTCTTCTGTTACGAATTGGTTACAATTACGCGTGAAAAATCGTTAAGGTCAATTCGCAGCGAGCTTCCCCTATCACCATCTAGTACACCGGGGCGTAAATGGGGCTATAGTTCGTAGTAACGACTTCAGTCGTTTTGGGGCTGGTTAAGCGACAGAAGTCGCTACTACAAACTATTGGCTTACTTACGCCCAGATGTACTAGTTTCCGGGAACCGAGCGCTCATATAAGGGCAAATACCCCCGCCCCAGCACCTTGTCCCAGGTATGCCGGTCGTGGATATTCTGGATCGCTCGTTGGATGATGCGCACGTGCTGTTTGGGTTGCTGGCGGAAGGTGGTGATAGCACGACGCAGAGTATCGGCCAGGGCCTCGGAGGTGTGGGGCCGGTAGCCGTAGCCGGTGACACCATCTTGGACCTTCACCAGGCCACCCACAAAATGGACCACCGGCACGTTGCCCATCAGTTGTGCCATGTAATCGGTAAGGCCACATGGCTCAAACTCGGCTGGGTTGACGAAGAAGTCTCCGGCAGCGTAGATGCGGTTGGCCAGGGATGGGCTGAAGCCCAGGGCCAGAGCAATCCGCCCGCGAAAACGTGGAACCTGGGCCAGTTCTTTGAGTTCTTCCTCGTAGCGCAGATCGCCGCTGCCCAACACCAGGAAGAGGGCGTCGGTATCCGAATGTTCAAGCATGTGGCGGACAGCGCCGATGAAGCGATCCACCCCCTTCTGGGGGGTGAGGCGAGTGATCATCGTGACCAGCGGTCTGCCAGGTACATCTTCAAGGCGGCCGTAAATCTCCACGTTGGGGTTCTGACGTTGGTTGATCTCCGTGATTAGCGCGCAGCGACAGTCCGCCTTGCCCGTAAGGTCGCCGGTAGTCGGATCGTAGGCGGCGGCGATATTCATTTTCGCCGGGTCGGTGGGGTCATACTCGGCGGGATCAATCCCGTTGGTGACACCCGTTAACTGGACGCCTCGCTGGCGCAGTGCAGTTCCGATACCACCTGTCCGCTCATCTTCGGATGGTACTTCCATAATTTCGCGCGCGTAGTTCTCACTGACGGCGTTGATGAAGCCCGCGTATGTCCCGCCAAGGACGAAGGGATACACACCGCCGTTGTGCAAACCTTCCTCGATGACGTCTGGAGGAAGTTCGGTGATCGCTCGTGCAAAGCCGATGTCAAACACCTCTTGATTGTAGCCCGGCCCGGCGTTGTGGACGGTGATGCCCGTCCCAGTCTGGGCAAAATAGTCCCGATAGCGCGGGTGGGTGCGCATCATAGCCGGTATCAGCGCGGTGTGGGCGTCTTGACAATGGATTACGTCAGGGCGTGCGCCCAGGTGTTGGATCAATTCCAAGGTCGCTTTTTGCAAAGTGACGTTCATCTCGAAGAAATCGTAATAGCCCGAGCCAGCCAACTCAGGAGCCCCGGCACGGGCTGCTTCGGTCGGCGTGTAGGTGTAAATGCCTTCCTTTTGGCCGTAGCCAGGGGTATCAACCAGATAGACGCTGGCGCCGACCAGCTCGGCCTGGTAGATGCGTGCTCGGACCGCTCGCTCTTCGAATTCGTAGTCCATTGGAAGGGCAAGTTCGATATCCGTGTCTGCCAGGCGGAGGAGCTCACGGTCTACGCGAGAATAAAGGGGCATAACCAGCGTAGCCTGGATGCCACGGCGGGCGATAGCCGCCAGGAGTTGGCGCGTCACATCTTTTACGCCTCCTACGCCGGCCACGCCGGCCAACTCCCGGCTAACCATCCACACGTTAGTGATTTCCATTGCTGCCTCCATAAACATCGTTTATGGCATCATCGTTTACGAGGGATGACGATCCAGAGGATCAGATAGGGTATCAGCCCCGGTAAGCCGCCAGGCAGCAGCAGGATCAAGAAAAGCAGGCGAAACCACCACGGGCTGATACCAAAAAAGACCCCTAATCCGCCACAAACTCCGCCTATGATACCGTTTTGTCGTCTTAATTTGTTTTCCTTTTGGGACACGTTTGTCTCCTATCCAAATGAGCTACTATTCTATCGGTTCAATGCCATTATCATCTGCAATTTTGCTCAGCATCTGGAGCTTATTATCGTCAAGCGGTATGCCATTAACCTGACAATCCTCCAATTCCGTGAATCCCCGCTCTCCCGGTATGCGTATCTCGTCAAAACGAGGTCGTAGGCGTGAGCTCTTTACGTGTTCGAGAAATCGTTTCATTTCCGCCAGGTAGTATTCCGATCCTGCGAAAGCAGCCGGGTCAAGCACCATCAATGCGAATGACTGGTGTGACGCAGCTTTGGGATTATTGGCACTGCCGCCAGCCAGAACTGTCAGGGCCTCGTTGAAAAGCGATAACGCATAACCTTTGTATCCTTCTACCTCACAGCCCACAAACATCAACGTACCGCCATCATCTATTACGCATGGATCGTCGCTTGGGTTTCCCTCCCTGTCCAGGAATCGAGGTGTCGATGTCTTTTCACTCTTTTCTATCAATGCATGTGTAGCCCCCATCGACATAGTTGCGGTAGAAAAATCGGCGACAACAGGATAATGTTCGGTGGGAAATGCTACGGCGACTGGGTTTGTACCAAAGCGTGGATCTATCCCACCATATGGTGCGCAGTTTTCAAAAGTGCTCGTCTGTGCCCATGCCTGAGCCAGCAGCCCCTCCTGAGCAATCGAGATAAGGTGCGTGCCCAAAGCACCAATCCATTCGGTATTCCGCACAGCTACAAAGCCGATACCATATTCGCGAGCCTTCTGCACAGCCTGCTCTTTGGCGTACTTCATAGCAAGGTTGCCCAGGCAACGTTCCCCATCCAACAACGCGATTGCACCAAGATCACGAACGATCTCTGGTTCAGCCTGTGGGTCAATGGCCGTGCCAAGCTTTGTGCTGATGATCTGATACTGAACTAATCCGTGTGTTGACTGTCGAAATGCCTCGGTCTCTACAATGATCTTCGCGACATACGACGCTTGGTCTGCCGGCACACCGCGTTTCGTCATAAACGCCACGCCAAAATTGACCAGCTCATCCATTGAGACGCGTTTCATTTCTGCCTTACTCCCACAAACTCATTTCATCCAAGGCGATCTTTTCCTCATCAGACAGTCTTACTGACAGCGCACCCATCGTGTCGGTCAGTTGGGCGACGGTGTTGGCCCCAATAATGGGTGAGGTGATCACCGGGTTGGCCAGCAACCAGGCGATGGCCACTTGGGCTACTGTCGCGTTGTGTGCTTTCCCTATCTCTTCCATTTTGTCGATGAGGGCGAAATTGTGATCGGTCATGTAACGCTGAACATTGTTGCTGGCAGCGCCACGTGCCTTCTCGGGGATTGGTTTACCCTTGCGATACTTGCCGGTGAGAAAACCTCCCTCCAATGGGCTGTAGGGGATCACGCCTAAACCTTGGTCCTGGCACAGGGCCATCAATTCGCGCTCGAACTCAGCGCGGTGAACCACGTTATAGTGGGGTTGCAGGCAGTCGTAGCGGGCCAGGCTCAGCTTGTCGCTGACCCACAGCGTCTTGGTCAACAGCCAGGCCGGATGATTGGACGTGCCCAAGTAGCGAGCCTTGCCCTGACGAACCAGATCGTCCAGGGCACGCAGTGTTTCGTCCAGTGGCGTCTCCTCGTCAGGCCAGTGGGTCTGGTAGAGGTCAATGTAGTCGGTGTTCAGGCGACGCAGACTGTCCTCCACTGCTTTCATAATATGCGACCGGCTGAGCCCTTCACCGTTGGGACCGCCCCACATACGGCCCCGGACTTTGGTGGCGATTACCAATTGGTGACGAGGGATATCTTTCTGGGTTAACCATTCACCGATCCACGTCTCAGCCACGCCACCCGGGTTCCCTTCGGCCCAGAAGGAGTAGACATCAGCCGTATCAAGGAAGTTCCCTCCTGCCTCGACAAAGGCGTCGAGTACCGCAAAGGACTCCTCTTTGCTGCTGGTCCATCCCATAGTCATAGTCCCCAGGCATAGGGCCGATACTTTCAGTCCTGTACGTCCTAATTTCCGGTATTCCATACGATCCGTACCTCCATTTTGTTGCAAAATTGGAAGACTGGAGGAGACGATGGCCATGTGTTTATTAGCTTTCGTCGCGACCTGACAGGTTCTTAAAACCCGTCAGGTCCAAAATCTTGCAGCAAAGATTCGATGCGGTCCATTACTTCTTCGATATCCATTCCATCGGTGTCTATGATGACAGCATCGTTGGCCGGGCGGAGCGGCGCGTGGGTCCGTTGGCTATCGATCTGGTCACGGCGTCGCATCGAGGTCAATACCTCGTCGTAGGTTACGCACTCACCTCGCGTCTGGCATTCCTGGTAGCGACGATGTGCCCGTTCTTCGACTGAAGCCTGAATGTAGAGCTTCAGATCGGCATCCGGCAACACAACTGTGCCGATGTCGCGCCCTACCATTACCATGCGGCCATTGGCCGCAATCCGTCGTTGTTGCTCGGTAAGAGCCCGCCGCACGCCGGGATAAGCCGACACCGGAGAGACGAATTCCTCCACTGCCGGCTCACGAATGGCCCACGTCACGTCCTGCTCGTCGGCGTAAACAGTGTACTGTCGGCCATCGTCCGGGGTAGGCGGAACCACCTCGATCACCAACGCTTCGGCCAATTCGGTCACACCCTCCTCGTCCTCAATAGATATTCCTTTATGAAGAGCGGCCCAGGTGACCGCCCGATACATAACTCCCGTGTCAAAGTACGTATAACCAAGACGTCGGGCAAGCCTACTTCCTATTGTGCTCTTGCCCGACGCCGCTGCCCCATCAATTGCAATTACAGATGGTCGAGTCAATGAGTCACCTCTTGTGTGTTGAGGATCTTTTCCTTTGGTGTTTGAGATCCTGGAGTTGTGAAAGCTCTCGGTCGCTTAAGGGGCGCCATTGCCCTGGCGTCAGATCCCCTAGTTGGACGGGACCGATACGCACCCGGACTAGCCTGCGAACCGGATGCCCAAGCTTCGTTGCCACCCGCCTGATCTGCCGCTTTCGGCCCTCTCGCAATACGACCCGCAACTGGGTGTGATCTTTCTTGCGGCTGATAACGGAGACCTCGGCCGGTGCAGTGCGTCGATCGTCCAGGTAGACTCCCCGTCGCCATCGCTCCAGGGTCTTTTCCGTTGGGTGGCCTTCCACGTCAACGTGGTATTCCTTGGGGTGTTCATAACGTGGATGTGTGAGTAGATTGGTCAGCTCGCCGTCATTGGTAAACAAGATCAGCCCTTCGCTGTCCAAATCCAGACGCCCCACCGGGTAGAGGTGGCCTGGAAGCGGTACTAAGTCGCGCACTGTGCGGTGCCGGCCTGAGTCGTCCCGCTCGGCGGAAAGAACCCCCTGGGGTTTATAGAGAGCGATGTAGGTGAAAGAGCGGCGCGCTCGCACCAACTTCCCATCCACCGTGATCCGGTCCCGGTCCGGGTCGGCCTTCTGGCCCAGTTCGGCTACCTGCCCGTTGACAAAAACCCGCCCTTGGCGGATCAGCTCCTCGCAGCTTCGGCGGGAGCCAAACCCAGCGCGAGCCAGCACCTTTTGTAACCGTTCGCCTTCTTGTGGCATTACCTGAGCCCTTACCCTGACGTTCCCCTAACTTGAGATTAGACAAATTGTCAGAACCCAGGTTTTTGGGTTCAATTGTGCCACTGAAACTATGAAAAAGTACGCCACAATGTACCCAAACCTGTAGTGAGGTGTTAGAAAAACCGGTTCTTGGCCTTTATCTAAACTCGAACCCTAAATAGTGCAGCAATACCGGCCATGACCAGTAAAACCACCAGCCCTACCGTCAGCCAGCCTGTTCCCAGGCCGGTCTCTCCTCCGCTCACTGGCAATTGGCTGGGGAGCATCGTCGTGGTTGTAGTCAGCGTTGCACCGGTAGGCGCGGCGTCAATCGCCGCGGCCGTCGTGCCGGGCGTACCTATGCCTTCCCCGTCGGTTGCCCCTTCCTCACCAATGGGCAAAGCAGTCGCTGTGCCAGTGATGCCGGGCGTTCCAACAGGGGCAATTTCGCCGTCGGTCACCACAGTGGCCGTTTCGCCAACACCGGTGGGCGTAGCCTGAGCAATGGCCCTGGCGGTCGCGGTGCCGTCAGCATCCGGCGTTTCACCAGGGGCAACTTCGCCGTCGATCACCACCGTGGCCGTTTCGCCAACACCGGTGGGCGTGGCCTGAGCAATGGCTATGGTGGTTGCGGTGCCGTCAGCGCCCGGCGTCCCAATACTAACATCTTCGCCGGATGGTGCACCGGGTGTCCCACTGATAACACTGGTGGATGTGACCTCAGCCATAGCTATCACGGTCACGGTGCCGTCGGCGGCAGGTGTTTCAATACTAACATCTTCGCCGGATGGCGTCCCGGGTGTTCCATCGCTAACACGGGTGGACCTAGCCTCAGCAATGGCCCTGGCAGTCGCGGTGCCGTCAGCACCCGGCGTTCCGCTACTAATTCCTTCTATAGGTGTTGTACCAGGCGTACCGCCGCCAGGGCTGGTAGGTGTGCTCTCAACACTGGGCACACCAGTCTCAGTGCTCACCGCACCAGGCGTTTCATCACCAATCTCTTCATCAGATGGTGTACCGGCTGTGCCCGGTATTGAGGACACAGCCGTCTCGGCGTCCAGGGTACCGGGCGTTCCACTGCCAACACCGGTGGCTGTGCCCTCGGCACCAGCCGCGGTAGGCGTCATACCGGTGGCACCACCCACGCCAGTGGGTGCAGCCGTAGAACGGGTTGCACTGCTCGTTGCATTTGCCTCCTCGATGGCTGGTGCTTCGGCCGTGCCGTCTCTCGTTACGCTGGGCGTCTCTCCCGTGGAGACCGGTGTTGGGCTACTGATTTCAGTTGGCGCGGTTGCCTGTGAGGTGGCTTGGCTGGTGGCGCTTGTCTCAGGGGGCGGTGTCGGTCTGGGGGTCGCAGTAGTCTGGGCCACCGCTGTTGCCGGGGGGATAGTCGGTTTTGGTAGCCGATAATACACTATCGTCCCCAGTGCCAGGACGAGAAGCAACACGATGAGGACTCGGCGTTTTTTTTTCTTGATTTCCTCGTCAAGCGGGTCCCATCCAGCCACTATTGCTCCCGTTGCGCCCAGTCGCGGGCCTGCTCGATCCAGGATTCGATATCGACGCGCTGCCAGTTCTTGATATCCAGCATACGTCGTAGTTGGTCAGGGTTAGCCTTGGCCAGTTGCCTGTACGTGTTAAACCCGGTGTCGCGCAGCTTCCATTGATAAACCGATCCGATGCCTTTTATGACCGTCAGATCGTCTGGATGCGTTTGCTGGTAGGCATCGAATTCATCTTGTAGGGTATCCAATCGGCTGTCGGCCGTCGAAAGTTGATCGCGCAGATCACGCAGTTCTTCGTCACGCTGTCGTAGAAAGTCGGCCAGGGTCTGTGAGGCCGTGTCGCTGTTACCCCCGCCTTCGTCGCTAGTGCCGAGTGCCAGCGTAACATCGGTCCGTCCACTCAAGTTCCTCTGCAACTCTCGGTTTTTGCGATACGCCTCGTCGATGATCCATTCGACGACAAAACCGATCACGGCCCCGGCGACGACAAATAGGATGCCGACAAAGAGCTCGATCGAACGGCCTGCCTGAAAAAACGATGTGACGATAAAGCCAATCGCCAACCCCAAAGCCACGAGTGCCAATCCGAGAATGACTGTCATGATAGGTCCTCCTTAGGAAGCGTCCAAGAATAACTTCCTGTTTTCAGGCCAAACTTCCGGGTGAAACTCTTCAAAATGCGCAAAGTTATTTTTGGACGCGGCCTTAACGACTATCCTGTCTTGTGTTTGTAGCTCCGTATGGGTTACGGGACAATGGTATCCACGCTGGCTACAGGCCGTTACGTATCGTTGCTTCATTCTTGTTCAGTCGGCGGAGTGGAAGCTTTGGACTGATGGACATCCTCCCCGGACTCAGTTACCGTCTCGGCTGGGTGGTCATCCTCTCCAATTTCCAGAGAGGGCAGCGCGTTCAAGGAGTCAAGTCCAAAGTATTGGAGGAACTCAAAGGTGGTACCGAATAAGACCGGGTGTCCGACTGTCTCCAGGCGTCCCACCTCTTCGATGAGTCCCTTGCTCATCAACGTGCGCAGAACCCCATCACTGCTAACTCCACGAATCGCTTCTATTTGTGGCCGGGTAATTGGCTGCTTGTAGGCGATAATAGCCAGCGTCTCCACAGCGGCCGCCGAAAGCTTCCCAGAGAGCGAGAGCCCCAGGAAGCGCTCGATGTAAGGCGCTGCCTGGGGAACGCTGACAAGTTGCACGCGGTTGCCTTTGCGCTGCAACCGCACACCTCGGTTGGCGTAATCCTCGGCCAGAGATTCTAGCGCTGCTTCGATATCGCGCGCTTCACACTCGGCCGCATTGGCGAGCTGGCTCACCGGCACGGGGGCATCGGCCACGAACAATAAGCTTTCAAGGATTGCCGCCAAGGTGAGCGGCTCGGAATTATTGTTACCTGTTGTCATCTATCTCGTTCAGTGTTATAATGGTTGCCCGCTTGAGCGTTCTATCCTATTGCACGTCCCCAACTCCAAAAGGTGGAGAAAGGAGAAACCCGTGGCCCAGCAACGACAAATTACTCTCTCTGTTGTGAGCCTCTTGATCATCGTGGCCATCCTGGCGTGTGTCCCTGGCAACCCGGGCGACATTCCTTCTCCACCTGGCGGTCAAATCCCGGTATCGCAAGAGGCAGCCGACCAATTAAAAGAGAACTTCAATCGTGAGATGCAAGAAGCCAGCACGGGCGAAGAGTTTCGCCTGTTTGTTACTAACGAAGAGATCACCGCTTTGGTGGCGCTCACCCTTCAAGACACTGGTAGTGTTCCGCTATCCGACCCCCAGGTGTGGTTCACAGCCGGCCGCGTCTACATGACAGGTACCTTCAGCCCGTTCTGGCCGCTCAAGTTCCAATCGCTAATTGTCACCACCGCCGTGGTGGACGATGGTCAGATAGAGGTAGAAGTTGAACGCGCACAGATGGGACCCTTTCCCTTCCCCAGCCGGGTGTTGGAATCCGCCTCCGAGTCGATAAATCAGACTCTGGTGGAAATGCAGCTCGACTTGGAAATTACGGCGTTAGAGATTCTGGAAGGCGAGCTACAACTGGCGGGGACACGTCGGGAACCACAATGATCAGGGTGGCAACCTGATCTCGAAGTTTTCACTCGACCGGCATTTCTTCATTTAGTAGATGCAAGCGAACATCGAATTCTCTACTCTTTAAATCTCGGTCACCTCACTTTGTTTATTGCTTTTCGGCTCCACGTATGTGCTACTTTGCAAGGCTGTCGTCCCCTTGGGATAGGGGGCATGCCGGATCACCACCCGCACCGTGTCCAGTTTCAGCCCCATACGATTCTCGATGATGTCTTTGGTTAGTTGTTGAACTTCTTCCGTCTTCATCGGCACTTCAATCTCGGGGTTGGTCTCCAACTCAAGATCTACAATCACTCCTTTGCGTCCGGAGCTGATGATCGACTTAACCTTGATGACATCGGCAAGCTGATCAATGTTGTATTCAAGACGGCTGGCAATCGAGTCGGTCGTTAGCTCAGCCTCGCCCCCACTCACCTTTTGCACCTTGATCGTCTTAGTACGTGGCCGGCGCACTTCCAGCCAGAGAAGTGCCCCACAGAGAACCCAGATGAAGAAGGTGATCACCAACCCTACCCCAACACGCAGCAAAGCAGCCGGGCCCGTCATCGACGATTCCAGTCCCGCTTGTAGCTGTTGGAAGAAAGTTACCACCATTTCCAAAACTTGCATGGGCACGATAAAGAGAATAGCCGACACCACCATCATTGACAGCAACAACAGAATGACGATAACGCGGTTAAAGGCATTCACTTGGACCTCCCGAATGTGTCGAGCGAGTTGACGCCTACGACTCCCTTAAGTTTTGCTCCAGAGTATACCATCAAACTCCAATTATTGCCAGTATCTATCTGCTGCTTGACGTAATTCGAATCTTGGGGTATAATGTTGATGTATTATTATGGTAAGTAGACAATAATGTAGAGAGAAGAATGGCTGATAGGCGAACTGTTAACGAGTTAAGTATCGAGGAATTAGAGCAGCTTCTGCTCGTCAAGCGCCGAGCGGCCCGCCAGGAGAGACTCCGACAACTGGCGGCTGAGGGGCGCCTGGCCGATTCGAGTCCCTTGTTGGTCGAGCAACCGCCTCCATCTTCCGGGCCAAAGTCCTCTTCGTCAGCCGCTGGACGTTTCCAATCGCCCAATCTACGTCCATTATCCGATGCCGCTTCGGCTGCGTCAGCCGGTGCTGCACCTCGACAGAGAAAAAAAAGGTGGATACATGACCGTCTGCTGTTGGCGCTGGAAGTTATGGCATTCATCGGCTTGGTGTTCGTGTTGGTTAGTTCCTACGATACCTTACGCACGCTCAACAGCGAGGTGGCTGTCGCTCACGAGGCGCAGGCCGGGACAGTGGCCCAGGCTACACCCACACCGTTGATCAACTTCGACCGGCTGCCTGGTGGTCACAGCCCGCCTAATTCACCCAATGGCGCCGTGCCTGACGTGCCGACTCATCTACAGCAATGGGTACAGCCAGCTCCTCCGCAGCCGGTGCCTACCCCCAACGCCGCTTATCCCACCCGCATCGTTATCCCATCTCTCGACGTTGACGCACCGATCGTGGATGGTGTGACGTGGGAGGATCTGAAAAAGGGTGTCGGCCACCTGCCCGGTTCGGCGAACCCCGGTGAGCGCGGAAATATGTACCTGGCTGCGCACAACGATATATTCGGCGAAATCTTTCGCTATCTGGACAAGTTGGAGCTGGGCGATGAGTTCCTTGTTTACAGCGGCGATCAATCTCACCGTTACGTCGTTACCTCTAAACGAGTGATTGATCCCACCGACGTGAGCGTCATGTATCCTACCACAGAGCCGATCGCCACCCTCCAAACATGCTACCCTTACCTGGTTGACACGCATCGCCTGGTCGTTGTCGGCGAATTGGCAGATTAAACGGCGCGGTGGTATAATGCTGGTCTGGCATTCATTTCACCTGGATACGAGTAGGAACTACACATGGCCAAGAAAAGTCGTCGTGCCCGCCGTCAACAGACAGCTCGCCGCCCGAGCACTCCCCCGCCCACCCGAACAGCACCGTCGCCGGGGCCTTCAGCCACACCCAACAAGGAACTTCCCCTCACCCTGGCGCCGTCTCCACGTAAAGAGGTGAATTTCGCGGTCGAGTATCGTTACGTGATTGACGACTTGCGCAGTATGGCCATCATCGCCGTCGCCATGTTGGCCGTGCTCATTGCGTTGTCGTTTGTGATTGGCTGATTGGACTCTTACACACCCTAAGGATTGAGAATTAAATAACTTCCTCAAATGCAAGCGAAATAATAACCTGATTCAGTCGGCTAATGGGTAAATTATTAAATCCTTAGTCCTAATCGCCTAGCGCTCCTGCAAGCCGTTGCCAGGTGACCCGGCCGGGTCACCTGG
>DAOUMD010000184.1:0-15914 GCA_034412795.1 Anaerolineae bacterium
ACGCGTACACGCCGCTCAACTTCGTGGACCCGCTGACGGGCGAGGCCGTCGGCTGGGAGTACGAAGCCACAGAAGAGATCTGCCGTCGCTTGAACTGCGTCGTAGATTGGCAACTAGCGTCGTGGGACACCATGATCGCTGCCGTGCAAAACGGCCAGTTTGAGGTAGGCATGGATGGCATCACCATCACCGACGAACGCAAAGAGCAGGTGGACTTCTCCGATCCCTACATGGTCTCCCAGCAATTCATGCTAGTGCGCGCCGACGAAGATCGCTTCCAGACGTCCGAGGAGTTCGCCGCCGATCCCGATTTGCTCATCGGTTCCCAATCGGGCACTACCAACTTCTACGTAGCAGTGTACGACATCCTCGATGGTGACGAGGCCAATCCGCGCATCAAGCTATTCGAAAACTTCGGGGCAGTTGTTCAGGCGCTGATCACCGGCGACGTGGATATGGTGCTTATGGATGCCGCCTCCAGTCGAGGCTATATCGGCGCCAATCCCGACAAGCTCAAAGTGGTGGGTGACCCATTGGGCACCGAAGAGTTCGGCTTCATCTTCACCCCCGGCTCCGACCTGGTAGAACCCTTCAATGCCGCTATCCAAACAATGGAGACAGACGGATTCCTGGAGCAGTTGAACAACCGCTGGTTCTTTATGTACGAGAGTCAATAAAATCCATCCGAAAACCTAATGGTTTGACGATGCCATCAGCCCTCACCCCCGCCCTCTACTCTGTTCGGCCCGGGGGGTGAGGGCTCATCATCAACTAACACGACATTGTCAAGATAGTTGGGGGGCAAGGTGTTGCCTTGCCCCCCAACCAAACATACGAACAGGATTACTACTCGCCGCCAACTCGCGGCTTGCGGCGCTTGTCGCAGGAATCAACACCTCGCCATCAACACATCCTCCGATCTGTCTCGCCCTCACCGCTAGGGGCGCCAAGACCAAATTCTTCGACAGCAGCGGCCTCTTATCCCCCAACCCCTCTCCCAGATTTCAGAAGAGGGAACACAACAAAAAGATTGGTAGGAATCGATTATGACCTCACAAGAGTATTCACAACGACAAGAAACCCAACCAAGGCCCATCGCCCGGTGGCTCAACCGTGTTCCTTTATGGCTACTGGCAGCCACCCTGATCGGTCTGATTTTTCTCTGGGTGGTTATCAACGATGCTGATTACAGAATCATATTCAAAGCTGTTTCCAGGGGTATTACGATCACCCTCTACGTATCGGTGATCGCCTATGCTGGTGCTTTGCTACTGGGACTCATCATCGGCCTGATGCGTATCTCTCACAGGCGCGCCCTGCAAGAGATATCTTCGTTCTACGTCGAGATCATCCGTGGCCTGCCTATGCTGGTGATTCTTTACTATATCGCCTTTGTGGGCGCGCCCTTTCTGGTGCAAACTATCAACTGGATAGGGGAAATACTGGTCAGCACTGGGGTGCTGGCGGGGCCAGGCAGCGCCCTGGTCGAACTGTCGGTACGGGATCTGAATTTCACAGTCCGGGCCATACTGGCGCTCACCATCGGGTACAGTGCCTTTGTCTCCGAGATTTTCCGGGCCGGCATCCAATCTATTTCGCCCGGCCAGATGGAGGCGGCCCGTTCGCTGGGAATGACTTACTGGCAAGCGATGCGCTACGTGATTTTACCGCAGGCAGTGCGCAACGTACTTCCCCCCCTGGGCAATGATTTTATCGCGATCGTGAAGGACTCGTCGCTGGTGTCCGTGCTGGGTGTGCAAGACATCACCCAACTGGGCAAAGTCTACTCCGCCAGTACCTTCCGCTTCTTTGAAACCTACAACGTGGTCGGTTTTCTGTACCTGGTAATGACCATTGGGCTGGCACTTATGGTCCGGGTTACGGAGAAACGCATGGGTAAGAGCGAGAATAGAGGTCAGCCTGCGCCTACTTGATAGACCGTGACCTCCGGCTCGGCGGCAATAATGGCGAACCAGAAGGCGGTAATGTGTTGTCTTACCTGGTGCTTTCTCGTGAGCTGTGGGTGAGGTAAGAGACTGACGAACTGGATCGTCTAATGCTTTGAGGTTCCCCACGAGGAGAGGTAAGCTTCTTACCTACTGAGGTGACATTCCGTCGATCTGGGATGAGAATGAGGTCTGAGTTGAACATCCTGAACAAGATAGTGCGCGCAATGTTCCCTGGCGTACCTTCTCAAAAAGTAAGGGCGGACCGGGGTGTTCGCCCTTGGGCCCTACCCCAAATTATTGAGAAGGTACTCCCTGGCCGCCAGGAGGAGACGGCGAAACTAGAATCACAGAAGTTGAAACAATTGGTCCGAGCGATCGCCACCACGCGCCCTGATGAAATCGGGTGCGACGAGTGCTTCGAGAAACTGGACTGTTTCGTGGAAATAGCGTTGGCAGGCAAAGATGCTGCCGACGCGATGCCTTTGGTCCAGGACCATCTCGACCGCTGCCGTGATTGCCGCGAGGAATTTGAGGCACTCCTTGCTGCCTTGCTGCCCTGCACTTGATTTCTTAAGCCCCCCATTCTAGCCCCTACCAACCCATTTTGAATGTACTCAATCGAAACAACGGCCTGCGGTGGTCACGCAGGATCGGTTACCAGGTCATTTGCTTGCAGCCACAAGTACGGCGAATGACCAATTTCGTCGGCAGTGTGATATGTCGCTCCTCGACCGTCTCCCCAGCGACGAGCCGCTGAAGCATAGTCATAGCCGTCGCACCCAAGTCGCGCACTGGAGCTGATACGGTGGTGAGTGGCGGCTCGACCAACCTGGCTATGTTGAGATCATTGTAGCCAATCAGGGCAACATCTTCTGGAATGCGCAAACCCCTTTCTTTGATGGCCTGCAAAGCACCCACCGCCAAAACGTCCCCAGCAGCAAAAATCGCGGTGGGTGGATTCGAAACATCTAACAACTGGTGGGTTGACTCAAGCCCGGCAGAGATGGTAAATGCCGGGGCGGTGGCGATGTGCTCAGGGTGCTCTTTGAGCCCCGCCGCCTCCAGGGCCTGCACATAACCCTGATAGGACTGGCGCACAGTCGGCGAGTCAAGGTAGCAAGTTACCAAACCAATATGACGATGACCGTGACTTATGAGGTGGCTGGTGGCCGCATTGCCCGCCCCTTCCGAGTCGAGAAAGACGGCGTAGCCAGTTTCGCCGGGCCGGTCCACGTAGATGACCGGTATCGGGGAAGAAACCTGATTCAAGCTGGTCAGATTCACATGGCGATCAAACATCAGACCACACGGTGCGACGATGAGGCCATCTACTTTTTTGGCGATCAACTGATCCAGGTAGGCCTTGCCCGTTAGAGGATCATCATCCGTATCGCAGATGAAGAGGAGCGTATGGTTCTGGCGGGCAACATCCTCAACGCCTTGGAGAAAAGCCGGATAGAAAGGGTTGCTGAGGCGCGGAACAAGGACACCAACAGTGTGGGTGCGTACGCCAGGAGCCTGCTGAGCGACGCGGAAAAGATCAAATTCGAGGACAACCGTGCCCGAGCCGTGCCGAGTCGCGACCAGACCTTCAACCTCTAACTTCTGATAGGCAGCCCGAACGGTGTGAAGGTTAATGCCTAAATGATCGGCCAATTGGCGCACCGATGGAAGCTTCTCCCCAGGCCGAATCTGTCCACTGGCGATGAGCCAGGTGAGCTGTTGCTTTAACTGAAGCCAAAGCGACAGGTCAGTATCAGTGCTCACGGCCAGCTTTTCCAAGATACTCATTTCGCTCCCCCATCGCGGTCACGTGCAGTCCTTTCTACGGCTCCGATTCCGAACAACCGCACTTGACACTATTTTAGTTATATTGTATTATAACAGTATAACAGTTGTCAAATCAGTAGATATGGACCGACTATCTTGACATTGTCAACCTGCTCACTCAGGCCGACTCAAGAGCGAGTGAAGTTGAGTGAAGGAAATGTTAACCGCGCCACGTTTCCGTTTGCTGATTATTGTCTGTGCATTGCTTGTGGCATGCACGACGAACTCGACACCTGAATACACAACAGTCGCCACACTGGCCGGCCAGGGTAAGATCGGACCGTTGGGCGGCGGCTACGCCGACGGGCCGGCTCTCAACGCCCAGTTCCACGATCCGATGGGGCTGGCTATCGACGCCGAGGGCAATCTATACGTCAGTGATTGGGTTAACCATCGCATCCGCAAGATCACCCCTGACGGCACGGTGACGACCGTCGCCGGGAGCGGGACACCGGGACCCCATAGCGACATTGTTGATGGCCCAATCGACACCGCCCGTCTCTTTGGCCCGGAGGGACTGACCGTGGATGACCGGGGCAACATCTATGTCGCCGACACGCTCAACAATCGCATCCGGCGTATCAGCCCGGCTGGGATGGTGACGACCGTCGCCGGGAGCGGACCGGGCACTGTCTATGGATTCGATGGAGACCTTGTGGACGGCCCAACCGACGTCGCACGCTTCAACGACCCGTCGGACGTAGCCATAGACGCAAATGGGGTTCTCTACGTGACCGACCGGCTCAACCACGTCATTCGCATGATTACGCCAGATGGCAAGGTCTCCACTTTTGCCGGTACAGGAGAGCCTGGAAGCACCGATGGTGTAGGGACAACCGCCTCGTTTGAGCTGCCCAATCGTATCGCTATCGACGAAAAGGGCAATCTGTATGTTACCGAAGGTCGCTTTTTAGACTTCGGTGAGCAGACGTACGGCTCTCGGGTACGGAAGATCACGCCCGATGCCAGGGTCACTACCCTGGCTGGCACGGGCGAACCGGGTTATCAAGACGGCCCAGCGCTGACCGCAGAATTTGACGTCCCCATTGGCATCGATGTGGACGCTAATGGCAATGTATATGTGGTTGATAGCGGGGCGCATCGCATCCGATGCATCAGTCCGGACGGCGTGGTTTCCACCGTGGCTGGCAGCGGCAGCGCTGGCTACGCCGACGGACCGGCGTCCGAGGCCGAGTTTTGGTATCCCACCGACATCGCCATTGGCCCCGGCGGCAAGCTGTACGTAGCTGATTGGAAAAACCACCGCGTCCGGGTCATCTCCGCTGAATAAAACAAAGTTTGCCTAAAACACCCTCGCCTTACTCTTTCTTGGCTCATGTTCAGAACTGCGGATATGACTTATCCGCCGCGAGCGTCAAAGACACGTTTGCACTTGTTCTGAACATGAGCCTCTTCCTTTATATCAAGTACTCTCGCACATCCCCAACACACTGCATCGGTTGACACATTTCAATGAACGGCTATAAAATAACCACAACAGTTGGACACAGAAAACAACCCATGACGGATTTCGGAAACGCAGTCACGTCGTGTCACCAATAGGATAACGCAAACAATGGGGGAAAATAATATGGGCTTCGCTTCGGCTCAACGGGATTTCCACGAGGCGCGCCGCCGGGCTGCGGTGGAAGCGATTATGGCCCGACTGACGGGCAAGTCGATTGATCTCTTCGCCTACGAAGAAGTACGCCATAAGCTTAAGGCCAGGGGCAGTGTATCCAGGGGACTACAGGATATCCCCCTGGATGCTATCGTAGGGAGTGTAGGGCGCTATAGTGACTTCACCCGCAGCTTTCTCCCCCGACGCGATAGCGACATACAGCGCTGGGCCAGGGTCAAGGCACAAGTCACCGATATGGAAGGGCTGCCACCGATCGAGGTGTACCAGATCGGCGAAGTCTATTTCGTGCGAGACGGCAACCACCGGGTGTCGGTGGCCCGGGAACTGGAAGCACCGACGATCCAAGCCTACGTGACCGAGGTGCGCACCAAGGTACCTCTCTCACCTGATGATCAACCGGACGATCTGATCCTGAAGGCCGAATATGCCGACTTCCTGGAGCAGACACACCTGGATAAGCTCCGCCCGGAGGCGGACCTGAGTCTGACCGTCCCCGGTCGGTATCGGACGCTCGAAGAGCACATTGAGGTTCATCGCTACTTCATGGGCCTGGACCAACAGCGAGATATCCCTTACGAGGAAGCGGTGACCCATTGGTACGACACCGTTTATCTGCCAGTGGTTCAGGTCATTCAAGAACGGGGTGTATTGCGTGAATTTCCCGAACGAACGGAGACGGATCTTTACCTATGGATTTCGGAACACCGCGCGGCATTAGAAGAAAAGTTGGGGTGGGAAATCAAGCCCGAAGTAGCGGCTTCCGATCTGGCCGCACAGTCCAGCCCTAGACCGCAGCGCATCGCTGCCCGCGTGGGCGAGAGAATATTGAATAGCGTAACACCAGATACACTTGAGGATGGTCCCTCCCCGGGAGAATGGCGCAGGGAGCATTTGACGGCTCGTCAGCACGGCCATCTCTTCGCGGATATTCTAGTACCCCTCAGCGGGACTGAGACCGGATGGCACGCATTGGATCAGGCGCTGGGGATCGCCCAACGCGAGAGAGGACGACTACAAGGTCTGCACGTGGTGCCTGCAGAAGACCAAATAGATAGCCAGAAGACCCAAGAGGTGCAGGCCGAGTTCAACCGGCGTTGCGAAGCGGCCGGGGTTCCAGGCCAGTTGGCGATTGAGGCCGGAGGGATCGCACGCAAAATATGCGAGAGAACCCGCTGGACCGATCTGATCGTGGTAAATCTGGCTTACCCTCCCCCCTCGCAACCAGTCGCCAAGTTAGGTTCGGGGTTTCGGATCCTAATCCGACGCTGCAACAGCCCAGTCCTGGCGGTACCAGAAGCCCCATCACCGTTGGATAATGTGCTTTTGGCCTACGATGGCAGCCCGAAAGCGGACGAAGCGCTCTTTGTAGCCACTTATGTGGCGCACCGGTGGAAGACATCTCTGACAGTTGTAACGATCACGGAAAACGGACGTGTCTCACCGGACACCCTGGCATGCGCGCAAAGATACCTGGAATCACACGGAGTGCAAGGTACCTATCTGGAAGAGAGTGGAGCAGTCCATGAAGTGATTCTGGAAACAGCCGAAGAGCAGGGCAACAACCTGATTATTATGGGAGGCTATGGGCACAACCCGGTGCTTGAGGTCGTGTTGGGCAGTGCAGTGGACCAGGTGCTGCGCAAAAGCCGACAGCCGACGCTGATCTGCCGGTAGCCGTCAGCAAATCCCGCAAGGAGCAACAGACATGCAATCCCTCATTTTGGCAATGATCGTCGGACTACTTGGTGGC
This sequence comes from Anaerolineae bacterium, assembly GCA_034412795.1. Taxonomy (GTDB): domain Bacteria; phylum Chloroflexota; class Anaerolineae; order 4572-78; family NAK82; genus JAUVPY01. Next base: position 7,172 of record DAOUMD010000184.1, read on the forward strand.
GTGGCCGTAGCTTTGCAGAGCCCCTTGACCAGCCTGATGAGCCAACACGTCGGCACCATGGGAAGTGTGTTCATCATCCACCTCGGCGGGGCGCTGATGGCCGGCGTGGTGCTGCTGGTCATAGGTGGGGGGAACCTGGGGGCGTGGCGGGGCGTGCCCTGGTACGCATTGGGCGCGGGCGTTTTGGGGTTGGTTGTGCTGAGCGGTGTCAGCTACACCATACCCCGCATCGGCACGGCGGCCACTGTAACGCTCATCGTGGTCGCGCAACTTATCCTCAGCATCTTACTCGACCACTTTGGGCTGCTGGGCACATCGGTACGCCCTATAGATCTGGGTCGCACCCTCGGGGTAGCGGTCCTCTTGCTGGGCACCTGGTTGATAGTACGCTGAGGTGACTAATGACCGAGCACTCCTTTCTAAATGGATACATCACGCTCCACGCGCAGGCCGGCGCCCTATCCATCACCTTTCCCGACGCGGAGACTTCTTCTGCCAAGGCATGGACACCAATTCGGGACGCGACAGCCAGTGTTGACTATCACCTGGACGGCGCATCCCACCACTTGGAGTTGACCGGCCCCGGGGTGAGCTTTGGCGTAGGCGAGAACTTGGTCACCTTCAGCCACCGGGATGAGCACCTGCGCCTGGACTGGAGCTGGACGAGGGTGAATGACGCCCTGGAAGGTTGGCTGGAAGTAACTAACCAGGGGGACGGTCCCCTAACCCTCGACGCCCTGAACGTGTTGCGTTTGACAGAAAGTGGGAGACTAGACCTACCCGGCTCCGTAGCCGACTGGCGTGTTTACCTAAACGGCTTTCAAAGTTGGTCCCCAACTGGTGTTCGTAAAGTAAGCGATGGCCCTTTTCCCAGGCCTACTGACGACGAATACCGACACAAGAACTTGCCTCACAGTGATGGATCGGATGGGGACAGGTTGCGTAGCGAGTGGTTGACGGTTGTTGCTGCTACATCCGAGCACACAAAAGACTCATCCGCAACCCCGCAACCAGAGTTCGCGCACCTGTTGCTCGGGTTCGTGACTGGCGCGGAGTTATTGTCCGAAATCATTCTGAACGCTGGCGATGGGTTTCAAGGCCTCACTGGTACGTGTCACGCCGATGGCATCTCGCTTGGCCCAGGTGCGTCACTGCGCTCCGAGCGGCTGCGAGTCGACGCGGATCTTGATGGCTGGACATTGTTGGAAGCGTGGGCAAGTCGGATGGGTGATCTGATGGACGCTCGCGTCCCTGAACAAACACCGACCGGATGGTGTACCTGGTATCAGTATTTCGGGTTCAACACAGCGCAAGACGTATACGCCAATCTGGGCGCCATCCGCCGCCAGCACCTTCCCTTGAACTTGGTGATAATAGACGATGGCTATCAAGCAACCATCGGTGATTGGCTAACGCTTGACTCCGAACGCTTCACGGACATGTCCATTGTGGCTGCCACCATCCACCGCGAGGGACGGGTACCCGGCATCTGGACGGCTCCTTTCGGTCTGGCTGATGACTCGCAAACCTGGGCCAACCATCCAGAGTGGGCCGTCAGGGACGAGACGGGCGAGCCGGTTCTCGCCTGGAGTCATTTTGGCCGTCCTATCTACGCCCTCGACACGACACACCCGGACGCCGCCGACTGGCTGCACACTACGTTTCGCATCATGCGCCGGGAGTGGGGTTACGAAGCTTTCAAGGCAGATTTTCTATTCGCGGCAGCCCTTCCCGGTCATCGGCACGATTCACAGGTCACTCGCGTCCAGGCCTTGCGGCGTGGCTTGAGGCTGATCCGCGATGCGATCGGTGATGACGCCTTCCTTCTAGGCTGCGGCGCACCCCTGGGGCCGGCGGTCGGACTGGTGGACGGCATGCGCATCGGGCCTGACGTAAGTACCACATGGGAACCACTTCTACAAGGAGACCTATCTGCGCCCGGCACGGTCAACGCTCTGCGCAATAGCATTGCACGTGCTTACACTCATGGCCGTCTGTGGGCCGCCGACCCTGACTGCCTGCTGGCTCGCCCACGCGGCGACAGCTCACAACTTACGCTCTACGAAGCGCGCACGCTGGCGACCATCATCACGCTCACCGGCGGTATGTTACTTGACAGCGACCGGGTTGGCGACTTGCCCCCCTCGCGACTGACCATGCTACGCCAGATGCTGCCACCGACCAATCGAGTCGCCTACCCCCTCGACCTCTTCGAGCGTGACCTGCCTGAGATGCTGATCCTGCCCGTCGAGCGGCCCTGGGGACACTGGTGGCTGGCCGGCCTTATCAATTGGGACGACCACACCCGATCTACCGAGCTAGAGCTCGGAGCACTGGGGTTACCACCTGGTCGTTACCACGTCTACGACCAGTGGCGAGCGATGTATTTAGGACAGACAGATGGGGCACTGACTCTCCCACGCCAACGCCCCCACGAGACGCTCCTGCTTCTCTTCAAACCGGTGATCGATTACCCCGATTGGCTAACCTCCACCTTCCACCTGGCAGGAGGAAGCACGGAGGTAGTGGACGTGATACGCCAGAAGCTGGGCGAGCGGCGGCTTAAGCTGGTCGTCCACGTGGAAAAAGACGGAGAGAACTTCGGACGGCTGGTTTTCACCGTGCCAGCAGGATGGGTGGTGCTCGACGCGCAGGTCAACGGGCGGCGGCGATCTGTCAACGTCCGCAGTCGTGAGGCCGAGTTGGTGGACATGGGGTTCACGCTGCGCGACCGGGCTTGGGTATTGGTGGATCTTGCTCGAGTGAATTAGTCCTGAGACCTGACGCACCATTTTACTGCACCGACGGCCACTTGGAATAATCCCAGCGATTAGATATAATAGCCAGACCAAATTCCCTATTCATCAGAGGAGTAAACTCAATGCGAACACCAATCGTTGCTGGCAACTGGAAGATGCACAAAACCATCACCGAGGCGGTGGAATTAACCCGGGGCATACGCCGGGGAGTGATGGATATAGAGAATGTCGAAGTAGTGCTCGGCCCTCCCTTCACGGCCCTGGCGGCGGTGTGTGAAGCCATCGGCCCGGCCAAGATTGGGCTGGCAGCCCAGAATATGTATTTTGAGGAACAAGGAGCCTTCACCGGCGAGATTTCGCCGCTTATGCTGGCCGAGCTGTGCCAATACGTGATCCTGGGTCACTCTGAGCGACGCCAGTACTTTGGCGAAACGGACGAAGGGGTGAATCAGAAGGCAAAAGCCGCGCTGGCCCACGGCCTGACGCCCATCATCTGCGTCGGCGAGAACCTGGAACAGAACCAGGCTGGTAAAACAGAAGCAATCGTGGGAGGACAAGTGCGCGCGGCCTTCGAGGGGATTGGCGCCGACGACGCATCACAGATTGTGGTCGCCTACGAGCCCATCTGGGCTATCGGCACTGGTGTGGCCGCCGTTCCGGCCGAGGTGAACAGCATCATTGGTCTCAGCATCCGTGGTGCGCTTTCCGATCTGTATAGGGAAGGGGTCTCCCAATCCATCCGGGTGCAATATGGGGGTAGTGTGAAACCCGACAATATGGCCGATTTTGCCATTCAATCAGAGATCGATGGTGCGCTGGTTGGCGGCGCCAGCCTGAAAGCGGATAGCTTTATCGGTATTATCAAGGCTGCGAGCGGATAAAGACTGGAAGGTTAGTTAGTTGGTTGGTTGGTTGGTTGGTTGATTGGTTGGTTGGTTAGTTGGTTGGCTGGTTGGTTGGCAGATTGGTAGACTGGTAGATTGGTGGGCTGGTAGCCGGGGGATCTGCCTCGATTTGCCAATCTACCAACTTACCAACTTACCAATTCACCAACCAGCCAACCAACCAACCAACTAACTAACTAACTAACTAACCTTCCTTCCAACCTTCCTTCCAACCCTTCAAATGAATCCCTGGATTTCCCTGGTTTGGCTGATCGTTGTTTTTTTCCTTATGCTTGGGCTGCGACGTTGGATCGAGGCCCACGTGCAAGGGGTGGCCTATCTGATCACCGGCGACCCAACCGTGGCACTGTGGATCTTTTTTCTCGTCTTTCTACCGGGCACTTTAGTCCACGAGTTGAGTCACTGGCTGGCGGCCAAGCTGCTGGGCGTGCGGACCGGGCGTATCGTCATCTGGCCCCAAACCAAGCGCGATGGAACTTTATGGCTGGGGGTAATCCAAATAGCTCGTGCCGATCCGGTGCGGAGCAGCCTGATTGGACTGGCTCCTCTCGTCGGCGGCAGCCTGTTGGTAGCGCTCATCGGCGCACACTTGCAGTTGGAGGGGCTGGGCAACGCCCTGGCAACTGGGCAGTGGGAACTGGTGTGGGAAGCCCTGATTCAATCCGCTAGCCTACCCGACTTCTTGCTCTGGCTCTACCTGCTCTTCGCAATTGCCAATCGTATGTTACCCAGTCCGGCCGACCGCGAACCGTGGAAACCGATTATCATATTCCTGGCCCTCATCTCAGTCTTCGTAATTAGCACAGGTTGGACACCCCGCGTCACCCCCGAAGCCCGCAACACCATTCTGGACGTGGTGGGCTTTCTTCTTTATGCCTTCACCCTCACCGTAGCGATTGACGTGGTCGTGACCCTGTTTCTCGCCCTGGTCGAGAGCATCGCCGTGATCATACGCCAGGAACGCGTGCCGTATTAAGGCCGCGTCCAAAAATAACTTTGCGCATTTTTAAGGGTTTTACCCGGAATCTTAGCCTGAAGACAGAGAGTTATTCTTGGACGCTTCCTAAGCACAAGACATTTTTGACAGAATCTTAATCGAGCTTTATAATCTTCCAGGCTATATAAAGGCACAGCCCGCGGAGGACACCAAGCAGATTCCAAGAGAAAGAGGTGAGCAATATGGCCCAATTACAAGAACTTGTGAACACCGCTGATATTCGTGTCGGCCTTGCTCGCCGCTCTTCGGTTGAGGGTAGGACGTAAGCCACAAACCCCAGCACCTCCATCAGGTGTAATAAGCCATGAGCTTGCGACAAGGTCGCGACGGCTCATGGCTTGTTTGTTTTGACAGAGACATCAACATTGCTTGAGATGACCTGTTGCGTGGCCATGAGCGAGAAGTAACTCATGGCCTTTTCTTTTGCAACAATTTCAACACCTGTAAATGGAGGGACAAAACCGTGCCCAGTCGCACCGAGAAGCAATGGCGGCATCACGAAGCCGCCAAAAGAATGCGAAAGGTCCGCAAAGAAATCAAGCGCAACCGAAAACCCAAACGGGTGCGCCGCAAGGATTGGAGTTCATACGATTTTGACGACTCGGATATCCTCGATGAGATCGATCTCCCCCAAAGCGAGCGAGTGATGCCACGCGGTGAGCGAGAACGCCAGCGAGCCAACCTCAAGAAGGCGCTTGCAGCTTCGGAGGAAGAAAAGGATTCTTCTGAAGAAACACCACCCCCAACCGAGGAGATACAGGGCCCGAAAGGCGTGGTCGTCCAGGTTAGTAGCAGCTTATGTCGAGTAGAGGTAAGCGAACGTAGTTTGATATGTAGTCTGCGCGGGTCACTCAGCGCACAGGAGACCGGCTACACCAACGTGGTGGCAGTTGGCGACGAGGTAATTGTGTCCGAGAACGGATCAGACGAAGGCGTCGTGGAGGCGGTCCTACCGCGCCGCAGTGTCCTGGCACGACCTGATGTGTTCCACAAACACCTGCAACAGGTTATCGTCGCCAACGCAGATCAACTGCTCGTCGTCGCCTCCTGGCGCGAGCCCTCCATCTGGCTGGAACTGATTGACCGCTACCTCATCGCTGCCGAGCGTCATAACCTACAACCGATCATCTGCATCAACAAAATCGACCTCGCCGTGGACACAGAGGCCCCTCAGGCGAGAGTCCAGCCATATCGGGATCTCGGTTATCGGGTGATCTTTAGTAGCGCGCTCACCGGCAAAGGTGTGGGCAGATTACGAAAAGCACTGAGCCAGCGAACCAGCGTATTGGCCGGGTTGTCTGGGGTGGGCAAGTCGTCGTTGCTGTCGGCCATCCAGCCGGGCCTGCAACTGCGTATCGGTCAGGTCAATCAGGAACGAGGCGAAGGGCAGCACACCACGAGCCAGGTGGTGATGCACCGGTTGGAGACAGGCGGCTTTGTGGTCGATACACCGGGCATCCGCGCGTTTGGCCTGAGCGGCCTGCGACAGAGCGAGTTGGCCCACTGCTACCCCGAGATTACGGCCGCAGCCGAGGGCTGTCGCTTTGGTGACTGTTCACACATCCACGAGCCAGGTTGTGCCGTTAAAGCAAATGTACAACGAGGCAGCATTTCGGCAACGCGCTATCACAGCTACCAAAAGATCTATGACGAACTGCAATAAACATAGACACACATCGCCTGGCAAAGCTCGTGAAATGTCGCTTGACAAGCTCTTTGAGGATACAGACTGAACCTGCGGAGTCCAGGCTTTAGCCGGTTTTCGCCTCACTCCGACCGGCTAAAGCTTGGACTCCAGCGCCCGAGTTGAACTTTGCACGAGCCGTGCACCGCCCGGCGGGTGCGTTCATTTTTGGGGAAAACGAGGAGCCGGCATTCCCAGATGCGGCTCCGTTCGGCATCTGGGGATGCCTCACTCCTCGGATCAAAGTAATTCGCCCCCAAATCTGAACGCACCCCCGCCCGGCCTTCTAATTGACGGAGGACCGCCGGTGGCTATAATTAGGGGCCGGGTCTTTTAAGCATTTCGAATATAAGGAAAACTACCCAGTATGCACGAGTCCTCAGTGGCGCAGGCTGTCCCCCCTGCCAGGCCCCAAACCGGTGAACAGCGGCTAACGATTGCGCTGTATGCCGCAGCCGTCTTCCTGTATTGGGCAAGCCTCTATCTGTATATCCCCACGCTCCCTAGCTACATCCAGAGCAAGAGCCACAGTCTGGCACTGGTGGGCGTCGTCCTCTCTATGTATGGTCTATGGCAGGCGATCATCAGGCTGCCGCTGGGAATCGCCGCTGACTGGCTTGGACGGCGCAAACCGTTCATCATCAGCGGCTTGGTTCTAGCTGGACTGGGGGCGTGGGTCATGGGCACCGCCGACGGTGTCATCGACCTGGCCGTCGGCCGGGCCATTACCGGCTTGGCGGCCGGAACCTGGGTGCCGCTGGTCGTGATATTCAGCACCTTGTTTCCCCCCCAAGAGGCAGTACGAGCCAGCACCATCCTCACCCTGGTTGGCTCTGTGGGGCGCGTGCTGGCCACCAGCCTCACCGGATCGATCAACGAATTGGGTGGGTACTCGCTGGCCTTCTATCTGGCGGCCGGCGCCTCGGTACTGGCAGTTCTTATCATATTGCCCATCCGCGAGACGCCCCATCGCGCCCAGCGCCCCTCAGTGGCGGGCATCGGGGGTCTCATCACCCGACGGGACGTTCTACTCCCCTCTCTACTCACAGCCCTTACTCAGTACGCCAACTATGCCGTTAGCTTCGGATTCGTCCCCATTCTGGCCAGGCAAATGGAGGCCACGGATATCACGCAGAGTGTGTTGGTGAGTATGCATATCGGTGTGACCATACTGGGTAACCTGGCAGCGACGGCCATCGTCGGCCGGATCGGCGCCCGGCGATTGGTAATCCTCAGTTTTCTCCTTCTATCGGTCGGGATCGGAGTGGCGGCTCTGGCGTCGTCACTGTCGCTGCTGTTCGTATCGCAGTTTTGCATCGGGCTGTCTATGGGCGTCAGCTATCCGGTGCTAATGGGTATGAGCATTCGCTATGTGGAGGACGCCGAGCGCACCACGGCTATGGGGCTGTTTCAATCTGTATACGCAATCGGCATGTTCAGCGGCCCGTGGATAAGCGGCTGGCTGGCAGATGCAATGGGTATCCGCCCTATGTTCGGGGTGACCGCCTTTTTCTGTCTGATTCTGGGCCTGCTGGTAAACCACTGGCTGACAGCAAAATAAATGCCCCTTGAGGTGAGCGTATGCCCGAGCTACCCGAAATCACGCTATTGGCCCGCCAGATGAAGGCCGAATTGGTAGGCAAAACCATTACCGGGGTCGAGGTATTGCAACCCAAGAGTCTCAACATCTTGCAAGAGACTTTCACGGAGGCGCTGGTTGGTGCCCGGCTACTGGGCGTCAACCAGCACGGCAAATGGATTCTTGTCGAGACGACACAGGGTTGGCTGCTACTCAATCTGGGTATGGGGGGTGAAATACTGCTGACTACTCGCGCCGGGCTGCCAGAGAAGCACCGCATCATTCTTGACTTTGACGATGGGATCAGCCTTGCCATTAACTTCTGGTGGTTCGGGTTCTGTCATTATGTCAATATTCTCGCCGACCATCCTATGATAGCCAGTCTCGGCCCCGATTCTATGAGCCTGTCGCTCGACGAATTCCGCGAACTGCTGCGCGGGCGGCGGGGAGGCATCAAGTCGTTCCTGCTCAACCAGAAACGCATGGCCGGCATTGGCAACGTCTACGTTCAAGATCCCCTGTTTAAGGCCGGCATCCATCCACTGCGCCCCATCCATACCTTGAGCAACGACGAAGTAGCCGCCTTGTGGGAGGCACTTCGAGAGACCTTGCAAGAGAGCATTGAGCACGGCGGTAGCGCGTGGGAGCTGAACCTATACGGCGAAAAGGGCGACTGGGACGATAGCTTTTTCGGCTCATGTCAAAATCTAGTGCAGGGCGACCAGGGCTGAGATGAAGGCTGGCGTAATGCGCTTGAGATTGATGCCGAATTCGCACATAGCGACGTAGCCGCTGAGGTATTTCTTATGAACACCCCGC
>DAOUMD010000185.1:0-68415 GCA_034412795.1 Anaerolineae bacterium
CACGTTTTGGCCAGCCAGGGGATACTGGCTCATCCAGACAATATCCTCATCACCTCCGGCTCTCAGCAGGCCCTGGCATTGGTCTGCCAGATACTGCTTAAACCGGGCGACGTCATTCTGGTGGAAAGTCCTACCTACAACTTCGCCCTGGAATTATTCCATTCGCTTGGCTTAAGAGTTATGGGCATTCCGCTCGACGAGCGGGGCATGCGGGTCGAAATGTTGGAGCCTCTACTCCAACAGCATCACCCCAAACTGCTCTACACCATTCCCAATTTTCAGAATCCGACCGGGACTTGTTTGAGTGGTGCACGTCGACGTCGCTTGATGGCCCTGGCAGGTTGTTATAATGTTCCAATTCTGGAAGATGATTTTGTAGGAGATTTACGTTATGACGGGCGCGCCCAACCTGCTATCAAAGCGATTGATCCGGGTGGAAGGGTTATCTATATCGGCACGTTTTCCAAGATGTTGATGCCGGGGTTGCGCGTAGGGTTTCTGGTGGCGGATGGTCCTATCTGTAACCGGCTGGTCAGTAGCAAACGGGTCAATGATCTCACAACCTCCCCCCTGATTCAACGCACATTGGAGGCGTACGTCAACGTGGGGCGCTACCAGGCTCATTTGCGCCGTTCCTGCCGGCTATACCGCAAACGACGAGATGCGATGTTGGCGGCCATCAAATGTTATTTACCGGCCGGGGTACACGTTAATCCCCCTCAAGGCGGTTTGTTCATCTGGTTGCGCTTGCCGGAAAACTCGTCTTGTCTGGATATACTGCCATTAGCTGCTGAAGAAGGTGTAGAGTTTGCGCCCGGGTACAGGTTTTTTCCGAACCCCTCAGAAGGTGAACAATACCTGCGTCTCAACTTTGCCACACAAACGCCCGAGGATATCGAGGAAGGGATGCGGCGCTTAGGGATAGCGCTGAAACGCCTAGCGGCAAGCCAACATAACAAAAGAACGAGTCTAGCAACGTTTTGACATTGAGCAGATGGTGGCAGTTTTTGGAAGCACTGATGGAAATCAGGGAATCAGGGGTGGGATCAGTATCTCAGTGATTCAAAGCCCATCCACGTACGTCCACCGAACGTCTGCGAACAGGGAGCTGGGACGGGGGGATGTTTACGGACGTTCGCTCAGCGCCGGCGAGGCTGGGCAGGTTGAGAGTCGAGGGTAGCGAGGTTGTTTCGCACGATGCGCGTGTAAGGATGATCATGGCCGAACTTGGCTTCTAAGATGGCCAGCGCCCGCTCATAGTACGGGCGCGCCCCGGCCAGGTCGCCCTGAGCGCTTAGCAGATAGCCCAGATTGTTGAGGCTTTGGGCCGTGTCGGGGTGCTCTTCGCCCAGCACCTTTTCATTGATGGCCAGCGCCCGCTCATAGTAAGGGCACGCCCCGGCCAGCTCACCTTGATCCGCAAGCAGCCCGCCCAGATTGTTGAGGCTGCGGGCCGTGTGGGGGTGCTCGTCGCCCAGCACCTTTTCATATCAGAGATACCCTTCTTCTTCCAAAATCCGCCTCAACCTCTCTACCACCTCCCGCTCCTGCTCCTCATTTATCCCCGGCCTGACCAGGCTAAACACCTCACCCGCCGACGACTCAAACACACACATCCTCCCCGCCTCGCCGGGCCGGGTCTCGATCAGCTTAGCCTTACCCGCCTCGACCATCAGCAGGGCCACAAAGTAGTTGAAGGCGGCCCGCACCGGCTCGGGCTGGGCGTCGAGGAGCTGGGCGAAGGAGGTCAAGTCGGCTGGGCGGCGCTCGGTCATTGGGTTAGATCCTCACGTTGATTTGCATATCGACTAAGTCGGTTGAGCTTGTGGGTCTTCTTGCATCTTCCCCCGGTGCCCTCCGGACACAATCTATTCCTGCTGCGCCGCGACGCACAACCGAAACCCATCGTAGCTGCGCTTGCCGATCGGGAGGAGCCTGTCGCGAGACGCGCAGCGAGCGTCGCTCTGACTATTGTACCACGAGCCGCCCCGCAACACCCGGAGGATTTCATTGTCAGCCTCCAGGTCCTCCTGGCCATCTTGTGGATTGTAGGGATACTTAAAATCCGGATCGTCCTCACTCTTCCCCCACAAATTCAACGTCCACTCCCATACATTGCCCGCCATATCCACACACCCGTACGGGCTATCTCCCTGCGGTGAATACATCTCCACTGGCGTGGTGTCGCTTGGGCCCTCTTCCCTGACATTGCACCGCCTCGTATTCCACTCGTTCCCCCACGGGTAAATCCGCCCATCCGTGCCCCGCGCCGCATTCTCCCATTCGGCCTCGCTAGGCAGCCGGTAGGCTTTGCCGGTCGCCTCGCCCAGCCACCGGCAGTAGGCCATGGCATCGTGCCAGCTAACCCCGACTACAGGATGGTCCGCTTTATTCGTCGGTGGTTTATCACCCGGCCAGTGAGATGGCTCACCATGGCCGGTTGCCTCCACAAAGGCAGCATACTGGGCATTGGTCACCGGCGTCTTGGCGATGTAATACTCGGGTAGGTACACGGTGTGTTGGGGCTGCTCGTCGTCCCGCGCATATTTGTCTTTGTCGGGATCACTGCCCATCAGGAACTCGCCAGCGGGGATGTGGATCAGCTCGGGCTCGATAGGCTGCGGGGCAGGCGTTGACAGCGTTGGCTTTGGCGGCGCCGGCTGCTTACTGGTCTCAACGTCTGGAGCTTTGACCTTTCCAGGTTCAGCCGGTGGCTTCCGGTTGGCAATTTCAAAGTCTAAAGACCGTGTGAGGTATTCAAAGCCATCCGGCTCGAAGAGATCAACCCCATGCAAGTCCTTTAATCGCTCTGGCACCTGGCACCGTTCCAGACGGGCCGGGATCAAATAAATCGCACCCTCGGGCATCTCCTCCAAGAGGTCCAAGGCCCATTTGATCTCGCGCTGCACGGTGCCCCGCTTGGTGACCGAGCTGTTGGATAGGCATACCACCACCAAGTTATTATGATCACCGAGCATCTTCCTGATTTCAACCCGCCAGTTCTGGCCGGGCAGCAGGTCGTATTTATCCAGCCGGGGGCTATAGCCGGCCTCTTTGAGTTGGTGATACAACTCCTTCACACGCTCTTTATCTTCACTAGCGTGGCATAGGAAGATACGCGGCTTGGCCAGTTCCTCCTCGCGACCGGTGAAGTGGGTGGCACGGGGGTGGCGTTGGAGGGGGACGTATTTAGAGGGCTCGTGCCGTTGGGGAGGCAAAGCCGCGCACAATTCGTTAAACGAGACGCCCAGCTCAGCCAGCGTCAACTCATTCAGGCGATCAATGATCTCGGCGCGCGTCGCTCCGCGGGTCTCGGTGTCCCCGTATCGCCTGGCCTGGCTGAGGTTCTCCTCCAACCGCTGTTGATAAGTGAGCGCTTCGGCATAGCGAGGATGGTCGCGCCCTAGTTCCTCCAGCAGTTGGCGCAGCCCGACTTCGTAGGCGGAAAAAGTGTCAGTTGGAATGGCTTTCTGGTCGGTCATAGTTATCTCCCTGAAGGGTGGCTACCCCGCGCCTCGCCGTGCGGGGCTGGGCTTGGCGGGGCGGGGCGTCATTCCTGCTCTAGCTCGGCCAATTGGCTGCGCGCCTGTTCGGCATAAGGGGATTTGATCTCTTCGAAGATGGCGAGGGCTTGCTGAAGGCAATCTCGGGATCGTTCAGCCTGTCCTAGGGCGCGATAGGCACGACCCAACTCCCACCGTCCGAAGGCTTCGCCGAGCGGATCGCCAATATCTTGGGCAATGCGCAGGCCTTGCTCAGCGTACTCAACAGCTTGTTCTGGCCGTCCCAGTGTGATATAGACACTCGCCAAGTTGCCTAACCTGATTCCCTCGCCGCGCCGGTCGCCGATCTCGCGCGCGATGGCCAGCGCCCCCTCATGATACTCTATCGCCCGCTCCACCTGTCCCAGGGCGCTATAGGCAAGACCCAGGTTGCCTAAATCCGCACCCTCGCCGCGCCGGTCGCCGATCTCGCGCGCTATGGCCAGCGACTGCTCATGATACTCTATCGCCCGCTCCACCTGCCCCAGGTCGCTATAGGCAAGACCCAGGTTGCCTAAATGAATGCCTTCCTTGCGCCGGTCGCCGATCTCGCGCGCGATGGCCAGCGCCTGCTCATGATACTCAATCGCCCGCTCCACCTGCCCCAGGTCGCTATAGGCATTCCCCAAGTTGCCTAAATCAGCACCCTCGCCGCGCCGGTCGCCGATCTCGCGCGATATGGCCAGCGACTGCTCATGATACTCAATCGCCCGCTCCACCTGCCCCAGGTCGCTATAGGCAAGACCCAAGTTGCCTAAATCAGCACCCTCGCCGCGCCGGTCGCCGATCTCGCGCGCTATGGCCAGCGACTGCTCATGATACTCTATCGCCCGCTCCACCTGCCCCAGGTCGCGATATGCAAGACCCAGGTTGCCTAACCTGTTCCCCTCGCCGCGCCGGTCGCCGCTCTCGCGCGATATGGCCAGCGCCTGCTCATACTGCTCAATCGCCCGCTCCACCTGCCCCAGGTTGCTATAGGCATTCCCCAGGAAGTTCAGGAAGGCTGCCTCATCATAGCGGCGGCCGAGTGCCTGCGCGGATTTGAAGCCAGCCTCGATGAGGGTCACCCGCTCCGTCCAATGGCCTTGCATGTCCAAATAGTCTTCAACCGCCCAAGCCAGGCTCCGCGCCGCCTCCCAGGCCTCTCGATTGACACAGGTCTCCAGCACCGCCATCAGGTGCGGCCGCTCATCATTCAAGCGGGCGTAGCCTTCCAGCCCCAACTCACGTTGCTCTCGGGCAAAGCCATCATAGTGAGCGGCCAAGCGGCCGAGGGCCTCGCCGGGCGGGGCCAGGCGTCGCCGGGCGTAGGTGTGCACCAGGGCGTGGCCGGCCTGGTAGCGTTTATGCTCGTCCCGCAATAGCAGGCCATAGTCTACCAGCTCCCCGAGGGCGCGGCCAGCGGTGGGGGCTTCTGCTTCAAGCGCAGCCGCCACCGCCTCGCGGTCGAAGGGGGCCAGGGCCAGGATGCCGGCCACGCCCAGCGCAGCGCGGGCGGCGTCGCTCACCTGATCCACGCTGCGCGCCAGCAGCACGTCGACGCTATCCCGCTGCCGCTGCCCGAAATGTAGCGCAGCCAGCGGCGTCTCCTCCAGCCAGGCCAGGTAGTCGGCTGCCTCCTCACCACGCTGGGCCATGTATCGCCCGGCCAAGCGCACGGCCAGGGGAAGGGCCCCGATCAAGGTGCAGATGCGCGTCGCGGCGTCTTCGTCGGCGGCGCAGTCGCCGCCCCAGGCCTGCAGCAACTCGACCGCCTGGGGGTTGGGCAGGGGATCGACGTCGTCCCAATCGGCGGGGGCGTCGGTGTGGCGGCGGGTGGTGATCAGGGCGCCGCACTGGCCACGCACGGCCAGGACCGCGTCCAGGTCGTCGGCGTTCTCGGCGCCATCCAGGATGAGCAGCGCCACGCGGCCGCTCAGTGCGCGCTGCGCCGCGCCGGCCGCGCTGGGGCGGGGCTCCTCGCCGTAAGCGCGAGCGATGGCCTCCAGGGCCAAGGCGGCCTGGGGCTGGGTGTAGAAGTCGTGGAAGATGATGCCGTCGGGGAAGCGCTCGGGGGGGTTGTTCTCAGGCGCCAGGGTCCAGACGGCTTGGGCGGCCAGGGCGGTTTTGCCGACGCCGCCGGGGCCGCAGAGCGTGGTCACCCGGCCGGGCTGGAGCTGGGCCAGGAACTGCTCTAGCTCGGCCTGACGACCGGTGAAGTGGGTAGCGCGGGGAGGGCGTTGGAGGGGTGGGTGTGTAGGAGGCTCATACAGTCGGGCAGGCAAAGCCGGGCACAGCTCATTAAACGAGACCCCCAGCTCAGCCAGCGCTAACTCATTCAGCCGATCAATGATCTCGGCGCGCGCCGCTCCGCGAGTCCCGATGTCCCCGTATCGCCTGGCCTGGCTGAGGTTCTCCCCGAGCCGATGTTGATAAGTGAGCGCTTCGGAGTAGCGGGGATGGTTGCGCCCGAGCTTCTCCAGCAGTTGGCGCAGCCCGGCTTCGTAGGCGGAAAAAGCGTCAGTTGGAACGGCTTTCTGTTCGGTCATGGTTATCTCCCCGAAGGGTGGCTACCCCTCGCCTCGCCGTGCTTCGCCGCGCGCATCGTCCGCGAACGGGGATCCGGGTAGGGCTGGAGGCTGGGCTTTGCCTGGCAAAAGCCCCAGCGGTCGGGAGCAACGCGCCAAACAAAGCTCCGAATCTTTTCGATGGCTACCCTCGACCCGCCACAGTCGCAGCAATGAGTCAGGCCATCGCTCGCGTGAGGTGATTGCCGGCGAAGAGCCTTTATCATCAAAAAAAGAGGCGTGAGGCGAATCACTGAGAGAGACATAGCTAACCGGTGGTTTAAGTTAACAAAGTGACGATGAGAGAAACCACTAAAGAAACGACAGCGCTTATCATCGCGCTTCGAACCTCATTCCTGGCCATAGCCCATTGAGCTTTAAGAAAGCGGCGGGGCTGAGGAAGACGTTGCCAATTTCTATACTCCCATGCATCTTGACGTAAGCAGTAATTGCCTGTCTTTGAACTTTGGTGCACGAAGCCAAGCTCAATAAGCAATTCCAGCGTCTGCCAACGGCATGGGACACCGCTGTAACCCTCTTTGTCAACGACATGAAGATAGCACTCATTATTGAGATGTTCATGCGGCTTCGCGAAAAGCTCGGTATCAGGACCATGTCCAAGCGATTCAATCAGCTTTATCAATTCGAACACCAATGTTTCCTGATATGGCGTTAGTTTCTTCCAAATCATCCTTTACCTTCCTCTTCCTCGGCACTTTTTTTCTGCTTCGTCTTTGCGGCTGTAGCTGATGAAAACCAGGGGCTGGGTCATTGTCTTTCTCACTCCTCCCTCACCGCCCGCGCCTCGCCGTGCCTCGCCGTCCGCATCGTACGCCGGACGTTCGCGGACGTTCGCGAACGGGGATCCAGGCCGGGCTGGGCTACGCCTGCGCCGGGCCGGGCATCGTCCACGGACGTACGGCGAACGTCCGCCACTCGCTTTCCCTCAGGACTCCGCCAGGTCCGGCGGGTGGTGCCGAGCGGCGCCCCGCCTGAACCCAACGTTGCCAGCGGGTCGAGGTGGATTTCGGTGTGGCCGTGGTTGGCGTGAGTACACCGATTATCCAAAAAAATAAAAAGAAGACTCACTCTGGATATAGTTTCACCGGGCCTTGCAACACCTTATCACTCCCGCCCCCTTCCGGCCTCACGCTCCAGGGCGTGTAGCCGGGCGCGACGACGCGGATCTCGGTGCTGCCGTCGAGCGGCACGGTCACCTGGAACTCAGTCACGCCCTGGTAGGTCAGCACGCCGTTGACGTAGACGTCGGCGGTCAGCGCCTGGCCGGTGGCGGTGTCGATGATGGAGTCGGCGATGATAGTCAGGGTTGGGCCTTCGACAGGCTCAGGGCGTTGCTCGGCGGGGCTGGGGCGGAGGGTGAGCAGGGCGATGGCGGCGGCGGCCAGGATGCCGGCGAGGAGGATGAGGAGGAGGGTGAGGGTTAGGGTTGGGCGGGTGGGCATGGGTTAGCTCGCTTTCGGTGGTGGGTTTGGTTGTGTGGTTGTGATGTGGTGTTTATGGATGATGTAGAAGCCACTCCTCTGCCTTTATGGCTCCGGCTTCTTTAGGGTCAAAGTCTGCTGGCCACTTTGTACCGTTATTATACTCTGCCCAGCTCAGGTTGGCCCCGTTCAGGTCGGCCCCGCGCAGGTCAGCCCTGCTCAGGTCGGCCCCGTTCAGGATGACCCGGCTCAGGTCAGCAATTCTCATTGTGGCAATTTTGCAGGGACGAGCTCCCACTTTAAGGCCGAGAATTGGCTAACCCTCCCACTTGCAGGCTTTATTTGGCAATTTTCAGGGAAAAGGGCCGACAAGTTCATCAAAAGGAGATTTTTTGATGATAGCCCCAGCTTTTTCGGGATCAAAGTCTTGTGGCCAGACTGTATCCTTAACTGTATCCTTATATGAGTATCTGGCTCCCTCCAGATTGGCTCTCTCCAAGTTGGCTCCTTCCAGATTGGCTCCCTCCAGATTGGCTCCCTTCAGGTTAGCCCCCCACAGGTCGGCTCCCCACAGGTCGACTCCCTTCAGGTTAGCCCCCTCCAGTTTGGCTTCCCACAGCTTGGCTCCCTCCAGGTTAGCTCCTTTCAGGTTGGCTCCCTCCAGCTTGGCTCTCCACAGCTTGGCTCTCTCCAGGTTGGCTCCCTCCAAGTTGGCTCCCTCCAGCTTGGCTCCCTCCAGGTTGATATCAGTAACGCCTTCCTGGTTAAGCCTTTTAATAAGCCCGACTATCCTGTAAGTTGCTTCCTCAGACTGCCAGCCCAAATAGTCCTCTATTTCCTCCCGATACCTCCTGATCCTCAGTTCTTTTGCCTGCTCAGCCTCACGACGGTGGTACAGTCTGTCGATGATCAGAACTGTAATGGCTATGCTGATTAACTCTGTGCTGGCATTGGCGTAAAAATCATGAATGACGGTAATGAATGGCCCTTGAGGCCAAGCTTTTGGATAAAAGTGGAGAAGCCCAGCTAACACACCTGCCACTAAGAGCACCACTCCAATCTGGAGAACAGAAAGTGGCTTTAGCTTTTGAGCCAACTTAGTCATCCTGAGCCTCCTTCACGGCTCAATTGTATACTTCCTTCCCCCCATCTCTCGCTAGCCCTGCCCCGCTCGGCCTGGCGCTGAAGGGCTGGAGGTGGGGAGGAGGGAAGGGCCTAATAACAATACTCCGACACCAACCCCCCACCCGCATCATACAAATATCCGCACTCCCCCTTGTTGTTCCACAGCGCTTGGCCGTTGCCGAAACTGAAGCCACCGGATTCAGGATGCGACTCATTGGTGTACACCCGGCAGGCCTGGCCCGGCTCCAGCACGTAGCTGGGGAAGAAGAAGTCCTGGCCGGCGTCGCCGGCGTTCAGACGCCAGCCGTTGAGGTCGGCCGGTGCTCCGCCCTGATTGACGATCTCGGCGTATTCGTCGCTCTCGACGCGAGAGACGACGCCGTCGTAGAAGATAAACTTGATGACCACATTGGCCGCCCCTTGTGCGGGTGGCTCTACTGGCTGAGTCGGCTCCGGCGTTGCCACTGCCTGGCTGGCCCACAAGCCGAGCCCGGCCGCCTGGGCCTCTTGCTGCACGGCAAGGAAACGGTCAGCATACCTCACATCTGGGGGGTAGGTTGCGACCTGGGCCATGCCTGACCTTAGCAACTCCTCGTTCACCATCATATCGCCGACGTAGACATAGCGGAGAAGGCGGCTGTACTGGTCGGTCTCGCTCACGTCTTTTTCGAGCCAGACGTCCTGGTTAGCAACAAGGGCGGCATTGGCCTGAGTCGCCTCGTCGTAGAACGGCATGCCTTGCTCAGGCGTGTCCATGCCGATATAGCGCACGCGGTAGG
The DNA here is from genome assembly GCA_034412795.1 of Anaerolineae bacterium. Classification (GTDB taxonomy): domain Bacteria; phylum Chloroflexota; class Anaerolineae; order 4572-78; family NAK82; genus JAUVPY01. Next base: position 9,435 of record DAOUMD010000185.1, read on the forward strand.
GTGTGCCGTCGATTTCAACCTCGATGGTGTCGCCGTCGACGATCTGTAACACGTGTGCTGCGCCGTCGGTTCGGGGCGCTGCTGGGACCGACGTGGCCGTTGGATCGGGCGGGATCGGCGTGTCGGTGGGTGGCGCCGGTTCGGGCGCGTTGGTGGGTATGGGGGTGGCGGTCGGTTCCAACGTGACGGTGGGCTCCAGCGTGGCCGTAGGGGGTGGGGTGTTGGTGGCCACTGGCGTTGCGGTCTCGGTGGAGAATTCGGCCAGTCTGGAGGCTAGGGTGGGGGTGGCGCCTGAGTCAGCGACTAAGCCCCCGAAGATGGCCGTTGGAATGGCACATAGGCAACCTAGAATGATTAAGCCGGCACAGCCGATGATGAGTTTTCCTACTGTTCCACCGCTCCAGGTTTTCTGGATGGTTTGCATTGTTGCACCTCCTCGTACTTGATTGACAGGCAGCTTGTGTGGGATTGAGAATGGAGTCGGGGTCGGTGGTAAGGTATGGGAAGTGGAGGTGTTCTCTTTGGTTGGGCCTGCTTGTGTTTATTGTATCACATTTGTTCACCGGCTTCAACGGATTGTATGAAAACTCTAATGATTTCTAGCAAAACAAAGTAGCTTCGCAGCGCCTCGCTCTCTCTGCCCCGCTGGGCTTGGCGGTGGAGGGGTGGTCACCCCTTTGCCTCTGCCTCCGCCCGCTTCAAATTCAACTCCAGCAACCGTTCCAATATCTCCTCGTCACTCAAATCATGCGGCCAGCCGTACGCATCCAGCACGGCCTGGTCTAGCTTACGGTGGATCAGGTCGAGCCAGGTGGGCCGCTGGTTGTAGAGGTTGGTCAGGGTGCGCTTCTTCAGCTCGGCCTGGCTGGCGCCAAGCGGGTTGAGCCAGGCGTCGCGTTTCTCGACCAGCTCGCGCGCGGCCTGGGCGATGGCTTTGACGCCCGGGGCGTCGGTGGGTTCGTGGCCGGGGGGGTAGGGGAAGGGGAAGGTTTCGAAGCAGGTAGTATTGTTGTAAGTTGGATCATTGCCTACGCCGTGGCGAGATGAGGTTGCCAGCGACCAGACTTCGTGGACTCGAGAATGAAGCACGCCAAAAAAGTAATCATCTTCACGAGAAAAAACGAACAAACGGCTATCTGGTAACACTTCAATGGAAACCCATGCAAATAAGCGATGTTTAGCAACTCGTGGAGTTACTGCATAACGTCTCAAGCCCTGCAAAGCTTCCCGCATCTCAGGTCGTGATCTTTCATGAAGCCACCACTTTTCCCTGGCTGACTTTTGCCGATTGGTCTTTCTTAACGGTTTCACGTTTTTGAGCACGTATTCGAATGGTGCTTCATATTGAGCTGCATCTTCCTGTAACAGACCAGTGCCAAAGTCAATGATCCACATATCGCGAGATCGACCCGTCACATCGGAGGCATTAATCCAAGGCCGCACTACATCGCTGTTCGGACGATTATTGGGATTTCCCTTTGCATTTAGCAAAACCTGCGCTGTTTCGGCATTCAGGTCAAATGGACCAACTTTCTTTGTACCCATAAAAGCTATCTTATAATTTTCTGATAGCCGATTTGCCTGAGTTACATCGGTTAACGAGGTCAAATCCGCATTAATAAACTCAACTCGCTGCGTATTTTTATAAGCCAATTCAGCCAAGTCGTCTTTCCTTAAGTTGAGGTAACGTTCTGTTTCGCTGCCATCGTCAAATCCCACCATCGAAACACGTACGTCAGCTCCTTCCAGTATCCAAGGTCGATCAGCCTGTGCATAAAAAATGTCTCCGCTGTCCTTAATTCGCTCTAACACTTGCCGGTTGGCACCAGCTCGAATGGCCTGGGTGGCTAGCAGTCCGGCTCGATTGGTCTGGCCTTGTTCGATCTGAGCGCGGGTGCGCTCGAACCAGTAACAAACAAGGTCGGCTCCATGAGGTACGCGCCCCTCATAGACTTGCCATATTGCTTCTGTATATCTGTCGCCTAGCTCGCTTCTTAGTTTGCTACGCCCCAAAAATGGCGGATTCCCAATCACCACATCCGCCTCCGGCCACTCCGGCTCAACCGGATTCCCCGCCTCATCATAAGCCAAAACAGCATCCATCTCCACGATCGTCTCAATCGGCTTCAAGATCGGCTCACTTGGAAAACCATACCCGTTCTCCTGGAGCCACTGAATATAACCGATCCAGACGGTGGCCTGGGCCAACTCGTGGGCGTAGGCGTTGATCTCAATCCCATGCAGTTGGGCCGGCGAGGCGCTGGGGATAAGCCGGGCGGTGCCCACCTCGCTGGCAAAGGTAGCCACCTCTTTTTGCAGGTCAAGCAACTGCTTCAAGGCGATGTACAGGAAATTCGCGCTGCCACACGCGGGATCCAGAACCTGAACCTGGGCGATTTCGTCGTGGAACGTGCCCAGCAGCGACTCCAACTCATTGCGCAGCCGGGTTCGGTGGCGCCGGTCCGTGGCAGCGTCGCGCCGCTCAGCTAGGCCTCGGGCCTCGGTCTGCACCTTCTCCCAACGCCGGCGCAGGGGGGCCATGAGCACCGGTTCGACGATGAGCAGGATGTCTTCTTTGCTGGTGTAGTGGGCGCCAATCTGGGCGCGCTTGTCGGGGTCCAGGCTGCGCTCGAAGAGGGTGCCCAAGATCGAAGGCTCGATGCTGGACCAGTCCAGTTTGCTGACCTGGATCAGGATCTCGATGCCTTCGCTGTCCAGCTCAAGCACGCTTTCGTCATCGAACAAACCTCCGTCAAAGTGCGTAATCTGGTCGGATCCAAACCAGCCACCGGTGGACATCGCGGCAAAGAGGAACCTCAACTGCTGGGCAAAGGCAGAAGCGTTGCGGCGCGTATTCTCGGCCAGACGAGAGAACAGGTTCTTGGGCAGCAGGCCGATATCCTCGGCGAAGAGGCAAAAGAGAAGGCGGATCAGGAAGTGAGCGATAGGTTGCGGATCTTCGCCCCACTTGCGCAGGATGTCGGCCAGGTGGGCGAATTCGCGGGCGGCTGCCTCGGTCACCTGCTCCGTGGTCTGGGGCGCGCGCAGCATCTCCGGCTCATAGAAGATCGAGTATAGCAGCCGGTACCCTTCCTGGGTCAGCAGGTCATCGAGCGTGATCTCATACACTCGCTTAGCCGTATTCACGAACTTGGTGTGCACGAGGATGCGGTCAATGTCCGACACGACCAGAAGCGGAGGGCTCTCCAGGGCCTCGTGATACTGGAGCAGTTGCTGATAGGCCTTGTCCAGATCGGCGTGTTTGCCCTTGTACTCCCAAGCAAAGAAACGCTTCTTCCAGACGTCGGCCCAGCCCTGGCCACCGCTTGTCTTGGCCGCACCGGCCTCGAAGGTGAACCACTCGCCCTTGGGGTCGGCCTCGGCCGGCGTGGAGTGGCCGACCACATGGCAGAGGTCGATGAAGTGCTCCTGGCAGGCGGAGCGCTCCTTTAGGGTGGCGTAGCGCCATTTGTCGACGAAGTCCTTGGGGGACATGCGTTGTAGTGCTGTCATCTCATAGACCTTCTTCCCCTAAGATCTCTCTCAGTCTCTCCAAGATTTCCCCCTCCTGCTCCTCACTCATCCCCGGCCTCACCAAGCTAAACCGCTCCCCAGCGCTAGACTCAAACACACACACCCGCCCCGCCTCGCCGGGCCTTGTCTCGATCAGCTTCGCCTTACCCGCCTCGACCATCATCAGCGCCAGGCAGTAGTGGAAGGCGGCGCGCACCGGCTCGGGCTGGGCGTCGAGGAGTTGGGCGAAGGCGGTTAGGTTGGGAGGGAGGTTGTCGGTCATTGGGTTAGAGCCTCGCTTTTCTGGCTGGCCGCGGCCGCGCGCCGCGCGGCTTTAGGCAGCCGTTCTTGCATGACAAGGTACTTGTGCAAGTATGTTCCTCCTATTGCATGGGCCAGAAAACGGCACTCAGAAACCAGCAAGCAGCGAGCAGAAATCAACTACTTGAGACAGGGGCGACAACTACGCGAAACCCAACAAGGTTGCCGAAGCCGTCGGGATGGTAGTTGTCGCGGACGGAGACGCGCGCGCCCCTAAGATCGTAGCCCCACGAGCCGCCACGCAGCGTACGGTCGCCCGAACCCTCTTGCTCTTCCCGCCCATCCTCGGGATCATATGGGTAGCCTTTGTATAAACTCGACGTCCACTCCCACACATTCCCTGCCATATCCACACACCCATACGGGCTATCTCCCTGCGGCGAATGCTGGCCCACCGGTGTGGTGTCTCCTACCTTCATTCCAAAATTGCACCGGTTCTCGTCCGGTGGCTCATTCCCCCACGGCCAGATCCGCCCGTCCGTCCCCCGCGCCGCCTTCTCCCACTCGGCCTCGCTGGGTAGTCGGTAAGCTTTGCCGGTCGCCTCGGCCAGCCACTGGCAGTAAGCCATCGCGTCACGCCAGCTAACATCGACTACCGGATGATGCTCTTTGCCCCCTGGTGGTGTCCTGCGGTTGGTTATCTTCGCAAAGACCGCGTATTGGGCATTGGTCACCGGCGTTTTGGCAATGTAATACTCGGGCAGGTATACGGTGTGTTGGGGCTGCTCCTCGTCATACGCGTCTTTGTCCTTCTTGGGATCGCTGCCCATCAGGAACTCGCCGGCGAGGATGTGGACCAGCTCCGGCTCAATTGGAGCTGGGGGACGCGGGCCAAGCTCATAATCCAGAGCACGCGTGAGTTTCTCAAAGCCGCGCGGCGCGAAAAGATCAACCCATTGCCGAGACCCTAACCGGTCAGACACCGTGCATGCTTCCAGTCGAACCGGAATAAGATAGATCTTGCCTTCCGGCATTTCATCCAGAACGTCAAGGGCTATTTTGATCTCCTTCTGGACATAGCCCTGTTTGTCGATGGATTCCTTCGACAAGCAAGCCAAAAAGAGCTTCGAGCTGCGGATGGCACGCCTGATCTCGAACCTCCAGTCCGCGCCCGGCAGCAGGTCCTCCTCGTCCAACCAGGGGTGATAGCCAGCCTCTTTCAGTTGGTGATAAAGGTCCCTCACGCGCTCTTTATCCTCGTGAGCGTGGCATAGGAAAATGCGTGGCTCTTGCTGGGTCAATGGTCGTTATCCTTCCTCTGCTTTCAAATCGCTCAACAGGCGCTCGAAGGCCTCCTGGTAAGAGTCATGCTCCTTCCAATGCAAAAAATCAGGCACAAAATACTCGCGCACCTCCACGGCCAGGTCTTTGCCGGTGTCGGCGTCGAAGCACACCCAGTCCCGGATGGTGTCCCAGTCCACCAGCCGGATCGGGAACAGCTTGCGTCGCTTGTCGCGTTGCTCGGCCTGGCGGGCGCGGCGGATCTCGGTCATGACCCACTCGCTGTGGAGGCTGTTTTCGGAGAGGACCAGCAAGAGCTTGTCGTGCAGGCGGATAGCCTGGTCGATCTGGTCGTAGAGTTTTTTGCCACCCTTGAGGTGTTCAGGAGCAAACCAGCAGCGCACGGCGTTGTCTTGCAGATCGGCGTGTAGGCGTTGGGCAAAGTCGTCGTCTTTGGACGAATAGCTGATAAAGCAGGAGTAGTATTCGAAGGCTTTGCCCGTCAGGGACCCCATGTAGGTGATGAAGTTGTCCGGGACGCCACAACCGCGCAGGAAGGCCTCGGGGATCTGGCCGGCTGATCGGTAGATGGTGTCAATACCGATGGTTGAAGCGTCTTCGTGACGTATGGTCTCCAATCCCTTGACCTCGCGCAGGTCAAGGAATCCGAAAACAGTATATCCTGCTTTGGCCTCACTGAGGTCCGCCTCGCTGAGGTCCGCCATGATGAGGTTCGCCATGACGAGGTCCGCCCCGCTGAGGTCCGCCCCGCTGAGGTCCGCCCCGCTCAAGTTCGCCCCGCCGAGGTACGCCCCGCTGAGATTTGCCCGGCTGAGGTCCGCCTCGCGGAGGTCCGCCTCGCTGAGGTCCGCCTCGCTGAGGTCCACCCCGCTGAGGTGCGCCCGGCTGAGGTCCGCCCTGTGGAGGTTCGCCCATATGTCACGATGCTCTTCCCACCACCGATTCCAAACCTCGGCACCCTGCTTAAGTATCTCCAGTTGCCGCTCGTTAGCCATCCTCAACCCTCACTACCAGGCTCAACCCCGCCCCGCCGGGCATTAGCTGAGCCAATCATTCCCCAGAGCCAAAAAGCGCCAGGCCAGGCGGCTGCCCAGCCTAGTTCGATCCCCTCACCACTATCGGCAAATACACCTTAAACGCTGGGCACAATGTCTCCTCGCCTAGCGCCGTCCAAAGCCGCTCCCATTCCGCATAATACGCCCCTGCCAGGGCTGGGTTGTGGATTATCAGCGTGTTCTCGTCATTCTCGTAGGCGCCGTTGTCCGTCCAATTGTACGAGCCCAGCACCACTCTAGGGTCACCGCCGGCCACGTCGATCACCGCAAACTTGTGATGGACCTTGCCGGCGAAGTTCTCGATCTTGATCTGCGCCCCGGCCTGGCATAGCGCCTCATTGGCCGAGCTGGGGTTGGCCGCACCCAACTGGTCCCACACCCCGTACACCTGGGTGCCGGCGTCCAGCCGCTCGATTGCGCGCTGGGTCAAGACATCGTCCGTCCAGAAGAACATAGCGAAGTGCACGCTCTGCTCGGCGGCGCCCAGCTCGTCCCAAACCTCGAAGGCTGACAAATCAGTGGGCGAGAAATACGACTCCAGAGAGCTGCCCTGGTAGTCGAACAGGTGCACGGTGTTGTCCGCCTTGGCGCCGTCGAAGCTGCCCGCCCACATCTCGGCGAACTCGTCCGCGTAGGTACTGGCCAGGACCGTGTCGGTGATGGCCAGACTGTTATTCGCGTTCAGAGTGAAGCCAGTGTCGGTGAAATTGGTGCTGCCGGTCCAGACTACCTGGTCGTCAATGATTAAGAATTTGTTGTGCTGCAGATTGCTCGGATTGGTGTCGGTTACCAACGGGATCCCGGCGCCGCTTAGCGCTGCGTAGCCAGCGCTGTAGTCGGCCGCCGCCTTATCGTCGCCCACCACCCGGACGGTCACCCCGCGGCCGTGGGCGGCGATCAGGGCGTCGATGACGCTCTGGCGGTCCAGGCCGTACAGGGCGACGTCGATCATGCTGCTCGCGCCGTTGATGAAGCCGAGCAGTGCATCCTCCATAAGCGTGTGGTCCAGGGTAATGTTAGTAGCGGTGGTGGCACGCTCGTTGAAATACACCGAGTAGTCAAGCGGGTAGGGAAGGACATGCTCGGTCGGGGTGCAGGCGGGGGTGTCCCCAGCCGAGTTGGTAGGCGTGGCGCAGGGGAAGCTGTAGGTCCAATTCTCGGGTTGGCCCCCGTCGGCTAGGGTATCAATCCGGACCATGGGCACGCGGGCGGCGATGTGGCCGGCGAACCAGCCCGAGCCGGCGTTCACGCGGTCGACGATGTTCGACGCGGCGTCGCGCAATATTAGGTCCTCACCCTCGTTGCCCAGGGCGCCGCTGTAGATGAGATCGGCGTCGACGGGCGCGCTCGAGTCGTCGGTGCGCTCCAGCAGGTAATGGCCGTTGGCCGGGATGGTCCCGGCCAGGCTGATGCCGGGCGTGCCGTCGCTGGCGGCCAGGCTCCAGCCGGTCAGGGGCACCGGTGAGGCGGAGTTGTTGTAGAGTTCGATCCACTCGTCGTTGGCGGAGACTGTGGTGCCCATCCAGGCAATCTCGGAGATGACGACCGGGCCGGGCGATTGGGAGTAGGCTGGGTCGCCGCCTAGCGCCAGGGCGATGGTGGTTAGGGTTATGAGGATGGTTAGGTGAGCTTTGTGTGTCATTCGAAGCTCTCCTTATACTCAGCCGCGGCCGCGCTTTCCGCTAAGCCGGTTGAGCTTGTGGGTCTTCTTGCATCTTCCCACAGTGTCCTCTGGACACTATCTATTCCTGCTGTGCCGCGACGCACAACCGAAAACCCACAACGTGGAGGCGGAAGTCTGACTCGAGCCCGAAGCGGGACGCACAGCAAGCTTCCCAGCGATCGTCGTCCCCCGACCCGCCACGCAACACCCGACCGATACCGTCACCGGCCTTCAGATCCTCACGACCATCCGTTGGATCGTAGGGATACTCAAAATCCGGCTCTTCCCACTTCTTCCCCCACAGACTCGACGTCCACTCCCACACGTTGCCGGCCATATCCACGCAGCCATAGGGACTGTCCCCCTGCGGTGAATACTGACCCACCGGCGTGGTGTTGCCTGGGCTGCCTTCCTTAGTATTGCAACGATTTGCATCCCACTCATCACCCCACGGCCAGATCCGCCCGTCGGTCCCCCGCGCGGCCTTCTCCCATTCGGCCTCGCTGGGCAGCCGATAGGCTTTGCCGGTCGCCTTGGCCAGCCAGTTGCAGTAAGCGATGGCGTCGTGCCAGCTAACATTCACCACCGGATGGTCTTCTTTGCCTTTTGGTGGTTTCCACTTTTTCCAATGCTCCAGTTCGCGGTGGTCAATAGCCTGTACGAAAGCCAGGTACTGGGCGTTGGTCACCGGCGTCTTGGCGATGTAATACTCGGGCAGGTATACGGTGTGTTGGGGCTGATCGTAGCCCCGCATATATTTGTCTTTGTAGGGATCGCTGCCCATCAGGAACTCGCCGGCGGGGACGAGGATCAGCTCGGGCTCGAAGGACTGGCGTGTCATAACAGTACCTCCTCAACGAAAAACCTGGGCCACATCATTCTCAAAATCCAGCAGGGGAAGGGTCGGGGTGGGGGTCGGCCGGCCCAGATCGGCCAGGGTCAGGGCCTGGCCGGCGGCCACGCCCCAGATAAAAATGACGACCAAGGCCAGGGCGACCAGGACGAGGCGCCAATATCGGTCCCAGAACCTTAAAATCATCGTTTACCCCTTGACCTGTCACCCAAAATGGGATACAATCATCCCAACGTGGAGGTGATGAGCGATGAAAGAGACGCGCATCAACGTTCGGGTTGAACCTGGACTTAAGCGACAGGTAATGTCGCAGTTGGCGCTGGAAGGTAAAACGCTAACTGACTTGGTTGTCGAGCTGCTCAGCGCCTGGCTGGAGCAGCGCAAAGCGCAATCGTCATTGTAAAGAGAAAAGGCCGCCGCCTTGTTCCAGCAAGGTCGGCGGCCTTTGTGGCCTCCGCGAATTTGCAATCCAGACCTGGGGATCCTGTCGCCGCCAAGCTGGTGGATCCCCTATCTTGCACCTTACTAACCGAATAGGCTGGGTGCTTTGCGTTGGCCTGAAGTGGGCCGCGAAGGAATCGAACCCTCAACCCGCTGATTAAGAGTCAGCTGCTCTACCAATTGAGCTAGCGGCCCGTATGAGTACTGTTGGTTCCTGTTTCGGCCTGGTCAGTTGAACAAAAATTCGGCAGATCTCCGAATCAGTTGCTCTTCCACCCGCCGAGTCAATTGAACAGAAACAGTCTCTCTGAACCCGGATTATATTATAGCATTGCCCGAGAGTCAAATTCGATTGCCAAATGGCTGGTGGTCTATCAACAAACCGTGCTGGGCTGCCACAGCAATAGCTGCTGCTGGTAGTAGTAGTAGTAGTAGTAACCAATTCTACCATATCCTTAATAACTTCAATTAAGGCCTCAGACTGGTCAAGCATGGCGAAGTGCTCGCTGTCGGGGATGTGAATGTAACGCCCACCGGGCACATTCTCGGCCACGGTGTGATACCACTCTGTCATGTAAGGGCCTCTCAACTCATTCACCTTGGCCCTTTCCGGATCCCTTTCACTCTGGAAGCGCAACATATCGGTCTGGATGACGAAGAGTGGGATATCGGTGGGCAGGGGCAGACTGGCCGCGTAATCCAGATCCGCTTCATAGGCCAAGCTACAATCTACCATCGCGCGTAAGGCATGGCGCGTCCCTCGCATCGTAGCGACCTGATCGTAGTAGTCCCAGTCGAACATCGCCTGCGTGTGATCGGATAATTTCTCCTCCATAACCCATTGCTCCCGCCGAGAAAGAAAACCCCACTCGTAAAAAAGCCTGCCGACCCCTAAATCGATCAGCGAGTGAAGAACCAGCGGGCTCATATCGTCTCCGCCCTTGTACCAGTCGATGATTTCCGGATGGAGCACATCAGCGTCCAGCCAGATGATCCCCCGCAGGCGTGGCTCGTCCGGGTAGCGGTGGTGATAGACGAGGGTCGTATTTGAGGCGGTGGCAAATCCCACCAAGATCACCTCCTCCTCGCCCAGTGCGGTCAGCACCGCATGCAGATCGTCAGCGGTGTTGGTGTACGAGACACCCTCCGGGTTGGGATCGCTCCAGGCGTAACCGGCGTAGTCGAAGGTGTAGACGCGCATCGTCTTGGCCAACTCGGGCTGGACACCCGCCCACCAACCCGAGTCTTTCGTGGTGCCGTAGGCAGCCCCCGAGATCAGCACCACTGCCGGTCCGTCGTGCTCCAGTCCCATCGCATGCACGTGGATATCACGCCCGCCAACGTCCACCAGCAGACTATCCCGCGGCAGGCCAACCGTGCGAGCCTGCGCATCCTTAATGCTCGCATAGGCATACATGGCAACGAGGAGCAGAACGAGCACGCCCAGCACTCCGATACCGATTCGTGTCAACCACCATCTACATCCTTTGCTCCGCTTCATATTCGATTCTCCTTTCGACGTCGCGTCATCGTCAGCCCTGGAAAAACGGATATCCCCAACCAAGGAATACAAATCTTTTGTCGCAATCGACACGTAGATATTTTGAAAGTTGATTAAACTGACTTTTCCATCAGCCACTCAATAACTTCATTTTCCGCATAGAACATTCGCATGTTGTAGCCACGATTCCTAGATACGGTTTCAAAGAAGCCAAGATCTTTCACGTTCGGAGTGTCTGCTCCAACAAGGAGAGCTATTCTGAGTTTTGTTGAAAGTTCGATTTCATGAAAGAAGCGTGATAAACTATAAAGCTCAACAACTGAAGCTACGTTATGTGCCAGTCTATTATCAACAAATAGGCGCAGTGAATTATGCTTTCTCAACATATCTACTACTTCCAGAGAGCCTTTCTTATACTCTTCCACTGTCAAACGACCGACGCCTCTGATACAGACGATGTTTCCATCTTCGATATGACTGATTGTGTAAGGCACGCCACGAACCTCCGATGCTTGTTCCCTGCCACCTAACAATTATTGATCTGCAACCTGCATAATAGTATAATATATTTTTACAACTTTGTATATCCCAAAAATCCAACCCCAAAATACATTACCCTGGTCGGAACGGATGGGCAGTCATTTCCCACGAGGACCGGTCCAGGCTGTTGCGACGGGGCAACGTTTTTGCCTATTCACTTCAGGCGCGTAAAATAGGAGATGATGCGAAGGCTATTCGACTCGGTGGTCCATCTCAGGTCCGGTCTGGACAGCCCCAAACCCAGGCACTTCAGCCTCGTCGATTTTGGCACCGACACCGTCAAGGCGGTAGTAGTCGGTAGGGAACAGCGAGGTGCACGGGTTCTGGGCTACGGCTTTGCGCCGGGAGAGGGTCACGACCTGGGTGGCGGCCGGGCCGAGGTGGCTGCCCTGGCAGCGGCGGCCGACGCAGCGTTGGAGGCTGCCGAGGATCAGACGGAGACGCTGGGGCCGGGCAAAGTGGTACCCGACGAAGCGCTGTTTTGCATCCCGTCTCGGCTGACGCGCGGCGAGTGCTTTACAGTACGACAGACGCGCGTCGATCCGAGGACGCCCATCGAAGCGCGAGAGATGAAGAGCGCGTGGGAGCGGGTGGAACGGCTGGCACGCGAGCGACTGCCCTTGTTGGGTGACGATGGGAGCTGGAAACCGCTGGCCCTCACACCAGGGGCGATGACGGTGGACAGCCACCAGGTCAGCGACCCGGTGGGGCTGAAGGGAGAAGAACTCTCGCTGTCCGCCTTCGGGGTTGCGGTATGGCCGTCGGCGTTGCGGGCGGCCGAGGCCATCGCTAAGCGGCTGGATCTGAGCCTGGTGGACGTGATAGCGGCTCCCCAGTCACTGGCCAGCGTCGTGCCTCAGCGAGAGGCGATTCTGCTGAACGTCGGCGCTGAGGGAACGTGCCTGCACCTGATACAGCACGATGCCCTGGTGGCTACGTCCTGGTGGCCGCAAGGAGGAAGGTTTTTCACCCAAAGCATGGCGGGGGTTTTTCGCTGCTCGCTGGATGAAGCTGAGGCGCTAAAGCGGGCCTACGCCGACCGCGCTCTCTCGGAGCGAGATCACGACCTGGTGACCCGATCGCTGGCCGAGGGGGTAGCCACGTGGCGAGAGACGTTGATCGTCAGATTGGGCCGGATGCTGAGAGAGGAGTCCCTACCCCACCTGGCCGACAGACCACTGAACTCCAACCAAGTTGGCTGGTTGCCGGGCCGTTTGTATCTCACCGGTGGGGGGAGCTTGCTGCCCGGCCTGGCGGGGGCTTTGAGTTCGTTGGAGACTATGTCTGCGCTGAGCTTCCGCCGATCATTAGAAATCGAAGCCCTGGGTCCCAGGCTTGGGGCGCAGACATCAGGTCAGCCCATCCTGCTGGATGTGCCTCCCCATCCGCTGAGCGACCTGCTGGCGCCGGCGATGAGCCTGGCGACTTGCCTGGAGTGACATATACCTGACTATGGAACAAATCATCTACCTGGAGACAGACGACGACATCCCGGTTATTCGAGATCGGCTAGAGTGGGCCCAGGCCCAGCGAGTGGTGCTGGTAGTGCCGCCCAAGAACCACGAGTTGCGCAGCCTGGTCAATCTCAAACTCCTGGGGCGACACGCGCGCAGCGAATCGCTCAAGGTAGCGTTGGTCACCAGCGATCCCAAGATCATCGAATTGAGCCGTGAGGCAAATCTGGTCACGTTTGGCTCGGTGGAGGCGGCGCAACGCTCGCGTTGGCTGTCCGATGACGGGGACAAGGCCGAAGTGTTAGCCTACCAGCGCCCGACGGCGGAGGTGGAAGCGGAACCGGAGACGAGCCTCGACCTACCCGAACGTCCCGTCAAAGACGTACGACGCCCCAAACGCATGCCACGCTTCCGCCCCGAGTCTGAGTGGGCAGTTCCGAGGGTGGTTCTGGCCTTGGGCTTTCTTTTCCTCGCGCTGTTGGTGGCGTTCACCATGGCGGTGGTGGTGGTGTTCATCTACCCGGAAGGGCGGATACAACTGTCGCCGGCTGTTGAGAAGATCAGTGCCGAGTTGGTTGTGCGCGCCAACCCGGAGGCTGAGCGCATCGATTACTTGAATCTCGACATCCCGGCCCGTCTGGTCCAGGTAGAAATAAGCGAGGTAGGTCGCATCCCACCGGCGACGACCCAGGATATGCCAGCCGACAAGTCAGGGGGGACGGTCACTTTCGTCAATCGGACCGACCAGGAGATCACCATCCCGGTCAGCACGACGCTGAGTACGTCGAGCGGCACGACGGTGCGCTTTCTCACTGTACAGACGGCTACGGTACCATCGGCTTTCAACGCCATCACCCAGACCGAGGTGATCGCCGTCGATCCGGGGCCGACCGGCAACGTGGCCGCCGGCCAGATCAATCGCATCCCCGACCCGGTGTTGAGCCGCCAGGTGACGGTCATCAACGAAGCGCCGACCGAGGGCGGCACCATGGCCCCGGCCGGCGTCGTGACCCGCGCCGATAAGGACCGCCTGCAGGCGATTGTCCTGCAACAGGTCCAACAGAACGGATACAGCCAATTGCTGGCGGGCCTGGCCGATCAGGAATTCATCCCGCCGGAGTCGCTCATCGTCATCCCGCTAGATGCCTTCTACACCCCCAACCTGGACGGTGAGGTAACGGAGCTGCTGACAATGGAGATGCGTGCCGTCGTGCGTGGTACCGCCATTGGGGGGCAAAACGCCAATCAGCTAGCCCTGGCTGCGTTGCAAGCGCAAGTGCCGCCCGACTACTATCTGGACCCGCGCAGCCTTGAGTTTGTAGCCGGTGAGCTGGTTGAGATTCAAGACCGAGCCGTCAGCTTCGAGATGCGTGCGGCCGGGGAGGCGGTGGCTGAGATCGACGACCGTCAGGTGGCCAAGGATGTACGCGGTCTTCCTGTCGAGGAAGCGCTGGCTTATCTGCGCCAACAACATCCCCTGTCGGCAGACCCCGAGATCGTGGTGAAACCGGATTGGCTGGGGCGTCTGCCCTGGTTCCCCTTCCGCATTGCGGTGGATGTGGTGGAACAATAGAATGAGAGTAGGCGTTCAGATTAGTGAATCCTCGGGGCGCGTGATGGCGCTGGACGTGGGCGAGCGGCGAGTTGGCGTCGCGGTCAGCGACCCAACCGGTACACTGGCCACCCCCCACACCGTCGTCCAGCGCCGCTCGAAAGCAGAGGATTTCGCGGCTGTGGCTGAGCTGGTGGCAGAGTTGGATATCGAACTAGTCGTGGTCGGGCTGCCACTGACTCTGGACGGGGAGATGGGACCCCAGGCACGGCGGGTGACGCGCTATGCCCAGGCCTTGGCCGAGACGTTAGACGTGCCGGTAGAATTCTACGACGAACGTTATTCCACCGTCACGGCCGACGAGCTGTTGATAAAGAGTGGTCGCAAGCGTCGGGTGCCCATCGACGCTGCTGCGGCGGCGGTTATCTTGCAAGATTACTTGGAAAGTCAGCGGGCTGGAAGTTAAAGCCAGCCCAAGCAGGTAAAATTGTGTCAGTCTACTATGACTGGTGCGGTACAGTGCACTCTCCTATAATTTCTGGATAGGCTCTTAATCGGCAATCCTGAAGGTGCGCCATGTATAGTGTTCTCAGAGTTTTGCGCTTCGTTTTTCGTCTGCTCCTGTTCTTGGTCGCGCTTGCCGCGATAGTGGTCATTGTGGGCGGGGGCATCTGGTACTTCCAAAGCAGGGGTCAGGGAGAGACGACCATCGCCCTGAATGAGGTACCGGGCGGCCGCGAGCCAGAAGGCGTGGAAGATCTGGCATTAAGCCTGTATCTTCAATCGCGCGCCGACGAGATCAATGAGCCAGTCAGCGATGATCCGACGTCCATCACTTTTATTATCGAGCCTGGGGAAACGGCAATCGGCATTGGGGAGCGTCTGCAAGAACAAGGGTTGATTACCGACGCCACGCTTTTCCGTCGCTTTCTGCAATACAACGGGCTGGATGCGTCGCTGGAGGCGGGTGAGTATCAACTCAGGCGCAATATGACCATGCGCGAAATCACGGAATCCTTGCAGCACAGCCGCATGGTCGAGGTAGCCATCACCATCCCGGAAGGCTGGCGAGCCGAGCAAGTAGCCGATCTACTGACCGCCGAGAACATTATGGACGGTAGCATCTTCCTGGCGGCGGTACGGCAGGGCGATGTGATAGACCATCCAATGCTGGCCGACCGGCCGGCCGGCGCCAACCTGGAGGGCTATCTCTTCCCTGAAACCTATCGCCTGCCGGCTCAGGCTACCCCCGAAGATTTGCTGACGCGTATGCTGGATACGATGCAGGCCCGGCTGCCTATCGGCTGGGAGTCGATGGCGGCCGCCCAAGGGCTCAGCCTATACGAGGTACTGACGCTGGCCTCGATTGTCGAGCGCGAGGCGGTAGTGCCCGCAGAGCGGCCCACGATTGCCAGCGTGTATCTCAATCGCCTCAAGGAAGGGATGTACCTTCAGGCCGACCCCACGGTTCAATATGCGATGGGTTACCAAACTGAAACGGGCCAATGGTGGAAGACACCCGTCATCCTGGAAGAATACGAGAATGTGAATTCGCCGTACAACACGTACCTTTACCCCGACCTTCCACCTGGGCCGATTGCCAGTCCCGGAGCGAGTTCGATCGCGGCGGTTCTGCAGCCGGCCCAGACGACGTACCTTTTCTTCTTGGGGCGGGGAGACGGTTCGCATATCTTTGCCAATACGTTTGAGGAACACGAGCAGAATATTCAGCTTTATCAGGGGCAGTAGAGAGAGGGAGTAGGGGGTAGGAAGTAGAAAGTAGTGGGCCGGGTGTGAACAGTAGACGGTAGACTGAATGATGCCTGATCTTCTATTGATCGGCCGGCAGCAAGAGACGGAACAGATAGGTCGCTTGCTTAGGTCAGGGCAGAGTATCTCTGTGGTGGGGCCGCGCGGTGTGGGCAAGACGACTTTGTTGCGACACGTCACGTCAGCGGCCATTCTCAACCCGCAACAAGCTCCATCGGAGCGGCTAATCCCGATTTGGTTTGATAACGAAACGCTGAGCCGCGTGGGCGTACTGGATTTCTACAGCAGGCTGATACAGCAGTTCCACCAGGTTGCGGCAGAGGTTTCGGCCCTTTTCCCCACTGAAGTAATCAGCTTTAGAGATATCCGACAATGGGCACGCCAGGTTCAAAGAAGCGGCGTCCAATTGGTCATCGTGCTAGACGACTTTGAGCGCTTGGCCCAGAACCCACTGCTGGATACTGAATTCTTCGGTAGTCTCCGTTCGCTGGTCACCGGTTTTGACATGACATATCTCACTGCCTCGCGCGCACCCCTTTCGAATCTCACCTATGCTGATTCCCGGATGATTGGCTCCCCCTTCTTCAACATCTTCCATAAAGTTACCCTGCGGCCGTTAAGCCGGGCCGAGAGCCGGCAGATGATGTATCAACTCGCTGTGCAGGCCGAGGTCGTACTGCCCGACGAAATCGTCACATTTGTTTGCGCGCTGGCTGAGGGCCGACCAGGTTATCTGGCGCTCGCTGCCCAACTGGTGCTACGCCGCTGGCAGGACAACAATGGCGCGTGGCAAAAGACAGATTACGAACTGGCAGAAAGGGAATTCCTGGAAAAATTACCAAAAGAATAAGAACTGCCTCGAATTTGCCCTCAAATTGCCCGGTGCAAGTCCTTCCAATTGTAGTGCACGTCCTTTATACTAGGAAGTGACTATCGACCCCCGACAAATGAGTGATAACAATTGGACGGAGGGGAGGCCGCCATGAAACGGGCATTAGACACAGGCAAAGTACGCTGGTCTCCGATCACACGGGTGCTCGGCCTGAAGTGGCGCTACTTGTCGCTTTTCTTGGTTCTCGATATTCTGTTGATCTCAGTAGTAGTGCTGCTGCTACAAAATGAAGAGCTTAGGGGGCGGATTGGCTATCTTGTTGAGAGAGTAGAAACCCTCTCCGATTCGTGTAATGACGTAGATCAACCCTGCTATCCGCGAGTGGTGCACTACGTTACGGAGGAAAAAAGAGAGACAGTGGTTGAGACTATTGAGATTACTGTTCCTGTCCCAATGACGGTCCTTGTCACGCCGACGCCCACCGAGACCGAACCGGTTAGCGCGACCGGCACTCCCACCCTCGTGCCAACACCGGTAGCCACTCTCATTCCCACGAGCACCCCCATCCTATTCCCAACACCAACCCCGGCGTCTGAGACCTACGACGAGCAAAATGACGCACCACCGCCCGCAGATGCTCCGAACGATACCGGCGACCACGCTCCGGTGCCGACGCCCACTGCTACCCCAACGGATACACCATGGCCCACGGCGACTGCCACATCTACTGACACACCAATTCCTACGGCTACCCCGAGTCCTACGCCCATCCCTACCGAAACGACAAGCCCTGCACCCATCCCCACCGATACGCCGACGGCCATCCCGCCCACAGAGACGGCAACTCCGACGGCGACAGCTACCTTTACATCCACTCCCGCACCGGCGATGTGTGATCTTTACAACCAGGGTGGGCCACTCAACTTCGGGCCAGGTGATGGGGACATCCTGGAGATTGAAGCCGGTCGATGTCTTGACGTGGTCCTGGTCACCCCCATCGCTGGTGATGGGGACCTGACACCTGACTTTGTATTCTACGAGCGATTGGTGCCCAAGGACAGCGTGATCTACTTGGACTGGGTTGAGCTTCAGCTTTCGCAAGATGGTGTGACGTGGGTAACCACTTTTGAGTGGGGAGACGGCGACCCGGCCAACACGGCCAACGCGAACATTGCCCCTTATGGTCAGGATGAAGATGGCGAAATCGATAACGAACCCATTCCCAGCCACGACCTGTACGGCGACCCGGTGCCCAGCGGCATTCTGATTGACGTCGACGTGCTGGGCCTGGTAGGTCCGTTTGGTTATCTGCGCATTATCAGCCCGGTCGATGGGGATGATCCGGCTCAAATAGACGCTATCGAACCTCTAACAGCAATGCCCACTCCGACTCCGACGCTTATCCCGGAAGCTACCGCCACGCCGGTAATTACGGCGACGTCGACAATAACGCCAGCACATACGCCCTTACCAATCCCGACTGTGACGCCGATCCTCACAGCAACGGTTGCTTCCACGTCAACTGTTGCACCCGATCCTACCTTCACCCCGACATATGAGGTATCCGCCACCCATATGTTGACTACAACGACAGCGACTATAGCAGCTACGAAGGAGCTGCCTGAAACCACAGCCTCCCCCACTCCAACTACGTCCGCGACGCCCGAGCCGGTTCCAACGGCTGTGGCGCCCGATCCGACAGCCCCACCAACACCGGCCCAAACTGGGGCTGACGACGATGACGATGTCGGTGAAAGTGAAGGAGAGGGGGAAAAGAATGACGAAGTTGTACGACCGACGCCCGAGTAACAGTCTGCCGCGCAACACGGTTCCGAAGGAGACGGTACTATGAGCTCCAAATATAAAGCAACCTGGCTGCAAAGCACGCTTGAGAGAATCAATGATAAGATGTGTGCCTGGTGGCGACAACTTTCAGGTAATGATCGACCTTCAGCCGGACATTTCCACCGAGCCTGGAAGCTACACGCTTTTGACATAATGCGCATTGCTTACATGGCGTTGATTATCGAGGGCGCGTTGATAACGGTGATTTTGGTTTGCCTAAATGCGGGAAGCCGCCAGATTTTCGCCATTGAGAGCCCTGGAATTGTGGCATTGTTATTGGCCGGCTACATCGCAACCGAGCAGATTTTATTAAGCTTCAGCCAGGGAAGAGTCGTTACGCTGGGCTTTCCCTTCATTCTGCTCACAACCCTGATAGAAGGCCCCATTGTAGCCTGGGGAATGGCCACCTTCGGTTCTTCGGTGAGCGAGATCTTACGCAATCATTGTCTGTATCGAGATATGGTGCCCAACTCTGCGAGGAAGTGGCGCCCATTGTTTTATGCTTCATACCAATCACTGGCCGCCATGACGGCTGCGATGGCCTACATTTGGGTATCGAACACCTTTACGGCGCTTCTGGACCTGGAACAGATTCACATTCAAGCAATCCTGGTATACATTGTGACATATGGTCTCATCGCTCAACTCCTCATCTGGCCTCACGATTGGCTCATTAATAGACTGGTTATGCCGGACCAGGTGCGCTTTCCCCGGGTTGACGTTCTTTCGGCGTTGCTGGTAATGACGCCAATCCCGGTCGTCCTCTTTTTTGTGTACCTTCAAACGTCCGCAATCAACCCCTGGATATTTATAGCCATTCTGCTACCAGCCTTCATCGTGCTCTTGAGTCTTATGCGCTCTTACGTGAATGTGGAAAAAGAGCGCAACCGACTGGCGGTGGTAGATTTTGTAAACCGACAACTCAGAGAGAGCGACGGAACCATGCTCGACTTGACGCACCGGCTGATGGAGATTGTATTCCAACTAGTTCGGTTTGAGGATATTGCGATCTATGCGGCTGAGGAAAAGGGGAATACTTTGATTCTGCGCGGCCGAAAGGAAGAATATTATCAAACCGTCACCTATGACCTGGCAGATACTCCTCCTTTCGATGAAGACGCCCACGACGTGCCCCAGTGGCTTCCTCAGATTGAACCGGGCAACACTCTGTTGGGCGAACCGCTGCGCGATGGGAAAATCCGAGTCTGGAACGATCCCCCTTTTCGAGAGAGTAACGATCCTCGACCAATGCAACTGATTTCCAACTTACCGATCGCGATTCTGCCGCTTGAGGCTCAGGGATCGGGTGTGATCGGACAGATAATCGTGACCAAACGATCTTTCGTGCTAGCGGAACGCACCAGGTTGGAGATGTTTGTCAATGAAGTGGGCAATTTGTTCCGCGTTGTCCAGATGCATGAGTGGCAAATTCGGAATCTCTACAGTCAGCTAAAGGATTTCACCAGAGATCAGGAACAAACCCAACTCGCTATCGCAGACCTGGTGCAACTGGGGGTTGACCTGGGACGTATTCTCTCCAAGATCTCCCAACAATCGTATGACACAAATTTGCGCCTGATCTTGAATGACATCATCAGAGGCGAAAAAGGCTTGCGCCCTCTCTCGTTGCCGAAGGATACGCTAATAAAGATATACGAAGAGGTGCGAGGCGAGACACCCGGTATGCCACCGCCCACTGAGGAAATCCTGAACAAGATCAATGCGATCATCTCATCCCTATCATTGGCTTTTACCTTTCGTTATCAGTTCCCTGATATTCCACGCGGTCCCGAATTTAACCGGCTATATCAGAAGTTTCTGGCAGCTCTGGAGGCGGATACCATTGGCGCAATCATCGAGTACGCCCAGGAAACCGAAACTACCTTGCCTCCGGCCGACTCAACAGCTACTGAAAGCGCGCGGGCGGCTAATGTACAACTTTCTCAATTACGTAAGGTTGGTAGCCACCTGGCTCGGTATAAGAAGACGGACGACACTGACGCCTGGCCTCGACATTTGCACCGCGCCTGTGACATGTTGGACGAACAAGAGCGGGCCATCCAGAGATTATCAGACCCCGAGCGCTTCATCTTTTTGAACATCATCAACACCTGGCGCGAAGCTATTACGACCACTCTGCGCGCCTGTGAGCGAGGCCAGGCCGCGCTCCGAATGGCGCTAACTGCCAACCGGGCCTTACTGCTGGAGGAAGTGACGCTAGGATTGAGATTGGAAAACGCAGGAACCGCCTCGGCCACTCACATGTGCGCCACACTCTTACCTGCTGATGACTATGAAGTGGTGCAGGGAGAAGCCATAGTCGGCTTGCTGGCGGGGGGCAGGATTTGCGAGGTGGAGTTCTTGATAAAACCTTGTGTCCAGGATCAGATTCGTCCGCAGTTCCAAGTAACGTTCAACGACGGCCAGCGCCCCGATCGCCGCGAAACTTTTGCTGACGTCGTCTATCTGCGAGGTGCGCCACCACCCTTCCACCACATTCAAAGCCCGTACGTAGCTGGCCGCCCTTTGCCTCCGGGAAGTAACGTCTTCTTCGGTCGTGATGACATATTCGATTTTGTTGAGACGAACACAAATGCACGCACGAGGGAGAGCATTCTGCTCCTCACCGGGGAGCGCCGCGTGGGGAAGACGTCCATCGCCAAACAACTGCTGGTTCGCCTGGCCAAAAAGGGATATCTGGCCGCTTACCTGGACTGCCAAAGCTTGGGAATCGATGAGGGCACCCACAATTTCTTCCTCGCCGTCTGCGATGCCATCGTCGAATCCGTGGAAGATACATTGAACCTGCCCTGCACGAGTCCAGATTACGACGAGTTGCTGGCTCGTCCCCAACATGTCTTCGAGCGTGTGTTCCTACCCCAAGTTCGCGAACTCATCGGCGATAAAGTCCTTCTACTGATCATTGACGAATTCGAGGTACTGGAAGACCGAGTGGAACGGCGTAAGCTAGATCCGGACATTTTCGACTACTTGCGCCACCTGATGCAACACAAGGATGGCTTGGGATTTATTTTCATTGGCACGCATACGTTGCAACAACTGGCCACCGAATACTGGTCGGTCCTCTTTAATATTGCCAAGCATTATCGTATCGGTTTCTTGAGTAGGGCACCAACGGCCGACCTGATCACCCAACCGGTATATGAAGATGGGATGCGCTACGACGACCTGGCCGTGCAAAAGATCATCGGTGTGACGGGAGGGCACCCCTACTTCACACAGCTCATCTGTGATTTTTTGGTAGGCGTCTGCAACAACGAAGGTCGTAGCTACGTCACCGCCCAGGATGTGCGAGATGCATTAGATCCTATCGTGGAAATCGGCGGCATGCATCTGAGCTATGTCTGGTTGGAGTCGACTCCGCCTGAGAAATCAGTCCTCTACGCCTTGACCACTTTGCTCGATATAGAATTGCGTGCTACCCAGGCTGCCATAAGTGACCGGGTTAAATATCTCGGCCTGGGCACTGACCCAAATGAGATTTCTCACGCGCTCGAACGGTTGAACCAGCGCAGCATCCTGCGGCGAAGCCCCGGTGTGATCACATATTATGATTTCGCCGTGGACTTATATCGCCAGTGGATTAAGAAATATAAAGTGCTTGATAATGTGTTGGGGGAGGTTCTTGATGGGCGAAACGATAGCGGACCACGTTCAGAATCAAGTGAGTAATAGGATCTACGATAATCCATACTACCAACGCAATCCTATCAAAGATCCAAATGCATTCTACGGTCGAACTGATAAGGTCAAAGAAATCCTGAACAGCTTGAGGCGAGATCAATGCGTCTCGGTGGTAGGACCCAGACGGATCGGCAAGACATCGTTACTTAACTATATCAGCCATCCTCAAGTGATGGCGAAACACAATTTGGCTCACGACTACTACATTTTGGTACCGATTGACTGCCAGGGATTAGGCCATTTCACAGCATCCGATCTATATGGATTAATGCTCGAGGAAACAGCTCACCGGCTGGAGACAGTTGGCCTGCCCTCGGATCTAGTCCCGGAATGGAGTCATCCTTCGGAGGTAGGCAGTCAACCAGTTGACGATCACTCCCTTTATGAAATCGGGCTAAGCAAACTGCTAAATCGGACAGAGATAGGGCATTCTCATCACTCCGAGGTTCACGTTTATCAGCAACGACTGTCCGAAAACATCACACGTACCCGGCGATACGGCGATACTGATACACAGAGAGCTGAACGTGCCGAGATCATTGATCGATTGAATGAGGTTGCACTATCGGCGCTGGGCATATCCTTCACCGAGTTGTGCGAACCCTTCAGGTCCAACAACAAGAAGGTATTAGCTAAACGCGCACATCTGGGATTCGTCGAGTTTAAGCAGGCCATCAAGCGAATGCAAGAAACTGACCTACGCCTGGCATACTTACTAGATGAGTTCGAGCTTTTGGTGGAGAACAAGAACCTGGATAGAGATTTCTTCGCAGGATTGCGCAGCATTGCCGAAAACTACCACGTGGCCTACATCACAGCCACACATATCCAACTCCACGAGCTAGCATCTCATAAGAGTGAGGTCTTAGGCTCTCCCTTTTTCAACATATTCCGCAATCTGACATTAGGGCTGATGCCGGAGGCAGAGGCATTGCGTCTGATCACAGAGCCCAGCCACAGGCTCTTCAATCAGGCTGACGTCGAGTTCTTGCTAGAAATGGCTGGTTCCCATCCTTTCTTCCTTCAGATTGCCGCTTACCATCTGTTCGACGTACGACGTCGCGAAGTGCGCGGGCAAAAAACTGCTCTCTCCGAGTGGGCTGCTTCTGCTCAGGCCAGCGACCGATTTACCGACGAAGCAGAGAGCCATTTTTACCACATCTGGGGGCATTTGACTCCGTCTGAGAAACAATTGGTGAATGATCTGTTACACACTCGCAAGGTTCTTAATGGCCAGCAGGGCACGCTGCAATCGTTGGAGCGGAAGTGTTTGGTGCAGAATGAAAGAATCTTCTCGGAGGCTTTTGCCAACTTTGCCCGCAGCCAATTGGCCCAGCCCATACTCTCCGATCCCGTCGGTGACGAGTTGGCCGATTCGCCGGCGGGGGAGAGTGGGAAGGACGGTTAAGATGGGATCAAATCCGTTTTACCACACAGGCCCAATACGCCAGCGCGAGCATTTCTACAACCGGGAACGAGAGGTGACATGGGCAATCGATAGACTGCGTCACCTACAGAGTCTGTCCATCACCGGCCCGCGCAAAATCGGCAAGACCTCTCTATTATTTCACCTGCGGGATGAACCGGGTCTGGATCCCAGCCAGCATGTCTTTGTTTATGTCAACTGTGAAGGGTTGGGGAGTTTGCGGCAGGTAGAGATGTATGAACTGCTGTTTGAAGAAATCCTTGAGGAGTTGAACGGCCGCCGTGCTGCTTCCGAGATGCCCGCTGTCTCAAGACCTATTACGTTTTATCAGATCAAACGCTTCGTGCGCTGGGTTAGCCGACAAGGCTTAAGCCTCATCTTAGCCCTCGACGAATTCGAGTGGGTCAGCGGCAATGAGCATCTCGACATTGACTTCTTCTCCAGCCTACGTGCTCTGTCACACTACGTCACATTTGTCACCACGTCTCGCCAGCCACTCCTCAATCTGCCCCATAACGATCTCTACTCGCCCTTCTTTAATATTTTCGCTCGCCTACCCCTGGGTCTTTTCACGCCAACCGACAGCCGGGGCCTGATTGAGAGTTACTTGGCCAAAGCCGACCTGGACCTGGCACCAGAAACGATTGACCTGACACTAGAACTGGGCGGGGGACATCCCTTCTTTTTGCAGGTTGCTGGCTATTATGCTTACGAGCTGCGTCTTATGGCGGGACGCGCCCTGGACGAACACGATTATCCTCTGCTCAAGGAGCACGCTCGCTTGCAAATGGATCAACACTTCCAATATATCTGGGATCACCTAGACCCGGTACAACGCTACGCCTTGGCCGCCCTGCCCTTGACTCAAGAAGCCTCGCATTTGAAGACAAGCTTTGACCAGTTGGCCGAGCAAGGTGTCGTCGTGCCCCACCGCGATGGCTGGCGCATCTTCTCCCCTCTTTTCCGGGAATTCGTGTGTGGCCAATCTGTAGAAAATGTGCTTAATGTGGGACCGTTTCTGCTAGAGCTGGACCAGAAGCAAGCCCTTCTGCGGGGCTACCCCCTCGACTTGAGTCCAAGCCAATTCACGCTGCTGGCTTATCTGATGCAACACCGGGATCGGGTGGTTACCCATTCCGAACTGGATCAAGAAATCTCGCAACTTCATACCCCGCCCCCTGACCCCAAGCCCGATCCCGACACAGAGCGCGTCAAGTCCATCATCAAACACCTGCGCAAGGCTCTCGGTGACGACGACCAGTGCATCGTCACCGTACGAGGGGTCGGCTACGTTTTTTGCAACTACTCGGACAACTAACTACTTTTCACTACTTCT
The DNA here is from genome assembly GCA_034412795.1 of Anaerolineae bacterium. Taxonomy (GTDB): domain Bacteria; phylum Chloroflexota; class Anaerolineae; order 4572-78; family NAK82; genus JAUVPY01. The sequence goes on from DAOUMD010000185.1 coordinate 34,484, forward strand.
TGCTCAACATATTTGGTGGGACCAACCCGGCGGCAACGGCCTGATCGAGGGTCATCAATTGTGTCTTAGCCTCGTCGGTCTCCTCACGGACATCCACTTTGGGTCCGTCGTCGCCCTCCACAGCATCGCCGTGTGCCTCGTCTTCTGTGACATCCAACACAATATTACTGTTATCAATCTCTCTAGTCACGGTGCCGAGCTGGTCGATGGCCTTTTGCAGAGCCGTGGCGCAGCTTTCTATTTGCGTGTGGGTAGAAGAGAAGTTTTTCGTCTGCAGCAGATGCACCAACCGGGCGGATGCGATGATGGCCGGAACCAACTCACCCTCAATGAGGCTTTCGAGGAAAGCATTTCTGTGCAACAGCATGTCGTTGATCTCGCACAAAACCTGGTTGCCAGTCCTCATGCCGGCTTCGCCTTGTTGAACTTGTGCATATAAGCGGGCATTGTCAATAGCCAGCGCGACATGGTTGGCGATTGAAATCATCAGCCGTTTCTCACGAGTGCTCCAGGTATGGGCTTTCTCCGTCCGGTTGGCGGCAAGCAGGACTCCCAGCATTTGAGAGTCCATCTGTTTTCCCGGTGCTTCGGGTTCCGGACGTGTAATCGGCACAGCAGCCAACTTATTTAACCCTTCTCTTTCAACCCAGATTTTGCGCGTAGAAGAATCCTTGGTGAGTGATTCGACAAAGCGGGCCTTGTTTTCACTGGCAACCCGCCCCTCCAATCCATCCCCCAGTTTCAAAGAGCGCATACCCCGCACGTAATCCGGGGAGAGACCAACCTGGGCGCGCATCACCAACCGGTCGTCTTCTTCGACCAGATAAATCCAGGCCGCATCCGTCCCCAGAATAGAACGGGTTTGGTCAACTGTACAAGCCAGGATCTCTCTCAGGTCAAGAGTACGATTCATCAATTCGGCGAGGTTATTCAGGGTGCGAAGATCGGCGTTCTGCTGGCGCACCTCGGACTCGGTTTCCATCATAGCAGCCAGCAGTTGTTCGAGATCTTCCTCAGCGGCCTGAGGGATGTCCGGGGCAGTCACGGGCAGATCAGACAGGGAAGAAAGCTCGATATCTAACTCGGCCTGGTCGACTTCGTGCAGTTCAGCCTCGACTATCCTGCCATCAAGCAACGCTTCGGCCGTATGCCACAGCTCCTTGCGTAGGCGCAGACCCTCCATGGCCACCGCCGTCTGCTGAGCGACGGCCATGATGAAGCGCAGTTCAGCAGGTTTGAAGCGCCTTTCGTCCTGCAAACCAATCAGTAGCGCTCCCATAAGTTGCTGGCTAGCCTGCACCGGCATGCTGACCAGGCTAGTCATCCGACCGGCAGAAAGTAACGCCTGCTCAGCTTTATCATCCGTAGAAACATATTCCAGCAAAGCCCCGGAACCGGCCGCCAGATGGGGCATAAGCACGGCGGCACCTGCACCTATCTCCTGGCCGGTTAGAACACGGGTTAATTCGGTGGTCAGTCCTTTGTGAACGCCCAGAGTCAACTCTTTGGTATCGGGGTCAATAAGTATAATTGCCCCCACCGGCGCTTCGGTAACTTCCAGTGCACGCGCCAAAGCCAATTTGAGCAGAGTTGCGAGGCTTGACATGCTGCCAGACTGGAAGGCAAAGGCAGTTAAGGTCAACACGCTGTGGTTACGCCGCTCGATCTCGGTACGGGCCAGACGCAAAGCAGCCCGGTATTGCGTTAACAGCTTTTGAGCCTTTTTCAACTGACTGCGCAATGCATCCAGACGCATTGGCCAATTATCCACTGCAAAGACAGCTTCGTCTGATGATGTGTTGAGGCCCGGCTCGTCCATGTTCCCCCTTCTCCCTGATCGAGTTTGACATTCAAAATCGGTAATTGCACGGCGGCAGACGCACATGTCTGCCCCTACGCTAACCGCACAGGTGAAGATTCCAAACCCATCTCGTCGTCCACGACGTGGGTTTCCCGCTCGTCTTGTTATTCCTCGGCAAAGACACGGTGAACGGCCGCTACGAACTCCTGCAAAGCGAAAGGTTTGGGCAAATAAGTAGCTCCCAACCCTCGAACCTGGTTCTCAAGCTCTGGCGAGCCAAAGGCGGTGATGAGCATAGTGCGCGTCCCGGGGCTAGTTTGGTGCACGCGGCGGATCAACTCCAGCCCGTTCGCGCCAGGTAAACGCAAGTCAGTGACAATCAGGTCAAACTGCTCACGTCGCAACCTTGTCAATGCCACGTCAGCCATAGGGCAAACCTCGACTTGAAATCCCCCGGCCATAGGATGCAACAGAGCCCGGCACAAAGTCATAACGTTGTGCAGCTTGTCTTCGACAATCAGAATACGCTTTTGCTCCATAGGCTTCCATTGTCCATAGTGGTTATTATAAACATAGCACATTTCATGCACAAGTGAGATTACAACTTGGTTACAGTCGCAAGGTTTTACGCTGTATTCACGCAGAATTTGCCCTCGATTTACCCACCGTTACCACATTTGGTTTTAAACTGGCATGTGGTCCAAATCTTGCTGAAGATAGCCCTCTCCCCCTGGCCTCTCTCCTCAAGTTGGGAGATGGCCCTCTCCCCCTGACCCCCTCTCCCAACTTGAGGAGAGAGGATGCTCGAAGCAGGGTGGAGGGCGGGGGTGAGCAGAATAGAATAGAATGGTGCAACGAGCGAGATTAGTCGAAAGGGATAACAATTTATTCACTGAATCCTTTGGCAAATATTTTCACGGTATCCTATGCCTGTCATTGGTTTTGGGTATTCTCTGGATGTCGGCCACGGCCGTGAAGGCTGATGAGCCCGAGCCGAATCGAGCACTGGTCCTATTGGCAACTGATGCAGACATCAGCGAGATTATCGAGGTAATCGACTCAGCCGGTGGTCATATAACTCACGTCTTTCCCCCAGTGGCGTTGATCGGTGAGATACCGACCGGAGCACCTTCGCTGACCGACATCATGGCTGTCCATCGCGATAAGGTAGACGAGGAGGTCCTGGCCACGCTGACGGGCGAGGCTCACCGTGCTGCCCAGGTGTGGAATGACCTGCTGGCTCCCGAAACACCTTCGAAAACCGCTGTAGGGTTGGAAAGTCTGGAGGCCGATTTGGTCGGGGACGCTTTCGTCGCCCCGCCCCCGGAAGGATTGGAGCCAGTATCCGATATCCCCACCCCTACTTACTATCAAACCAGTGAATACCTCATCGGACGTGTGGCGGTAGGCATTATTCTGCTGGAAAGCAATGGGAGCATTGACCCTTCCACCGAAGATTGGACCGAATCCGAGCGAGGGCTGGTGTTGGAAAAAATCACCGCAGCGCTGGACTGGTGGGCCGCCCGCGAACCGAATGCCCGCCTGACCTTCGTTTATGACGACGGCACGGCAGCCCCCATCACCAGCAACTACGAACCCATCAACCGGCACTACGGCGACCAAGCCTTGTGGATCACAGAAGCCATGACACAAAAGGGCATCACCGGCTACTCTTACTTCGATCAGGTGCGCGGCTACAACAATATCCTGCGTGAAACGTATGACACCGATTGGGCTTTCACCATTTTCGTCGTAGACAGCTCTAACGACATCGACAATCGCTTCACCGACGGCTACTTTGCCTACGCCTATCTGGGTGGGCCGTTCACAGTGATGACATCGGGTAGCAACGGCTACGGCTCTCACAATCTGGACGCCGTGGCTGCCCACGAGATTGGCCATATCTTTATGGCCCTTGACCAATATTACTCTGCCTACCAATCCTGTACACACAGGTCGGGGTACCTGGGCGTGGAGAACCAGAACAGCCAATACGGAGACTGCGCGTCAGACGTCGCGAGCATTATGCGTGGCCAGATCTCCCCGTATCGGACCGGCGCTATCGATGAATACGCGCGCGGCCAATTAGGTTGGCGCGACTCGGACGGGGACGGTATCCTGGACCCGATGGACACCACGCTGAGCGTCCTCAACGCCGATTACGTGATTGACCCCGAACAGCCTAACGTCTTGACCTTCAGCGGTAGAGTAGAGGACGATCCGTACCCCTCTCCCCTGCGTCGGAGTACCACGATTAACACCATAAAACAGATCCAATATCGGGTGGAGAGTGATCTTTGGATGGATGCCCAACCAGTTGACGGTGCTTTCGACACGTACGCAGAGAGCTTCACGTTTACCACTCCCCCCTTGCCCACCGGCGCTTTGACCGTGGAGCTGCGCGTGATCGACTCGGCTGGCAACGAGCTTATTCAGCCTGTTGACACCGTGTCAGTTGTGGACCCAGTAGACTCTATCCTGGACACGACATTGACCAAACTGGAACAGTACAGTGAAGGGGGCGAAGTAACCCAAATCATCTACAGCGGCCAGGGAACTTCATCGACCAGCTACATCACGGGCATTTTTTACCGAATCGACAACGAACCCTGGCAGCCCCTCGCCCCCGAAGATGGCGTATTTGACGAGTCTGAGGAAGACTTTAGCTTTGTCGTAGACACAGCGGCTCTGAGCCCCGGTTTTCACCAAGTTGAGGCCTATTCGGTGGATGGCGAAAGTAACGCCGAGACCTCTCCCGCCAGCGACACCATCTTGGTTCAGGCACCGACCCAGTATCTTTTCCTTCCCCTATTGATGTCCGCCCAATAGCTGCTCCACGTTCCGCACAGAGACAAGTAACATACTCAACGCTGTGGGTATACGGCTTTCAACCTAATCTGTGCGTATGCCTGAAAAACGTAGATTGTGACTCTGTCTATTTTCAAGTATAATGCGTGGCATCACTTCAGGCATCTCAAGTAGTCACCCATTCGAACCCAATGACCATGATTGTTTACCCGGCTATTGACTTGCGTGGCGGTCGCTGCGTGCGGTTGGTGCAAGGCGATCCCCACGCCGAGACTGTTGTCAGCGATGATCCCGTCGGCACCGCCCAGCGATGGGTAAGTCTGGGCGCTGAATGGCTTCACGTTGTCAACCTGGATGGTGCATTTGGAGACACCTCCAGCGCAGGAAAAAACATCCAGGCGCTGAGTGCCATCCTGGACGCGGTGGATGTGCCGATCCAGTTTGGGGGTGGGCTACGGGCTATGGCTGACCTGGAAGCCGCTCTGTCGATGGACGTGGTACGAGCCATCATCGGCACAGCGGCCATCACCAACCCATCGTTGGTCCAGGAGGCACTGGCACGTTTTGGGACCGAACGAATATCGCTGGCCATCGACGCTCGCGATGGCCAAGTCGCCACCCACGGATGGCAGCAACGTACCGACGTAAGCGCCATCGACCTGGCGTTACAGATGAAGGAATTGGGGATCACGCACGTCGTCTACACTGACATCGCCCGTGATGGCACATTGACGGGCGTCAACGCACCCGCCTGCGCCACGTTGGCTGCGGAAAGTGGACTGGCGGTCGTCGCCTCGGGTGGAGTTGCCTCACTGGAGGACGTACACCGCGTGAAGGAGGTCGAGGCCGCAGGCGTAGAAGGCCTCATCATCGGCAAAGCCCTGTATGCCGGACAGGTAGACCTGTCCATGGCGCTGGAAGTAGCGCGTTCTTGAGGGAACCGAGACCCTAAGGTTGCGCGAACCGTTCGGCTGAGCGTTCGACCGACCCTCGGCGTGACGTTCGGCCGAGCTCACGCCGAAGCCTGCGGTTCGCCTGAAACCCTTAGGGTCTACCTACGGGCCACATCTATTGCCAGAGGCTTATGTTTTTGGAGGCTTATGTTTTTGGAGGCTTATGCTCGCTAAACGAATTATCCCCTGCCTCGACGTGAAGGATGGACGCGTGGTAAAGGGCGTCCAGTTTGTGAATCTGCGTGACGCTGGGGATCCGGTAGAACAGGCGCAGGTTTACGACGCCGAAGGGGCGGACGAACTGGTCTTTTTGGACATCACCGCCAGCCACGAAGGACGTGGGCTGATGTTAGAGGTGGCTCGCCGCGTTGCCGAGACGGTATTTATCCCCTTCACCGTGGGGGGTGGCATCGGCAGCCTGGACGACATGCGGGCCATCATCGCCACCGGCGCCGACAAGGTCAGCATGAATACGGCGGCGGTTCGTGATCCGAGTCTCATCAGCCAGGGAGCCCGTGCCTTTGGCAGCAATGCTATCGTGGTGGCCATCGACGCTCGCCGTCGCATAGACACGTCTAATGACGCGTCATCACTGGCCTGGGAGACAACCACCCACGGCGGGCGCAAACGCACCGGCCTGGACGCCATCGAGTGGGCGCGCGAGTGTGAACAGCGCGGTGCAGGTGAGATTCTATTGACAAGTATGGACGCCGATGGCACACAGGCGGGCTACGACATCGAGCTGACCCGAGCCATCGCCGACGCGGTCAGCATCCCTATTATCGCCAGCGGTGGAGCCGGTGCGCTGGATCATTTTCACCACGTCTTGACGGATGGCTGCGCCGACGCGGCTTTGGTAGCCAGCCTTTTCCACTTTCGGGAGCTGTCCATCTCCCAGGTGAAGACGTACCTGGGCGAGCAGGGTGTGTGGGTAAGGCGATGAACTCAGATCTCAAATCTCAAATCTCAAATCTCAAGTGGGATGAGCGGGGGTTGATCCCGGCCATTGTGCAGGACGCGGAGACGGGCGAGGTTTTGATGCTGGCTTATATGAACGCCGAGTCGCTGCGGCTGACGCTGAAGACGGGCGAGACGTGGTTTTGGAGTCGCAGCCGGGGTGAGTTGTGGCACAAAGGGGCCACGAGCGGCAACACACAGCAAGTGGCTGATATCCGCTACGATTGCGATGGGGATACGTTACTGGTACGGGTGACGCCGGCCGGGCCAGCGTGCCACACTGGGGAGGTGAGTTGTTTTTATCGGGTGCTGTGAGCACCAACAACGGAAAGGGGCTTTCATGCAAGTTGTCTACCTGGAACCAGTTCCTGATGACGTTGAGGCGATCATTCGTGACTGTTTGCCGGATGGTTTCACGCTCCGTGTGCGAGGGGCGAATGAGACGCCGGTTGACGTGGTGGGTGATGCCGATTTCATCCTGGTGGCCACAACGCCGCTCACGGCTGAGGTGATAGCGGCCGCACCACGCCTGAAGTTGATCCAGCACCAGGGCGTAGGCTACGATAATGTGGATGTGGCGGCCGCGGCCCAGGCCGGCATACCGATCGGTCTTACACCAGAGGGCACCAGCAAACCGGTGGCGGAACACGTAATCCTGTTGATCCTCAGTCTGTATCGGAATATCTTCGTCGCCAACCGAACTTTGCGCGAGGGGCAGTGGCTGCAATGGCAACTGCGACCTCAATCCTACAACTTGGTCGGCAAGCGAATGGGGATCGTGGGCCTGGGACGTATTGGGCGGGAGGTAGCCCAGCGCACCAGGGCCTTCGAATGCCAACTGGTGTATTACGACATGATGCGGGCCCCGGCCGAGGTGGAAACCGAATTAGAGGTGAAATATGTCCCCTTCGACGAGTTACTGGCCCAGTCGGACATCATCACGCTTCACCTGCCCCGTACCAAGGAGACACAGGGAATGATTGGGGCAGCCCAACTGGCGCGTATGAAGCCCACGGCGCTACTGATCAACACCGCCCGGGGCGGTCTGGTGGACGAAGCGGCGCTCTACCAGGCGCTGACGAGCGGGCAAATTGCGGGCGCCGGGCTGGATGTGTTTGCCGTCGAGCCCCCGGGCGCCGATAACCCGCTGTTGCACCTGGACAACGTAGCGGCGACTCCGCACATCGCGGCTGGCACGCGCGATGCGCTGGCGAATAAGATGAGGGCAGCCTTTGACAATATGCAGCGGGTGGCGCAGGGGCAGGAGCCGCGAAACTTGGTAGATTGGTAGATTGGTAAATTAGAGATTGGTAAATTGGGAAATTGGAAGAGCGGGTGATTGGTCTCTACCAGTCTACCAATCTACCAATCTACCAATCTTCCAACAATATAAGGAGAATTGTACCTATGACATTACCAGAAGGCTGGGAAATCATTACTGACGTAGCACGAGCCCCGGATGAGCTGCTGGAACGCTTTCGCGGGCTGGGGACCGGCCCGGTGTGCGATGCGCAGGGGCGCTTCGCGGCTATGGATTATCAGATCAAACCGCTCGATCCAAATATGGATTTGCTCGGCTCGGCGCTGACGGTGTGGACGCGACCCTGCGACAACATAGCCATCTACAGGGCGCTGGAGATGGCGCAACCTAATGATGTGCTGGTGATCGCCACGAACGGGCACACGACGAACAGCGTATGGGGAGAGCTGACCACCCTCGTGGGGCGTGCACGGGGGTTGGCCGGAATGGTCACCGACGGCACGGTACGCGATAGCCGGGAGATCATCGAGATCGCGTTGCCCATCTTTGCGCGCGGACTGACGCCCAACAGCCCCTTTAAGGATGGTCCGGCCAAGATCAACGTACCGGTGATCTGCGGGGGCATCGGTGTGAGTCCGGGTGACATTGTGATAGGGGACGCAGACGGGGTCGTGGTCGTGCCCCAAGAGTCGGCGGAGGCAACCCTGGAGCGAGTGGCTGCCATCCACGACAAGGAAGCGGCGATCCGGGCCGAGATCGAAGCCGGGGAGATAATTCCACACAATATGGCGCGCTTGCTGCGCGAGAAGGGTTTGTAGTCAGAAAGCTCTCAGTCAGGACCTACGTACTCTTCAATTTTCAGGGGAATTTATGGTATAGTATAATCGATCCGGGTTTTAAAGTTTCTCTTAGAATCTTGACTTATCTCTTCTCGATTGAGGCGAAAGGAGTTTTTTTCCGATGTCACAAGATGCAGTTTCCCAGATCATCGGTCGCGCAGTGACCGACGCCGAGTTTCGCAAAACCCTGTTCTCAAATCCTGAGCAAGCGCTTCAAGGTTATGATCTCACAGAGGACGATAAAGAGGCACTCAAGAACCTAAAGCAGGAAGACTTGGAGGATTTCTCCACCAAGCTGGATTCGCGCATCACAAAGCGAGCCTGGCGAGGGTAACTGCTCAATCTCCCCTGGGTTCCGCCAGCGCCCTGGCCCAGGCGTCGCGCCGCTTCGGATGGGGAGACCTGGCCGGTGACCGGGGTTTGGACTTCAAGATTGCTAGCCCCGCAGAAAACCGCCTGGCAATCTCAAGATGCGCTTCAACAACCCCTTTTTCAAGGAGCGGTCGGGCATGTTTTCGATGCCCTCTTCATAGGCAGCAATAGCCGGCAGCCACTGCCCTTGTTTCAACCGAAGGCGGCTGAGCGCCTGCCAAGTATACATTGCTGAGTCGCTATCGCCGATCTGCTCAAACATATTAGCCGACTGCTTATAGGCGTCGACTGCTTCTTCATAGCGTTCCTGGCCCTCCAGGATGCTGCCCATATTGCCCATGACCTGAGCCTTGCCTTTGACGTTCCCCAGTTCGGCGAATATGACGTAGGCTTTCTCCAGGGTGGCCTCGGCCTGTTCCCACTCGGCCAACTCGCGGTAGGTGACTCCCAGGTCGTTGAGAATCTCAGCCGCCCTCTGGCGATCTTCGTTGGCTTCGGCCGCATCGTAAGCGTCGGCGAAAGCTTGAGCCGCATCGGCAAAGCGACTTGCTCGGAAATGAGTAATACCTAAAGCGTGCAATTTTACCGGATCAGTCATCGAATTCAACCGTTGGGATGGGGCGTGTTTCGTAGTCGGCAAGCGGCGGTAACGGGACACCCAAAGTGATCGTCGTACCTTGGCCAGGCGGCTCGGAGCTGGATTGAATATTTAGATGACCGTCAACCAACCGGGCTCGCTCGCGCATATTCAATAAGCCAAAACTCCCCCGTCGCTCGTAATTTTTGGCAACAGCCGCCACATCGAAGCCGCGACCATCGTCGCGAATCTGTACGTTGAGGATATCAGGCGTAGTCTCCATTGTGATCCAAACGTTGCGGGCCGACGCGTGGCGTTTGGCGTTGTTGACCGCCTCCTGCACAATAGAGAAGATGGTGCCAGCTATCCTGGGGTCAAATTGGCGAGGCAGCACCGCGGGTCTCAGGTGTACAGCGAAGTCCTCTGTTTCATTAAGCTGCTCTACGTAAGACACCAAGGTGGGTACCAGACCCTGTGTCTCAAGAATGATGGGCCGCAGCTCAAAGAGAACCACCCGCGCCTCTCGGGCAGCTTGATGAACCAGCTTACGCAGCGCGTCCAACTCACTGAAAGCCGCCTCCGGTTTTACCTCCAGCAGTCGCCGCAAGTGGTCGATGCTCATGCTAATCGCCGAGAGCATCTGCACCGTACCGTCGTGCAAGTTGCGTGCCAGTTCGCGACGCACGTTCTCTTGTGCCTGGATAATGCTGTCACGTTCTTCCCGCAAACTGGCGTAAAGCCGCGCATTTTCGATAGCAATGGCTGCCTGTGCCCCGATGGAGGTCAACAACCGCAGGTCTTCCGTATCAAAACCAGCACCCGAATACTTGTTGAGCACTTCCAACACGCCAATGATGCGCCCCTTGATCTTGAGAGGCACAGCCGCGATAGACTGGGTGAGAAAGCCTGTCCTCACGTCAACCCTCGGGTTGAATCGAGTGTCGGTGCGAGCGTCGTTGGAGATGGCCGGTTTACCGGTCCGAGCCACCCACCCAGCAATACCTTCATCGATGGGAAGACGCTGGCGGCGCAACAGATCACTTCCTCCCCCGTGGCTCACTTCGAATACCAAGTCCCCTTCAGTCTCATCAATGAGCATCAAAGACGATGCAGCAGCATCCATCACATCCGCGGCGAGTTGCATGGTGTTACTGAGGAACTCGTGGAGATCGAAGTTAGTCACCAGCGCCTGGCCTACCTGGTAAAAGAAGCCAAGCCGGTTCAAGCGTTGCTGAGCCATCGAGAGGTCGGCGGACAGAGAAACGAGCTGACCTACCCCACGTCCAAATGTCCCCAGCCTACGCCGCACGGTTAGGCCAAATGGCTGGCCGGACGACAATACCAGGCATAAAGACCCCACCACACGGGTATCGCGCAATAGAGGGGCGTTGACCAGGATAACGTTATCCCCCGTCAGGCGGCTGACAGAGATAGGGATATCGTCATTGGACGGAATACGCCACACGCGTTCCAGCAGTTGGCGCTCGATCGCACCCTCCCAGCGCTCGACAACAGCCATCACCTCCGGTGGAAAGGTGCCCATCCGCAAACGTTGTGGTGTTCGTGCCTGGACCAAAATCGATCCGGCCTCGGCATGAAACGCCTGTGTCAGAAGCACCAAGGCCTTCCGCAGTAACGTATTCTCGTCACGTATCGCGGCCAATTCGAAGAATGTGTCCAGAACAGTGGCATCATCGAACGTGGCGATGGGTGGAACGTGCAGATGAGATTGTATATCAGCCATGAGCTATACAGAGTTCTCAGAAAAAAGGTATTAAGACTAAGGATTTAACAACTTACCCATTAGGCCGTGTTGACATTTGAGTCTTTGCGCCTGAGAACACCGCAACAGATAACCAAATGCATCTCTGGGAATGCACAAATGTCAACACTACCTGGCCGACTGAATCAGGCTAGTATTTCGCTTGCATTTGAGAAAATTATTTAATTCCCAATCCTTAATACGTTATCTCAAGCAACCCCTCGGCAACATTGCGGATCGCATCGGCCGAGAGCGTACTGAGTTGAATTGCTACTCGCACGTAGAGCAAGTTACCAGGCTCAAGTATAAAGGTTCGCACATCCTCTGGAAGCTGCGACAGGCGTTCCAGTTCGTCCATTCCGGCTATCTGATTACCGCTTGGTCTGATCCCCTGATCAAGGAAATAAGCTAGAGGTACATCCAAGTAATTGGCCAGGTTCTCCAAATCCGACAAAGGAATGTCGGTGCGTCCGAATTCATAGTTGGCGATGCGGCTGCTGGGGCATTCGAGGATCTTGGCCAAATCCTTTTGCGAATAACCGGCCTCCATCCGCGCCTGTCTTAACAGCACGCCGATGATGCGGCGACGCAACTCAACTGCCTTTTCGGTTGGGAGATCCCGATCCTCATCATCGGGAATGGGATCATCCGACCAGAAATAGGTGATGGGTACTCGATACGTGTAGGCCAATACCTCTAGCTGGGGAAGCGAGATATCGCGTCGGCCATACTCATAATCAGACATAGCACTCGACGGGAAGCCAGTCACCTCGGCGGCGTCCTTAATGGTCATGCCGGCACGGATCCGGGCATTCCTCAGCAATACGCCGAGAATCTTCTTACGTATGGTAGCCGCCTCGAGTTCTTGCATCGGCCTGCTCCTATCGTCTCGTTGCCTATTCACCAAGATGAAACGGCGAGATCACCTAGGGTATACGAAATGGTTCTAATACTCTCCATATTATAACATAATATTTTCGGATTGATTGGCATTATAGTCCACATGTACCATAACGGCAAGTGGTTATTCAGCATAAACGTATCTTCTCAAAATGTAGGGGCGATCCCTTGTGGTCGCCCTGTCGGGCAGGCACAAGGCACTGCCCCCACCCCGAATTATTGAGAAGATACGCATAAACCTACTGGTTACTGTATTAGTTTCCAGTCCAGACGCAGCACCTGGCTGTGGCCCAGGTCATCACCCTGGCAAACGGAGGTGGAAGCCCAGTGGAAACGTTCTGATGCTTCACGCCCATCTTCCATAATCATGACCGCCCACTGAGCAGACAATAAATCGGGAAGCGGAAAACGAAAAATCTCATAGCGCCCCTCGGCGTCGGTGTGCGTAACAAACTCGAGACCGCTGGTCTCATGAATACCCAGCGCACGTACTTCCACGTCAGGAATGCCGAAGTTATTTGCGTCCTGAACGGTGCCATAGATATAGGTGAAACTGCAATTGAATTCGCGCTGGGTACCGGCCAGGACGTAATTAATAATGGGTTCTGGTGTGGGCGTGTCGGTGGGAACAACGGTTGGTATGGGCAAGGGTGTATTGGTAGATGATGGCAGCACCTCAGTTGGTGTCGCTGTAGGGACAGGGGTATCGGACGGGACAGGGGTGAATGTGGCTATTGGCGTCTCCATGACAGGGGTAGGGGTAGGGGTAGGGGTGTGAACAGGCGTAGGTATCGGTGTGGGGGATAGCAGTGGCACCGATGGGGGCATATTGGTAAACGTTGGCAAGGGCGTTCTTGTCGGGGGCACGGCTGGGCGAGCCGCACGTTGAAGACCACCGCAAGCCAGTGTGGCACAGAACAGCAAAGCAAGTGGAACGTAGATTCTTAGAGATTTCAATGAGTGAAGCCTCGTACTGTCACCAGATCAGGATATTCACCATACAGCAAGACGGGTAGTTTAGCACGATTCAGGTGGAGAACCAAATACTTCATGGGAAGAAGGGCGTGTTTCTATTTTGGAGGAAAACGAGGAGCCAGCATCCCCAGATGCGGCTCCGTTCGGCATCTGGGGATGCCTCACTCCTCGGATCAGAGTAATTCGTCCCCAAACTCAAATGCGCGCCCGTCTTGATTGCGTCTGTACACTGCCTGTGCTACAATTTAGGATAATTCATATATAGGAAGGTGAAATGGCCAAGAGACGAAAGCGCCCGCAGACTAGCAACAGGCTGCCTATCCCGGTGTGGATGGTGGGGCTGGCGGGGTTGATCCTGGTGGCAGCAGGACTGATTGTTTTGATGGAGCGTCAAGACTCTAATCCAGATTCCAGTGGGCTTCCTTATCCAAACATAGCGCGCGTTTCCCCGGCCGAAGCTCACAATCAACAACAGGCCGGCACGGGTATCATCATTGATGTGCGTGAAGCACCGTTTTATCAAGAATCCCACGCGGCTGGGGCACTCTCTATTCCAGAGGATGAGTTACTAGCACACGTGGAGAACTTACCTGCCGATAAAACGCTTATCTTCTACTGAACCTGACCGGCCGAAGAGAGTAGTGCCCGGGTGGCACAGACGTTGGTAAATGGTGGAGTTACGAATGTACAAGTCATACAAGGAGGTCTCGACGCCTGGCGGGGACAGGGCTTTCCGATGGAGCCATAAATGACAGAACGTATCCTGGTGGTTGAAGACGAAGCACGAATCGCCAGCCTGATCAGCCGTACGCTGCGCCTGGAAGGGTATCAGGTAGAGGTAGCACCCAATGGCGAGACCGCGCTGGACAAGGCGCTTAGCAATCCACCTGACCTACTCGTGCTCGACGTGATGCTGCCCGACATAGACGGCCTGGAGGTGTGCCGACAGTTGCGGATGGCCGGCTGCGATGAACCGGTGTTGATGCTGACCGCCAAAGACGCCATCCGAGACCGGGTGGCGGGGCTTGACGCTGGCGCCGATGATTACCTGGTCAAACCTTTCGCCTTCGATGAGTTGCTGGCACGTATCCGCGCCCTGCTGCGCCGTGCGGCTCCACCCGAGGCGGACGCACCGTTGCAGTTCGCCGATCTGGTGCTCGATTCAACCACCCGTCAGGCGCGGCGTGGTGACCGCGATATCGAGTTGACGGCCAAGGAATACGATGTGCTTGAGCTTTTTATGCATCACCCGCGCCAGGTGCTGACGCGCGACATCATCTACGACCGCATCTGGGGTTATGACTTTGGCGGTGAGTCTAACATAATCGAAGTTTACGTTCGCTACTTACGTGCGAAATTGGAGGCGGGAGGCGAGCCTCGCCTGATTTACACCTTACGCGGCGTGGGCTACGTATTACGAGAAGAGTAGCCTGAGCAATATGTCCATTCGTGTTCGACTGACTCTTGGATACCTCGCTGTACTGACGGCCATCCTAATTGTCTTCAGCGCCGTCGTATACACCTTCCTCAGCATCAGCATGTTGAATGAAGTGGATCACATTCTGTGGGACCGGGCGGCACAGGTAGGTGCGGTTATCGCAACTCAAAACGACCCGCGCACTGTGATACGCACCGGGCTGGTCGATTTGCCGCCGCTGGACGTTTTCTCAACGCCGGCGGTCTACATCCAGGTTATCCGGGGCGACGGAAGCGTGGCGCGCCAATCGCAGAATCTCGGCGAACAACGACTGCCTCTGGACGCTGACCTGCTGGCAATCAATCTGAGGAACCAACCAGCGTTTAAGACTCTCGTCTTTGAAAACGGTGTACGCCTGCGCATGGTGAGTGTTCCCATTTCGTGGAGAGAAGAGGTAGTGGGGGCGGTGCAGGTGGGGCAGCCACTGATTGAAGTCGATGCCACACTGCACCGTGTCCTCATCCTGCTGATGGGAGGCATCATTGTCACCATAGTGGTGGCCGGAGGGGTGGGTTTATTGATGTCGTGGCTGGCTTTGCGGCCCATCGACCGCATCACGCAGACAACAGGGCAAATCGTCCGCGCGCAAGACCTGGGCCGACGCCTGCCCGTCCCGGCCACCGACGACGAAGTCGGGCGGCTGGTTAGCACCTTCAACGCCATGTTAGAACGCCTGGACCGACTCTTTCAAGCACAGCAGCGTCTGGGCGCCGACGTGTCACACGAATTGCGCACGCCGCTGACGACTATCCGGGGTAATGTAGACCTGCTGCGACGTGGCGCTGCCGACGACCCCACAGAGCGAGCGGCTGCCCTGGACGCCATCGAGGGGGAAGTGAGCCGCATGAACCGGCTGGTGGCCGATCTGCTTTTATTGGCCCAAGCCGAAGCTGGCATGCAGCTAGAGAAGCAGCCGGTCGAACTGGACACCTTGATTTTAGAAGTCTACAGACAGGCCCAACTTATGTCAGCCACGCAGTTCCCCCTCGGCGAGAGGGTGACGATTCGCCTGGGACACGAAGACCAGGCCATGATCGAAGGCGATCCGGATCGGCTCAAGCAACTGTTACTCAATTTGATAGACAACGCCCTCAAATACACACCGCCGGGCGGAACAGTTACCCTCTCCCTATATCGCGACCAAGAGTGGGTGCGGGTAACAGTCGAAGACACCGGCGTGGGCATTTCGCCTGACGTGCTGCCGCACATCTTTGACCGGTTCTACCGGGCCCAACGCGAAGGACGTAAGGGTGTCGGATTGGGCCTTTCGATCGCTAGCTGGATTGCCGAGGCTCACGGCGGACGTCTGAGCGTAGAAAGCGAAGTCGGTCAGGGTACCAAGTTTACTTTGTGGCTGCCGACAGAAGCGGTGGACGATTCAGGATAAGGTTCCCAAAGTCTTGCCCGTCCTGGCTCGCGGGCGCGGGCCAGGACGGGCAAAACCTTGGGCGTCTGCTAAAATTCGGAAAATAGTATTGAAAATCACGTCACGTTATGGTACACTATGGGACGGGAACCATTCCTAACAACATCTTGATCACGGTGATATCTAAATGGAAGAAATCGCTCCTGGTGTCTATGTCAAAACCGATTACGAAGGTGCAAATGTGGGGTGTATCCTCACCGACGTGGGGGCCATTGTTGTAGACACACCTCTCATCCCAGCCGACGGGAAAGCCTGGGTGGCTGAGGTGGCCAAGGTAACGGACAAGGTGCTGTACGTTTTCAACACCGACCATCACCGGGCTCACATCCTGGGTAATCAATACTTCGACGCGCCGGTTATCGCCCACGAAGAGGCCTGGAGAGAGATATCGAGTTATAAGGACACATTCATCGAACGCACCAAGAATATCTTCAAAAAGCGGCCTGAGATTGCCGCCCAGTTCGACGAGATCGAACTTAAGAAACCAGAAATCACTTTCACAGGACGGCTCTACCTGAAGAAGGGAGGGCGCGAAATCCACTTTACCTACCTGGGGGGGCACACGCCGGCTACCAGCGGCGTGTGGCTACCCAGCGAGCGCATCCTTTTCACTGGCGACGTCGTGGTCGTGGGGGAGCATCCGTCGCTGGGACAGAGCGTCAGTAAAGAATGGCTGGAGGTGCTGACCCGGCTGCGTAAGTCGTCGCTGACGTACATTGTGCCCGGTCATGGCCCCCTGTGTAACGTCGAGGCGACGGAGCCAGTATCTGAATATATTCGCACTATGCGTGCAAAGGTACGCAGCCAATATCGTTCGGGGCGCACCAAATCTGAGTCTGCGGTGGTCATCAACCAGATGATCGATTACTTCCCCTATCGGCCGGGGGATAAGTCTTTTGTGGAAAAACGTATCCGGGCGGGGATCAGCCGGGTATATGACGAGATGAAGGTCATCTACGGCGAAGGGTAGCTCCTGGAGGGGGCGATACCACGCCTCACTATCCAACGCGATTTCAACTCGCTCCCGACCTTGGTCACCGTCCCGGCACAGCCGATTCGATTCAAACCCCCATCAGAACCGATTGAAAATTAGCTGAGAAAGTGATACAATAGATAGGGTACCGCCTACCTGCCCCCTGACCTTGGTCTCTGATCTCCAGACTGATCTGCGAGGTGGCGCATGAATACTCAAGACTCATCGCACGCGGAAGCGGCAGACACCCCCCACCTGAGCAAAATTGAAAAAGCGAAGCTGCTGAAAATCGCCCGGGAAACGCTGACTGAGTATCTGACGACCGGCACCACGCCTGAGTACACGCCCGAAGGACCCGGGTTGTTGCAAGAGGTGGCAGCCTTCGTCACGTTGCGCCGGCGAAATGGTGAATTGCGAGGATGCATCGGGCGAATAGAAGTCTCGCAGCCACTGTATCGCACCATCCAAGAATCGGTCATCTCGGCTGCGACCAACGACTTTCGTTTCCCATCCGTAACGGCAGCGGAGTTGAACGACATCCTCATCGAGATCTCAGCCCTCTCCCCCTTCCGGCCACTCGGCAGACCTGACGAAATACAGATCGGCCGGCATGGGCTGCTGATCCGCATGGATCTCCACGTCGGTCTGCTGTTGCCCCAGGTGGCCAGCGACCGGGGCTGGGATCGCGACGAGTTCTTGCGCGCCATCTGCCTCAAGGCCGGACTCCCCCCCGACGCCTGGCGCGACGCTAACTTGTACGTCTTCACAGCCGAGGTATTTGAGGAGGAAGGATAAGGTAAAGTTCTTTCACATCGCTGATACTTGCTTTGGCCTGGAACTTCCAATTTCCCTTCCGCAACTACGACTCCAACTCCAACTCCTACCCCTAATCCAATTTCCCTTTCTACTCCTTCTTCCAGTCTCCGACTCCCTGCCTCAACTTCTCTTCACCGCCGAGATATATACCTTCACATCTCCGGCTCCAAACCACACAAGCAGTAGCGGCAATTAGAAATCGAAAAACATCACAAAGGAGTAAACGATGAACAAGAGAAAACTATGGCCGTTGATTGCTGCGCCGGGTCTGGCGACGATGGGCTTACTGCTCGCGTTGCTCCTGCTCGGCTGGGGTACGGCTGGTGCAGCGACTGGCAAGGCCGGCCCTCTGCCCGACCCCCTCGCTCAAGACGACAGTTTTACCATCTCAGGAACCGTAACCTGCAAAAGTGAAGTACTCTCGGATGTTGAAGTCTACGTCTGGTATCGAGATCAAGGTCACGGTGTCCTGAGCGATACCACCGACAACAACGGCTATTACAGCGTGGTGCTGGAAAGTGGAGAATACTACGATCTAATCTTCAACCCACCCTGTGGACAAGAGTGTGCCTCTCAGGCCCTCAAAGGGGTTACCGGACCACCTGACCAGACTCGAAATGTTACCCTGCCGCCAGGCTACAATGTCTCGGGTACGATCACAGATGGCACCGCTACAACAATCAGTGATGTCACTATCTACGCATACAATCGCGATACCGCCGACGGATTTGGTTTGCGACCTTCCCGTTCTAATGGGCAATATTGCGCCGACTTGGTGTCAGGCACCTACGAGCTCGGCTTCACACCTCTTCCATGTCGAGGACTCGGTCCCAAAACCATAGAAACTACCGTTGACCAGGATAAGATCCTGGATGTCGTTCTGCCACCCGGGTTCACTGTAAGTGGGTGCATCACCGACGAATCGGCCAATCCAGTGCCGGGCGTTCAGATCTATGCATACGATGACGATGTAGGCGGCTTTGGATTTGCCCCCACCAATGAGACAGGTTGCTATAGTGGCACCCTTCCCACCGGAACCTTCGATTTCCAGTTCATCCCGCCGCCATGGCGTGGTCTGGGTTCCATCACCGTCGTTGACGTGGTCAGCGAAACGGACGAGTGCCCAAACACACGGTTGCCCATAACCCTGCCATCGGGCTTCACCCTTTCGGGGAAAGTCACCTGCAACGGCGCACCGCTCAAGAACGTTTATGTGTACGCCAAACCGCTGGAAGGAGTCTCTCCCAACGATGACCTGGTCGGCTGGGGACTCTACACGGTGGACGACGGCTCTTATGCGCTCCCCTTGGTGCCGGGTCCTTATTCCCTGGAATTCATACCACCCCCGGCAATGGGGCTCAATAGCAAAGAAACCACCAGGATGCGTCTCGTAACTGACACCGTGTACAATGTGAATCTGTGCAGTATTTGCAGTGGCGACTGGGTGATCGAGACCGTGGACAGCGACGGAAATGTGGGGGCTCACACCTCGATGGCTTTGGAGCCAAATTATCCTTATGTGCCTCACATAAGTTATCAGGACATCACCAACGGTAGCCTGAAGTATGCTCGATTGAGAAGCACCAACTGGTTCAGCGAGACGGTAGATTCCGGAGGTGATTGGACCTCGTTGGCGTTGGTGCCAACCCATCCCTACACCTCGTGCATCAGCAACTATGACTCTGATGGTTACGCACTCAGGTATGCCCGGCGCGACGGTGTGACCTGGACCATTGAGCTAGTAGACAGAGGTGGAATGCACGGCACTTCATTGGCGCTCGCGTCAACTTATCCTTTTACCCCCCAGATAAGTTACCATGTGCCTTTCGAGGTCCTTGATCTGAAGCATGCCTATCAGAGTGGCAATTCTTGGGTAATTCAGACCGTGGACAGTTATGGATCTGTAGGAACATACAATGCGCTGGCACTCGACAGTAATGGCAATCCCCACATCAGCTATCGCTATTGGGATACCTATGACCTGAAGTATGCTTGGTGGAGTGGCACCACATGGCACAGAGAAACAGTGGATAGCGAGGGAGACGTAGGGAGCTACACCTCACTGGCGTTGGACAGTAGCAGCAATCCCCATATCAGTTACTTCGACGAAACAAACGACGACTTGAAATATGCCCAGTCGAGCGAAGCCACCTGGTTAATCAAGACAGTAGACAGTGTAGGGGATGTAGGTAGGTTCACTTCACTGGTACTGGACAGCAACGACAACTCTCATATCAGCTACTACGACGCCGCTAATGGCAACTTGAAACTGGCCTACTCTAACGGCACAGCCTGGTTCATCCAAACCGTGGACAACGAGGGAGACGTGGGCCAGTATAGCTCGCTGGCCTTGGATGGAGATGGCTGCCCACACATCAGCTACTACGATGCCACCCATGGGGACCTCAAGTATGCCTACCTGCCGGTCTACCACATTTACTTGCCAATTATTCTCAAGAATTATTAACCGTCTGGCAGTGAATTCTTTTGGTATCGAAGGCAAATCGATGGACCTTCGCCAATGCGTGAAGACAAAGTAGTAAAACTGATGCGCAGAAAACAACTCACCTACCGCTGGGTTGGACTTGCTTTGGTCCTACTGATACTGGCTACTGGGGTTCCTCCCCTACTAGGAGCCACATCTAAAAGCTCCCCATTGTTCTCTGCTGATGATGATCTTCAGCTTTCGACAGCAGCAGTCAACTGGCCTTATAAGGGGATGACGTATGTCTCCTGGACACAGGGCGACTACCCCTGGGCTACGAGCTGGCGAGCTCAAACCTACATCGACTCCCAGGCCACCTCGCAGGTTGCTATCACTACCACCCGTCCCTACGAAGGTCAAGGATCACTGGCGCTCACAGTTGACCTCATCGGGGGCCATGCCAACAATAGTAACGGCGAGACGTTCGTTGACATGCGCTACCACCCGCCTCTGATGGAACCTCCCTGTTGTCTCTCCATCCCGGTCAATTTGGAGGATACCCAAGTTAGCGCGCAGGTGTACTGTCCGAAAGGCAGCAGAGGAGATCTTTCAAAACCCAATGGCCTGCAGCTTTTCGCCAAGTCGGTGGATGAAAGTGAAAACTGGTGGAGCTTTTACGGAAATTGGCACAACATCCAAGAGGAGACATGGAACGAAGTGACGATGACGCCGAGCACGGTGGCTCCGCCCGATGGCTACAAGGACCCACTCTTCGATCCCACCCAAATCGTGGCACTGGGACTGAAGATCGGTGCGGGAGGTGGGTCTACGGCCACGTTTACCGGCACTTGCTGGCTGGACAATGTCCGTTGGTGGACTGGATGCGCTGAGGCCAAGTATGGGTTTGAAAACGTGGAGAACGCCCTGGATCAAATGCGTCGCACTTGCGTCAACTACGTCTCCTTGATCGTGACTTGGTATATGGATACCCCAGATTCAACCAACATCTACCCTGACACGCAAAAAACTCACACCGATGAGGAGATCGTCGAGACAATTCAAGAGATCCATAAACGAGGCATGGGTGTCTTGTTAAAGCCGCACGTAGACGTGCAGGACGGTACCTGGCGAGGCGAGCTTGCGCCCTCCAACCCAGGTGCCTGGTTTACCAGCTATGAGGCCTTTATTACCCACTATGCGGACATTGCTGAAGCCAACGACGTCGAGTTGTTCAGCGTTGGCACAGAATTCACTAGCCTTTCCGGCAGCAGCTATGCCTCCAATTGGAATTCAGTTATAGATGCGCTAGAAGTCCGCTATGACGGCAAGCTCACTTATGCTGCCAATTGGGGCTCGGCACCAAATGCAGAATACATGAACGTCCCGTTCTGGAACCGGTTGGATCTGGCAGGCATTGACGCCTATTTCCCGCTTAGCAGTGAAGCAGAACCCACGCTTGAGCAACTGATAACCGGTTGGAGCGATTACCAGGGTGAATGTTGGGTTTGTGATATTAAAGACTGGCAGGCCACCGTGGGCAAACCGATCATCTTCACCGAGATAGGATACGGCAGCCGCGATTATGCTACCCAGGAACCTTGGCTGGCTGATGTGGGGACGACCAATTGCGACTTGCAGGCCAGAGCATATCAGGCCGCGGTTGAAGTACTCAAAGACAAATCGTGGTTTCAAGGTATGTTCTGGTGGACCTGGACACCATTCTCCGATGCGGGTGGATGCTGCGATCGGGGGTTCACTCCCCAAAACAAACCGGCCGGAGATTTCTTGGCCAGCGCTTATTGTCGCCTATATTTGCCCCTTATTCTCAAAGAGAACTGATAGCGGGGGACGGAGATCAGAATTTAGACCTGTCAGGTTTTGCAGACCAAGATTCTCGGCAAAGGCTGTTTATCAAGCCCAGACGCATGATCCGGCGATGAATTCTCTCGAAACCTGACAGGTCTTTTCCACTAAACCATCTCATGCACCTCGGCAAAGACGTGGCCCAGGATTTCCAGCGATTGACCGCGTCATTCCCATACACCCCCGTGTCTCAAACCCTCTTGGAATACATCGCTTCACCCCAAATTTCCTCGCGGGCAAGTAGCCCATTTGTAACCCCCAGCGAAAACTATACATTCGTATAGGCTGGAGACTGTACATATAGTCGATGTGCGCAGCGCATTTCTTCAGTATAATGACAGTGGTGATAATGGGCGCACTTCGGGGCGTGCCTGGCGACAAGCAAAAACACCACATCCCCCCTCAATCTTCTTTCCCCAAAAACGCGTGTCTGAAAAGCACCCCTAAGTTGCTCCCAGCAAAATTTTAAGGTTCTGCACACGATTTTTCTTTGCGAAACAATTGCAAAATATGGACAAATAGTGTATAATAGGGTCAATCAGTACAAATAACCTGGAGATCATGTATGAAACATGTAGTCATCATCGGCGCTGGAATGGGCGGGCTGGCAACCGCCTTGCGACTGCGGCATCACGGATTTGAGGTAACACTGCTGGAGAAGCAAGGCCGCCCCGGTGGCCGCAGCAACGTCATCGAAGAGAACGGGTTTCGAGTCGACACCGGGCCGACCATCCTGGTCATGAAGGACACTTTTGAAGAAATGTACCGCTCGATTGGCCAGGACATCGACGCTCGCCTGGAGTTCATCCAACTCGATCCTAACTATCGAATCTACTTCCACGACGATACCTACATTGATCTATACAGCAACATGGCCCAACTGGCCCGGGAGGTCGAGAAGGTCGAACCGGGCGGGGCCGAGCGGCTGTTCCGTTTCATCGGGGAAGGCGCTCAGAAATACGAGTTGGGCATGGACTTCGTAGCTCGTAACTACGACCGCATCACCGACTTAGCCAACCCGATGGCCGGTATGCGTTTGTTAAAGACTAAAGCCCATCAAAATCTCTACCGGCAGGTCTCAAGATTCTTTCAAGACAATGACAAGCTGGCCAAAGCGTTTTCATTCCATTCTATGTTTCTGGGCCTCTCCCCTTTCGATGCGCTCGCCATGTATAGCCTGATCACCTACGCCGACCTGGCGCTGGGGATGTGGTATCCGAGGGGTGGTATTTACCACATCGTGGAGGACATGGTGAGCCTGGCGGAAGAGATGGGCGTGGTGATCCGTACCCACGCACCCGTGGCCCAGATCAAGGTCGTAGATGGTGGCGTTACTGGCGTCCGGCTGGAGTCAGGCGAGGAGGTTCAGGCCGACCTCGTCGTCTCCAATGCTGATCTGCCCTACACCTATCGGAAGCTCATCCCTGACCAGCATCGCAAGGCCTATCCTGACCAACGGCTGGACCGCATGGAATACGCCTGCTCGGGCTACATCCTGTACCTGGGCGTGGACCAGACCTACCCGCACGTGCAGCACCAGGCCCTGTACTTCTCCGAGGACTATCAGGCCAATCTGGACACCATTTTCAAGACCAAAACGCTCCCGGCCGAGCCCTCCTTCCATCTGAATATCCCAACGGTCACCGATCCAAGTCTGGCGCCACCGGGACACAGCCTGCTGTACGTACTGGCGCCTATGCCCAATCTCGAAGCAGACATCGATTGGGACCAGGCCGCCCCGGTGGTACGTGATAAATTGCTGGCTCAACTAGAGCGCATCGTGGCTCCAGACATTCGGGCGCACATCGTGTGGGAGCGGGACTACCGGCCGAGCAACTGGCTGAACGACATCAACGCAGTGCACGGCACTGCCTTCGGTTCGCTTTCCCACGGGTTCTTCCAGTCGTCCTACTTCCGCCCGCACAACAAAGCGCGTGACATTCAGGGGCTTTACTTCGTGGGTCAGGGCACCTATCCCGGAATCGGGATGCCTATGGTGATAATCTCATCTCGTTTAGTTACGGAAAGGATTTTGGAGGAATGGTAGTAAAAGGGGGACATATGACCATCTCAGCTCTACCGCAGATTAGGACCAAAACCGGGATTGCCTCCCCTGAGGACTACGCGGCTTGCCGCCAGATCATGCGGGCAGCCAGTAAGAATTACTCGTTTGCTAGCAACTTCCTTCCCCCCGAAAAGCTGCATCACGTCGAGGCGTTATATGCTTTGATGCGGGTGGGCGATGACCGCGTCGATGTTTCACATGACGGCTTTGAGTCACCGCTGGCAGCGATTGAGGACTGGGAACGGACATACTGGCGCGCCCTGGAGATTGGCGACAGTCCCAACCCGGTGATGCGTGCTTATTTAAACACCGCCATCGAGTGTGGCATTCCGAAAAATACTATGAGCGCCTACTTCCGGGCCATGAAGAACGACCTGAAGATCACTCGCTTCCCCACCTTTGACGATTTGATTTACTATATCGAGGGAAGTGCCATCCCCGTCGGGCGAGGCATGGCGTACATTCTCGGCACCCAAGCGCCGTATACGCTGGATGATGCCTTGCCAGGCGCCGACAGCCTGTCGATCGCCATGCAACTCAGCAACTTTTGGCGAGATATCGGTCAAGACTTTGAGGATATCGGTCGTGTCTACCTACCCCAGGAGGATATGCAGCGCTTCAGCTACTCAGAGGAAGACATGGCCGCGCGGCGCATTAATGACGACTTCATCCAGTTGCTAGAATTTCAGTTCGAACGCACAGAACATTACTACGCCCACGCGCGAGATAGCGTGAAAATGCTGGGCGCCGGTCGCTGGGGCATCATGAGCAGCCTGGAGATCTACCACGCCATCCTACCTGGCATACGGCGCAATGGCTATGACGTGTTCACTCATCGGGCTCGAGCAAACACCTTGCGAAAGCTAGGTCTGGTGGGCAGGGCAGGGTGGCAGGTACTCTGGCAATAAGGAAAGTGTTGGTTAGTTGGTTAGTTGGTTAGTTGGTTAGTTGGTTGGTTGGTTATAGGGCTGGCCCAGCTTTCCAATCTACCAATCTACCACCGAGGAGACAACCGTGACCTATTTTGGTGTTCTGGGAACTTTTGTGATTCCCCCTATGTTAATACTCCTGGTACTGATGTCGCGCGACACTTGGCGGTGGTTGATCAAACGCGAAGGGCGTGTAATCCGGGAGCCATATCTCGCCCTCCTGACTCACGTGCTGCTGGCCCTGGTCTACACGACGCCTTGGGATAATTATCTAGTCGCTACCAACGTCTGGTGGTACGATCCTGAGCTGGTGACCGGGATCACCCTGGGCTGGGTGCCGATTGAGGAATATACGTTCTTCATCGTGCAGACGCTGCTGACCGGGCTCTGGACGCTGATCCTGATGCGTTCTGTCTTCAAGTCACCCCAACCAGTATCTCCTGCGAAGTCAATTCGGGCCGGAGCAACTTTGGTGGTGGTCATCCTCTGGATAGTTTCGACCCTCTTCCTGCTGATGGGCCCGGTGTCAAGTACTTACATGACGTTGATCCTGTCCTGGGCTTTGATCCCGGTCCTGCTCCAGGTCGCCTTCGGGGCAGACATCCTCCTGGCCAATTGGCGCTTCGTGTCCGCCGCCATCCTGGCGCCGACGCTTTACTTATGGCTGGTCGATGCCATCGCCATCCAGGGCGGCACGTGGACCATTGACTCGGTCCAAACGACGGGCATCAAATTAGGCCCCCTCCCAATAGAGGAGATGATCTTCTTTTTGATGACCAACTTGCTCATCGTCTTTGGAATGACCCTCATGCTATCCGAGGCAAGCAAGCACCGGGCGCGTGCTATGGCTGCCCGGTTTGAAAGAATCACGAATGTCATGAATAAACGAATGACACGAATTGGCCAGAACTAATGAAAGCCAAAGTCGTGCTTGCCCGGCTGCTACACAGCTCGACCCGAGCTTGGTCGAGTCGCACGTGCATCCCCATATGGAGGCCACCCTTGAGCCACGCCCTGGAGTATTTATGCGAATGCAGAGACGGCGGTAGCGATAAGCCTTTTTAGAGGAGACGATCAGAATCGGTGACGATGCGAGGCCAGATATCGCTGCTGGCGTTCGCCTCCAACCCAGGACCGGCTTGACCCTCAACTGTGGACTCGTCGCCAGCCATACGCCAAACCCATATGCCAATCGTGATCAAGATCAGAACCACCAAAACCCCAGCGTAAGCCACGTAATACAGCAACAAATCGTCCATAATATCCAAGACCGTGTCCGCCACAGCCATTCTGTACGCCCCATAAACTTTCAGTTGGTTGTCCAGAAGCCCATTTACGATCAGCAGGGCGACACACCCACCCAAGACAAACGCATCCAAGATCAACAGCACGTTGAGAATGGAAACGCGCTTCTTCTTGAGAATCATATCATTTCCTCCCAAGGCTATCGGTTGTGGAGACTACCGAGACCGCCAAGACCGCGATGCTATCCGAAGTCGCACCACCCCACGACCACGCGCCGCTACCATCGCCATAATCAACCTGGACCTCGCCAGTGGCGCCGATGCTAAGCTCGACCGTTCCGGGATGAACCACCTGCAGCGTGAACTCAACGCGGGAATTGCTGGCCGAGGCGGAGGCGAAGGTAACAGGGACATCCGGGAACTGCTGATAGGTGATCTGGCCGTTGTAAGTCACGGTGAGAGCCGGCTGGGAATTCAAGTAGAGGGTGTAATAAGGCATGCCGATGCCCACCGGAACCCCGGTGAGGGTGATCTCGGTGCCGACCTGAACCACCTGGGAGTCAGCGCCCCCCGGCCCGGCGCTAATTTCAACGCGGGGCTGGGGAGGCGATGGGACCATCTCAGCGCCGAGCGTATCGCCAAAGCGGGTCAGCGCCGTCTGGCTGCCCAACCACTTGCGTCCCATTGAGTCGATAGCGACGGCATAGACGCCCCCTCCGTAACGACTGTCTGGAGCAAGCCCGTCAGCCTGGGTATAAGTGGTCCAGCTTTGACCGTCAAACCACGTGACCCCAGAGGCTATCCCCACCCAGACGTTTCCGGCTTCATCCACGGCAATTTCGTATACCAAGTCGCCTGAGTTGTTGTTATGGGCATAGGTTTCGCGATAGTTGATCCAGGACTGGCCATCGAACCGGCTGAGGCCAATATTGGTACAGTCCTGCGAATGAAATAAACATACACCATTGCTGACCCAGACGTTGTCCTCTGGATCGATGGTCACATCATTTACAAAATGCAACGCAAAGTCATTGGCAGCCGTGTAATGTGTCCAGCTTGTCCCATCCAAGACGCTGATGCCCTGTTGGTGACCGACCCAGACCCTGCCTGCCTTATCAAAATCGATAGCAACAACCCCGGTTGGCGCGCCCTCGATTATCCTCCAGGCTTCGTCCTGAGGTTTAGCCCGAGGGGTTTTGCCGTCGAATCGAAACAGCTTATCGTCGACACCCACCCAGACCTGACCACCACCATCGATGGCGATCGCTTTGACCCAACTCCCTCCTAGCCCGTCGGCGGTGGTGTAGGTGATCCAGGCAGAACCATCGAATACGCCGATGCCATCGCGCGTGCCGACCCAGACGTGCCCGTTCTCGTCAATCGCCAGGGCACTGGCCCAATCGTTCGGCAGGCCATCTGCCGTTGTATAAGTGGTCCAGGTCGAGGTGCCGGCGCTGTCGTCCGTATCGAGGACGTGGACACCTGCGGGGTTAGCGACCCAAACGCGGTCAGCTCCGTCGATGACTATGTCTCGAATATAACCTTGGGGCTCGCCGGGCAACCAATAATTAGTCCAGACACCCTGACCTTGAGGATTCTGAGCTTGTGTCACCCTGGCCAGATGCGGAGTAGGTATAGATTGCAGGCTATCGCCAGGGGTCAAAGTTGGAGCTGGTAGGGCGGGGTCCGGTAGTACATCAGCTCCTTCCGAAAGTGGGGTGTAAAAAGGCGTACCAGGGGCCGCTATCCGCGCCATGCACGCGGCCATTATCAGCGCCAGCACAACTGCACCTGCCGCAATTGCCTTACTTCGAAGCACTTCGCCCTTCACCTTTCACAGATCATTAAGTTGATCGTAACTCAAAGACGCTCGATACCTGTAAATGGTTCCCTCAGGGCTTGGTCAGCGACTCGGCCGTCTTCAGCATCTCTTCCTGGGATAAAGCGTTGCTGATCATCATAAAAGTCAAACCATCTTCTTCCCAGAAAAGGTACTTCTCGTTGTACGTCATTAAATCTCCATCCGCCTGTGTCATACCGGTAGGAGCTTCCGTCCACGTCCCCGTGACGCCCCGTACCTGCACTTCAACCACAAGTGCCTCGTCTCCCATCGCATATTCGGCAAATCGCCCTTCAGTGGGTCCCTGCTGGATGGTCAGATAGGCACCGACTGAATTGGAGGATTCAGGCTTACCATACGACTGTATGCCGCCACCGTCTGGCTCGCCTGCCGCGAAAAACAGTTGATAGCCGTCCGGTACATACGAGGGCTTATAAACGTGCTCTAACGATTCCGATTGTGACCACTCTGGAGCCGGTCCAAGACTCTGGGCACTTGTCTCAGGTGGCTCTGGCCCGGATTCAACGGCGGGCGATAGGGACTCGGCTATGTTGAGCATCTCTTCGAGGGGCAAAACGCTGCTGCTGATGGCAAAGATAAAGCTACTCTCCTTCCAGGTGAGCGTATTCAAACTTGAGTCTTCCGCATATTTGACTTGAAGCCAAGTTCCCGGTTGATTGCGCACAGTTAGCTCGTGCTTCTCTTCAACGCTGGGAAGAGCATACCAGTATTGCCCGTCCTCCAAGTATGCCTGCACAATCTGATAGCTATTGGACTTCTGGTCAGCATAACGTGTACTTATACTGGTCCCTCTTTCGTCAATTCTAACTGTGCGCTCAAGAAGTTCGTAGCCTACAGGGGAATAAGCAGCTACGTAAGTTGGGAACCCTGCCTGCTCAGCCACTTCTTCAGGAGTTAAGTGTTGTGGAGCGTGAGGAATAGGAGTAACAGAACCCTGCATTTCGAGAATGTGTTGAGAAGCTGTTTTCTCATCGGTCAGGACAATGTAGCCAATTTGGCGCAGGATGTCCTTAGCCCAACTTTGCACTGGGGGTAATGCCAGGACAATGAGCACGATGGCGGCTAGCCCGACTGTGACCCAGATGCGGACGCGCTTTGAACTGAAAACAGGTGTCGAGCCGGGCTTCTCGTCAGCCCTAATCCTGGCTTCAATTTTCGGCCATAGATCTAGTTGAGCCGGTACACCTTGTTCAGCAAGCACTTGCAGACTCTGAGCAATATCTTCCTTCTGCATGATTAAATTAGCTCCTCCGAACGATCTGACCGCCAAGAGCTTAGAAGAGTCCGCAGGCGCTCTCTCGCCGCGTGCAAGCGCCATTTCACGGTACCTGGCGGACAAGCTAGTTGGGTCACCATCTCAGCTTCGCTCAGTCCCAGGTAGTAACGCATGACGACGACGGCTCGCTGCTGGGGCGGCAATTTCCCCAAGGCGTTCCAAATCGCCTGACGGAGCATCACGGCTTCAGCCACATCGGCCGGACCAGGCTGTGTGTCAGAAAGCAAATCGGCCCAAGTGATTCCACCTGCTTCGGCTTCTCCCTCTAGCGACACGTGGCGCTCACGGCGGACGGCGGCCTTGATCGCATCGTTGACCACAATCCGCAAGAACCAAGGACCAAAAGGCCGTGTGGCGTCAAACTGACCAATCCGCTCATAGACTCGCAGGAAAGCCGCCTGGACAATGTCTTCGGCCAACGCGGAATCTCGTGTAATCAAATAGGCCGCCCGCGTCGCCCGGGTCTGGCATTGATATACCAGCACTTCCAGACCACCGATGTCGCCAAGCTTGAGCCGGGCAATGGCGTCCTGCTCTTCCATCCAATACGCCTCCAGACGAAGTAATAACGATCCTGGCAAATGCCCTACATGATTAATATCTTTAAGGAGGCCAAAAGGTTGGGATAGTCTCCAAGACTCAGTCGGTCACATGGTCCTTACTTCTCGTAAACCCACGCTTTAAATAGATCACTCAAATCACACTCGCAGTGCCGTTCGGCTAGTTGCCGGAAGGCATCTCCCGTACCAATCCCCCACTTGTAAGATTGATAGTAGTCACGCAGGAACTCATCAAATGCCTCCTGGCCCATCTCCTCGGCCAGTGCCACCATGAAGTACGGGCCGCGGCCATAAACGATGGGGCTATACTCATCTTCCGTGTAAGCACCCGAAGGCAACCCGATAGGAATCTCGGCCCGGTCGATGCGGTTCCAGCGCCAATCCCACCCGTCTCGGAAACTGCGAGCCGCAGATTCATCATAGGTGTCGAGGTAGTAGAGGCCGGTGACGTACTGGACCAGCGCTTCGTCCAGCCAGGGATCGTCAACCTGATCGTTGCCCACAGCGTTGTAAAACCACTGGTGAGCGACCTCGTGCGCCACAGTCGATTCCAGCATGACCTGGGACGGCAAACCATACATCTCTGCATCAGGGTCGTAAAGCCCGACACGGACGGCCGTCATGCCGGGATACTCGATGCCGAGTGCCAGCATAGGCGTGCTAATGACGTCGAATTCTGTATATGGGTAGGCCCCAAAGCGCCGGTTGTAGCTTTCCAACGCGTTTTTCACAAACTCCAAGGCCAGCTCTGCCCCTCCCTCCCACTCTGGAACGGAATAGCTGTTGATCGTCGTCTCGCCCACCGTCTCGCTGACTGTGGTCAGGTTCTCGGCAGCGGCCAGGTAAAAATCACGGGCGGGACCGGCGGCGAAAGTCAGCACCTGTTGATCCCCCTCCTCTTCCCGGGTGATTTCGTTCCCAGAGGCAACGACGGTCAGGTTGGCGGGCGCAGTCACGCGCACAAGGTAAAAGCTAGCATCATAGTAGGTGACATCCCCATTGGGAGGCGGAACTTCGACGTTCCAACCCTCGTCATCGTAGACCGGGATGACGGGGTAAAACTCGTCCAGGACCAACACCCCTTCGAAGTAACCGAACAGACCGTAGTTGCCACCCATCTCGCGGGCCACTTCAACCTCGAAATCCATCTGGATGACGGCTTGCTCCGCCGGCTGTAGTGCGGCGGGCAAAGGCACACGCAGGGCACTATCCCCGAATTCGAAGACAGGGTCCACCTCCTGACCGTTTACCTTGATCGCCTCTGCGGTCAAGGTACCGCCGGCGACGTTAGGAAATGTTCGGAAGTAAACCTCGTCGAGCGCTTCATCCTCCTGGTTGGTGTAGCGAATTTCCTCATAACCTTTCAAAACCCCAAAGTCGTCAGGGATCTGGAGGTCGATGTGGTACACGCTGGCACCCGACAAGCGATCGAGGGCCTCCTGCTCTGCCTGGATCAATCCTTCGCGGAACATGGTGCGGTCATCCCAGGCTACGTCAAAGCGTGAGGATGCGTCGCTCGCAGGATGGGACGCATCAATTGCAGCCGGTGTGCTAGTGCTAGCTACAGCTCCAGCCTCTAACTCCGTGGCTTCGCCGATCGGTGCTGGCGTAGACCCACCCGCTTGACATGCCACCAGGAATATCGCCACCAGGGTGATAACCAGATGAGTGAACAATCTCTTTGTCTGCGATTGCATTGTCCTTGGACCCCTTTCAGTAATCGAGTTGCCGAGCCAACAGCCGGGCGACCGTCGGCGGCCAGGCGTGGAGAATACACAGCATCGTCAAATTGTATACCCCAAGTATTGCCAATAGGTTCAATGGGATGGTTTACTATTGGTTGACACCTCTTACTCGGTCAAACCAAGCAAAGTAACCTCGTAAAACGTAAAACGTGATGCGTGAGTAATCCATCGAAATTATCTGCACGGTTCTGGTGTTGCTATGAAGCCTGGAAGCCCACGTCTCCGTGTAATTTATTTCGGTGGATTACTTGAAGGCACATTCGCAAGGCGCATTCGCCCAGAATCATTACGCTTTACGCCTTACGTTTTACGAATTTGTCTGGCAAAGCAGGCCAAATTGTCAACCCGTTCTCCTGGCAAAATGAACCATGCCGGTTCAATATACACGAAAGGGGCAAAAGACACGAAAACGTTTCGTGTCTTTTGCCCCTTTCGTCTTTTCGTGGTTCCACGCCCAGCCGACAACGGATATGGGCAGGCCACGGGAATCACACTTCTATCTCTCCCAATAACCGATTGAACGCATCCGGCGGCAGAGCATCCAACCCTTCGACGACAACGTCAGCGACATCTAAAGCCTGCGCCGGGTTGGTAGTAGTCACGGCGATGCATCTCATCCCGGCTCGCTTGGCCGCCTGCACACCGGCGACGGCGTCCTCGATGACGACACACCGCTCCGGCGGCACGTCGATCTGGCGCGCGGCTTTGAGGAACAGAGCCGGATCGGGTTTG
This sequence comes from Anaerolineae bacterium, assembly GCA_034412795.1. Classification (GTDB taxonomy): domain Bacteria; phylum Chloroflexota; class Anaerolineae; order 4572-78; family NAK82; genus JAUVPY01. Next base: position 67,081 of record DAOUMD010000185.1, read on the forward strand.
CCCGGCAGATCATAGCCGGTGGCGATAGCCGTAAAGTAAGACCGCAGTCCCAGTTCATCGATGATGACGTCAATGTTGGCCGGAGGGGCGGATGAGGCAATCGCCTGTGGCGCGCCCTCGGCTTTCAGTCGATCAAGCCAAAGACACACTCCGGGCAGCGGCCGGACGTGGCCACGAACAACCTGGCGAAACCGGTATTCCTTGCGCTCACCCAACTCGGCCAGGAGTTCGGGCTCCGGCTTCTGTCCCAGGAGCGTCGACACCACCCCGGCGTTGTTCATCCCGAACGTGGACTGGAACAATTCACGCGACATGCGCAGACCGTAGTCCGGTAACACCTGCGACCAGGCCTGGAAATGAAACTCGCCGGTATCAACCAGCACGCCGTCCATGTCCCATAAAACACCCCTTTTGAGCGTCATCTAAGCCTCCAACCTCGATTTCACCTTTGGGATTTCGTCATGGTTCAGAAGTCCCTGAAATTAGGGTAACAATTGCAGACGAAGGACGAAAGACGAAGGACCAATTACTGGCTCAGGTCTCTTCGTCGTTCGCCCTTCGTCATTCGTCCAGTTGAGAAAGTGTTACCCTATTTGTGAACCATCCCCGCCAGAATGAGCTGTTTTGGGCGGTAGCCCAGGCGGTGTTGGAGATGGCCCCTGCCCAGAGCCGGGAGCGGACGCTGCTGGAGGCGTTGGTGGCCTGGGGGCGGGGGAAAAGGCCCGAACCGGAAGCCAGACAGGGACGGCTACTGTGAAATGTAGGAGGATGCCGACGTTGTGCCCTGGTCTCCCGATCATGTTATAATCAACCCATATGGTTTAAGTCCCAGCAGCCTCGACATAGCTGTTGTGGAATTACGACGCCGATGGGGAAGATAAGGTGAGTTAACAATGCTCGACGAAATCCTGGGTATGCCCAGCGGTGCTCGCTTCTACAAGTGTGATTTGCACATGCATACGCCGGCGGACAGGCGCTTCAACTGCGAGGGATGGTCCATTCAGACCGACGAGGAGAAGCGAGCCTTTGCCCGCGAGTTGGTACGTTGTGCCCGCCAGGACCGTGGCCTGGATATACTGGCTGTGACCGAGCACAACGATGTGTCTTGGCTGTCATACATCCAGGGAGCGGCAGAACAGTAAGAACTTATTGTGTTCCCAGGCGTAGAATTGGGAGCTTTGGCCGGCCAAAAGACCATCCATTTCCTGGCTATATTCAACCCCGGAACACCGGAGGAAGACATAAACCACTGGCTATCTTCCCTGGAATTGACCCCCGGGCAGCGGTTTAACCCAGACGGCACATCACGTGTTGTGCAAAAACACACTTATGAGT
>DAOUMD010000186.1:0-11937 GCA_034412795.1 Anaerolineae bacterium
GGTGCTTCCCACTGAACGGAGAACGCCTGCGCTCAAAAATCTGATGCCTTAAACCCGGCTTACTCTTCCCCCTCTGCCCTGATAAGTCCCCCCTCTTTTCGAGTGCTTTTTCCCTTCATTTTCCCCCTGACTGGTCAGCTACGATGTCTGTCCAGAGTCAGGGTCACGATGTAGGTAAAGAATACATCTGGGGATGCCTCACTCCTCGGATCAGAGTAATTCGCCCCCAAATCCGAACGCACCCTTGCCATTGGTAGCTTTGACAAAACAGGGCATGTCCACTATACTTGAGCCAGGGCAACTTGACATAGGATTGGAGAGCGTTCACAGGAGGCCCGGCGATGGCAATTGATTACCCGGACATTATCAGTGAATACATAGACGCCAGCGAACGGTACGAGACTGCCGGCGTCCAAGTCTTCCCCTATCTGGAGCCAACTGAGATCCCCGTGGGTGGGATTACCAATCTCATCCTTTTCCTTCAGAGCGCGGTTGACGTTCCGCTGGAACTCACCTTGGAACCGGAGTTGCCCCAGACCGGTCGTTTCAGAGGAGCGCCCATGCTGGCAGTCGGCGAGCCGGAGTTGAGTGTGGCACTGGAGCCAGCGCAGGTTGGGATTTTATTCATCCCGGTGACGACGACTCCCCAGGCGAAAGAGGGGCGACATCAGATGCATCTGAACATCTCCGTCTCAGCGAAAGCACAAGAACCGTCCACTCGCGTCCGCCCCTCAGAGACGGCAGGTCGCTTTCGAAGTCAACTGATTGACGATGTGGTTGGTTTAGACCTGGCACGCATCCTCGGTGTCAGCTATAAGGTAACACCCACCAACAAAATAAGTCTGCCACTTACGGTCCGGGGAAAGGTGGAGGCGACCGACCAGGAATCGAACCTGGCAACCCGATTCCAGGCCATCTGGTCGCGAGAAGATGGCGATCGCCAGGCTGAGGCACTACAAGAAGTGAGCCAGCGGCGGGCGAACATCATGGATGAATTGCAGATCGAGCCGCTCTTTGTGGGGCTTCTTGTGGAGGGGCAAAGGCGCTTCGCCGATGCCGACCTGCCTTTACGAGTAGGTGAAGCGGTGGCGCTGGGCAAGATCCTGACTTACACCGTTCAACACTTCCTGGCCAACAGCGACTTGCAAGATGGCTTGTTGGGACCTATGTGGGAGCTGGCCAATGAATATGATCTACCGACGGGCGACCCAATTTGGGTGATACGCAACGTTGGATTTCACCACCTGCTGCGGCTGAGTGTGGCACTGAGCTTTGGCATAGTCCGCCAGGCTTTGGGTCGCCACCCCTGGAGTGTGGAAGAGCGACGGGCGGTTATCTCACTCGTCGCCGACTCGGTAGAGACACGCCAAACGCTGCCGCCTGAATTCCTCTACATCCCGCTGCTGATGGCAGCAGTTTCTGTGTCGCCGCAGCTTGTTATGGAGGGTGAAGACAGCGAACACAGCGCGAGACTGCTGCAAAAGGCAAAAGCTGCCCGAGCTGACGTCTTCGCCGATCCCGATCTGGCCGAGGCGAATTTGATCTTCGATCGCCTGATGGATGCCGCGCTGCCAACTTAGTACATCTCGGCGCAAATAGGCCCATAGCTATTTGCTCGCCAGGGATTGGCAAATCCCGGCCTTTTGCCCCCAAATCGAAGATTTGGCAAAATCGGGGATTTGGCAATCCCCTCGGAGCAAAACTTCCTATACCTGTCCTTCTTTCAGGTCGGCCAGGCGGGCGTGTGCATCGGCTCGGGTCTTCTCGGCTGCCTGTCGCCCCTCTTCCAGTATCTCATTAACCCGACCCCGGACAAGCGTCAGAGCCTCTGACCCTGGGGATGGCGCAAACAACAGCCCAATCGCAGCGCCCAAGGACACACCTATGATAAAACCGGTCAGGAATCTTGTCAGTCGCATCATGGGTTAGGCCTCCTTGAAAAGAATGTTGCACACAAGTGATGAAACGTGTCAAGTAGCTAGTCTAAATTATACAGGCAAACAGCGCAGACGACAATGCGAGCAGGTTGAAGATAATCCTCACCCCCGGTCCCCTCGCCCTAAGTTGGGCGAGGGGGGGGCCGAAGCAGAGTGGCGGACGGGGGCGGCTCAGTCGGCGTCGGAGCCGATCCGGCTTCGCAATGTAGCGATGTTAGCGGCGACGCTGGCCTGGTCATTGAAAATGGCAGAACCGACGACCAATACGCTGGCGCCGGCAGCCACAATCTCGGCGGCGTTGTGTGCTTTGATGCCGCCGTCCACTTCCAACTCTACGTCCGGCAAGCCGCGCTCGTCGAGCAAACGGCGCAAACGAGCGATCTTGCCGGTGCTGGCCGGGATGTACGATTGGCCGCCGAAGCCGGGATTGACGGACATGATCAGCACCAAATCTACGTCGGCCAGGATCTCGTCCAGCATGCTGAGGGGTGTGCCCGGGTTGATGGTCACACCGGCCATGACCCCGGCGTCCTTGATCACCTGGATGGTGCGGTGCAGGTGGGGGCAGGTCTCCTGGTGCACGGTGATGCAGTCGGCACCAGCCCGGACAAACTCAGGGATAAGCTGGTCGGGCTGTTCAATCATCAGATGCACGTCCAGCGGCAGGTCGGTGATGGGCCGCAGGGCGGCGACGATGGGGGGCCCGATGGTCATGTTGGGCACGAAGTGACCGTCCATGACGTCGACGTGAATCCAATCGGCTCCGCCCGCGACCGCTTCGCGCACCTGTTCACCCAGGCGTGCGAAATCGGCTGAAAGGATAGAGGCAGCGATCTTGGCAGTCATCTGTTTTAACTCCGGTATTCAGGTTGGCTTCACCAGGACGAATGGCGAATGGTGAATGGCAAGCCAAGGCAATTATAACACTATCTACAGGGATTGTCACACGTCCTTTATGCCTCAGGCGGGTACTACACCGTCAGGCAAATTCTGAGACTTGTAGTTGCGACTTTAGTCGCTCATTACGCGGGAAAAACGACTGAAGTCGTTACTACGAACCTATCAAAGATTATCTAACGGTGCAGCACGGCCGCGTCGAGGTTAATGCTGATGACACAAACGATGAGTGGCTTAGCTCTTGATCGTGACCTCGTGGATCGACCACCACCACTTATCAGAATGGCCGGTCTGCTCGATGCGGATGTAGCGAGCCTGGCGCGGGCCAAAGGTGACGTCGAGAGGACGATCGTTGTGATCGTTGCGGGCCACCTCCTCCCACTGGGCGCGGTCTTCGGAGAGACGCACGATATAGCCGCGCGGGTAGTCATTGGGGGAGGGCTCGTTGTTCAGACGCACCCGGCTGACGGTTTGCACCTGGCCCAGGTCAATCTCAAACCACATGCCCGGTGTTTGGGGCCGGAAGGTGCTCCAGCGGGTTTCGGACCGCTCGTCGAGGGCCTGTAGCAGGTTGTCGGCCCCCACCCGGACGTTGTTGTGGCTGGCGATGGCGCTCAGCCCAACCTCGCCGATCTCGGCGGAGACGTCAATCTCGTGGATCGACCACCACCACTTATCAGAATGGCCGGTCTGATCGATGCGGATGTAGCGAGCCTGGCGTGGGCTAAAGGTGACGTCGAGAGGGCGATCGTTGTGATCGTTGCGGGCCACCTCCTCCCACTGGGCGCGGTCTTCGGAGAGACGCAGGATATAACCGCGCGGGTAGTCGTGGGGGGAGGGCTCGTTGTTCAGACGCACCCGGCTGACGGTTTGCACCTGGCCCAGGTCAACCACAAACCACATGCCCGGTATTTGGGGCCGGAAGGTGCTCCAGCGGGTTTCGGACCGCCCATCGAGGGCCTGTAGCAGGTTGTCGGCCCCCACCCGGACGTTGTTATGGCTGGCGATGGCGCTCATCTTAACAGGCTCTCCTTCAGGCGGGCCAGGAGATGGCGTGACGGGGACGTCGGCCATCGACGCCGGGGGCGGCACGGGCGGAAAGGTGGCCGCTCGCTCGATCCAGAGCCGGGTGATCTCCTCATAATCACCGTGCAGAACCCGGTCAATCCCAACATTGACGTCGCCGTCCTGGTTGTCGAAATCAGAAGGCATAAAGCCCCAGCCCATGTAGCCACTGACGCCGTTGTCAAACCAGAAGGCCATGTTCTCACGGAAGAAACCTGCTCGCCGACTCGGTCGCCCGGTTTCCTCGATGACGAGGGGTTTGTTGACACGCCGCGCCAGATCCAGATCGACCAGAGAGATGGTATCATAGTCGTGGATCGTCACGAAATCGAGGTTCTCGTAGAGGCGAGCGGGTTCGTCATTGCCGGCCTCGTTTTTGAATTGGGTCACCGCGGTCGAGACAATGCCGGCGGTGATCATGTGATTGGGATCGATCGCCCGGATCTCTGCGGCCATAGCGTTACAAAAGTTGATAAAGCCGTCGTGATCGGGGTAGTTGCTGCCTTCATTCGTCAGCTCCCAGGCGAAAACGGCCGGATGGTTCCTGAAAGCGGTCACGACCTTCCGGACGTAGGCGAGGAAGGGTCCCCGGTAGAGGCGGGCATAGAAGCCCGGGTTGAGGACCTTATTGTAGTGTTTGTCGATATATAGATAGGTCCGGTAGTCGGGAGGGTCCTGGAAAAACGACCAGTGCTGAAGTTTGACAGATTCAAAGTGATCGGTCAGACAGACGATCACCCGCTGCTGGTAGGTCACGGCATTGTCCAAAACGATCCGCAGGCGGGAGATTAACTCCGCGTCGCTGAGGGTATGAAACGGCAGAAAGATGCGGACAACCAAGGAGCCGGCCGCCTGGGCTTCCGACAGAAACTCGGTTCGCTGGGCAACTGTCGAGAGGGGCAGAAAATCGCCGAATCCGTAATGAGCCAGCCCACGGATGTTGAAGCCAACGAACTTAAATTCATGACCATCAATTTCGAGACGATCTCCAACCGCACGAACGTACTTGTGTGTTGGTTGCATGATTTATACCCTCTCTGAGGTCTGTTTTTCTGCTTGCAGGTCTGTTTCTACCATGAGCTTGACAAGTTTTTTGAACTTGACCTTCGGCTCAAACCCGAAGCTTGTCCTGGCCTTGCTCGTATCGCCGATGAGTACACCGGTTTTTGTGGGGCGGAACAGATTTTGACTGGAGACAACATACTCTTCCGGCCTCAGGTTGACGACAGCGAAAGCTTCTTCGACAAATTCTTCGACCGAGTGTGCCTCGCCGGTGGCGATAATAAAATCATCCGGCTCGTCGAGTTGCAGCATGTGCCAGGCCGCTTCCATATACTCTTTGGCATACCCCCAATCAACACGCGCGCTGAGATCGCCGAGGGTCAGCTTATCCTGCTTACCACAAACGATCCGCGCAACTGACTTTGTAATCTTACGGGTCACGTATTCTTCTGTTCTCCTGGGAGATTCGTGGTTATATAAGATTGCCGTTGATGCGAACATCCCAAAGGCTTCACGATAATATCTGGTTAGATAGTAGGCCAGAATCTTGGCGCAGGCGTACGGACTCTGGGGGTTGAAGGAGGTCGTTTCCGTCTGGAACGTGCTCTCAGTTTTGCCAAACATGTTCGACGTGCAGGGCTGGAAAAACCGGATAGTAGAATCTACCTGCCGAATGATCTCCAGTATTCGTCCGACGGCGGCCCCGGTAATATCCGCCGAGAAGCCTACCATGTCATAGCTCCAACCAACGTGATCCTGGTCAGCTTCGTTGTATATCTCTTGCGGCTCGACGGAGGTGATGATGCGATACAGCGAAGTCGGGTCGGCCAGGTCGCCCCGGCATATAAAAAAACGACGATTGAACAGCTCTGGATCGCGGATCAGATGCTCGATATTTCTGGTGTTGCCTGTAGCCGAGCGCCGGACCATGCCGTGCACTTCATAGCCTTTTTCCAGCAAGATGTCTGCCAGATAACTGCCATCCTGGCCTGTTACCCCGAGAATTAGCGCTTTTTTCATAGTCATTCGTCTCCTGGTTTGGCCTGGTTATTCCACCGCAAGGATGTTCCCAACTGATTTTAGTCACACCCAAACGATTTGATGTGAAAGTCGGCGGGAAGTTCTTTGGCGTATTTCCAGTCTATGCTTTGGTCATCCAGTTTGATTTGCTGGCCATCAGCGACGAGCGTCGAAAAAACGACGCTAACTGCATGCAATCGCGGGGCCAACCCAAAAGGGTTTTCCTGAGACACGGCCTCATAATACCCAATGGGATGCACGGTCTCAACATTCAGCGAGGTCTCCTCCCAGACTTTTCTGACAACGGCCTCCTCTAAAGTTTCGCCTTTGAGCAACCGCCCACCGATAACCCACCACTCTCCCTTCCTTGGCTTGTTGGCTCTTTTGATCAAGAGGTACTCACCACGAGTGTTCTTAATGACGACATCCACGCATAGGATAGGCAAGACCTCTATGATGTGCTTGTATTGCTCGACGGGGATCATGGCACCACCCTGAATTCAGGTAGAGGCACGATAAACTGCCCACCACCCTCGCGCCATTCTCTTTCACGCTTGTAAAACTCGTCGAAAAACGCCCAGGGCAGCACCAAAAAATAATCCGGCCTGGCTCGCCGGGCCTCTTCTTCGGAGACGATGGGAATCCACGTGCCAATCGTGTACTTGCCCCACTTCTCGGGGCTCTTCTCCGACGCTGCGGTGATCAGTGTATGATCCAAACCGTAGTATTGAAGAATGACGTTCCCCTTGGTGGACGCGCCGTAGACGTAGACACTTTTTCCCCTGGCGACTTCCTGCTTGATAAACTCCACGCAGCGGTCTCGATTATGCTGGATGCGTCGAGCAAAGACCATGAAATCATCAAATGTAAACTTCTCGTCGAAGGGGATGCCTGTACCCCTATCATGCCGGGCATAAATCCTGTAGCTGCCACCGTTTACATCGTTTTCTTCGATCTTGAAGATCTCAAGACCGTTGGTATTGAAGAGATATTCCAGAGACTCAAGCGAATAGTATTCCAGATGCTCGTGGCAGATATTGCCAACATCGTTCTTTTCAAGCATTGGGGTCAGGCACATCAGTTGGGCAACAAATATCCCATCTTCGGCAAGAGCCTTGCGGGCATCTCGGATAAATTGGTTTGGATCTTCCAGGTCGTAGAACATGCCGATAGCCGTGATGACTTTGGCTTCGCCCAACCCCCATTGGCCGGCCAGTTCCATGTAGCGCTCATAATCCCAGAAATCGTGCATCACATAATCAGCATTTTCTCTTAGCAGATCAACCAGGTTGTTCGCCGGTTCGCAGCCTACCCGGTGAATCCCCTCGACGGTATAACTGGCCAGCAGGGTGCCATCGTTGGCCCCGATGTCCAACACGACATCTCCACTATTGAGGGGTACCATCGCTTCCACTTGCTGGGTGATATCCCGCAAGGCGCGGCGCATCGTGGCTGTTACTCCTGAGCGATACCAGTAATAACGTGCGTACAAAATCTCCTGTGGAGCCGTGTGCCGTAACTGTAGCAGGGAGCAATGATCGCATAGCACGAGATCAAGCGGTGCCTTCAACCCGGTGCCTACTTTTTCATAGGGCACAAAGTCATTGATGTACTGTTCCCCGAGTGAGAACACGTCACGCAAGTCGCTCGAGCCGCAAAGCCGGCACGTGGTACGGGTAATGGTCTTCATAGGTGCTTCCTTTTTCTTATTGTGGGATGATTCACTATTTGGTTGACACTTTTTAGCGGTCAAATCAGAAAAAGTAACCGCGTAAAACGTGATGCGTGAGTAATCCACCGAAATTATCTGCACTGTTCGGGTGTTGCTATGAAGCCTGGAAGCCCGCGTCTCCGTGTAATTTATTTCGGTGGATTACTTGAAGGCACATTCGCAAGGTGCATTCGCCCAGAATCATTACGTTTTACGCCTTACGTTTTACGGATGTGTCTGGCAAAGCAAGCCCAATTGTTTACCAGTTCTCTTGGCAAAATGAACCACGCCCTTATTGTAGAGAAAAATATTGTAGCATGGGCCCCCATAAACGCAACTACTGATCCGAAACATCTAACCATACCCCGGCCTTCTGGCGCTGATCGTTACGGTTATTCAACCGGGGATGGTTCACTATTTGGTTGACACTTCTTAGCGGTCAAATCAAGGGTAGTAACCGCGTTAAACGTTAAACGTTAAACGTAAAGGCACATTTGCATGGCGCATTCGCCCAGAATCATTACGCTTTACGCCTTACGTTTTACGGATGTGCCTGGCAAAGCAAGCCAAATTGTCAACCAGTTCTCTTGGCAGAATGAACCATGCCTCCCAATCCATAGTTTTTTTATGTTCGGCTCAGCAATCTAAATCTCTGGAACAGAAACTCAACAACCAAGGGAGGGTCGCCCCCCTATGCTGGAAACCGTTTTTTCGATCCTGGGGCTTATCGTGTTGTTGATTGTCGCCTGGATCGTTTTCCGTTTTCTTCTTAGAATCACAAGCTGCATCTTATACGCCGTGCTGACCGCCTTCCTGGCTATCGGAATCGTCGCGATTCTCTTGATTTTCGTATTCTGATACCTGAATTGGCGCCTGCTCTATTTCCAAATCAATACAGCTTGCAGACCGATACTGGCCGGCTCCTTATGGATCCGATCGTAAACCTGCTTGATATCCTTGTAAGAATATCTCGCAGGTTCGTAGAAATCGGTCTTGAGCCGCCCATCGGCGATCATATCCACCACCAGCCTCAGGCTCTGATCACAGCCCCAACGCACGTACGAATAGGGGATGCCCGGGTCGGGCCCGATGGCCCGGGTGGCGATGATCGTACCTTCTTTGAAATACAGATCACCAAACTCAAAGCTTGATTCCTCGGTCCGCCATCCCAGCAGTTCCACAACGCCTCGATCGCGCATGATGTCCAACGCGGTTTGCAGCGTGCCCTTTGCACCGCTGGCCTCGACGACGACATCCGCACCGATACCGTTGGTGTACTGGTAGACCAGTTGTACAGGGTCTTCCAACCCAACCTGGACCGTGTGATCGGCCCCGACTTTTCGGGCCAGCTCGAGCCGCTCTCTGTCCAGGTCTAGCGCGATCGTTTTGGCCGCGCCGCCCAGTTTGGCGTGTTGCAGGGCCAGGTTGCCCACCACTCCCATCCCGATCACCGCCACCGTATCCCCATACTCCAACTGGAGTCTGCGGGTCGAGTGCATGGTCGTCGTGCCCAGGACCGCCAGCGTGGCCGCCCCGTCGGTGACCGAATCCGGGATTTTGGCCGCCAACGTGGCCAGTACTGCCGCGAATTGCTGATGCGTGCCCAGACAGACCACCCGATCTCCCACCTGGAACTCATCCGTATCGGCGACGATGGTGCCTGCACTCGGCTGCAAAGAATCGATTGATCCTCCAGCATCGGTACCGCGCGCCGGTGGTCCCACCTCCACCACTCGACCGACCAGCTCATAGCCGGGACGCACCGGATAGTCCTGCCACTGGGCCCATTTCTTGAGCTTAAAATTGGGATAGGTTCCCCGGTACAGAAACATCTCCGTGCCGCTGCTGATGCCCGATAATCCCGCTTCGACGACGATCTCCCCCGGCCCGGCTACCGGGATATCCTCGTCGATGATCTCGACGTCGAAGGCACCGTTGATGATGATGGATTTCATGATGAACCTCCTTGTTCACAGTAAAGACTTGGTATATACTGAACAAGAAAGATTATACGGGAATATCCCGTATTATCCAAAGCTCATGTTCAGAACAAGTGCAAACGTACGAAAACAGAAGCAAATTTGGGAAAGTCTATTCATCGTATCTCACCATACTGTCACTTGTTCTGAACATGAGCCATTATCCAATCATTGGCAGACCTTGTGATTGAGTGCTAAAACAAAACCGGGGAGAGAAAAACGAAAGGCGAACCATCAGGTAGCGCTGCATTTTCGTATCGGAAGGCTACCCGAGTAGACGATAGGCATGTTACACTGAGATCAAAGATGGTCAGTTTCGAATGAGGTGGGGTTATGCAAACAATGAGTGCTGAAGAGTACAAACAATTTCTATTGGAAGGTGCCAGAACCGGCAAACTTGCCACGGTACGAAAAGATGGCCGTCCGCACATTGCGCCGATCTGGTTTGACCTGGATGACGATAAGTTGGTATTTACGACCTGGCATGAATCGGTGAAAGCTGTCAATATGCGGCGTGACCCTCGGGTCAGTATTTGTGTGGATGAGGAAATCCCACCCTATGCCTTTGTAGTGGTTGAAGGGACCGTCACCATCACCGAGGATGCGAACGAGCGGACCTATTGGGCCAGGCGAATTGCGGCCCGCTATATGGGTGAAGAATTGGCCGATGCCTATGGCAAACGCAACAGTGTTGAAGGAGAGCTTGTGGTACGCGTGCAACCGACGAAAATCATCGCCAAGAATGACGTGGCAGGATGAAAGGTAAAACTCACATCATAACACCTGGAAGGAGTAAGCGGTGAGTCAGCGTAGATATATCATCAGCCAGAATCTGATCGCGGCCAACATTGACCGCATATCGGCCGTCAGTTGGGACGGTTACCAGAAAGCAGGGCGCGGCGCTGTTTTGATCGAGGGCGAGGAGGCCGACGAAGAGAGGCTTCAGGTCGGTCCGTTGGTCTACCTTTCCGACACCGAGGCTCAAGAGGAACGGGGAGGCTGGCCCATCGATGACGTAGCCGACATCGTCAAGGTCTATGACCCCGAGAATGAAGTGATCGTCATCGTCCGCTGGCACAACGGCATCGGTGCCTATCGCTTCAAGCCGCTCATCGCCCCGCCCGCAGCATATGAGAAGCTGATGGGGAGTGATGACCAGGAAGAGTGATTTGATTGGTTAGCTGGTCGGTTGGTTAGTTGGTTAGTTGGATGGATGGTTGGTTGGTAAACTGGGTATTCAACACAGGATAGTGTGGCGGTTTCTCGATCTTCTCATGAGGTTGACAGAAAATGTGCCTGGCGGTATTATGCCAACATCAGCCAACTCGTGTGTCAGCCGCGATTCCCCCACAGACTTGGGAATAGGTACTCTGGCTGGAATTCTGTGTATTCCAACAATTGTGGTGGGAGGTGAGTCTCTATGACACTCCGAGAGATTCTTGCAGATATTCACGCCCTCGAAGAAGAAATGATAGATTTCGAGCGCAAATATGGCCTGCGTTCTGAGACCTTTTATGCTGCATATATGAGAGGTGAAGAACCCGAAGATGATAGTTGGGTGCTAGACTTTGGAGAGTGGGCCAGCGTATACCGTACCTGGCTGACACGACAAGCTGAGTATCGCAATGAAGTTCAGCGTCTACAAGGCAGCGAGCCAAGTTTGAAAGGGTTGATTCAGGTAGCTGCATGAGTGACCTCCTGCGTACCCCGGAAGACTATGAGCTGTTTCTGTACACACTAACGGAGAAATTTCCAAATGAGCTTTTCCCGCCCGAATCTACCTGTTCTTATCCAAGAGATTGAGGGCATGGTTCAGATGTCCCTGAAATTAGGGTAACAATTGCAGACGAAGGATGAAAGACGAAGGACCAATTATTAGCCTGGATCTCTTCGTCGTTCGTCATTCGTCATTCGTCCGGCTGAGAAAGTGTTACCCTATTTCTGAACCATCCTAGATTGAGGAGCTGATAAGCCAAGAGTTTGTACGCTGATTGAGTTGGCCAGCGAAAGTGGTCAGAACATGTCCAGTTGGTGGCGTGGCAACAGGTTGATCAGCCTGCTCCCAACCTTCCAGCCTTCCAACCATCCAATCTTCCATTTAGTAATATGAAAACTAGAGTACTCAGGCGCTGGGTCGTCGCTGGGGTAATCATTCTTATACTGGGGGCCGTGACACTGGGCCTGCTGGCTCAAGGGCGCGAGGACGACAAGACGCTGGAGCGGGTGCAGGCCACGGGGGAGTTGCGCGTTGGCCTCGATGCCAGTTTTCCGCCTTTCGAGTCGCTGGATGCGGAAGGAAACGTGGTGGGCTTTGACGCCGACCTGG
>DAOUMD010000187.1:0-59995 GCA_034412795.1 Anaerolineae bacterium
TCTTCGCCTATGGCTACTAAGAAACAACTGATAAGCATGTCATTCTGAGCCGCAGGCGAAGAATCTCGCATCGCAAAGGGAAACGAGATCCTTCGCTGCGCTCAGGATGACGTGTCATTCGGATGACATGATGTAGGTGTCACGTTTCTTGCACAATGAGTGACGCCTTAGCGTCTTGGCAAAGCTCAGAATGACATGACCTCTTTTGGCACTCTGAATTGCTCACCTAGCCTACTAATCTGCGTAGAGCCAATTAACCTTTCGCCAGGACCGGCAGTCCTGAAATGCAAAGTTATTTACGGACATTTACTAAGTGTGTTGCTGTGGATGGGTCTACGTACAAGTATAGGAGATCAATCAATACATTGATGAGAGCGAAAATGCTCCCTACGTAAAGCACAACCCCTTGTATCATGGGAAAGTCACGCGCCATGATCGAGTCGATCAACAGGCGGCCGATCCCATTCCAGGCAAACACTGTTTCAATAATAAACGAACCGCTGATCAAGTTGCCAAGCTGCATCAGGAACGCCGTTGCAATGGGCAACAAAGCGGGTTTTAAAAGATGAAGCATCACAATGCGCTTTTTTCGCAATCCCTTGGCCTTGGCCACCAATATATAATAACGCCGCGTGATCTCCTGGACGCTGGAACGGATGACCTGGATCAACCAGCCCGAAAGATGCAGGCTAAGAGACGTAACCGGTAAGATGAAATGCTTCCACGAATCGTGTCCGATGGAAGGAAGCAAGTCATATTTCACGGCGAAAAGCCAGATCAAGATATTCCCCACCAGGAAGACCGGCACTGAGTAACTCACCCAGGTTGCGGCTTGAATGATGTAGTCAGCGATTTGGCTCTTGGTGATCCCTGCATATAGTCCAAGTGGAAAAGATATGATAACGGTCACAACAAAGGTGACCAACCCCAGCTTAAGGGTGATAGGCAAGCTGTTGTGTATCTCGGCCACGACAGGCAGCCGCGTCCGGGTCGAGTAGCCCAAGTCCCCGCGCAGGATGACTCTGGTCAGCCAACGTCGGTACTGCTCGGCCCAGCTTTTATCAAAGCCATATTCGCGCCTGATTTTATCGACCAGTTCCGGCGGGGCTTCCTCTTCTCGGGCCAGATTGGCAATGATCTCGGCCGGGTCACCCGGCATTTGCAAGCTCATGAAAAAGGCTATGAATGATATGGCGAAGAGGTAAAAGACCCCCAGCACTATTTTCCTGAATAATATGTGCCCCATTACTATCCCGTCGGAAAGGCCTCGATTTACTCGAACCTGTAGATACTCTTCCTCTACCTCACAGGGGCGAGATGATCTCGCCCCTGCAAGATAACCTGTTTCACGAAAGCGCCCAAGCGCCGATCTATTCTCTCCTCAAAACCGGCCCGCCTTTGGAATTACTCCACAATTTTGTAAACCGTTGTCAATGAAGGTTTGAAGATAGGGTCGAGACTCAGGCCATACACGTTGTCTCGAGTTGCGTATAAAGTGGCCTCATGGTAAACAGGCGTGAAGGGCACCTGCTCTTTGAGAAGCAACTGCAATTCGTCGTAATAAGCCCGGCGGGCCTCCACGTCCACATCGACCAACGCTTTGGCGACCAGGTCTTCAGCTTCCTGATCAGAATAGCTAATGCTATATTTCTCGTTAAAGATGCCGTCCGACCTGACCCAGTAGGACATGAAGTCATCTGGATCACCTGACGACAAGGTATAGGGACGCATGCTCATATCATACTCATCGTTGGCCAGCATCTCGTTCCAGGTGCCCGCTTCAACGGTTTGGATCTCCACATCCAGGCCCAGGTCCGCCAGCGTGTATTGAACGATCTGAGCAATCTCACCATAAGGCCAGCGATTTGCCAGGCTGCTGCTCAGCACAAACGTTACCGACTCCGGTTCGTCGCCCAAGACACTGGCGGCCAACGTTCGAGCCTGTTCCAAGTCGTATTCCGGCTCGGCCTGGGGATTCACCCAACCGGTTGCCAGTTGAGTAATGTTACTGACGGCAGGCACGCCGTACCCGTAGATGGCTTCGTTTACGATCAGTTCTCGGTCGATGGCCATGCTCACGGCCTGACGCAGCGCTTGGTTATCAAAAGGCGGCTTGTCATTGTTGAAAAACAGGTAATGCGTTGTTACCACATCCTGAAGCAACAGATTCAGGTCTTCATCAGCCTCGACAATTTGACCTTGACTGGGCATGATCGAGCCCACGTCGGCGATGGCGTCGATCTCCCCAGATTGCAAAGCGAGTAGACGGGTGTTGGCATCGGGAATGTAGCGATAGACGATACGCTCCGTCTGAGCCGGTTGGCCCCAATAGTCATCGTTGCGTACCAAGATGATCTTTTCCCCATCCACGTAATCCTCAAATTTGAAAGGACCGGACCCAAAGGGAATAGGTATGTCCACACCTTCTTGTTCCCAGGTAGCCGGCGACAGCATGGCGGATGCGTAATTGGCCAGCAAGTTGGGCAGGGTTGGGGTTGACCCGGTTAGATAGATGTTGAGAGTGTAATCATCCACGGCTTCGATGCGATCCAGCGTGGCGATGGGGTACTCCGCCAGGTCTTTCTCCAGGTTGGCGACGGCGATGTCGGCGGTGAGCAATGTCCCGTCGTGGAAATAAACCCCTTCCCGCAGGTAAATGGTCCATTGTGTGGCGTCATCATTTGACTCCCAGTCCGTGGCCAAGAGCGGCTGAGGGTTCAGGTTCTCATCCGGGTAGATCAGCGGTTCCCACACCTGCAGCGAATTGTGGATGACCTCGATACTCGTATGGCCATAGTACAGATTGCGACCGACACCGATGACAACCTCCTCGGCATAGGTGGTCCCTTCTGTCCCGACCGGAGAGACCGCCGTACCTTCCAACAAAACCTGGGTGGTTTCCTCGTCTGGCACACATAACATCCAGCCCACCTCGATCAGGTTCGGGTCGCTGACTTGGGCAAACGCGGCGTCCGACTCGCTTTTTTGATTGGTCGCCTGGACGATGGCAGGATAGGCTGCCGGGTTACCGAAATACTTATCAGCGATTTTGCTCAGCCAGTCGTCAGCTTGGACTATGTATTGGACTTCACACGTAATCTCCTGGGCTGGAGGTGCGGCCAAAGCGTTGAGCGGTATCAATAGGCTCAACACCGCCAGCACTATCAGCCAGTTGAACGTCCGTCCCAGTTTTCTCATTTTGTCCTTCACGATCTTACTCCTTTGTGTGTATTGGGATTTGGTTGGATCAGACAGGAGAACAACCCTGACAATCTATTGCAATTGATTGCAACAACGATTATAATATAACTGCGTCTATCTGCCAATATGGCCACTTCACTTCAAGTAAGCCTTGCCGGTCCGTATCACGCCCGTCGTCCAATGGCCACGTAATGGTGGGGACAGCCCCCATGAACCAAAGATGTGTTGAGGCAATTGATGCCCCTTGCTGAACATAAAGCGAGACGTTGATCCCCCCAATCACTCCCAAAACCCCAGCAACGTTATACGGATCAGATGCCAACGCACCGAATCGGTCAAGCTGAAAATGCGCCGATTGATCATCACGAGCTGTTATTCCGCTCTATTCCCAATTGGGTTGAGATGGCTCGCCCCATTCGCCGCCACGAAGACCAGATGCAACTGCCCTGTCATCGGATGTACCTCACAATGTGTCTCCACGCCGAACACTTTGCGCACCCACTCAGGAACTAAGACTTCTTCGCGTGCGCCGGACATCACAATGCGCCCGTCGGAGAGCAGATAGAGACGGTTGCAGTAGGCCGCCGCTAAATTCAAATCGTGCAACGTTACCAGCGTCGTGATACCCAGGCCACGCACCAAATCGAGAATCTCCAGTTGATAGCGGATATCAAGGTGGTTAGTTGGCTCATCGAGCACCAGCAGCTTGGGCTCTTGCGCCAATGCCCGCGCTACCAGCACACGCTGCTTTTCACCACCGGAAAGGGTGCTGAAGCTGCGGTCGCGAAACGCGGTCATATTGACCCGGCGCAGAGCATCCTGTACAATCATTTCATCGTGTGCGTTATCTGCCTCTAACAGTCCCTTGTGCGGTGTACGCCCCATCTCCACTACTTCACCCACCGTGAATTCAAAATCGCTGGGTATCTCTTGCACCACGATGCCCGTGCGCCGCGCTGCCTCACGCGCACTGAGCTTCCACACGTCATCGCCACCGAGCTGTACATAGCCCGCCGCCGGGCGCAACAATCGGTAGACCGAACGCAACAGCGTCGACTTGCCACTCCCATTTGGTCCAATCAGCCCAACAATTTCACCCGGTGCAACGTGTAAGGAGATATCATCGACAATTCGCTGACTCTCAATCTCCACGGCTACTTCATTGACTTCCAGTTTCATGTAGCTTCTCTACCGTTTGCGTCTGCGCAGCAACCACAGAAAGAATGGTCCACCTAACACCGCAGTGACCATGCCCACCGGCAACTCCTGCGGCGCCATGATCGTACGTCCTGCCAGATCGGCCAGCACCAGATAGACACCGCCTAGTAGTGCCACCGTTGACAACACACAGCGGTGATCCGAACCGACCATCATGCGTACCAGATGGGGGATCATCAGGCCAACGAAGCCAATCGCCCCGCTCACAGCTACTACCACACCAACCAGCAGCGAGGTCATCACAAAGAGTTGTAGCCGGAAACGCTCTACATTGACACCCAGGCCGGTTGCCGTTTCGTCACCTGTCAACAGCGCATTGAGCGGGCGCGCCTGGAGCAGCAGATAGAACGTCGTCGCAACCACCACGGCGCTGGGCAGACCGAGATGCTCCCACTTAGCACCGCCCAAGCTGCCGGCCAGCCATGCCAAAACCACTCCCGCGCCACCGCTCGGACCAGCGCTGCGCAAGACCAGATAGCTCGTCACCGCCGAGAGCACATAACTGAGCGCTACGCCGGCCAGCACCAACCGTATGGGCGTGGCACGGCCATGTTGCTGCGCCAGTGCATAGACCAGCAGCATGGTGATCAGCGCGCCGAGAAAAGCCGCCAGCGAGAGCGATATACCCCCCACCACCGCCGAGCCCAACGTCAAGACCAGCACCGCACCCACCGACGCACCGTTGGAGACGCCGAAGATGTAGGGATCGGCGAGGGGGTTGCGCGTCACCGCTTGTAAAGCGGTTCCACTCACCCCCAGCGCCGCGCCGACAACCACGGCTAAGATTACCCGCGGCAGGCGAAAAACCCAGACGATCTGGTCGTCGGTGGGCGACCAATCCACAATCACCCAGCCAGGCGTCAAGTGCCGGAGAATGATGCGCACCACTCGCCCAAATGGAATCGCCACTGCGCCGATGCTGACCGCCAGCACGATGGCGAAGACAAGAGCGAGTAGCAGCCCACCCTGTATTGTCCAAAACAAGGTCCTCGGGCGGGTTCTGCCGCTGGTCACCACTCTCTTTGGTGCATCATGGGACATACACAATCGCCCTCTATCTGTCCATCTGTCTTTGTCCACGAATCACATAAAAGGTGCTTGTGTAATCATCTCCCACCAACAACCGTTCGCGCCAGGAACGTTCCCGAAGCTGCGCCCGACGGGATGCATTGATCACATCCATCGCCAAACATTCCACTGCGATCAATCCTTGCAGTTTGAAGAGTGCTACTTTGCGTTCCAGTGCCATTCGATCCAACGACGCCAACGGCAACTCCTCGTCGATCTGATGACCGTACTTTGTCCAATACCAGGCGTTGCGCCGTTGGGCAATGGAACAGAGCAACAATCCCAGATGGCGGCGCAGCTTGGCCCTGAGCCTTTTGGGTTTACGGTCATACTCTTCGATAGTGGTGAGGGCATAGATGCGTCCGCCCGGCTTGGTGATCCTCACCCACTCCTGTACCGCCTGCTCGGGGTTGGGCAGCAGCCACATCACCCAGCGGTTGATGACCACATCAAAGGTCTCATCCGGAAAGTCAGGGGCTTCGGCGTCGCCCAGGTGCAGATCAACAGCCAACCCGCTCGCCGCGGCTTTGCGCCGTGTAATTTCCAGCATCCGCGCCGATTGATCCAATCCTGTCACCCGATGACCTAACTTAGCCAGTGGCAGAGCAAGAAAACCCGTGCCCACGCCAACATCCAGAATCTTGAGCGATTGATCGCCCAACTCCACGCGTAAGAAGTCCTCCCAGGCCACCCGATCACCCTGTAGTTTTTGATCCACCGGGTCATAATGGGGCGCTTCGGCATCCCACATGGTGCGGATGCGCGTTTTGAGGGTAGTACTTTGCTGAGCGGTGGAAGGCAAATGAGCAATCATCTACTCAAAGGCCTCTGGATAAAATCCTTTCGCCAGCACCAGCACCCCTTCGGCATTCTGCGCACTGGGGTTGATGTTCTGGTAGGGCAGAATCACCACGCGGCGATTCTTGGACGCTTCCGTTTCGGGGAAGGCCTGAATCAACCACTCCGCCCGTTCCTCAGCCGACGGGGCATAGGTATAATCAGGACCGTAATCAGGGACGACAAAGACATCGATCTCGCGCGTCGCCACTTCTTCGATGCTCACCTGGCCATAGCTCTGATCCAGATCGGCAAAAACGTTGACGCCGCCCGCCAGTTCAAACACATAGTCATAGGTTCCAGGACCGAAAACACTCAGTGGACCTTCACCAGCGTCATAAATCAATACCTTGACAGGTGGCTGCCCCTCGATCCTCGCCTGGACATCGGCTATGGTAGCCTTCATTTCAGCAATGACGGCTTCCGCCCGTTCTTCAACGTCGAAGATCTTGCCGTAATTTTCCAGGTCGGTGTAGATATCCTCGATGGTTGCATCAACCTTACCGCCGCCACATTTGGCGCTGAGCGTATAGATCTGCGCCCCCGCCGCTGTGATTTCCTCGACCGTAGCAAAACCTTTCTCAGCGTTGTAGAACCAGTTAGGCTGATTGTCGGTGACCAAATCGGGTTGGGCCGCGATCAAAACCTCCCTGGGCACAGAAGAAGCGCCATCATCAGTCAGCTTCACCTCGGCTAAGCCTTCATAAGCGGCCTCAGTCTCTGGCAACAGGTACGCTGCAGCCTGGTAGCCTCCTACCCCAACAATACGATCCTGCACACCAAGAAGAATGAGCATCTCAGTATTAGGTGGATAGAGCGAGACCACTCGTTCGGGTGCTTTATCGAAAGTGAGCGTGCATCCGCAATTCTCGATGGTAACAGGGTATGTTACGCTTGGAGATGTACTGTCACTCTGTGCAAACGCTTCCGGGTGAATTGCCTTGGCCAGTTCCTCTACACCATCAGCTAGGTGGATCCCGTCGCGGTAGTGGGGTACAACAATGACACGATTGCTTTGGGAGGCTTCCAGGTTGGGGAAGGTCTCCACTAAAAATTTGCCAACCTCCTCGTTGGGTACAAGGAAAGCTTCAATATCTTGCGCAGCGACCTCCTCGGCGCTGATAAATTCATAGTCTTTCTCACCGCTGGCAAAGACATTTTCGCCACCGGCCAGACGGATAATGTCGCTCTGCAAACCTTGCCGCCATAGACCGAGCGGGGTCTGACCGGTCAGTTCGCCATAGTAGATCACCTTGACCGGCGGTAGTTCAGCCACTTTTTCTTGCACCGCAGCAATGCGGTCGCGCGTCTCCCCGACAATCTGCTGCGCCCGTTCCTCAACACCGAAGATGCGCCCTAAATTGAGGAGATCGTCCAGTACAACCTCAACTGTGTAGTTTTCATAGCCAAAGCCGGGACATTGTCCAGCCGAAATGTAGACCTGGGCACCGATGCTGGCGAAATCTTCCAAGGTGGCAAAACCTCTGCTGCCGTCCAGGCTGTATTCGGGGAAGGCGACGTAGGCAAAGTCAGGATTGAGACTGAGGGTCACTTCTCTAGAGGGAGGATCACCGTCAGTCACCAGCACATTGAGGTTGGCATAATCGGCGGAGTACTCCCGTGCTGGTTCAAAGCCGCTATATTCGACCATGAGCGCTGCAATCTGATCTTTGAGGCCAAACGCCAACAGCGTTTCTGCCAGATAGTTATAGTAAGCCAGCGCCCGCTGGGGTGGCTTGTCAAGCGTGAGCGTGCGCCCGCAGTTCTCGATGGTGACGGGATAGCTCGTCGCTAATTCTCCTTCGGCTGCTTCTTCTGGAGATTCCTCCGTTTGCGATGCAGCGGCATCTGGAGCATCAGCGGTTTCGGGCACGGCCATGGCACAGGCGTTCAACAGGACAAGTGCCAGCAGCAATGGCAACACCTTTGCCACGGGTGGGAATTGCAAGTTCATGAGTTTCTCCTTTGTTAACCTGTAGGTTGATTAGAAATTGACTGGTGTATCCTGCTTCGGGAAAAGCGCATTGAGCAACGACATTGCTTTTTCGTTGGCTTGGCAGTCAGGAAACATCGCAAGCAGTTCCGCCAGCGAACGATGGCAAAAGAGCAGCTTGAGGAAAACCAACGGCGGAAATGCCCCATCGTAGACAGCACCATAGCCAACATGCCCAGCAATGGCTTCCACTGCCGTCAGTTTCCCTTGCGCAAAGAGCAGCCGCATTCCCTCTTGATAAAAGTTCAAGCGCAGTTCACCGCTGAAACCGTGCATTGCCGAGGTTATCAATCGTTGTTCTAATGCAGGTGCAATATGTTGCATAAACGCAGCCAGATCAGCCACCCGCATGTAAAGTGGTTCGATGCGCCCGCGATAGAGCCGATTTTTCAACACATCATGCGCTGCGTGATTGCTGGAAAAAGAAAAGACAATCGCATCGAAGCCGCTGCCCTGCTCGGCGGCATAGGCCTCCCCCTGGCTCTTCAATGCCCGTGTAATCGGCGGCAGCGCTTCGTAGAGTGAGATCGTATCGTCCAGTATAATCACCGGGACAAAGAGCAGGTTGCGATGCAGCTCGGTCGAAGTACGGTAATAGCCGATGGGGTTGCCGCTCGGATCCAACACCATAAAGTAGCGCTGGGTGTACGAACCCCGACTGGTGTCGCCAAGCCGGTAGTGCCACTCCGCTTCGCTCGGTTGGGTAGTAACGACGGCGTACGCATTGACATAAGTGTGCAGGCGGGCCATCGACGATGCGTCGTCGGACGTCGCCAGACGAATCTGCACGGCATCTGCGCCGCCCTCCGCTTGGAGTGGAACCAGATGCAGCGGCAGCGCGAAGGCTTCCCAAAAGGTGAGCACATATTCATAGCCAAATCGCCGGTAGAACCAGGGCACGCCGTGCACCGCCTGCACCGGAATGTTGCGCGCCGCGCTTATCCGGTGCAGCGCATCCATAGTCATACGCATCAGACCGCGCCTCCGGTATGCCGGGTCGGTGCCAACGAATTCGGGCATACCAACCTCGAACGGAATCCCTGCATACGCCCAGGTTTCGGGGATCAGACAGGCTGAGCCGACAATGCAGTTACCCGCAGCCAGATCTTCGATGATCAGAAAATTTGCCGGTCCCATACGCGGATGGGTTGGGGAGAGCATTTCGCGGACGGCGATGCCATCCTCTGCGCTGTGGATACGGGTGTTGAATTCAACGAGCGCGCTCGTGTCATCTGCCGTTGCCTGGCGTAGGCACAAACCGTCAGCGAGCGGCTGTGGCAGGTGAAATGTTGTCCGGGACATACGCAATCGCCCCCTATCCGTCCTTCTGTCTTCGTCCACGAATCACATAAAAGGTGCTGGTGTAATCATCTCCCACCAGCAACCGTTCACGCCAGGAACGTTCCTGAAGCTGCGCCTGACGGGACGCATTGATCGCATCCATCGCAAAACATTCCACACCCACTTCTGTACTGCCTGTTCCGGGTTGGGCAGCAGCCACATCACCCAGCGGTTGATGACCACATCAGAAAAAAGCTTTCACCAACCGCAGCAGGCCCTGGTTCCACGCTACGCGGTGGGTGACACCACTTCTGCCCAGAGCGGCCCCATTTTCCATATACCAGCGATAGTTCCTCAGCAGCGCGTCCTTGTTGGAGTATTTGGGTGCGAACCCCAACACACGCGCGGCCTTTTCGACGGAAACGAACGAGTCTTTGGCAATCGTCTCGTAAGTCCATTGATACAGGGGTGACAGATGCAGGCGTTCCAGGGCCCTGAGCGCAACTCTCATCGGCCCGACAGGAAAGGAGATCACGCGACGGCCATAACCCGCCTCGTCCAGGACGGCCTGGAATTCCTCTCGCACGGTGAAAAACTCTCTTGCACCAATATTAAAGACGTCGTTGACCTCTGCACTATGATGGCTGGCTGCCAAATCAACTGCCTCGCACAGATCTTCGACATCCAGGAGTTGATAACGGTTATGACCGCTCCCGAGAATTGGAAAGTGCTTGCCCTCGCTGGCCCATTCGTACAGCAGCGCAAACACGCCGAGGCGCTCCGGTCCGACGAATGATTTGGGGCGCAGGATCGGAATACACATGCCCTTTTGGAGATATTCACGGCAGATGTCTTCCGCTTTGACCTTGGTCTCACCGTAAGGGCCAACACCACACAGTGGATCGTCCTCACGGAGAGGATGATGATCGGGAATGCCATAGACGGCTGTGGTGGAGATGTAGATCAAGCGCCGGACCCGATGCCGATGGGCTGCATCGAGCACAATGCGTGTGCCGTCGACGTTCGTGGAGTAAATATCCTCGCGGGGATACAGTGGCAGGGCAGCCGCTGCGTGCACGACAATGTCGATGCCCTCCATCGCTCGATCTACCACGCCGGGGTCACGAATGTCGCCCTGGATAGCCTCAACCCTCCCGGCGACGTCGGGATAGCAGAAATCGGCGCGGTCAAGGGACCTAATCGCGTACCCTCGCTCGATCAAGAAACGTGTGAGGTTGATGCCCAAGAAGCCTGCGCCTCCAGTAATCAGATAACGTTGGTTCACCAAGCGCCTCCATCAGGCTGCCAGAATCAGACAGTTCGGCAGATGCCAGACAGTTGTCCACGTCGATGCCGTCTCTTCGTCCGACCGCTACAGGGCCGGCACAACCACTTCCCGTCATTGGATGTCAGGTGGGTTCCCACCATCCGCTCGCCGGGAGGACGATCAGGGGATGCGGGGTCTGTCGGCCACAATCAACGCGGAACCGATCCAGGCCGGTAGAGAGATGGGCTGGGGCCGGGTAAAGCCTGCCTCGATCAGCCAGCGCGTCCATTCATCGCACGTGTCGAGTCCGCCGGCATCCGTCGCCAGCAGCATTTGCAACGCAAAGATGGCCGCTTCGGGAGGGCCTGTGCGACCGGCATCCAGCACGCAATCGCGCAAGACGATGCGCCCGCCGGGGTTCAATGCAGCAAACACTTTGGCAATCAATGCCGGTCGTCCCTCTGGCGGCTCACCGTTCAGCACGCCGAAGACAAGCGCGAGATCGTACCCATTGCCCAGTTCGTCGCGCTGGAAATCGCCTTCGTGCACCGACACGCGATCCGCCAGACCTGCCTGCGCGACAATCTCGCGTGTCACCGGGACGACGCGCGGCAATTCGAACACGGTCGCGGTGAGGCGCGGATAACGTCGCGCGAGCGCGATGCTGTACCCGCCGTGTCCGCCGCCGACATCCAGGACGCGTAGCGCGCGATCTTCCGGGAGTGCGAGCGCGTCGGCGATGAAAGGGGCGATGGGGCGCGCCATATTATAGAGCGCGTATTCAAAGCGGCTCACCCAATCGTCGGCTTGCTCGTCGCGCACATTGTCTTCGGGACGCTGTCCGGTTTTGACTGCCACCGTCAAATGTCCCCAGCGGCGATAAAACGCACTTTCGAGTTTGAGACTGTCAGCGATGTACCCCCGCCCACCGTGTATGAGACACGTTTCCGCCATAGGCGTGTTGAAGAAACGCTTCTCACGCTTCTCGACCAATCCGATGGCGACCGCCGCATTCAGGAGGAGTTCCGTGCCGCGTGCGTCGGCCTGGGTCGCCATGGCGACCTCTGTCGCGGTACGCGCGCCGGCGGCAATCGCTTCAAACACGCCCAACTCGACGCACGCGAACAGGATTTGCGCGGCGCGATAACCGCGGGCCATCTCCATAAGCCACTGGCGCTGTTGCAACACAGCCTGGACAAGTTCTGAACCGTTCATTTTACAATCCTATAGATTCCAGTTAGCAACCTGGCCGAAAGGTGATCTCTTCCATGATTTGCCATTCGTCAAGGTACGCTTTGGCCTGACACATCCGTCGCCTCTTTCCCAGGTTTGCTGCACGCTCTTACCTGTTTGTTGCAGGCGTCTTTCCGAGCACCAGCGTGTAACGCTCAACTCCGCCCCGCGCGTCTGGCATCTGGAAAAACTCCTCAGTACTGCACAGTTCAACGTTAACCTCACTTTGCGCGAGCAGCTCTCTCCACTGCTCCATATCAAAGCCCGCCCCAAGCGGCTCGATGGAAAACAACCACCCACCGGCCACGAGCACACGCGCCACCTCACGCAGGATGCCGGCCGCATCCAGATCGGACGAGTGGTGATGCAGGACCCAGCCAATCAACGCTGCCGGAAACACGGCCGACGGAAACGGCAGCGCCTCGCCCACCGAGCGCACAACCTGGTCGGGACGGTTGCGGCGCAGCAACTGCACACCCAGCCCGGCCGGCTCGACGTACACCGCGCGCAGGCTCAACTCGTCATACAGCGGGGCCAATCGGCCCCATCCCGCGCCTACATCCAGCACCGGCCCTGGCCCCGGCACGACGCGCAACATGCGACGCAGCAACGCAAACTCGCGCAGGTCCGCTTCCGTCTCGCGCACTGCTTCGCGCAGTGCACGTCCGATGTAGTCACGCAACGTCATTTCCCAATCCGCGCCCCGTTCGCTAACAGCCGTGCACACCCAGTAGGCATAAGTGGTGACCGTGCTTTCGAGGTCTGCCTTGACGGAAAGTTGGCCGGCCAAGGCGTCTCGCAGCCGCCGGCGCGTCAGGTCATACCGGGTTAGTTCGTCAGATGGTTCCATATCATCACCCAGACATAGTTCCTGGAGTACGCAAACATCCCCGATACGGCTCGGCATGCAGGGCCAACGAATAGGGGCACTCCATGCCGTGTGCTTCCATCAAATCGACATCGCCCATCACCGCGCGAGGATGCCTATCAGCGATGATTTGCCCCTTATCCAGCAGAACAACGCGGTCGCACACCTCCAGGAGAAGTTCCAGGTCGTGAGACGCAATGAGAAAGGTCTCCTGCGAGGCTTGTAAGAAGCGAATGAGGCGGCGTCGCGAACACATATCGAGGTTGGCGCTGGGCTCATCATAGATCACCAATTGGGGGTGCATGGCCAACACGCCGGCAATAGAGACCATGCGCTTCTCGCCGCCGGAGAGATGGTGGGGCGCTCGGTCGGCCAAATCCAGAACACCCGTGATCGAGAGGGATTCGGTGACTCTGTCTTCAACTTCCTCTTTTGTCAGCCCCAGATTCCGGGGGCCAAAGGCGACATCGTCCCATACCGAGGGACTGAAAAGCTGATCATCGGCGTTCTGGAAGACCATACCTATCTCCGAACGGAAACGCCCATAGGTAAGGGGCTCCCCAAACAGCACGATCTGGCCCTGGTCGGGCTTGAGCACACCGCAGAACAACAGAAACAGCGTTGTCTTGCCCGCGCCGTTGGGACCGATAAAGCCCACCCGCTCGCCTGGCCTGATTCGCGAGTTGACATCGCGCAACACGCCAGGATTATCCGGATACGAGTAGGACAGATCCGTGACGGCGAGTGCGTAATGATCCTCCATCGTCTTGCTTCCTACCTTGCTATCCAGCCCCTGGACCCCGAAACTAAGGGTTGAGAATTAAATAACTTCCTTAAATGCAAACGAAATACAATATACCGAGGCGTAAGTAAGGTCTATAGTCCGTAGTAACGACTTCAGTCGTTTTGGGGCTGGTCAGATGCTGGTTAGACGACTGAAGTCGTTACTACGAACTATAGACCTACTTACCGGCGCAGGAGAACCTCGGCGAGGACAAAGCCTGCGGCGACAAGGCCCAGGCCGGCCAGGGCCATCACGTCCGCACGACGGGTCTCGAACTCGTCGTACACCTGGTGCGGGGCCTGGCCGTAGCCACGCAGCATCATGGCTTTGTAGATCCGACTGGAGCGCTCGTAGCTGCGCACCAGGATGCTGCCGGCCAGTGAAGCCAGACTGCCAAAACCGCGGGCGCTGAAACGGTGTGCGTGAAAGCCGCGCAACCGCATGGCGGTCTCCATCCGCTCCAGGTCGTCACCGATCTCAAAGAGGTAGCGATAGGAGAGGAACGTCATATCGGCCAGGATGGGGGGCAATCCCAGGGCGCGCATGGCCTTGATGCTAGTCAGGAACGGAGCAGTGCCAAAGAGAACCAACCCTAGCGTGAGAATGGACACAAACTTGACGACGATGCGCAACAACTCCAGGCATCCCTCCAGCCGCAGTGCCAAAGGGCCGATCTGGACGAGCAGCGTGGAACCGGATAAGAAAGGCAGCAAAACCGCCACGATGAGGAGAAATGCACCAGGATACCGCAGCCGAGTCAGAAGAAAGCCTGGCGGCAGGTTTGATGCAGCATAGAGAATGGCAGTTACCAGCAGCATCGCCGGCAACAGCCGCAGGTCGCGCATGTACGAGAAGGCAAAGACCAGGCTCATCAAGCCGATGAGTTTGTGTCTGGGATCCCAACGGTGTAATGGTGAGTCCAGATGGGCATAGGTATCCAGTCCAAGGTGCATTCATTCTCCAACAATCTTTATCGGCATGGAAAGGTATCAGCCATTGTCCAGCAGTTCCGGGCTGACCCTTTGCAGAAAGAGCATGACCAGTGCCGTAAACACGCCCTCAATAATCATCAACGGGACGTGGGCTAACGTGAGCGCATAGATGCTGGCCCGCTCCACTTCTGCGTCGAGGTGGGCCGGGATAGTCGTGATGAGCAGTACCAAGGAAATCACGGCGGCCAGTCCCAGGCCAAGAGCGCCGGCCACAAACCCCAAGCCGGCGGTCAAGGATCGGTAGCCACGGGTCTGGCGGTCGCGCCCGCGCCATACCACACGGCGCAGGCGAAAGACAAAATAAGCGAGCAAGGCCGGGACGCCCATCATCGTCGCGTTGACGCCCAGCGTGCTCAGGCCGCCGTGTTGGAACATCACCGCCTGAAAGAAGAGACCGATGAGGATGGCCGGAAAAGCATAGTAACCCAGGACTGCACCCAAAAGCCCGTTCAAGACCAGGTGGACGCTGGTTGGCGGCACCGGGATGTGGATCCAGGAAGCGACAAAGAATCCGGCCGTGAGCAGCGCTGCAGCGGGCACGCCGGCCTCAGGATCCTCGCGCTGGTTGATCTTGCGCAGCGAATACCAGGTCGCCGCCCCGGCAGTTGCGTAGCCGGCAACGCAGACAGCGGTGGGGAGAATTCCATCCGGGATGTGCATCAGACTTTCAGCTCCTCAGGCGGTGTTGTACGCTTGTGAGAGAAAAACAGAGCGGTGCCGACGAACCCCCAGACGACGCTGACAGCCATCAGTGCGATCTGGGCAGGCGTAAAACCCCCGCCGCCCGAGGTCGCCACACCCTCGCCGATGGGGATATGCACGATGTCACCGTGACCCGCCTGGCGCACCTGGACGTCCCAGGTCCCCGGCCTGTTGGGATCAGGCGTAAAGATAAAGCGTCCCTCTTCATCGCACACGCCTGTCAGCCAGGGAGTAGAGGGATCGCCAGGGGCATAGACGGTGACCTGGCCGCCGGCCAGCGGCTCGCCAGTATCGTAGGTGGCTTGGAGCTCCACGGCCATGCTGACCGTGTACTCGATCTTGGCCCCATGGGCGAGCGCCTCCCCGACCGCGAACAGAAGGAAAAGGGAGACAAACAATAACATTGCTTTCCACTTCATGACAAGCCCCTCGAAAATGAATCAGATTGGATGCTCCCCCTCACCCCAGCCCTCTGGAGGAGATAGGGTCACGGCGCGGGTGGTGTGACCAGACCGAGAAAACCCCAGCCCTCCCCGCGGGGGAGAGAGACTTGACTCCCACTCCTCGGAGAAGGGCTGGGGGAGGGGGAAAACACCGCCATCGCGAGACGCAGCGTCAATGTGCCTCGCTATGACAGTGTCCCTCGCCTACGTGGCCCAACGTGGGCAGGATGTCTACCAACATCTGGTAGTCGGATGGTGACATAGCGCTCTCAAGCCCGCTCATATCAACCCGCAGCGTCCCGGAGCCACCGGCGACGGCGGCAAAGGGCTCAAAGCCCGGCGCGGCGACGTTTAACTCGTCGTCCATGGGCGACTCGGCGTCACCGAAGATGTGATCAAAGTGGAACGTCATCTCCAGGTCGGCGGCACCATCCTTCTCAAGGATGCCTTTACGCTCGTCGCCGACATACTCGCCGCAAGTGTACTCATACTCGTTTTCGACCTGGATGGTAAAATCCACGGTCTGACCATCTTTCTCTGCCGAGCCGATCATGACCAACGAGTAGCCGGAGGCCACGCCTTCCTCCGCTTTCACCATCTTCCAGGCATTGGCGTTGTAATGCCCGACGGGCGCACCGGATACCTCACCCACGGGGATGGGCGGGG
This sequence comes from Anaerolineae bacterium, assembly GCA_034412795.1. GTDB lineage: Bacteria > Chloroflexota > Anaerolineae > 4572-78 > NAK82 > JAUVPY01. The sequence continues at coordinate 16,554 of DAOUMD010000187.1, forward strand.
CATCTTCACCCCCTTCAGCCAGGTCCACAGTATGCGTGCCGTCGAGACCTACTTCGGCCTGAGCCGTTACCTCACCGCCAGCGTGGGGATCGTAGGGCGGATCGGTCTGGTAGCCAGTAATGTCGGTCAGGTTAATATACACGTGGTCAAAGCTGATGGCCCAGCCATCCTTGGAAACAAAGCCCTGCCGCACAAAGTCCTCGCCGTTGGCGACGAATTGTAGACTGCCCGTCTCCTGGGCGCTACAACCAAGGAGCAGGCCTGATACGAGAACGGTCAAAATCATCAGACTGAAATGCGTCTTTCTCATGATGTCCTTCTTCCCTCCTGATGTTAGGTGCACGTGTGTTAACAGCACACGCGTTGCCTTGATTTGATTGGATGCAGCATTCTGCCAGGTCTACGGTTGGATAGGCCTCCTCTCTTTTATTGCCTGCTATAGTTGTTGCAATTGATTGCAACAACTATAGCACACAAGTTATGCCCTGGCAAATCATGAGATACGTCTAACGTGGACTATTCGTCCAGACCGGATGAGCCTCGATGGGGCGGGATGCACCGAAATAGAGAGGTTTGTCTACAAGATGGGGACTGAGTTGATGAGTTCTTTTGGAAAATGTTTGTGTTATTCCATTGCTGGCAATAGAGCCATGCCACCGGGGTCTAACTCAATCGTCACACGGCTGCCTGGCCTTAGCGGCAGCTCGCCGATGGCGGGCAACTCAAAGTCGAGAGGAGGTCCGCTTTTTGGTTGTACTCGCACTCGATAACGGCCCCCGCGGAACGAGCGCGTGGTCAGTTTCCCGCGTATGACGTTTCCCTTGCCCATCAACTGGTCCTCGGCCGCGAACCTGGCCGCCTCAGGCCGGATCAATACGTTTACCTTATCGCCCACCACGTGATCCCCGGTGTCTACCCTGACATCGCCCCAGGCTGACGTCACCAAGCCCTGATCGAGGATTAACCCTTGTGCCAGGTTGGTCAGGCCCAGGAAGTGAGCCACGAAGGGAGTAGCCGGGCAACGATAAATCATCTCCGGTGGAGCAATCTGCTCCACGCGACCAGCGTTCATCACCACCGCCCGGTCGGCAATGGCGAAAGCCTCGGCCTGATCGTGAGTCACGTACAGGGCAGTGACCCCCACCTCAGTCAAGATATCGCGCAACTCGGTCATCAATCGCTCGCGCAAGGCGCGATCCAGCGAGCCAAGGGGTTCATCGAGCATGAGAAGGCGCGGGCGGGTGGCCAGACTGCGCGCCAGGGCCACTCGCTGTGCCTCCCCACCGGAGAGCTCATTCACGCTGCGCTGTTCAAAGCCCCCCAGTCCCACCAACGTCAACACCTCACTCACCTGCTGCCTGATTTCATTTTCGCCCATGCGTTTCATCCGCATGCCGAAGGCCACATTATCGAACACGTTCTTGTGAGGGAAGAGTGCGTAATCCTGGAACATAAGGCCGAAATCACGACGGTGGGGCGGCACGGGGCCGATGTCCTGACCATCTAAGAGAATCTGGCCACCGTCGGCCGTCTCGAGCCCGGCCACAATGCGCAATAGCGTCGTCTTGCCACAGCCCGAAGGTCCTAGCAAACAGACAATTTCACCCTTGCCCACATCGAAGCCAACGCCGGCCAGGGCTAGCTTGTCACCATAGCGCTTGGTGATGTCCTGAATCGAGAGCAGCATCAGAATTCTCCAATATCGCCCACACGGAAGCGCTCGATGGCAATCATACCCGCCGCGCAGACGAGCATCAACAGAGTGCTCATAGCCAATGCCTGGCCGTAATTCAGCGCGCCGGGCTGTCCCAGGAAGCGGTAGATGGCAACTGGCATGGTCGGTGTCTGGGGACGAGCGATAAGGGCCGTGGCGCCAAATTCGCCCATGCTGATGGTGAAGGCGAAGACGGCGCCCACCAGCAGGGCCCGTCCGACGATGGGCAGATCCACCTGGCGCCACACCTGCCAGGGATTGGCCCCCATCACCGAGGCTGTCTCGCGCAGCGATGGCTTGATACCGCGCATCGCCGGCAGCAGACTGCGTACCACGAAGGGGAAGGCGACCAGGGTGTGCGCCAGGGGTATCAGCAGGAGCGACGTCCGCAAGTTGAGCGGAGGTTCGTCGAGAGCAATGATGTACCCGAACCCTAACGTCACGGCCGAGGTACCCAGAGGCAGCATTAGCAGTGGATCGAAAAGGGCCTGCAAGCGACGTATGCCCCGCCGTCGCCCTGGTCGAGCCAGCAGGCTGGCACTGATGAGACCCAGCACCAAGGCCACGGCCACGGCCACGGCTGCAAAACCCAACGAGTTGACCACAGCCTGGACGGGAGGCACATACAGGATCGAGTCGCGCCGATTGACAAACAGCTCCCCATAGTAACGGAGGCTGAAGTTTCCGCCCAGGGTGAAGGAGCGCTCGACCAGCGCCAGCAACGGCGCTAGCAGCAGCACAAGCATCAGGGCTACATTGGCACCCACGATGAGCCGGTCGTCGAGACCGCTCACGCGTCGCTGGGTTTGCTCTCGGGGACGCAAATCAAGCGGGACAGCGGTGCGCGCCTGCAGGCGGGTATAGACCCACATCAAGCTGAATGTGAAGAGAATCTGAACGATGGAAAGCGCGGCTGCCAGCGGCAGATTAAACAGATTGACTGTTTGACGATAGATCTCAACCTCCAGCGTGGCGAAGCGCGGCCCGCCCAGGATCAGGATGACACCAAAGCTGGTAAAAGAGAAGACAAAAACCAATAGAGCGGCGGCGGCAATTGCAGGCGTCAGCAGTGGAAGAGTCACCTGCCAAAGCACATCGCGCGAGCGAGCCCCCAACATGCGGGCCGCCTCCTCGATCCGAGGATTGAGATTCGCCCCAAATCCCCCCACGATTCGTAGCACCACGGTGTAATTGTAAAAGATATGGGCCAGCAGGATGATCCAGATGGTGTGTTGCAGGTTTATTGGTGGACGACCCAAGCCAAACAAAACCATCAAAGTCTGGTTCAACCAACCGCGCGGCCCCAGCAAGGCGGTAAAAGCCATAGCAACCACCACCGTAGGCAACACAAAGGGAATGGTCGTCAACGCTTGGAGCAGCGACTTGCCGCGAAATTGGTAGCGGGCAAAGACGTAGGCTCCTGGTAGGGCCAATATCAGTGTGAGCAACGTCGAAAGAGTTGCCTGCCATATGGTAAACCAGAGGATACGGGCATAGTAATCAGTGCTAATCAGTTTGCGCAGCGCCGAAAGATCCAGCTTCCCCTCCGGCGCGAAGCTGAGGACGAAGATGGAAAGAAGCGGGTAGAAGAAGAATAAGGCCAGGAATAGAAGAGGGATCAAGTAAAGCAGTACATCAAATCTCCTCCCTCTCTTCACATTATTTGCAACGTCACTCACTACTGACATATTCACGTTTGGTAAACCCCTCGCAGAAGGTTTCGAACATGATAGCCGAACTTGTTACGATGGGCAATTGGTGGAACAACGCGCACCGTTTGACAGCATTCCAGTTCGTGGTAAACTGACCTGGCAGTCATTAAGACCTTAGAAAATAGGAGAAAAACGTGGCAAGACGATATTCTTCATACCCAGAAATGACGATCGATTCAACCAAAACCTATACAGCGACGATCAAGACCAATCGAGGCGACATCGAACTTGACTTCTTCGCGGCAAAGGCTCCCAAAACGGTGAACAATTTCGTATTCCTGGCACATGATGGGTACTATGATGGACTAACGTTCCATCGCGTTATTCCTGGATTCGTCGCTCAGGGGGGATGCCCGCACGGCACTGGCGCTGGGGGACCGGGCTATACATTCGAAGACGAGACCAAGGACAACCCCCACAAGCACGAGACCGGCAGTCTGAGCATGGCCAACGCTGGTCCGAACACCAACGGCAGCCAGTTTTTTATCTGCCACGAACCCCAGCCTCATCTCGATGGCAAGCACACAGTCTTTGGCAAAGTAACCAAAGGCATGGATGTGGTGCTCAGCCTGGAGCAAGGTGACTTTATGGAGGAGATTCTCATCACAGAGGAGTGATCTGACTGCAAGGACTACAACTCTCCTGGCACATCTGGGTATGATCTTTTAGCTTAAGCTTGGACAAAACCAAGAAATCGGGCTTGTTCTGGAAGTTCATATTGTCAACCCGGGCTGGCAAGAGTCTTCGTCTCGTCCTTTCGCCTTGAGCGGGCACTTCATGCTCTTTAAGCTCCCCTCATAGGAACACCACTCGTCTGGGGGATCCAAGCCGAGACGTTATGACCGAAACCGAATTATCATCGCTAAATACAGCGTCCCCGCCTGCCAAGCCAGCAACGAAGAGACGACATTGGTTGGTGAGCGTTGCCGCGGTGCTGGCGGCCATTGGGGTCAGTGTGGGGATTATCCTGCTGCGCGACCATATCAGAGACTTCGCCATCTATGGATACCCGGGCGTCTTCTTGATCAGCTTCATCGGCAATGCCACGCTCATCCTACCTGCTCCTAGCTACGCAGTTGTGTTTGCCGTGGGTGGATCGCTGAATCCAGTGGCAGTTGGGATTGTAGCCGGGCTGGGGGCCGCTTTAGGCGAGTTGACCGGTTACCTGGCCGGCGTTGGTGGCCGCGCCGTCGTCGAAGACCGGGCTCTCTACCATCATCTTGAGAATCGGATGCACAGTAAGGGAGGCATGGTGGTTATTTTCTTGCTGGCCCTTATTCCTAACCCGGCCTTCGATATAGGTGGTATTGTCGCCGGCACACTGCGAATGCCGGTCTGGCAATTTGTGTTAGCTGCATGGGCCGGTAAGAGCATTCGGTTCATCTTGTTGGCCTTTAGCGGCCAGTTTTTGCTTGGCCCTTGACATTCCCGCCTTCATCGGCTATACTGTGATCAATTCCAGGGCGATGAGGCCCATCGTCTTGGTTGTTTTTATATTACATTTAGAGACAGCGAACAGGAAGAGTAGGCAGGTTCCGGCCTGATAGAGAAGAGAGGTCACCGGCTGGAAGCCTCTCGCAGTGCCATCTGCCGAAGGTCACCTGGGAGTTGGGCAGTTTAAAGAGAATCTATTTAAGTAAGCTGCCCCGGGTCCGCCCGTTATCGCGGTCGAGAGTGCTGACGCATTAGCCGCGCCATGGATCAAGCAGCGTGGGCTTACGTGTCAGAACCGAGGTGGTACCGCGGAAGTCCTCCCCCTTTCGTCCTTGGATGAAGGGGGGTTTTGTTTGGTGTTTGTCTCAGCCGATGAGATGCTTTGCGATACGGCCCGCGTCGAAGGTTTAGTTGCCCAGAATCCCGATGATCGTTAATGAGGAAGCGTCAACCTGTAACTCTTGTCATGAGGTGAATACACGATGACCGAAAGCCCAATAGACACCACCCAAATGGCCAAAGCTTACGATCCCCAGGCCGTGGAGATCGCTATTTACGACTGGTGGGACAGCCAGGGCTATTTTAAGCCGGAGATCGCCGGCCCTGATGCCCAGCCCTTCGTTATCTCTATGCCACCCCCGAACGTGACGGGTGAGTTGCACATGGGGCATGCGCTGACCACCTTTGTCGAGGACTTAATGATTCGTTATCATCGTATGTTGGGGCACGCGTCTCTATGGGTCCCAGGCAGCGACCACGCGGGGATCGCCACCCAGCTCCAGGTGGAACGTATGCTGCTCAGTGAAGGGACCAGCCGCCAGGAGATCGGACGCGAGGAATTCTTGCGCCGCACCTGGGAATGGAAGGCAAAATACGGCGGGCGTATCCAAACCCAACTGCGGCGTATAGGGGCCAGTTGCGACTGGGGCCGCGAGCGGTTCACACTGGACGAAGGGCTATCACGCGCGGTGCGCGAAGCTTTCGTGCGTCTCTATGACAAGGGACTCATATACCGCGGCGAGTACCTCATCAATTGGTCACCAGGTTTGCAGACCGCAGTCAGCGACCTGGAGGTGGAGTACAGCGAAGAGGAGGGTACCCTCTATTATTTCAAGTACCCTATTGCCGGGGCACAATTGGACCAAGGTCCGGGCCAGGGTTACATCCCGGTGGCGACCACCCGACCGGAAACCATCCTGGGCGATACAGCCGTGGCCGTCCACCCTGACGACGAGCGGTATCGTCACCTCATTGGCAAAACGTGCCTGGTGCCGATACTCAATCGCACCATCCCGGTTATCCACGACACCTACGTCTCAATGGAATTCGGCACGGGGGCACTCAAGATCACACCCGGTCACGATCCGAACGACTTCGAGATTGGCCAGCGTCATGGCTTGCAGATCCTAAATGTTCTCAACTCTGACGCGACGATGAACGAAAACGCCGGCCCTTACGCCGAGATTGACCGCTACGAGTGCCGTGAGAAGCTGTGGGCCGACATGGAAGCGGCCGGGTTGACCATCAAGAGCGAGGCATACACGTTACAGGTGCCCCGCTCCCAGCGTGGTGGCGAGGTGGTTGAACCAATGGTCAGCACGCAATGGTTTGTGAAGATGCAGCCACTGGCTGAAGATGGCCTGGAGGCGGTGCGCGATGGGCGCATCAAGATTGTGCCCCAAAGGTTTGCGAAAGTCTACTATAACTGGTTGGAGAACATCCGCGACTGGTGCATCAGCCGCCAACTGTGGTGGGGACATCGCATCCCGGTGTGGTATTGCAGCGACTGTGGGCATATGACTGCCGCCCGCGAGGACCCAAGCACTTGCGAGAAATGCGGCGGGGGGAATCTAGAGCAAGACCCGGACGTGCTCGATACCTGGTTTAGCTCTGGCTTGTGGCCCTTCTCCACCCTGGGCTGGCCCGACGAGACGGATGACCTCAAGCGCTTCTATCCCACCGACGTGATGGAGACCGGCTATGACATCCTTTTCTTCTGGGTGGCACGCATGATCATGCAGGGCCTGGAGATGACCGGTGGGATTCCGTTCCACACGGTGTATCTGCACGGGTTGGTGCGCGACGCACAAGGCCGAAAAATGAGCAAGACGACCGGCAACGTAATCGACCCGCTGGAAATGATGGACCAATACGGCACCGATGCGTTGCGTTTCACCCTGCTGACCGGCAGCACCCCGGGCAATGACATGAGCCTGAGCGAAGAACGCATCATCGCCAACCGCAATTTCGCCAACAAGATCTGGAATGCCACTCGCTTTGTGGTCAGCAATCTGGGGGCTGCCTTCGACGCCGGGAGCGGCACTTGGAACCTGTCGGCGATGGCCTTACCAGACCGCTGGATCATCAGCCGCCACAACCGCCTCATCGAGATCGTGACCCAACTCATGGACGCCTATCAATACGGAGAGGCCGGGCGCCAGATCTACGAGTTCCTGTGGGGCGAGTACGCTGACTGGTACATTGAAATTGCCAAGATACGTCTTTATGGAACTGACGTCCGCGCCCAGGCCACGGCGCGCAGAGTGTTGGTCTACGTGCTTGACCGGACGCTGCGGCTGCTCCATCCTTTTATGCCCTTTGTCACCGAGGCAACCTGGCAACATTTACCTCACGAGGATAGTTCGCTGATGGTTACCACGTGGCCCACCGCAGGGGACGTGGACGAGGAAGCGGATGGGACTATGCAACTGGTAATGGACGTCGTCCGCGCCATTCGCAACGCCCGGGCTGATTATGATGTGCAACCCGCCCGTCGGATCGTCGCGGAGATTGTGGCCGGAGACAACTCTGATCTATTTTCCTCTCAGCGTGATATTCTGGTCGAGTTGGCCCGGCTTGATCCCGACGGCCTGCGCATTGGACACTCTTTGCTCGATGAGCCGGAGCAGGCGCTGACGCTGGTGGTAGGCGGCGTCGAAATCTACCTGCCGCTGGCCGGGATGATAGATCTGGAAGCCGAACGGGCACGTCTACAGAAAGAACTGGAACACATAAAAAATGGCATTGCTCGCAGCCAGAAACTGTTGGGTAACGAAGGATTTGTTGCCAAAGCACCGGCCGAGGTTGTGCAAAAGGAGCGGGATAAACTGACCGGCCTACAAGAACAGGCTGAAAAGCTCCGCGAACGCCTGGCGGCACTGACCGGATAACCGGAGAGTTGGACTTCCTACTATGTATGCCCTACTGCTCGCCGAAGACCCTGATGAATCTGCGCTCCTCTCGCTGGTTCTACAGCGGGCGGGATTGACTATAACCACAGCCAAAGATCTGAATCGCGCCATGGACACCTGGCAGGAACGTCCCACGGATGTGGTCCTGCTGGCGCTTTCAAGATGCTCCCCTCAGGATCAGGTGAGGCGTGTGCGCGCCGAGGGTCATGTACCGCTGATTATCGTGGTAGACTCGGTAGATGAAGAGCTGCACTATGCGATCCTGGAGATGGGGGTGGATTTAGTGATAACCCGCCCCTTCAGTGCACGTCTATTAATCGCCCAGGTGCGCGCCCTGTTACGCCGGGCCGGAAGCGTGCCTATTTTCAGCCTGCCCTCTCTAAATCTGGGGGGGTTAACACTAGACCCGGCGACGCGAACAGTCGAGGTCAGCGGTCGTTCGTCCAAGCGTCTCACCCACCTCGAGTTCCGTCTTCTGTATACGCTGATGATCAACCGCGGACAGGTTCTCCCTACCGACACCATTGTGGAGCGAGTGTGGGGTTACAGCGGCCGGGGTGACCGAGAACTGGTCCGCGGACTGATCAGTCGGCTACGCACCAAGGTGGAAGCGGACCCACGCAATCCATCCTACATCCTGACGATTCCCGGCGTAGGTTATTCCTTCCAGGGAACCGATGAATGACGTCGGATATGGTATACAAGCGACTTGAGGCACTGCGTGAGGTCGTGAGTGGCTTTGACAGCCTGCTTATCCTGCCTCATAATGATCCTGATCCGGATGCCATTGCCAGTGCGGTTGCTTTGGGTTATCTACTGGAACAGAGGCTAGGTGTAAGGGCTGACATTGTCTACAAGGGCATCATTGGCCGGGCTGAGAATAAGGCCCTGGTACATTACCTTGATCGTCCACTTCGGCGACTGACCAGCCTGAAGTTGCGTCAGCGGGTGCCGAAAGCCCTGGTTGACACCCAGCCCGGGGCTGGCAACAATGCTTTGCCGTCCAAGTCCACAGCCACCATCGTGATCGATCACCATCCCTGGCGTGAAGAAACGGCCATGGCGGCTTTTGCCGACGTGCGCTCCGACGTAGGCGCAACTTCAAGTATCCTGACTGAGTATCTCCAGGTTGCCGACGTCGAGATATCTTCATACCTGGCGACTGCCCTGTTTTACGGCATCAAGACCGACACTATGGGCTTGGGTCGGGGGGCAAGTCCAACCGATGTGGCGGCCTATTTTTATCTTCAGCCTCGTATCGACGTAGAGGCCCTGGTGGACATTGAGCGTGCCCAGGTTCCAGTCGAGTACTTTCGGAGCTTCGATGCGGCCTTGCACACTGCACGAGTGTACCAGGGGGGTGTTATAATCTCGTACGTTGGTCATATGGCCTACCCAGACTTGGCAGCGGAAATGGCCGACCTTTTGCTACGCCTGGAGGGTATCCGATGGATCATCTGTATGGGTATTTACCAAGACAACTTGATCCTCTCGGTGCGGACCCGTCAGCGGCGCGGTGGCGCCGTTCAACTGGTGCGGGGCATCGTCGGTGATCGAGGCGCGGCTGGCGGTCACGGAACTATGGCGGGAGGACAAGTCTCAATCGGAGGTGGAGAGCCACAGCAACTGGTTCAACATCTCAGCCAGGCCGCTCTACGCTACCTGAAAGTACCATCAGAGACGATGGGTAAGCCACTCATTTAAGGCAATGCCAAGAAAATAATAGCCCAATCTTTTTGAAGACCTAACCTGGCGCATCAACTTGTCTGTGCAGGCGTATCGTACTCTACCTCCCTCCCTGTTCGTTCATTCGTTTCTCCCCACCCCCAACTCAATTAAGCTGCATGATGTCTTAAGGTTGTCTTAAGGTCGCTTTTAGATTCCTTTAAAGACGATCGACCTATCTCCGTGGTATCCTACAATTGGTTCAACAGCAACTTAACAATTTGGTCCGTTGCGAGCGGACTAAACCTGTCAACCAAAGGAATACCTTTAGGACTAAGGATTTAATAACTCACCCATTAGCCAACTGAATCAGGCTAGTATTTCACTTGCATTTGAGGAAGTTATTTAATTCTCAATCCTTAGTACAAAAATCACAAGAACACAGGAGGTGACTATACAATGAAACGTTATGCGATGCTTATTTCAATTCTTTTGTCAGCCTTGCTGCTGACAAGCTGTGGATTGCCGGCTGTTCCTTCGATATCGATATCGCTGGATCGGTCAGCTCCTCAATCAGCGCCGATAGCGGCGGCAGCGGCTGCCGTGGCCCCACCAACCACGTCCTCGACCGAGGTAATGGCTGCGCTAGAGGGGACGCTGCAACACATCTACGACCAGGTCAACCCGTCGGTGGTCAACATCCGCGTCGTCCAGAAAGAGGAAGTGACCGCCCCGACTTTCCCCGATATCCCTGGCTTCCCCTTCTCCGAGGCGCCGGCTACGCCTCAGGAACCGCAGGAGTTCTTCCGCGAGGGGGCGGGATCGGGCTTTGTCTGGGATAAAGAAGGACACATCATCACTAACAACCACGTGGTGGCCGACGCCGACAAAATCAGCGTTACCTTCTACGACGGCACCACCGTCTCAGGCGAGGTCGTAGGTACCGACCCGGACAGTGACCTGGCCGTGGTCAAGGTAGACGTGCCAGCCGAGCGCTTGCAGCCAGTGCAGGTGGCCGACTCGACCCAGGTCAAGATAGGCCAGTTGGCGGTGGCCATCGGCAACCCCTTCGCCCTGGAAGGGACCATGACCGTCGGCTTCGTCAGCGCCCTGGGACGGCTCCTGCCTGTGGAATCCCAGGACGGTCAGGGGTCCGGCTACAGCATCCCCGACGTTATCCAGACCGATGCCCCTATCAACCCCGGCAACTCAGGCGGCGTGCTGGTCAATGACCAGGGCCAGGTGATCGGCGTCACCTCGGCCATCATCTCGCCGGTAAGTGCCTCAGCCGGCATCGGCTTCGCCATCCCCTCGGCTATCGTGGGCAAGGTGGTACCAGTGCTTATCAAGAGCGGCCACTTCGAGCATGCCTGGCTGGGCGTGAGCGGCGTCTCTCTCAACCCTGATCTGGCCGACGCCATGAAACTGAACTCTGATCAGCGCGGTGCTCTGGTGGTGGACGTAGTGCCCGGGGGACCGGCCGACAAAGCGGGTTTGCAGGGCAGCGACCGCCAGGTCAAGATCGAAGGCCAGGATGTGCGCGTGGGTGGCGACGTGATTGTAGCTATCGACGGGCAAGCGGTTAAGGAGTTCGACGACGTGGTTACTTACCTGGTGCGCGCCACCGAGGTGGGGCAGAAAGTCACCTTGACCGTGCTGCGCGACAGCAAGGAAGAAACCATCCAGGTCACGCTGGCTGCGCGGCCCAAAGCCGAGGCGGCACAGGAACAACCTGAGAGTGAACATACCGGGGGCGCATGGCTGGGCATCGCCGGACAGACGGTCACCCCCGAGACCGCCCAGGCCATGAACCTGCCCGAGGATCAACAGGGGGTCCTGGTGGGGCAGGTCGAGGCGGATAGCCCGGCCGACCAGGCCGGTCTGCGTGGCAGTTACAAACCTGTCACCATCAATGGGCAGAGTTTGCTGGTGGGCGGTGACGTCATCACTGCCCTGGATGACCAACCGTTGAGCCGTATGGAGGACTTGCAAGGGCTCATCCGCCAGGCCGAACCAGGCCAGGAGGTAACGCTAACCGTCTTGCGCGACGGTCAGCAACTTCAGGTGCCGGTGACTCTGGGCGAGCGACCTGGGTCTACATCGTGAATAGGCTGAATGTAAAGGAGGCCACGATATCTTTCCCTGGTTGTACCAGGCTCCAAGTGTGCTTTCCAAGTTAACGTTGCTACTGGTGGTGACGGCTTGTAGCCGTCACCACCAGTAGGGGTAACTCCCTGAGGAGATGTAAAACTATGGACATCCCTATGAATGCTGAAGTCTACTGTTCTGATGGCCTTTGTGGTCATTCCACCTACATCATCGTCAATCCAGTCTCCCAACAAGTGACCCACCTGGTAGTCAAGGACAAGAGAGCGCCTCACACCGAGCGATTAGTATCGGTCAAGCTGGTAACGGAAACGACCCACGACCTGGTCCGATTGCGCTGCAGCCGAGAGGAACTCGATGAGATGGAATCTTTTACCGAGACCGAATATATCCGGGAAGGAATACCTGATTATGAGCGGTATGGGGACACCTATCTGGTGTGGCCCTATCGGGTTCCAGATGTCACCAGGACCGTAGCTGTGCGACACAAACGCGTCCCGCATGGTGAGTTGGCCATACAGCGGGGCGTTCGCGTGCACGCCAGCGATGGGCGTATCGGTCGCGTTGACGAGTTTTTGCTAGATCCCCAGGACGGCCATATCACCCATCTGATACTGCGCGAAGGCCACCTGTGGGGCCAGAAGGACGTGACTATCCCCATCTCGGAGATCAACCGCATTGAAGAGAACAAGCTTTACCTTAAACTGAACAAACGCGACGTTGGTAAATTGCCATCTATCCCGGTACGGCGGCGATAAGATTTTGGGTCTTATGGGCTTGGCGGTGATCCTGGAACGTCGCATCGCACGGTAGCCATCTACTGGCTTACCTGAGCCCCAGCATTACGCCCGCGATGGTGAGATAGATAAACAGCCCGGTGGCATCCACCAAGGTGCTCATCACCGGCCCAGACACCACGGTAGGATCAATCCGCAACTTGACGGCCAGGAGAGGTAACACCGAGCCCAGCCCGTTGGCCCATAGGACAATGGCAAAAATAGCCAGCGCGACGGTCATAGCCAAAGCTGGCGATGAACCCCACGTCAAAGCCCGTACATAAGCGATACCGGCCATAGCGACGCCCAACAGCAGGCCGATGCGTATTTCGTGCCAAAGGGTGCCCAAGGCATCCCCCAGGTCGATATCACTCACCGCCAGCGCACGAATGATGGTGCTGGTCGTCTGCGAGCCAGCGTTGCCGCCGGTGCCGATCAGCAGGGGCACGAAGAAAGCCAGGGCCACGACGGATTGGAGTTCGGCTTCGAAGTGACGCAACACGCTGCCAGTCAGCGTCTCGGTCAGAAACAGGAGTAATAACCAGCCAATCCGCTTACGGGTGACCGTCAGGACCCCGGTATCCAGGTAAGACCGCGCCAGCGGTTGCGCGCCACCCAGGCGCTGGATGTCCTCCGTGGTTTCCTCTTCCAGGACGTCCACCAGGTCGTCAACCGTGATCACACCCAGCAAAAAGTTGTCACCATTTACCACCGGCAGTGCCAGCAGATCATAGCGTGCCATCAGCCGGGCACATTCCTCCTGATCCGTTCCAGCCGGGACTGAGATGACGTCCGGGTCCATAATCTCAGAGACAAGCGCAGCCGGATCAGCCACGATGAGCTGACGCAGGTTCACAACACCACACAGCTTCCCATAGCGATCCACCACGAAGAGGTGATAGACCGTCTCAACCTCAGGCTTCCACTCACGAACGGCCTGGATGGCCTCGGCTGCTGTCATACGCCGTCGCAGCGCCAGGAACTCGGAGGTCATCAATCCGCCAGCGCTATCGTCGGGGTGTAGCAGCAGCGGGCGTACTTCGTCCGGGTCCTCCAATCCGGCCAACACGGCCTGGGCCTGTGCTGGGTGAATGTCACCCAGCAGGTCGGCCGCTTCGTCAGGTTCCATGTGGTCCACTATGCGGATCACTGTCTCGGTGGGCAGCGTTGCCACCAACTCGGCAGCTTCCTCGTCGTCCAATTCTTCAAGAATATCGGCCGAGTCGGCTGGGTGCAATTCGGGCAGGAGCGCAGCCTGATGTTCGTCGTCTAATTCGGAAAAGAGGTCAGCTTGATCTGGGGGCCGCAATGCCTGTATAATGGAGACTGCGCCGACCAGGTCGTCGCGCTCCAAAGCGGCGCGCACTTGCACCAAGATATTGTCGAGAGTCGTGGTTTCCATTGGAGCACCTCCGGGTGTAAGATTCCCCCGGAGGCAAGGAGGATAGATAGGGGGATAACCTGGCTTCCGAGGGGATTAGGCTATCTTATTGACAGATAAGAAGGGGGACAGACGTCCCCTACTACGTGACGCAGACCCTTCTTCCACTTCAATCACCTTTTCTTAGAATAGCAGCTATTCTAGGTCTGATGTAGTGAAATGTCAATAGAAGCGCCAACGCCAACGCTTGGGGGCACGCTAGTCACCTGGAGTCTGGGACGGACTCTATCTACATGTATGAGAAGAGAGATAGATGGCAGACAAAGCTGTGAATGATGCACCCGGTTGGCCGGGAATTCCTCCCCGCTGGACCTCCAGCGCCAAGAGTGGGGTGGGCACCGCCCTTAGCCCCACCAGCCGTGTCTGGTTTACCCTCAGCCACGGCATCTTGGACGAAATCTACTATCCCCGCGTCGATCAGGCCTGCACCCGGGATCTGGGCCTGATCGTCACCGACGGACAGGCCTTCTTCTCCGAGGAGAAGCGCCATGCTGAGTCTCGGCTGACCTATCTGGCCGATGGGGTGCCTGCCTACAGACTGGTCAACACCTGTGTGGATGGTCGCTATCGCATTGAGAAAGAAATCCTGGCTGACCCGCAGCGAGATGTCATACTGCAGAATACCCGCTTCACGCCACTACAAGGAACGTTGGAGGACTATCATCTCTATGCGCTGCTGGCCCCTCACCTGGGTAATTGGGGAAGTGAAAATACCGCCTGGGTTGGTGACTACAAGGGTACGCCTATGCTGTTCGCCGCACGGGCTAACAATGCGCTTGCACTAGCTTGCTCCACGTCGTGGATGAAACGCTCCGCCGGCTTCGTGGGGGTCTCCGATGGCTGGCAAGACCTGATGGCCCGTCACAAGCAAATGACCTGGACCTACGAACGGGCCGTGAACGGCAACGTAGCCCTCACCGGGGAAGTAGACCTGCACGTATCTGGCGGAGTGTTCTTGCTAGCCTTGGGTTTCGGCCGTAACCCCGCCGAGGCCGGTCACCGGGCCGCCGCCAGCCTGCTGGATGGCTTCGAGACGGCTCGCAAGGAGTACGTCGATGGGTGGCAAGATTGGCAGGGTTCGTTGCTTCCGCCGGGAGAGGAAACAGAAAAAGGAGGTCTCTATCGCATCAGCACGGCAATTATGCGCACCCACGAGGCCAAACGTTTCCCAGGTGGCATCATCGCCAGCCTGTCCATTCCCTGGGGTTTTGCCAAAGGGGATGACGACCTGGGTGGCTATCACCTGGTCTGGCCCCGTGACCTGGTCGAGACAGCCGGAGGACTGTTGGCTGCTGGGGCACGAGAGGATACCCGCCGCGTGCTTGACTATTTGCAGGTCACCCAAGAGGCAGATGGACATTGGTCGCAAAATATGTGGTTGGACGGCACTCCCTACTGGGGCGGCGTCCAGATGGACGAGGCTGCTTTTCCCATCTTGCTCGTGGACCTGGCTCGACGCGAGGGGGCTCTTGGGCCTGAGAATCTGGATCGTCTCTGGCCGATGGTGTATCACGCAGCCGGATTCCTGGTTCGCAATGGCCCAGTGACCCAACAAGATCGCTGGGAAGAGGATCCGGGTTATTCCCCCTTTACCCTGGCGGTGGAGATTGCCGCCGTGCTGGCGGCTGCCGACCTGGCCGACCTGGCCGGGGAGCCGGACATCGCCACTTACCTGCGCGAGACGGCCGATGCCTGGAATGCTAACGTTGAGAGTTGGACCTACGTGACCGGCACTGAGTTGGCCCGGCAGCTTGATGTGGAAGGCTACTACGTGCGTATCGCCCCTCCTGAGGTGGCTGAGGCTGCATCACCCACTGCCGGATTTGTGCCCATTAAGAACCGGCCCCCAGGGCAAAGCTCCCAGCCAGCCGCCCACATTGTCAGCCCCGACGCTCTGGCCCTGGTGCGTTTCGGATTGCGAGCGCCCGACGATCCACGCATCCTAAACACCGTCAAGGTGATCGATGCCCTGTTGAAGGTGGAGACGTCCAATGGCCCGGCCTGGCACCGCTACAACCAAGACGGCTACGGGGAGCACGAGGATGGCGCACCCTTTGATGGGGTCGGGGTGGGACGCGCCTGGCCGTTGCTGACCGGCGAGCGCGCCCACTACGAACTGGCTGCCGGTCGATGTCACGAGGCGGAACAGTTGCTGGCAGCTTTGGAAGCTTTCGCCAACCAAGGTGGCATGATGCCTGAACAGATTTGGGATGCGCCCGACATCCCCGAGCGAGAGCTCTTCTTTGGCAAAGCTTCTGGCTCGGCTATGCCCCTGGTGTGGGCTCACGCCGAGTACGTCAAATTGTGTCGCTCACTGAATGAGAAACGGGTGTTTGACATGCCACCTCAACCTGTGCAACGCTACCAGGTAGAGGAGATCGGTTCGCCGTATACCATCTGGCGCTTCAATCACAAATGCCGCGCTATCCCCACTGGTAAGACGTTGCGCCTGGAGGTACTGGCACCTGCCGTCGTCCGCTGGAGCGTGGACGGTTGGCGAACCGCCAACGCCACCGAGACGCGAGACACGGGTCTGGGCGTACACGTGGCCGATTTACGCATTGGTGAATTGCCTGTCAGCACAACGTTGTACTTCACTTTCTACTGGCCCGAATCAGGACATTGGGAGGGCGTGGACTTCGATGCCCGGATTGGATTGTCCGGGTATATACCTCCCCACCCTGGCCATATTAAGGCAGGCTCCAGTGCAAAAGGACTCTGCAGAAAGCGTACAAAAGAGGAACTGCAATTCCGATGATCTCTACGATGCACTGCTGAGAGAAAAAGAATGGCTGATGAGAGCGGGACAGTGGCTGACCTCACCTCCCAGGCTGGAGAAGTTGCTGGTCCCTGATTGAAACACAGCGAGTCGCGTTCGAAAGGGAGATCTTTTTTGGTATGGCTCAAGATGACTTTGGCGTTTCTGCAAGAAGGAAATGCATGCGCCGACTCGGCACAGTCGGGGTCATATTCGTGCCGGCAGTGTGTGTATTGATTAGCGCAGGACTATTCGTCGCCACCCGCCGGCCGCAGCGCATGCCGGAGTACGCCAGCCAGGTTGGCTCCAAACTGAATTTCGAGCAAGTAGCCGCCCCGGGTTTCGACGACCAGGGACGGGCGCGCCAAGCCGACTCGGCATGGTCTATGCGTTACTTCCAGGCTGATGGAGCCGATACAGGCTACCTGTACGTAGGCACCGACAACAACATCCTGGGGTTGACGATGGCTGCCCTGCGCAAGCACGTAGATCTTCCGGTGCAGCCCCCCCAGATCCGCCGCTATCGTCCCGACCTGGGACCCCAAACCTGGGAAGTTGTCCTGGACTACGCCGATCACGAGCGTTCGCCCTACCTCAACGAAGGCTTCCGTTCTATGGGAATTTACAAAGCCAGGGCCGATGGGCAAACCTACCTCTACGCCGGCACCATGGCGGCCCACAGCCCAGAGGCGTGGCGCAGCGCCACGGGCGAGCCTGGCAGTTGGGAAAAGGTATTTACCTTCCCCGACGAGCCCCAGAGCAAGATCGGATCAATTCGGGGTATGGTCCCCCACGAGGATGGCTTGCTGTATATGTCTACCACCCGCTCCGGCGACATCTTGCCCGGCGGCGTGGGACAAATCTGGGCGACCGACGGGATTACCTTCACCCGGGTGATCACCGACAGCTTTGGTACCCCCAACAATGGCGGCATCTCCAGCCTGGCTAGTTTCAATGGCTGTCTCTATGCTGGCACTTATAACTCTGTGACGGGCTATGAAGTGTGGAAACTGCGCTGTGTATCGGACCCTGAAGCGCCGCCTCAGCCCATCATTCGCGGCGGAGCTGGCCAACCCCATACCGAGGCAGTGATGAGCCTGCGGGTCTTCAAAGATCACCTGTATGTGGGCACCGGTATCCCTCTGGGTTTCAATCCGCTCACCCGGCACGGCCCTCGTGGCTGTTCCTTGATCCGCATCGGCCCGGATGACAGATGGGAGGTGGTGGTGGGACAAAAGCACAGCGAACCACTATCCGAGTATCGCGCTGGCTTTGGCTGGTACCTGAACGTATATTGCTGGTATATGAAAGAGCACCAAGACTACCTCTATCTGGGTACCTGGGATATGTCACGTACCATTGCCTTTCTGGGCCAGGATGCAGAGGATGTCGCACCTGCCTTCCGGCCCTTGCTCAATGAACTGGTAACTCGCCCCCAAGATTGGGGCTCGCCCATGGGCGGCGACCTGTATCGCACCGCCGATGGCGTCCACTGGGAACCGGTATTCCTGGACGGTCTGGGCAACCCCGACAACCACGGTATCCGTACCCTGGAGTCGACGCCACTGGGACTTTTCGTAGGCAGCGAGAATCCATTCACCCGGCTCGAAGTTTGGCTACATCGAGACCTCTAATGGACAGAATGAGTTAGAGCCAATGACTGGAAGTCCCTCCTCAGTCTCCATCCCGAAGTTGCGCGTACAGTTGAGGCGCTATCTGCCATTGCTTCTCTTGTTGGGATTGGCGGTCAATCTCTTCCTACCGCAAATCACGACCCTCGAACACTCGCTGCAAGTGATCTGGGAAATAGCAATCTGGGGGGTAGTAATGGCCGTCATAGCCCAGGTGCTGAGCCGCCTGGGCAATGGATATCTCTTCTGGGCCGTCGTGGCCTTGGTCGGGCAACGCTTATCTGTAGTTCGGGGTACCCTGATCGGTATGGCTGCTTCCAGCATCGGCCTGGTGGCAGGCGGACTGATTGGCAGCACGGCTGCCACCTATCGTTGGGTTCGCAACAGTGGCGTCAATGCCGAGGGAGCTGGGTTGGCTGGGGGGGTGCCCACTTTGCTGAACAATGGTGCCCTGGTCATCATGTCGGTTTTTGGGTTACTCCATCTCTTGTTTGCCCACGAGCTTTCTACGCTGCAGGTGACTGTTTTTAGCTTGACCTTACTGATCCTTGGCCTCACGGTAGCGACGATGCTGTGGGGAGTTCAGCATCGCCCACACTTGACTAACGTGGGGCTATGGACATCTGTCCATTGGAGCAAATTACGTCGCCAGCCATACGATCCATCCACGGTCCAGGCTAACATTGAACGCTTGTTCAATACTTGGGACATGTTACGTACCGGCGACTGGCGCCGGCCCGTCGCCGGGGCTGTGTTCACTGTTGCCTTTGATATGTTGACCCTGCACCTTATATTCATTGCTGCTGGCCACACCGTCAGTCCAGGCATCCTGTTAGCAGGCTATGGGCTGCCGTTGCTGCTCGGAAGAATGTCTATCCTGCCAGGTGGGGTCGGTATTGTAGAGGGTACCATGACTGTCCTATACGATGGACTTGGCGTGCCTAACCAAATAACTGTAGTAGTCATTCTCGTCTATCGTGCTATCTCTTTCTGGCTGCCGTCGTTGCTAGGGTTCCTGTTTGTACCCTACTTACAGCATACCGGCCAGCGGACCATGAGCTAGTGCCTAAAGGGGGAAACCCAATATGCGCACAACTTTGAGACAGGCTCTTATAGGTGCCGCATTGCCCAGCGAACGCATTATTCACGAACGTCTGAGCAAAGTCCAGGCGCTGGCAGTGCTCTCTTCGGATGCTCTATCTTCGGTAGCATATGCTACTGAGGAGATAGTGTTGGTGCTGGTGCTGGCTGGGAGCACTGCATTGGCTCTGTCCTGGCCGATTGCTCTGTCCATCTCTGTTTTACTCATTATCGTGGCCATCTCGTACTACCAGACTGTACATGCCTACCCCACTGGTGGGGGGGCTTACACTGTGGCAAGGGAGAACCTGGGGACTTGGCCTGGCCTGGTGGCAGGTGCTGCGCTGCTCACCGATTATGTACTGACGGTTGCTGTCAGCATCTCAGCCGGGGTGGCGGCCATCATTTCCGCCTTCGCCATCCTTGAGCCCCTGCGGGTTGAGTTGGCTCTGATCGCCATCGCTTTCGTGACCCTCGTCAACCTGCGCGGCGTGCGCGAGTCGGGACGGGTATTTGCGGTTCCGACTTACTTCTTCATCGCCACCATGTTCCTGCTGATACTGGTTGGGTTGGCACGCTGGCTGTTTGGGAACGCCCTTCTGGTGGTGAGAGGTCCCACTTCAACCAACGCCGTACAGGCCATGACGGTTTTTCTGATCTTGCGCGCTTTCGCCTCGGGCTGCACCGCCATGACCGGCGTGGAGGCTATCAGCAACGGCGTGTCTGTGTTCAAACGGCCCGAGGCCGATAACGCCGGCAAGACCTTGCTGTGGATGGCTGGTATTCTGGTCACCATGTTCCTGGGTATCACCTACCTGGTTAATCAGTACGGCGTGGTGCCCCTGAAGGGGGAGACCGTCGTGTCGCAGTTGGCCCATGCTGTGTTCGGAAACAGTCCCTTATACTACCTCATGCAGGCTGCCACGGCTTTGATCCTGCTACTGGCGGCCAACACCAGTTACTCCGATTTCCCTCGGCTGGCGATGTGGGTTGCCCGGGATCGCTATTTGCCCCGCCAACTTACCAACTTGGGGGATCGGCTGGTGTATGCCAACGGCATCTTATTGCTAGGCGGGTTGGCTGCCGGGCTGGTGATCCTCTTTGGTGCCCGCACACACGTCCTGATCCCGCTTTATGCCGTGGGAGTGTTCATTTCCTTTACTTTGAACCAGGCCGGCATGGTGCGTCATTGGCTAGGGCTACGGAGCCCAGGCTGGCACCGTTCGGTGTTGATCAACGGCGTGGGAGCCACGGCCACGGGTGTGGTCTTGATCGTGGTGACGGCCACCAAGTTCGTGCACGGTGCTTGGATCGTGCTGCTTCTTCTGCTGGCCCTCCTGCTGATCTTTCGTACCATCCATAGCCACTATCACCAAGTGGCAGAACAGCTCTCGCTGTCGCGGCGTTGGCCCACGCCGGTGCGCAGGCACACGGTGATTGTACCGGTGGCCGGTCTGCACCGCGGTGTGGTCAAGGCGGTGCAATACGCCCAGATTCTGGGAGGCGACTTACACGTAGTAATGGTAGAGATTGATGCTCAAGTGACAGAAAAGCTTGGCACCTGCTGGCAGGAGGTGCTACCAGAAATCCCACTAGAGGTGTTGCCCTCCCCGTACCGTTCGGTCATTGCCCCCTTGCTGGAGTTCGTCGATGGCTTCCTGCAGGAGGAAGGGGATTACGTGACAATGGTGGTGCCTGAGTTTGTGCCGGCTCGTTGGTGGCACCACCTGCTACACAACGAGACGGCGTGGCTGCTCAAGTTGACACTGCTGTACAGCCGCCGAGATTGGCGAGGCCGTTTCCGTGTTATCACCGATGTGCCCTTCTACCTGACCCAGTAAAGGACCGTTAAGGGAAAACCTCCACTTGAGAAGACACGATAATGTCCACCCCTGATAACACTTATAGACAGATGCGATACTGATTGAGTCATACCCCTATTAGCCTGTGGCTGCAACTTTCCGGGCAAGAAAATGCAGAGCAAATGGACATCTGGGAAGCGACGTGTTGTCGCAAAAATTGCACAGACTAGCCCCATTTGCCACGCCTTTGGTAGCCTTTTTCCACATTTTTGATACAGTAAGAGTTTAAAATAAATAAGTCATCGACCGCACCGCAGCATTCGCCAATGGTGTGCTGCCCACATCCAGCGCTTCATTGGCTCGGCGCTAACAAATTGGGAGCTCTTCAAATGAATGGTACATCTTCCTTATCCTCTCCTTCCGGCGTTCCCTCAAGCAATGGCCAGCGTCTCCCGATTGTCTACGCAAAGGGAAGCCACTACGAAATGGGCAAACAAATCGGGGTAGATCGCAAGGCGGTGATACGCCAAATGCTTAGCGTCTATCGGCGCTATTTCGAAGAGGATGGTGACAAGATAGGCATCGCCGGCTGGGATGAAGCCATCCTTCACGCCCGAAAATACCTTCCTTTCGCTGAGGAAAGTGTCCCCCAATACGTCGAAGAGTTAGAAGGCATCGCTGATGGCGCGGCATTGGACCTTAACGATCTGCTAGTGCTCAACTGTGTCGAAGCCATAACAGAAGACGCTTTACACACCAGTTGCACCAGCCTGGCGGCCGCCCCCGAGGTGACCGCCGATGGCTCGCTCCTGGTTGGGCACAATGAAGACTGGCTGCCTGATGACCAGGATGCCGTTTATCTGGTACACGCCAGGCCGGACGACGAACCTGCCTACCTGGCCATCACCTATGGCGGGTTGTTACCCAACATCGGCTTCAACGAACACGGTATCGCTCAGTGCTGTGACTCGGTATACCCAAACGACGCTCGCATTGGCGTGCCTCGTATCTTTGTCTCACGGGCGGTCCTAGCCGCCCGCACCCCCGCCAAAGCCATCCGGGCCACCCTCAATCGTCGGCGGGCTGCGGGTTATAACCACCTCATTGTGCATGTCAGCGGAGAGATGTATAATATCGAGGTCTCGGCCGAGGATTTTGATGTGATTTACGGACTGGACGGCATGTTGGCGCATACCAACAACTATCAGTCGCGGCGCATGCGCGCTATCGAGAAGGATAGCGAGGAGTTGATTGCCTCTCGGGTACGTTATAATCGCGCTACCCGCTTGATGCGCAGCCAGCGCGGCAAGTTAAGTCTGAAGTCTTTCCAGGCGATTCTTTCCGATCACGTCAACTACCCTCAGTCCATTTGCGGCCATGTTGACGAGAACGAACCTCCCCTGGAGCGCCAGCAGACCATCGCTTCACTGTTGATGGACCTCACGACCCAAACCATGTACGTTGCCTGGGGTCTACCCTGCCAGGCTGAATACTACAGCTACAAGCTAGAAATCTAACAGGTGCATTCAAGATCGGTTGTAGGGGCGCCCCCTTGTGCCTGTCCTGGGCAGGCACATCTGCGCCTGCGCACAAGTGCAGGCAAGACCCGCCCCTGCAACTCACTTTGAACACACCCAAGTCAAAACCCCAGAACCGTGAGGAGAGAATGTAATGAAACCCACTATCCTCAAAGAAGAGCGCAACGGCTGGCCCGCTCAATCCCGGCCCGACCGGGAGCTGCCCGAACCCTGGACAACAGAACTCCTGATCAGTATCAACCTGGTGCATCACCACGCCCTGTCGCCCATAGGGGATCAAGTTGCTTTTGTCTGGGAACGCGAAGGGAACAACGATCTCTGGCTGGCACGCACGGACGGTGTAAGTTGGCCACAGCGATTGACATTTGATCGGCCTGCACAGAATTACTGGGAGGATGCCAGTCCGCGCTGGAGCCCTGACGGCCAGTGGCTGATCTACGCCGGGCGGAGTGACATTTGGCGGGTACCCAGCGCCGGTGGCAAGGCTCGTAGACTGACCGATTACCGACACGGCGACTCCAGTCCGATATTCAGTCCGGACGGAAACAGGGTCTATTACCTCAGTGGGCACAGAGTATTCCACAACCTGTGTTACACCACGCTTGATGGGGATTGGCCGACAGCCCTGACACATTTTGAGGCAGATGTGTCCGATCCCCAACCTGCGCCCGATGGCAAAACAATCGCCTTCGTCTACCATCCCCAAGACGACTTTAATCGCTCCGAAATCTGTCTGGTGCCTGCCGAAGGTGGCGAAACACTACATCTGACAGGCACGCCACAGATTCAAGATTTGTTTCCCCGCTGGTCACCTGACGGAAAGCACATCGCCTTTCTCTCCAACCGAAGCGGTTGGCAGGAGCTTTACTTGTTCGATGTGGCTTCCGGTGAATTGCGACATCTGACGGATTTCAAAGCCAATGTGCAAGGCTTTGCCTGGCACCCACAGGGAGATCAAATTGCGCTGGTCGTCAGCCACCAGGGAGCCGGTGACTTGTATGTATTGGAGATGGAGTCCTTGGAGGTGCGGGTATTACGCGCCGCGCGTGGCTGGCATAGCCTGCCCCTGTGGAGTCCAGATGGCAAATGGCTGACGGTGGAGTTTCAAAGTCCCATCCAGCCACCTGACGTCTACCGCATACATCTAGAGACGGATGAGGTCGAGCAACTGACCTTCTCCCTGCCTCCCACTCTGGCGACGGCGGACCTGGTCATGCCCGAATTCGTGGAGTATCTCAGCACCCACGGCAGCACCATCCCTGCATTCCTCTATCGCCCCGTTGGCGCTTCAATCGAGAACCCGTGTCCGGCCATTGTCTACCCGCACGGTGGCCCAACCAGCGAGCACGCCCTGGAGTGGGACATATTGGTGCAATGGTTAGTGGCCAAGGGCTATGCGGTCCTGGCACCCAATTATCGGGGCAGCACCGGCTACGGCGTGCCACACCAGCAGGCTTTGCACAACAACTGGGGAGTCGTGGACACCGAAGACATGCTGACTGCCGCCGATTACCTGACCAGATTGGATTGGATCGATGATGAACGGTTGGGCATTTATGGCGCCAGTTATGGCAGCTACCTGGCGCTGGCGGCACTGGCACGTGATCCACTCTATCGCTACCGGTGCGGCGTGGCCAAGTACGGCGATTGCGACATCCTGTCATCCTGGACGCAGGGTGATCGACCGGGTCGAGAAGACATGGAGCGCCAGATGGGCCATCCCACCACCAATCGCGCTGCTTATCGCGCTGGCTCGCCCGTTTACGACGTGGCCAACATTCACTCTCCGCTGCTGATTATGCACGGAGAACGAGATGAACGCGTCCATCTCAAGCAAAGCGAGCAACTGGTGGAGACGCTCAAGCGGGAGGGCAAGACCTTTGAGTACGTCGTCTACGAGGGTGAAGGTCACGGATTTCTGAGGAAAGACAACCTGCTGCACTTTTTCGCCACTCTGGGGCGCTTCCTGGACTGGTACTTGCTCTGAGTTGGCCCGAGGCATTGCCATGCAAGTCATCCAATATGCTGAGCTTACCTGGCCCCACGTGGCCCAGTTGCCGCGCCATCTGCCGCTCTTAATCCCGTTGGGGCGGGATGAGTATGATTATCCGATCATCGTCAGCCAGTTGACGGCCAGACCCCGCACAGGTGAGACGCGGTCTCACATAGACGAGGCCGAGCAAATCATTATCTTACCCCCCATTCCCTACGGGTTTCGGCGGGCTGACGGAGATATGGGGGGCCACCTACATGTTCACCCTGGGCTCTTGCGGCGGGTACTGCTCGGTGTGCAGCGTGAGTTAACGGCTCAGGCATTTGAGCAAATCGTCTTCGTGAATGGACACGGCGACCAGGGGCTGAACACCCACGGGCTGGAAGTGATCGACGTACCCTATCAACGTAGGGCAGGGATCGATTTTCCGCCTGACCTTTCGGACCGAGTGGTAGTTATCAGCACCGGGCACACTGAGCAGCACGGCTACCACCTGCCGCTGAGCACCGACAGCATGATTGTAGAGGCCATCGCCCAGGGAGTGAGCGACAGCAAGCCGACAGACGTCTTTTGCCTGCCAGTCTGGCCGTATGGGGTCAGCACCCATACCCGTGAGTTCCCCGGCACCTTGAATCTGGGGGGTCGAGTCTTCGAGGACTTCTTCCTGGAGATCGTGGACAGACTGGTAGAACTCGGTGCCAGGACGGTTTATTTCTCCAACGGGCACGGTGGCAACCATTCGTTCCTGGTCAACGTGGTCAAATACAGCGGCGAACGACATCCCGATGCATTCATCGCCACCGACTGGTTGCACACTACCGGCTCCGCCCTGGAAAAATATCGCCAGAGCGAGCCGGGCGGCATGGGCCACGGCGGCGAACTGGAAACCAGCTATATCTTACATCTGCGGCCTGACCTGGTACACGTGGAGCGCGCAACCACTGAGATGGAGTTCATCAGCACGCCCAACTACACTATGGATTGGGTAGAAGGGGGCAGGTTGATCGCCAATCCTCCCTGGAGTGACGACACGACGAGTGGGATTTATGGGGATGGCAGGCTGGGTAGAGCAGATAAAGGGCGACTGTGGCTGGCGGCGGCGATTGACGAGAAGTTGGAAATCCTCCAAGAAATCCGCGAACAGCATACTCGACGCCAGATGAAGCGAACATTGCACAAGGAGCATCATGCTAGCAGAAGCACAAGCAATTCATGAACAACTGACCCGGTGGCGCAGAGCCATTCACCGCCAACCCGAATTAGGCTTCGACGTTCATCGCACCGCAGAGTTGGCGGCGTCGACTCTTTCCGATCTGGGTCTTGAAGTAAAGAGAGGTGTGGGCAAAACAGGCGTGGTAGGTTATCTGGGATCAGGCGATGGTCCCACTATCGCCATTAGGGCGGATATGGATGCCCTGCCCATCCAAGAAGAAAACCGGGTGGCATATGCCTCCCAGGTGCCGGGCTATATGCACGCCTGCGGCCACGATGCACATACGGCTATGCTGTTGGGGGCAGCTATGCTGCTCAGCCAACAAAGGCTGCCTGGCCAGGTGCGTTTTGTCTTTCAGCCCTCGGAGGAGGCGGCCGACGAAGAGGGGATCAGCGGCGCGCCCCGCATGATGGCTGACGGCGCGCTGGATGGTGTGGATGTGGTGATTGCCTTGCACGTGGACTCGTCGTTGGACACGGGCCACATATGCGTGGGCGATGGATGGGTCGGGGCAGCCGTAGATACCTTTCGGGCGCATATCGTAGGCCAGGGCGGACACGGCGCGTTTCCACACCAGGCAGTCGATCCCATCTGGCTGACCACGCACGTACTCAACGCCCTGTATGCGCTCCCTTCCCGCCGCGTTGCTCCTCTACAACCCACCGTTGTCTCCGTGGGCGTCATTCGTGGCGGCAGCGCCGATAATGTGATCCCTGACGCCGTATATCTCGAAGGCACCTTGCGCAGCTTCGCCGACGAGGTCCGCGAGCAGCTTATCCAGGAGGTGGAAAACGCCATGATGATCACCCAGGCACTTGGCGGCGATTACCAACTGGAAATTGAACGTGGCTATCCACCTACTTACAACGACCCCACCGTCGTTGGCTGGCTGCGCCAGGTGGGGAGCGACCTTCTAGGGGCGGAGCAAATCGGAAGTGAGCAAAAGACTATGGGCGCGGAGGATTTTAGCTATATGGCAAGGGTGGCCAGGGGCGCTATGTTTCGCCTGGGTATCAGACCCCCGGACGCCGCGCAGCGCTATTTACACACGTCCACCTTTGACCTGGACGAGCAAGCGCTGCCCATCGGGGCAGCCATCCTGGCCGAGACAGCCCGGAGATTTGTACAGGGTGAGTTTTTCTAGCAAGGGACACAATGCAACCCCCGATTCTCTCGCAAGATGAAGTGCGCGCCATCCATCAAGCCACGCTGCGGATATTGTCCGAGGAGGGTGTTTTCTCTGATGACGACGAGGCGCGCATCTTGCTTCTTAACCACGGCGCTCTGTTCTATCAACCGAGACCTTTTGGGTCACCTATTTCTCAGAAAAGGAGAAGGGAAATGTTCGCAAGAAAGTTCTGGTCCATCCCCTTATTGCTGGTGCTTGCGCTGGTGATGGTAGCCTGCGCTGGCGCCCCGGCGGCCCCGGCACCCCCTGCCGAGACGGAGGCTCCCCAACCCGCGGCCACCGAAGAATCCCAGCCAGCGGCTACCGAAGAGCCCGAACCGGCCGCCACCGAAGCGCCGGCTGAAGCCATGGAGCCAGCGGTGGTGCGTATCGGCTGGGGTGGCAGCCCCGACACCCTCAATCCTGGCACGGCCATCCTGTCCGAGGCCTATACCATTTTTGAGTTGGTGTACGACTCGATGTTCGAGCTGCAATTGGACGGCACCTTTAGCCCCGGCCTGGCCGAAAGCTGGGAAGTCTCCGACGACGGTAAGGTGTGGACTTTCAAGATCTACGAGGATGTGAAGTTTCACGATGGGGAACCCCTCACGGCCGAAGACATTGCCTTCACGTATAAATTCTACCAGAGCCACGAGGACTTCCCCTACATGCCGGTATACACCGAGTACTTCGAAAGCATCGAAGCACCGGACGACAGTACCCTGGTGATCACGCTCTCGGAAGCCATCCCCAACATGGAAAGCCAGCTCGTATTTCTATACGTGCTGCCTGAACACATCTGGGCCCAGTACGACGACCCCACCGCGGCTGTCGAATTTGAAAACGAGGAAATGGTCGGCAGCGGCCCTTTCAAGCTGGAGGAGTACAAACAGGGTGAGTTCGTCCACCTGGCGGCCGTCAAGGATCATTTCGCGACGCCGCCCAAGATAGACGAGGTGGTGTTCCAAACCTTCGACAACCAAGATGCACTGGTGCAGGCCCTGGTCACCAGCCAGGTGGACATGATCACCGAAATGCCAAACACGGCGGTCCCCACCCTGCGCAATACCGAGAACGTCCAACTGGTGACTGGCGCGCCGCTGGCACCGTCTGTAGCGGACATCATCCCCAACCAGACTACGCCGGAAACCTGCCCCACGGACGAGGGTGGCGTTTGCTCCGGGCACCCTGCCCTGCGTGACCAGAAGGTTCGCCTGGCGTTGGCCTACGCCACTGATAAGCAAAAGATCATCGATGTTGTCTTACTCGGCCTGGGCACCCCCGGCCTGACACTCATCCCCGACGGCATGGGTGTGTTCTACAACGACGCCATTCAAGACTACCCCTTTGACACCGACGAGGCCAACCGTATCCTCGACGAAGCTGGCTATCTGGATAGCGATGGTGACGGCGTGCGCGAGATGCCGGACGGCACCAACCCCTTGATCTTCCGCCTGTACTGGCCCAACGACAGCATCAACTATCCGCGCGTCGCCGAGTTGCTGTCCGAAACCTGGGGACAGATTGGGGTCAAAGTCCAGCCCCAGGCCCTCGACCCGGATGCGCTCACCTCGGTGTGCTGCCCCACCTTTGACTTCGACGTCATCATCTGGGGCTGGGGCTCCGACCCGGATCCCGGTTTCCTGCTGAGCGTGCATCTCACCGACGAAATCCCGACCGGGAACAGCGAGACCGGCTACTCAAACCCGGAGTTCGATGAACTGTATGCCCAACAGGCCACCGAGCTCGATCCGGAGAAACGCCGGGAGATCATCTGGGGTATGCAGGAGATCCTGCACCGTGACGTGGCCTACATCATCCCTTACTACGACCAACAGACCCAGGCGTATCGTACCGATCGCTTTGCGGGCTGGATCATCGATCAGCCCAAGGTCGCGCTTGGGGACGTCACCTCGCTAGTGGTGATCGAACCGGTCAAATAATTCGATGCGTGGTAGCAGGGCGATTCGGTCGAATCGCCCTGCTACTATTTAACACGAACCGAGGATAGGGAGACGACCAGTGAGTGGCTATGGATACCTTCTGAGGAAGATCGGTTGGGCTTTTTTTACCATCATGTTTGTCATCGTACTCAACTTTTTCCTGTTTCGGGTGTTGCCGGGTGACCCGGCCCGGGCCGGACTGCGCGACCCACGCCTGACCGTCGAGGCCGTAGAAGCAATTCGTGTCCGGTTCGGCCTGGACAAGCCGGTGATCAACTGTTTCGAGACCCTGAACCCGCTGAAACTGGGGAGCTGCACGGTTAATCCGATGAAGACACAGTTCTTCATCTACGTAGGCAATTTGTTACGCGGCGAACTGGGGATCAGCTATCATACCAATCGGCCAGTGGCCGATATGCTGATCGAGCGTTTGTGGAATACGGTACTGCTGGTGGGGGCTGGTCAGATCATGGCTATTTTCATCGGCATCACACTGGGATTGATAGCTGCCTGGAAAGCGCGCACTGCGGTCGATTACACGGCCCTGGTCGGCAGTCTTATGGCCTGGAGCCTGCCCACATTTTGGCTGGGGATCATCCTGCTGTTTATCGGGAGTCGCCAGTTTGGCCTGCCGATAGGCGGCAAAGCTACCCCAGGCGCCAATTTCGTCAACGTATGGGATCAATGGCTGGATGTCGCTCGTCACATGATTTTGCCCACCCTGACCTTCACCATTGTCTTTGTCGGCGAGTACATGCTGATCATGCGCAGCACGGTCCTGGATGTGCTGTCGGAAGACTACGTCTTGACGGCCAAAGCCAAAGGTTTGAGCACCTTTCAGATTTTGAAGGACCACGCCCTGCGTAATTCGATGCTGCCTATGGTTACCATCATCGCCCTGAACCTGGGTTTCACAGTCGCCGGAGCCATCCAAATCGAGACAGTATTTTCATGGCCAGGCCTGGGCCAGTCAATTTTCGAGGCGGTAGGGCGGCGTGATTATCCTATGTTGCAAGGGGCGTTCCTGCTCATCGCGGTCAGCGTGGTTCTCGCCAATCTGATCGCAGACTTGTTGTATTCCTACCTCGATCCTCGAGTACGGGCAGGTTAGACGATGACGGCTCAAGTCGAAGTTACCAACTTAGGCGGATTCTGGAACAGCTTCAAGCGCAACCGGATGGGAGTCGTTGGCATGGTCATGGTCGTCGCCGCCGTGGCGATGGCCGTGTTTGCGTCCTGGATTGCCCCGTATGACCCCAAAGCCTCCGTCCAGGTCACCATTGACGACATCTATGCCCCGCCCAGTGCCGAACATCTGCTGGGCACCGACGACGCCGGCAAAGACGTCCTTTCCAATTTCATCTACGGATCACGGGTATCGTTGACGGTCGGCTTTTTCGCATCGTTTATCTCCATCGCCATCGGGGGAGTCATAGGTATCGTAGCCGGCTTTTATGGAGGCAGAACCGAAAACCTGCTTATGCGCCTGACGGACATTATGCTGGTCATCCCCGACCTGCCGCTGGCGGTGGTGTTGGTGGCGCTCACCAAGCCCAGCCTTTTGAACATCATTTTTGTAATCGGCATCCTGGGTTGGACGGGCACGGCTCGCCTGGTACGTTCCCAGGCCTTATCGGTCAAGGAGCGCAAGTTCGTGCTCCGGGCGCGGGCGATCGGCGCCGGCAACATGTATATCATCCGTCGTCACGTCCTGCCGTTGGTTCTGCCGCTGATGGTGGCCAACACGGTACTGGTCATCTCATTGGCCATCCTCAACGAAAGTACGCTCAGTTTTCTGGGTCTTTCGGACCCGACCACGCTGAGCTGGGGGCAGATGCTAAACTTCGCCTTCACGCGGGGTGGGATGAGCGCCGGCGCATGGTGGGCCTTGGCCACACCCGGCTTCGGTATTGTCTGGGTAGTGTTGGGCTGCACGCTTCTGGGACATGGTCTGGAGCAAATTCTTAACCCGCGCCTGGAGACGCATCATTTATCGGTCGGCGCTGAAATGGTCGCTCGACCGGTGCAAGCCCCGACTCACGCGGCCGATCCGGGAGCCGTGGAAGGAGAACCCGCCTGATGTCCGACTTCAAGCACGCTCCGATTTTGCTTGATGTTCGCCAGCTCTGTGTCGACTACGTAAGCCGCGACCAGCCTCCAGCCCACGCGGTGGAGGATGTCAGCTTCGTCTTGCGTGAGGGTGAGATACTGGGGCTGGTAGGTGAGAGCGGTTGCGGAAAGAGCACGCTGATGCTCAGTCTGATGCGCCTGTTGCCGGCCGCTGGGCGGATCGTGGACGGGCAAGTCAACTTCGTGGAGCGTGACCTGCTGTCGCTAAGCGAGGCAGAGGTGGCTGACGTGCGCTGGAAAGACATAGCTATGATCTTTCAGGGCGCCATGAATGCTTTGAACCCGGTGCGTACCATCGGCGATCAAATCGCTGAGGTGATTGTGCGCCACAACCTGGCTGGAGATAAGAACGTCCTTGAGCAACGTGTCTCGGAGTTGCTGGAACTGGTGGGGATCCCCGCGAAGCGAAAGGACCAGTACCCCCACCAGTACTCAGGCGGGATGCGCCAGCGTGCCATGATTGCCATGGCGCTGGCCTGCGCCCCGCAGGTCATCATCGCCGACGAACCTACGACGGCGTTGGACGTGATGATCCAGGCTCAAATCCTGGAGCTGTTGGTGACGCTGCGAGAGAAATTAGGACTGGCGGTGATCCTGGTTACTCATGACTTGGGCGTGGTGGCTGAGATATGTGACACGGTGCTGGTAATGTATGGGGGAGTGACTGCCGAGTACGCTGATGTGAATACCGTCTACAATGATCCGCAGCACCCTTACACTCAGCAACTGCTTGGCGCTTTCCCCGATTTGTCAAAACCACCGGATAAACTGATCGCCATTCCTGGCTACCCGCCGCGGCTGGATGCCCTGCCCCCCGGCTGCCGATTTGCGCCTCGTTGCTCGGCTGCTTTCGAACGTTGTCACCACGAGCAACCTGCTTTGTATCGGCTGAGTAGCTTTCACGTGGCAAGTTGTCATCGGCTGGAGTCGACATGAACGAAATCCCCATTCTCGAAGTCCGCAATCTGCGCAAACTCTTCCCGGTAAAAGGGGCTGGATTCTGGCATGCTGCCGACAAATATGTGTATGCGGTAGACGACGTCAGCTTTGAGTTGGGGCGTGGTGAAGTACTGGCTTTGGTGGGTGAGAGCGGTTGCGGCAAGTCTACCCTGGCTTTAACTTTGATGGGCCTGGAAACACTCACCGAGGGAACTGTCGTCTTCGACGGCCAGGATATCACGTATCTCCAAGGCCAGTCGACGAAGGAAATGCGACGCCACATTCAGATGGTCTTTCAAGACCCATATGAGTCGCTCAACCCATTGATAACCGTTGGCGAACTGGTGGCCGAACCCCTGGTGGTGCACAAACTGGCTCAGAGCAAAACTGAGCGGACCGAGCAGGTGCGCCAAGCGATGGAAGATGCTGGTTTGAAACCCGCTGAGACTTTCATGAATCGCTTTCCCCACGAACTTTCAGGGGGGCAGCGGCAGCGGGTAGTGATCGCCGGCACCCTGGTACTGGAACCAACTATTCTATTGGCAGATGAGCCGGTTTCGATGCTCGACGTGAGCATCCGCGCCGAAATCCTGAGCCTGTTGGCCGAGTTGCGTGCCAGACGGGGTATCTCTATCCTGTTCATCACCCATGATCTGGCCACGGCAGCGTACTTTGCGGATCGGGTGGCCGTCATGTACCTGGGCCGGATCGTGGAAATCGGCACGACGCGCGAAGTGTTGACCAACCCGGCTCATCCTTATGCCAAGGCGTTGTTGTCGGTGATACCTGTACCCAATCCACGCCAACGGCGTGAGCGCATTATCCTAAAAGGTGATCCGCCCAACCCCATTGACCTACCCCCTGGCTGCCGATTTCATCCTCGCTGTCCTCTTGCCCAACCCATTTGCCGCGAACAAGATCCGGTCTTGAAAGAAGTGAGCGCAGGCCACCAGGCAGCCTGCCTACTTTAACAATGTCATGTTCTGCTCCGAGCGGGTCTGTGACCCATACGCATCAAGTTAATAAACAAGGTAAGTTGTCGTAAGCGATGGTAGATTTTTGTATATTCATGGCGGGCTGCTGGCTGCGTGTCGCCCGGAAACTTCATTTCCGGGCTGAAAACAGCGCCGGATCACCCAGCATTTGCCAGTTTCAGCCCCGAATCGGACGGAAAGAGCTATTCCGCCCTTGTTGTGGGTTTAGTTACCCTAATTATTAGCTTGATGCCTATGGGTTCGTAACCCGCCATTTGGGGGCGGCAGGCTACGAGCCTGCCCTACATATAGGGACGTTCGTCTGATAACGCTGCTATTTTTTGACAGCCACGGTTCAATGCAGTCCTACCCCTTGTTGTTGGAGTGCGATTGAAGATGAATAACTGGATTGTGTTTGATGCAATGGGCGTGATATTTGAAGTAGGAGATGATACCAATGAGTTACTCATTCCTTATGTTCGACAACGAAGGCCGCAAGTAGATACGAAATGCATTCAAGCTGCCTATCTTCAAGCGAGTTTAGGACAAATAGCCGCATCGGACTTTTGGCGGCTGGTCGAGTTGGGGGAAGTATACCCTCAGATTGAGCAGGCATACCTGGATACTTGTCTCCGAATAGACCCACAGTTCATAGAAATAGCCGAGGAGTTGTCTCGAGGGTATTCATTAGCGATCTTATCCAATGATGTCAAAGAGTGGTCGCTGTACTTACGACGGCGATATGGTCTGGATCAATTGTGTCGAGAAGCTGTCGTCAGCGGAGAAATCGGTTATCGCAAGCCTTCCTGTGAAATCTACGAAATTCTACTAGAGCGATTGTCCGTACCCGCAAGGCAATGTGTCTTTGTAGATGATCGAGTAGCCAATCTACTTCCAGCCGTCGAAGTTGGCATGATCCCCGTATGGTATCGGCGTGAGGCGGGATTGAAAAATCAAGGGATGCCATACAGTATTCAGAGCTTTGCGGAATTACCGGAGATAGTGAACGAGATTTTTGTCAGATAGCGAACGAGCCACCCAACAACGGCTTGACATCCTTTGCTTATGCGTCATCGTATGAAAAACCAAAAATGTCTCAAAAAATTCAAAAATATCGTCGATAGGATGGTTTCTGTTCCTGAAAGTGAATGGGAACATTTTGTTCAGCATCTTTCCGAACGCACGTTTGAAAAAAACGAGTATCTGGTCAGAGCCGGTGATGTGGTCAACAACTTTTACTTCATCATCAAAGGGTTGGTCAGGTTTTTCTATTGCACCGAAGACGGAAAAGAATTCAACAAGCATTTTGCTATGGAGAATGGTTTTGCCGGCTCTATTCATTCATTAGTTCTGCACGAACCTTGTGGGTTCTTCATCCAGGCCCTTGAAAAAACCGAAACAATCGTCCTGCCTAACCGCGTATTAAATGAATTTTACGATCGACATGTTTGCTGGGAACGACTTGGTCGTAAAAATGCGGAAAATTTGGCACTAATAAAGGAAGCACGAGAAAAAGAGTTGCTGCTTGATTCCTTAGAGATCCGCTACCGCCGGTTCTTAAAAGAATTTCCTGGTTTGACCGATAGAATTCCTCAGTATCATATCGCCTCTTATTTAGGTGTCACCGACGTAGCTTTATCCCGCATTCGAAAAAAAATCAAATAATCGAATATTAACCTGGGTTAATGCAATTTCTCGTGGTGTCTGTTATTGTAAGTGTATGCTTAGAAAGTGTATTCACGCAGACAATCAAACCACGTTTAATTTTTGGCTCGATCTGGCCCTGCTAGCCCTCGTCTTGGCAGCCATCACCTCCGCTTTCGTCGATACATACTGGCATAAGTGGCTGGGAGGCAGCGTGGGGGTGGCTGTTGCGATTCATCTGGTCTGGCATTGGCGCTGGATCCAGGCTATCGGGGCGCGGTTTCTGGGCCGGATGTCCCCCTCGCTGCGCCTCAAGGCGGTTTTGGACGTCTTACTGCTGATAGCTTTTTTGCTGCTGATCATGAGCGGTGTCATTGTTGCAATGATTTACGCTCCAAACGTCACCCGTTTTCACAACTTCTGTTTTTACACTTTTTTGGGCCTGGTGTTTTTTCATCTTGCACTCAATTGGAAATGGATGGCAAATAGCGTGAAGCGCCAGTTTAAGTTCAAACTTAAACGTAAATAGAACAAATAGTTTAAAGGAAGGAGCTTTATCTCATGAGTCAACAAAAAGGAATAAATAGACGACGCTTCCTGATCGGTGTCGGTGCGGCCGGACTTGGCCTGACAGTCTGTAGCGGAGCAGGAGTCTTGGCGATGCAAGAACCTCACATTGAGTTCAGTGAATTGAGTTGCGGCCAGGGGGCGAGTGACCAGGGCAAAGTGCTAGTGACATACGCCAGCCAGTTCGGTTCTACCGGTGAGGTGGCCGCCGCGATTGCCCAGATGCTTTGTGGGGGTGGCCTGGCCGCGGATGTCAGGCTGGTGACCCATGTCAATGACCTGTCACCCTATCGCGCCGTCATTGTGGGCGCACCGGTCCAATCGAGTGAATGGATGCCTGAGGCAGTAAACTTTGTCAGAACAAACCGGGATTCGCTCAGTAAGCTTCCCGTAGCATACTTCCTGACGTGCATGACGCTTGGCTTGACCGACCGGCCAGAAGAGAGACAGAAGATAGCCGGCGTGCTGGAGAAGGTACAGGGGGATATCCCTACCGTGATACCGGTCGCTAAGGGTTTGTTCGCCGGGGCGTTGGATTATAGCAAGATGTCTTTCATGTATCGGATGATATATCAGGTGACTGCACCAGATCATACCACGGGTGATTTTCGCGATTGGGCGGCCATTCGCGCCTGGGCTGAAACTACTGGACAAAAATTACTGTAAAGGAGAATATTTAACTATGGAAATCGAAAATAAAACTATCGTGATAACCGGCGCCTCAAAAGGACTGGGCAGAGAAATGGCGATTCATTTCAGTCAAAAAAAGGCGAATGTCATTTTGGTGGCGCGTACTGAGACATTATTGCAACAGGTGCAGGAAGAGATAAAAAAGCTCACCGACAATGCTCCGTTTATCATCAAATGCGACATATCTTCCGAGAGTGATGTAAGTCGTATGGCCGCAATGATTCAAGAGAGATTTCATCATGTCGATGTGCTGATTAATAATGCCGGTTTTGCAACCTACCGGGTGTCAGAGAACATCTCAAATCAGGAGATGCGCAGACATTTTGAGGTCAATTTCTTTGGCGCGTATTACTGTATTAAGGTCTTGCTCCCATTGATTAAACAAAGTGAATCAGGATATATTTTGAACATCGGGTCTTTGTTTAGCCAAATCGCTTTGGCTGAGAACAGCGTTTATGCGGCCACCAAATTTGCCTTAGCCGGTTTTTCCGAAGGATTGCGTCGTGAACTGAAACCATTCGGTATTGAGGTCGGCCTTTTTCTGCCGGGGCCTATGAAGACCTCTTTTCAGGAAAACAGGGGAGAAAACACACTGAAATCCCCATTTATGGCGCTTGATCCCAAAAAGGTCCCCGTGACGCTAGAAAAAATGATCCGCCAACGAAAGAAAAAAAGGATCTTGCCTGGTTGGATGATGCTGGCCCTCAAAATTAGATATTTATCATGGTTTTGACTTTCTGTGCCACGATTTCCGTAATCTTTTTACAGCGGTTTATGCCGCCGTTAGTCAGATAGCGTTCAACACCAGCTTCATTTGAAAAATCACAACCACAAAGTTCACGACAAGAAGTAGTGCCAAATTCTATTTGAAACCAGTCACCAAGTTCTGAACAGAGATTAATTGATCTGTTAAAGTCATTTATATCCTCCCCCATAGCTTCTTCTTCTTCATTCATCATTAGCCATATCATACGCAAAACTCTACTGTAGCTATCTTCAACGTTTATGTTTTTTGAACTGAGGGCCATTGCACCTGCAGTGAGCGCCCCACAGGTAAGATTTTGTTGAGTTTCGTCGCAATTCGTCTTTTACGGGAGCATACAAATGTGACCGATGACGGTTGGTGAGTTAGGGGAGTTATGGTAAAATTGAATGGACATCCTTGAAGTTATTAGTTAAACAAAGTTGGGTAAAAGATTCCTGCAAAAGTAAGTCACTTTGCAAGCCCAAAAAACAAGACAAGCTAACAAAAATTTTCGACCCAGTTGGTGACAATGAATTAGACGAAGAAAGCTTCAACATAAAGAAGGTGGGACATGTCTAAACCAACCTATGAAGAATTAGAACAAAAGGTTAAGGCTTTAGAGGAAGTTGAAGCAAAACTACGAGAAAGCGAAGAGAGGTTTCGGCTGGCATTTCATACAAACCCGGACGCAATCAATCTCAGTCGAATATCTGATGGCCTGTATATTGATATCAATGAAGGGTTTACCCGGTCAATGGGCTATACCCGCGAGGAAGTCGTTGGCAAAACGTCTCTTGAATTGAATATCTGGGGTGACCCCAAAGACCGGGAGCAGTTAGTTAAAGGCTTGATGACTGTGGGTTATGTGGACAATTTGGAAGCCAGGTTTCGTCGCAAGAATGGCCAGGTTGGAAGTGGGTTGGTGTCCGCACGTGTTTTGCGGATTAATCAGGAAGATGTCATTCTCTCAATTACCCGTGATATCACAGAGCGTAAACAGATGGAGGAAGATCTTCGTGAAAGCGAGCATAGATACCGCACCCTGTTTGAAAGAACCAACGATGCGATTTTTGTGGTCGATAAACGAACTGGTCGCTATCTAGATGCCAATGAGGCGGCGGTGCAGTTAACCGGACGAACCTTGCCAGAAATATGCCAATTAATGACAAAGGATATTAGCCCAGAAGGCGCTAAGGAGCGACTTGCGGCCGTAGAATCAGCCAATGAACCTGTAGATCTTGGAAGAGTCACATATATTCGACCGGATGGCGCAGAACGAATTGCTCTTCTCAGCACAGTTCCTTTGGACAACGAAAAAGTATTTGGCATTGCTCACGATATTACCGATGGAGTGAAATTGGAGGAGCAACTTTTTCAGGCGCAAAAAATGGAAGTCATCGGACGTTTGGCCGGTGGTATCGCCCACGATTTTAATAATTTGCTGGTACCTATTATCGGTTACGCCCGACTGGGGATGATGAGGGTATCCCCTGAAGACAATCTTTACACAGAACTGGAGCTGATTGAAAAGGCCGCAGAGCGAGCTGCCGATCTTACCCGACAAATTTTAGCCTTTAGTCGCCGGCAAGTCTTGGAACTACGGGTGTTGAACCTCAATGAGGTTATCAAAGATTTTCAGAAAATGGCCCAACGATTGCTTAAAGAAGATATAGAGGTACACACATGTTTAGCCTCTTCATTGGGACAAATCGAGGGCGACAGAGCACAAGTCGAACAGATTTTGATGAATCTGGTCATTAACGCCGGGTATGCAATGCCAACCGGCGGGACACTGACTATCGAAACCGCCGATATATTTTTAGATGAAGCCTATTTTGAAAGATACGCTGAGGAAAAGAGACCTGGTCATTATGTGATGTTGGCGGTGAGTGACACCGGATGCGGGATGGATGCAGAAACCCAAAAACATATTTTTGAGCCATTTTTTACCACCAAAGAACGTGGCAAAGGAACTGGTTTGGGCTTGGCCACTGTTTTTGGCATTGTCAAGCAGCATCAGGGCTATATTTGGGTTTATAGTGAACCTGACAAGGGAACAACGTTTAAGGTCTATCTGCCCCAAGTAGAAGAAATGGTACATCCTGTTGAAATAACACAAGCAGAGCCAGGGTCACTTTACGGTACAGAAACCATACTGGTGGTAGAAGATGAAGAAATGGTGCGAAAACTGGTTTGCGAAACCCTTGCGGCGTACGGGTACAATGTCTTGGATGCAAATAGTTCTATACACGCCCTCAAACTGGCCGCGGGACACAAAGAAAGAATTCATCTGTTACTGACCGACGTTATTATGCCCCAAATGAATGGTCAAGAACTTTACCAAAAAATTGTGGCTATCCATCCCAATATCAAGTTGTTGTATATGTCGGGATACACGGATAATATCATTGTCCATCACGGAATACTGGCTGGAGGCATAAATTTTCTACAAAAACCTTTTACAGTGAATAGTCTGGCCCAAAAGGTTAAAGAAGTTTTAGATCGTTAGACTCAAGTGGCACGCCAGGGGAGGGTGCTGTCACTTCTGCACCAAGAGGATAGGGGTTGATGTTTGCCAGAAATGTGCTATCATCTCACCTATGGGCCCCCCAGTTGTTAAGGTATTTGACCTTACCGCCCATCCCCCAGTTTACGCCTGTTTCGGGCAAGCCGTCAAACATTTGATAAATTCGTTGGAGAAATACAGTCATGGATAAAAAACTTGTATGCCCTTGTGGACTAACTTGCTGTGATTGTTTGTTTTACAAAAAAGAAATCTATGAAACAGCAAAAAAACTGAGAGAACTAATTCAGAGCTCACAGCTAGATACATTCCTCGAATTGATTGTTAAAAATAAAGGTTGGAATGGAATTGCCAAACACTTGGGACAAGAAAATAGTATTCTT
This sequence comes from Anaerolineae bacterium, assembly GCA_034412795.1. GTDB lineage: Bacteria > Chloroflexota > Anaerolineae > 4572-78 > NAK82 > JAUVPY01. The sequence goes on from DAOUMD010000187.1 coordinate 56,315, forward strand.
GAAAAGCATTTTGAGTCATTTGAAAAATTGCCTGATTTTTTGGATGTTCTTGACGGCCTCATAAATTTGCAATGCAAAACAACTTGTCAGGAATCAAGAGGTTGTTCCATTGGTGGGATTACGCATGAATGTGAAGCAGTAAAGTGCATAAATGGAAACGGCTTTGAGGGATGCTGGCAATGTGAAGAATATGAAAACTGTGAAAAATTATCCTTTTTAAGAAGAAATTACGGTGAAACGATTGATGGCAATTTGAGAATAATAAAGAATAAAGGTATAGAAGCGGTGAAATCCCGAGGAAATAAGTACTATGCTTGGCAAAGAAGATAAATGAAGCTTGCAGATGGTGACACCATACTCTTTACAGGCGATTCCATAACCGACTGCGGGCGTGCGTGGCCGGTAGGGGAGCGGGCTGGGCTGGGCGACGGCTATGTCGCCTTCGTGGACAGCCTGATGTCCGCATATCGGCCCGACGTTCATATCCGGGTGCTCAATACGGGAATCAGTGGCAACCGTGTGATCGATCTCGAAACGCGCTGGCAGACAGACGTTCTTGATCTTCAGCCGGACTGGCTGTCAGTGCTTATCGGCATCAACGATGTCTGTCGCCAGTTTGATGATGCGCTGGGTCCCAACCAAGTCACAATCGAACGCTATGAAACCGTCTATCGTCGCCTCCTCGAGCGCACGCGCCCCGATCTGCAGGGCTTGGTCCTGATGACACCATATTTTATCGAGCCGAACCCGAATGACCCCACGCGTATCCGCATGGATGCATACGGTAACATCGTCAAACGTTTAGCATACAATTTTGATGCCGTCTTTGTCGACCTGCAGGTTGCCTTCGATCGGTACCTCTCTCACCGACCGCCCCAGTCGCTTTGCGACGACCGAGTTCACCCCAACAAGACAGGGCACATGATCATTGCCAGGGCGTTCCTTGCGGCCATAGGAACCGACTGGAACCCGGTGGGATAGGTCGTGAAAGTTGTACGTTGATCGTATTGCTGCGGTTTTTCCATTTCTGTTGACTTTGGAAACAGTCTGCCGTATACTGTTGGTGAAATCAACGACGTCACCAAGCGTTCTCACGAGGTAAAGTCTTGCCAGAACTGTCTCGTTTCTTTGGCATCATCATTCGCATGTACGCGGAGCCAGATGCTCCACATCATCGTCCTCACTTTCATGCCTACTACCAGAATCACATGGCGGTATACAGCATTGATCCGGTTGAGATGCTCAGCGGTACGTTACCCCGCAGGCAACAGCGGCTTGTGGAAGCATGGGCGGAACTACATCAAGGTGAACTGCTGGAGAACTGGGAGCGGCTGCAAGCCGGACAGATTCCTTACAAGATAGCTCCGCTTCGGTGAAGGGAGTGGATAATGACACATCCAATCTATCGCGTGGTTGACTTTGAAATCGTTGACCCATACACGCTGCGGGTTGCGTTCGACGACGGAACAGAACAGATCATCGACTTTCGGCCTGTGTTAGAGGGCGCATTATATGCACCATTGCAGGACGAGAGCGTGTTCAATCAAGTCGAGATAGACCCGGAAGTGCACACGTTGGTATGGCCGAATGGGGCGGACTTTGACCCGGAAACATTGCATGATTGGCCGAAATATGCTGAAGAGATGAAGCGAATGGCAAAGCGGTGGGCCACGATGAAGGTAAAGGCTGCATAGGAAGGGGCCGGCTATAATACCCGCTGCACCCGCCCGCGCGCCGGACCACCCACTATGGTCGGATCCGTAATCCCTGCCGACCCCCCTTCCCCTCAGCACCCCGGGCTATATAACGCCGCCGCCCTCTTGGACCGCGGTGAAGCTCAAATGCTGGCGGCCAAACGGCTGCTGCTGGCCTACGATGTCTTCTACGAGCCGCGCTGGTTCCTGCCCGGCCCTCCCTTGCCGCCGGTGACCATCGCACATAAGCAGGTGGGCTTCCTGGTGTGCGAGGACCTCTGGGATGAGGGGCACCCCGTCCACCCGTCATCCGAGTTGTTGGCCGCCGGGGCAGAGCTACTTGTTTGCTTGGCGGCATCGCCTTACCAGCGCGGGATTATGGCGCAGCGGCTCTCCCACGCCCGGCGACAGCGCTGCCCGCTGGTGTATGTCAACCTGACGGGTGCCAATGACGAGTTGATTTTTGATGGCCGGAGTTTCGCTATGGACAGCAACGGCCACCTCACGGGGGTATACTTCTGAACACCAGCAACAAAACCGAGCTGGCCCTAGGCTACGCCACCCTGTATGGCGACATGGCCGGCACGCTGTGTCCCATCGCCGATCTCACCAAGCCCGAGGTCGTCGCCTTGGCGCGCTGAATCAAAACCGCCCGTGGCCTGATCCCAAGCTACACCCTGGAGCGGCCGCCCTCGGCTGAACTTCGACCCGATCAGGTCGATCCCTTTGATTACGACGAAGTCGCCCCCGTGCTGGAGCGTCTCGTGGGGCTAAACCGCAGCGACCTCACCCTACACCGCTCCGAGCACAAATGCTGGCACATGGGCGTCGTCATCCTCAAAGTTAGCCCCAAGTCCTTCGGCACCGGCCGCCTGATGCCCATCACCCGCCGCTAGCGGGAACGTTTCATCAGAAACGCTTCACCCACCTGCTTATCCTCGTCAAGTTGAACTGAACTCACCCCATACTACAGCCATTGACCCAATTGACGTGGGCTTCTTTGGTGCGGATGGAACAGTGTTTAAGGCGGATGGCATCTCGCATCTGGTCAAGAACTTTCCAGGCTTTTGTTCCATGAGGTGTCTCGTTTCAGTTGGCAAGAAGGGTAGCTTACTGTACAATAAAGGCTCAGTGAACTTGCGAGTCGACCCGGATTCCAGACTGTCTGACGCAGCACATTTTAGTTCAAATTCTGTATGGCGCAACCGTCAGAGATGTTATCCCGAATTTTTCTGCCTCTGGAGAACTAGGTCGAATTATCTAGGCCTACTAAAATGGTTTGCCAGTGTCATGTTCTGCTCCGAGCGGGTCCGTGACCCGCGGATTGAGCGCGGCATGCTTAGATCACACAGGTCACGGACCCGCTCGGGGCCCTGAGGGAGGTGAGGTGCGTGAAATGTGACAATGTGATATTGTCAAGATAGTTAGCATCGGGTTAGACCGGTAGCCTGACAATCACATAAAAAGAAATGCGATAGAGACGATGCCCCACTTCCGGGGCGAAAACGCCGCCTTTTAGGGAAACGAAGCCGGTTTCAGGCTATTTTGGGCGATTTCTCCCCGCCCACCGGCTTGCTTCAATTCCAGTTGTGCAGTTACCAAGCTACGGTCAAAGGTAATGTTAGGCGCCAAAGATCTTGCATCTAAGCATTTTTCCGTGTACTATGAAACATTTCGCTCAACCTGTTCAATGGCCGTCAAGTTTGGCATTTATTTATCGGTTAAAACCACCGCCTCTGGTGGTGGTACAAGAAAAGGTTCTAGCGGTGTAGGCATTGCCTCAATAGAAATCAAGTAACGACTGTTGAAGGCTACGTCGCCAGAACTATGTGAAATCTACCTGCAATTTACCGATGATAGATCTATATTCGGCATAACATAAAGTGAATCCGCTCAAGCGGACCGGCACCTTGACAATTGCAGAGAAGTCGGTTACTCGTTGAGTGACAAGCAACAACCACAATTCACAAGGAACCGACGGATGTAT
>DAOUMD010000188.1:0-35376 GCA_034412795.1 Anaerolineae bacterium
AAGTGCCCCTTGGAGTTGGCCGGTTACGACATCAGCCAGTTGCCGCTGACTACGCTGTGCAATGGTCTCAGCCTTGATTGGCCCATGGAGGCGCCTCAATATGTTGTCCCCAATCGGTGACGCTCCCCGCTAGGGGATTGAGTTCGGGGGGTAGTTGTGCTATACTTGACAACGGCATATACCCCTTGGCTGGCGTGGTAGCCGGGACTGAGGGGAGATCTCTCGGAAAGCGCTCGAAGCCCGGCGGGACGAGGGTAGCTGTTGCGGTGCTACCGGTCGGCAGAGGCCCCCGTGGACGGGGGCTGAGGGTGGTTTGAAAGACTTCCGATCAAGCTCAGGGTTACAAGGAGGTAATCACATGTGTACCTGGCCGGAACGGGACGGTGGGAAGCAGATGGTAGCCCGGTTGAGGGCGGGCTGGAAGGCCTGGTGCCTGGCGCTGGTGCTGGGCGTGGTGCTGGGACCGGGCGGCGCCGGGGAAGCCGGGGTGGTCCACGGTGCCCCGGCGCGGCAGCCGAACGGCACCATCAGCGGCAGGGTGACCGGGCCGGGCGGTGGGGCGCTGGCCGGCGTATCCATCTCGGCCGGGGATTACGACACGCTGCTCGACTGCCAGGGCGGCGGCGCGTACGGGACCGACAGCCAGCCGGACGGCACGTATGAACTCGAGGTGCCGGCCGGGACCTACATGGTGGTGGTCAACAGCCACGGCCAGCCAGGGGCCTACGTGCCCCAGGCGTACCAGGACGTCGACAGTTGGGCGGACATCGCTGACGCCAGCCCGGTGACCGTCGGCGCCGGGGAGGTGGTCAGCGGCGTGGACTTCAGCTTGGCCCAGGGCTTCACCGTTTCGGGGCGCCTGGTGGACGACGGGGGCCAGCCGGTGTTGGGCGCGGGCGGCCACATCCAGAATTGGACGCGCGAGGTGGAGTTCGGCTGCGCGTTGGGCTTCGGCTCGTCGGGCACGGACGGGACCTTTGCCGTCACCGTGCCGGCGGGCCTGTACGAACTGGATTTCTGCGCCGGGAGCGAGTGCCACACCGTGCTGCGCGATCTGAACGTGGGCGGGACGCTGAACCTGGGCGACGTGTTGTTTGCCGAGGCGGCCTACGACCCGGATCCGCGCGCGCTGGAACCGGGCTACACGGCGGAATGGTTCGTCGCGCCGGGCGCTTTTAACATGCCCCAGGAGGTGCTGCTGGCGCCCAACGGTGACCTGTTGGTGCTGGCGGTGCGCTCCCAAACGCTGTACCGGGTGGACGCCAGTGCCGCCATCAGCACCGAGGCGAGCGGCCTGGGCGCCTACCTGGGCGACATCGACGCGGCGGGCAACGTGTATCTATATGGGCACCCGGGGGGCATCGTCTACAAATTGGCGCCGGGGGGGAGCACGTCGGTGCTGGCCCAGTCGCCGGCTTTGCAGGTGGCCTGCGACGGCGGCATGGGCCAGGGGCCGGATGGCAACCTATACCTGGCGCCCAATCCGTGTACGGCGCCCTCGGCCCTGATGCGCCTGACGCCGGAGGGGGGGCTGAGCCAGGTGGCGAGCGGTATGCCCAACCTGATCGCCCTGCGCACGGCTCCGGATAACCGTTTCCTGGCCGCCTCGGACGACCGCGTGTACGAGCTCTCGTTGAGCGACTATTCGCTGAGCCTGGTGGGCAGCATCCCGACGTGTTGTATCTCGCCGGGCGGCATGGCGTTTGACCCGGCCGGCAACATCTACCTGAGCACCGGGGCGCGCAACGCCAGCGGCCGGGTGTATAAGCTGGCGTCGGGTGGCGGGGCCACGCTGCTGGCCGAGGTCCCGGACAACGGGTTGTCGGGCATAGAGTGGAACCCGGACACGAGCGAGGTGGTGGGCGGGCAGTTGCGCCAGGGCGGGCTGCTGGCGGTGGCGGCGGACGGCACGATCCGCGAGTTGGTGCCGGGCAACGGCCTGGTGACGCCCATGGGCATGGCCTGCGCTCCGGACGGCGACCTGGCGGTGGCCAACGACGACGGGGGCATGATGGCGCGGGTCACGCCCCAGGGCCAGGTAGACTGGTATTTTGATTACGTGTCGTTTACGCCGCCCATGCCGTTCGTGACCTACGCCCCGGACGGGGCGCTGTACGCCGGCGAGGGGGCGCCCGGCTTCGTGGGCCGGGTGGTGCGGCTGCCGGCCGGGGGGACGGCGCCGGGCCCGTACGCGGCGGCCGATTGGCCGGGCGCCGTGTTGTATGCCCCGGACGGCGGGGTGTTGGTGGCGGAGACGCTGGCCGGGCGCATCGTGCGCCTCACCGCTGGCGGATCCAGGACGGTTCTGGCCAGCGGGCTGGGCTTCCCCCAGGCGCTGGCGCTGGACGGCGCCGGCCAGCTCTACGCGGTGGTCGGCTCGGCCGGGGCGCACCTGGACGAGACCTTCCCGGTGCCTATGCGCGGGGATACGGTCGTGCGCCTCACGCCGGCGGGCGGGGCCGTCTCCGTGACCCCGGCTATGGACGCCGCAGCGCTGGTGGTGGCACCGGGCGGCGACTTGTTCGCCGCCATGGGGAATTGGGTGGCGCGCATCACGCCAGCGGGCGAGATAACGCCTTTCGCCGACGGCTTCCACGACGCCATGGGCCTGGCCTTCGACCTGGCCGGAAATATGTACGTCAGCGACCAGGCAGCCAACGGCATCGCCCTCATCTGTGGCTTCCCGGCCGGCACACTGCGGGGCACGGTCCGGGACGAGGGCGGCGACCCGGTGGCCGGCGCGCGGGTGAAGGTGGTGGCCGGGCCGCCGCTGGTGGCCGGGGGCGTGGTGACCACCAGCCTGGACGGGACTTATGAGCTGGCGGTCGCGCCGCGCGCCTATACGCTGAGCGCCTCGGGCGGGGAGGACGGGCACGCGCGGGGATCGGCCAGCGTGGGCGTTGGCGAGACGGTGACGGTGGACATGGTGTTGCAGCCGTGGCTATCGAGTTATCTGCCGGTGATCTTGAAGGATGGATGAGCGATGACTACTCAGCCAAGCGGTGCAACGCACTTGAATTGGCTTGCAGTGCAATTTGGCCACGAAAAGCGTGGTTGCGAACCGACAACCATCGTTTGTCCAAAAAAGTCAACATGAACCGCCAACGCATCGCTGACATGAAGGTACATAGTGTGGATCTTGACGAAGTGTGGCGCGTCGTCGAGCGAGACATCTCTCATTTGGCTGAACAGATTGCGCCTCTTCTGCCTTCTCAGGATGAAGTCTCAGCCTGAGGATCGATGAACCTGAATGGGCAAAAGCCCTTGAGGTCTTCGTCATGCAAGAGACTTATAGTTTCTTAATAGGGAAGGTTCAAGATGAAACTATCAGTTGGTAGCGATATGGACATGCATGTGACGCGCGTGGTCTTTGACAAGCTGCGGGAGAAGGACCACGAGGTCACGGTGTATGGCCCGGTAGTGGATCAGAAGATACTGTGGCCCGAGGTGGCGCGCCGGGTGGCCGAAGACGTGGCTACCGGCCGCGCCGACGAGGGGGTGCTCTTCTGCTGGACCGGCACCGGCGTCAGCATCGCCGCCAACAAGGTGCCCGGCATCCGCGCCGCCCTGTGCGACGATGCCGAAACCGCGCGTGGCGCTCGCTTGTGGAACAAGGCCAACGTGCTGTGCATGAGCTTGCGCCGCACCTCAGAGGTCGTGGCCGAGGAAATCCTGGACAAGTGGTTTGAGACGGAATACCGGCCCAACGAGGAAGATGACACCTGCCTGGCTCAGGTCGAGGCACTCGAACGGGATTACGTCATTGAGACTACGCCCTGGCAATCAAAGCCCCCACCAGCGTGAGTAAATGTCGGCCAGCTTCTCCAACTCGGCAATCGCCACCCATTCCTCGTCGCTGTGAGCCTGATCAATCGAACCCGGCCCGAGTACAACACACTCACCGGCCAAGCCGCCGTAGGACCAGGCATTGGTCCCATAAGGCGCGATAGTAGGTTCAGCCCCTGACCACCCGGCCAATTGGCGAATCCAGGGAGTGTCCGGCGGTTGCAGGAAGGCTCGATGTTCGAGCAGCACGTTCACGGTTACCGGTAAGGGGCACTTGCGTTGGGCCAGGTCGTATAAAGCCGCGCTGACTTCAGATGGCTCCTCGCCGGCCACCACCCGCCGGTCGATAGCTACAGTGCAGGCATCCGGCACGACGTTCAGTCCATGTCCACCGTGAATGATGGAGACGGTGAGTGTTCCTGTTCCAAGATCCGTCGCCGGAGGCGTGGCCAGCAGTCGCTGGTGCTCGTCTTCCAAGGCAAGCACCAGGTGGGCCGCAGCGACGACGGCGTTCTGGCCAAGCTGGGGCTGGGAGGAGTGAGCGGATGCCCCCTTCACCTGGAATTCGAGGCGTGACAGGCCTTTGTGGCCGTACACCGGATTGCACATAGTCGGCTCGGCTACCATAAGCTGATCAAGCGAAGGCCCATTTTCCCGGACCCATTGAGCAAAGGCGGGAGCGCCTCGCGCCCCAATCTCCTCATCGACCGTGGCAGCGATAACAAGATTCGGTTCCGGGGTGCGACCGGACTGATGCATGACCTCCAGCAAGGCCAGGACCACAGCCAGCGTGGCCTTGGTGTCCACCGCACCACGTCCATACACCCGGCCCTCCGCGATACGCCCGCTAAATGGGTCGCTCGTCATCTGCTCCACGCCGACGGTGTCTATGTGCGCGTCCACGGCCACCCATCGCTCGGTGCGCCCGCGCCACAGGCCATACACGTTTGGCCGGTCGGGGAAGATCTCTTCGGTATAAACTTCACCACCGAACTCGCGGAACCACCCGGCAATCTCACCTGCCAGGCGAGTCTCACCAGGGGGGCCGCTGCGTGGTCCCGCCTGGGCAGGTGCAACGCTCGGAATCTGTACCAGCCGACTCAGCCATTCTGCGGATTGTTCTCCTGAAATCATACTCTCACTCGCTGCAATATGTCATGTTTGGTCAACCTACATTAGGACTGCCTGCCCACCAGCGCCTCTGGATTAGCTTGGCGAGTTGGTACGCCGCCCATCCAAAGAGTCTGCAAATCTTCCAGGACCATCGCCGAATGGTGAATCTTCACGTCGTCAGCAGCGCCGCCCAGATGTGGTGTCAGTAACACATTATCCAGGGAAAACCAACGAGGGCAAATCTCCGGTTCGTTCCAGAAGACGTCCAGCGCCGCCCCCGCCAGCCTGCCATTAGCCAGCGCATTAAAGAGCGCGTCTTCATCTACTACTGCGGCGCGAGCGGTGTTGATCAAGTAGGCCGTCGACTTCATCATCGCCAGCCGCTCGGCATCGAACAACCCTTTGGTCTCCGGGGTGACCGGCACGTGCAACGATACGAAGTCAGCCTGGGTCAGGGCCGTTTCGAGAGATACCAACTGCCCCAGATCACCCAGGCTGGTCTGATCAATGTAGGGGTCGTAAACCAACACTCGCATATCGAAGCCTCGCACCCGGCGGGCCAAGGCCCGGCCGATCGCGCCGCAGCCGATCAACCCCAACGTCTTTCCGCTGATTTCCGGGCCGCGGAAATGAAAATAAGGCAATTCATCGCCCACCATCCAGCCATTTTGGCGCACATGTCGCTCGGCGCGATGGATATTACGGCATAAAGCCAGCATCACCCCTACCGCGAAATCGGCCACGGAGTCGGCGTTGCGGGCTGGCGTGATGAGCACCGGGATGCCCCGTGCCGTGGCTGCTGCCACATCGACGTTGACCGGCCCGGCCCGGCAGGTAGCGATGACTTCCAATTCCGGCCCGGCGGCGATGACCTCTGCCGAAACGTGTTCCACCTCCACAACCAACAGCGACGTGCCCGGCATAAGAGCCATCAGTTCTTCACAGGACAGGGCATGACGCGTCTGGCCCCATCCAGTTTCTTCTACTATGTAGCCTATCTCTCCCAGCCGCGCCACTCCAGCCGGATCGAATTCGGCCGTAATCAATGCTCTTTTTTGATGCTTCATCGCTTTTTTCCGATGCTTCATCGCTCTTTCTCGATGCTTCATCGCTCTTTCTCGATGCTTCATCTTAATTTTCGGAAAAGCCTAAACGGCGAAATGTCGCTGCATTTTTTCAAACACGTCAAGATAGGCCTGATAGACCGGCTCGTAGGCCGCAACACGCACCGGGTCAGGTTCGTAGTGCGTCGCCGGCGGGGGTGGGGCGGTTTCGCGTGTGCCCTGGCCCCAGAGCACCAGTTGTGCACCCGCTGCTGCCGCCGGTTCGGGAACTTGCGGCACCCGCAGCGGCCGGCCTGACACGTCGGCCATCATTTGCGCCCAGAAAGGCACCCCGGCCGAGCCGCCGGTGTAAATGATCTCCTCAAAAGGTTGACCGGCTACCCGCTCGAGTTGGTCCAAATTGCCACGCACACCGAAACAGATGCCCTCCATAATGGCCCGCGCCACGTGGCCGGTTGTGTGCGACACCTTGAAATTGTAAAAGACGTAGGGGGCCTTTCGCTGCCAGGTATCCTGGGCCCAGCGCGGGCTGGTTGCCACCACCAACAGCCCATCGGCGCCCAGCGGTGCACCGGCAGCCAGGTCGTTCAAGACCTCATACTCGCCTCGTCCTTCGGCGCGGGCCTGTGCTACCTGTGCCTGGCCAAACGTGTCCCGAAACCATTTGTAGAGCATGCCGGTGTGCCCGGCGATCGTCTCCACCGCCCAAAGACCGGGCCGCAGGTGAGGGCTGACCCACGGATAACGCAGCGGATCGAACAGCGGCCGCCCGGTCGTCATCATGATCGGCGTGGTGGAACCACCAACGATGACGGCCTTGCCTGGCCCCAGCCCGCCGGCCCCCAGGCAGCCAAATTGGGTATCTCCACCGCCAACGTAGACCGACACCTCCTGGCTCAGACCTACCTCGGCGGCAACTTCAGGCAGCAACTCCGCCAGGTGTACTCCCCCTTCGAACACCGGTGGCAATATGTGGCCGGGAATCCCCAAATCTTCCAACAGGTCCGCGGCCCAGGTACGAGCCGCGCAATCGCCCATCTGGCCCGCTGTGACCATCGAGGCGCTCGTAACCCCTCGCCCGGTCAATTTAAACAGGAGCCAGTCGTGGACGAAGGTAAAGAGATGCGTGCGCTCCCATACGTCGGGCCGTTCATGCTTGAACCAGAGCAACTTGGGCAGCGTTAACTCAGGCGCGTGCCAGTGACCGGTCAGGCGATACAGCGACTCAACGGGAATGGTTTCTTCGATGGCCGGGATGTAATCGGCGCCGCGCCGGTCGTAATTGAGCACACCCGGGGCTAGCGGCTCACCTCGTTCGTCCAACAGGGCGAATGCCTGTCGCAAGCTGGTAACGGTAATGCCCAGATAGTCCCTCGCCGGACGACCCACCTGCCCTACCGCCTGGGCCATGACGTCGACGATGGCCTGCCACCAAGCGGAGGGCTGCCATTCGGCCCGATCAGGTGTGGGGTGATGGATGGGAGGGTGCCGCGCCGCTACTGCCAACGGACGGCTTTGGCTGGTAGAATAAACGCAGGCACGGCTGCTGCCGGTGCCAGCGTCGATCGTCAAGACCAGGTCGCGCGTCATAACCCGCCGCCTATGGGAAAAGCACCGTTTTGATAGAAGTGACGCCCGGCTGGTCTTTCATCCTGATCGCCTCTTGGTACTGGGCTAGCGGGAACGTATGAGTCACCATAACGTTCCAGTCGATCAACTCTTCGGCCAGATAGTCGATGGCCAGTGGATAAGTGTTGGGGCTGACGTGGCCGCCTATGATCTCCAATTCCTTGAACTCGCTGACCAGATTGAAGTCCAGCGTCGCCTCCTGGCCATACACGCCAAAAACCACCAGCCGGCCAGCCTTGCGCAGCACCTCAAGGCCGGTGCGCAGCGACGCCACATTACCCGACGCTTCGATGTAGATGTCGGGGCCTCGCCCGTCGGTCAAGTCCCGCAGTTCGCCCCCCACGTCGTGATGCACTGGATTGAAGACCCTATCGGCCCCTAGTTGGGCCGCGATTCTCAAGAGGTCGTCGTCTACGTCAAGGCCGACCAAAATCTTGGGAGTTTTCAAGCGGGCCACCTGCAAGATACCCATGCCGATCGCTCCCAGGCCAGAGACAACCACCACGTCTGCGAAACCGATCCGGGCCAGGTTGACGGCGTGCACCGAGCAGGCGAGGGGTTCAATGAGAACTCCCTGTTCTGGTAACAAGTCGTCTGGAACTTTGTGGACGATAGCTCCGGCCGGGATACGCATGTATTCGGCCCACGAACCGACACACATCCCGGGACGATCACAATGGGTATATAAGCCACGCTGGCAAAACCAACACTCACGGCAGGGGATGAGGATTTCGGCAACGGCCCGGTCGCCCACGGTCAGACCGGTTCGCTCGGCGGCTCCTTCTCCCATTTCCACCACCCGTCCCACGTATTCGTGGCCCGGGAAGTAAGGGTCGGGCAGTTGCCAGGGATGATCTTTGTTATAGATCTTGCGGTCGGCGGCACAGATGCCGGCCGCTTCGATTTTCAAAATCACTTCCCCGGGGCGGGCGCTGGGGCGTTCCATCGCTTCATAAGCAAATTCGTCGCCAGCGTGGACGACGACGGCCATCATCGTTTCAGTCATTCCCCTACCTCCGGACTGGGTAGTTCTACAGACCCTACGGGTGTGCGAACCTGCGGTTCACCTGAAATCCTTGGGGTCTTATGCGCTATCTAAAACGGCGCACGCAGTATCTTCGTCTGTGATCAGCACGTTCACATATCCGCCATTCAGCGCACCCCGAATGCTTGGGACCTTCGGCGGACCTCCTGCCACACAAATCACAGTGGGGATGCGTTTCAGTTCATCCAAACTCAGACCAATGAAGCGGTCATCAATCGGGCTGGTGACTTGAGAACCGTTGATGTCGAAGAAGTGCCCCAGCACGTCTCCCATCGCGCCCTGTTTTTGGAGTGATACGATTCCCGCCTCGTCACTGTAGCCGGCCTGGAACAGAAAGCTATCCAGGTCAACCGTACCCACACTGACCAGAGCCAAATCGCTCCTGGCCGCCCGGTCGAGAACAGACCGGATTTGGGGGTCGCTGAGGAGCGCCTGGCGGGCGGCGGCCGTCTCGACAATGACAGGTGTGTAAACGTGCTCCACCTCTCCCCCGCAACGGTCGGCCAACAGCGAGCTGACCTTGTAACTGTCAAAGCTAAGTCCCCGGCCGATGCCTCCCACCATTTCTATAAAATGACAAATCCCATTTTCTTGCGGCCTCATATAATTCGGGATCTCGGCCAGCGTCCGTCCCATACCCAGGCCTACCAGCATACCAGGCTGCAAGATACGGTTCAGATAGTCAGCCGCAGCCTCACCCAAGGCTGGACGCAGGTCCTCCGGCCGCACAGAGGTGGGGATAACCATCGCGTCTGAGAGGCCAAACTCCTGTCGCAACGACCTTTCTATCGGCAGGTGTGAAGTTCGCACGTTAGCGATGCGAATCTCAACCAACCCCTTTTCGCGAGCCTTTTTGAGCAGGCGCGTCACTTTTACCCGCGACATATTGAAACGCCGGGCGATCTCTTTTTGGGTCAGGTCTTCGATGTAGTACAGCCAGGCGATACGTGCCAGTAGATCATCTTGATCCACGCGTCTCGTGCTCCTCGCTTTACGTTTTACGCATTGCTTAACGACACCTGTCCCCACGCATCATAAAGTATCGCGTAGAATCGGTCTACGTCCAAGATGCGGGTAGGCATATTGATAAGCGCGCCATCCTCATCGTCGCCGATGTCGATCGTCCCTGTCTCCAGGTCGGCCACAGTCGAGCGTACCCGCACCGGGTTGTCGTCAAACAGATCAGGGTACGAGATATACACGGCCGGCAGCAGATCCCACAGATAATCTCTGGGCGCCAGGTGAGGTGTCTCGCACGTCAACAGGTAGTCGCGAAGGATGCAGTATGCTTTGGGGTCAGACTTCTCAATGGGCGCCAACTCCGGCAGGCCGAAAGGAGCTTGCAGACAGATGTGTGCGTTCATCAGTGTAACAGGGCACGCAGCGTCCTGAGTTCGTCGAAGGGGCGCATTGAGCACCACACACGCAGCCTCCGGGTCTGATGCCAGGTTCAGCTCGGGCACGTCTTCCCAGCCAGGAATGGGTAGCGGGTGCAAGTAGCCACCCATAATAACGATCCCTCTGAGATTGTGAAAGAAGTCAGGGTCCAATTCCGAGGCGGCGCGCAGGTTTCCTAGCGGGCCGATGGCCAGCAGCGTGATCTCACCAGGATGAGAGGCAGCGGTTTCGGCCAGGAAGCGGGCTGCGTCGGTAGGAGGCTGGCCGCGCTTCCCTTCACCCTTCAGGAGGGGGATGTCTTCGCGTCCCAGGTCGTGTAGGAATACCTCCGTCGCGGCATACACCTCGTCGATGGTCCCATTGCCGAAGGTGGTGGTGACCCCCAAGAGTTCTATATCGGATCGTCCTAACAGATAGAGCAATGTCTGGCCGTCGTCAACGGGTTTGCCGGGCAGCCCCATCGTGTTGTCACAGTCGCAGATAACTCGTTCTGGCATGGGTTTTTGCTTTCCTGGGTAACCAGTCCTAAAGAAGTCCATCCACCGCCGCTGTCACCGCTTGCATCTTTTGTTGCCGTTGTTGGGCAACTTGGGCCAACCCCAGCGACAGGGCACGCATATCCGGTTCAGGATTAGCCGCCTCAACCGTATCGCGCCAATCGGGCGGAATGGCGCTCGTGCCGTGCAGCGCGCCGGCGATGGCCCCGGCTAGCGTGGCATAGCTATCATTGTCACGTCCGTAATTAACACAACCGATGATCGCCTGCCGCAAATCGCCCTCGGCTGCCACCAGCATGCCTAACGCCACAGCCAGCGTCTGCGCCGCCTCGGAACCCAGGGGGCTGACCAGCAGATGCTCGTAGTATTCGGCGCGTAGGCTGAAAACGTCTCGGTGCTGGGCGGCGATGTCAACCGCCGTTTTGACCAGTCTCTCGTTGAGTAAAAAGACGTGATCGTACCAGTGCCATCGGCGCGTCAGTTCTCCCTCGGCGCGATGCGACTGGCAGGCAGCCAGCGCCTTCTCGACGACGGAAGAGACAGTAGCTTGGGGATGGATAGCCGCTGACACGGCGGCGGCCGCGATGGCCGCCGAGTATTTGGCATAGCCATCGCTGATGAAGTCCACGTCGTATGATAGAGCAAAGGCTGCCTCGGGGTCGCAGGGGCAAATAAGGCCCAGCGGCGAGTTCATCATGATAAAGCCGTTGGTCGGTTGCCCGCCCCAGATTAGTTTTCCTGGGCCGTGCATTCCGGCCAGGACATACTCCTCCAGAAAGCCACGCTCCAGGTCGGTTTGAGCGGCGTAGTAGGCATCGGCGCAAGCTTTGACGAAGTCGCCGCGTCGCGGCATATGACCACGAGTAATGATGGCCTGGCACAGAATATGCTTGAGCCGGGTATCGTCGGTGATGGTGCCGGGGGCAGTGGCGAAGTGTGAATGGTAGTCGGGCGGTTTATCGTACGCCAGCAGGCTATCGACAATACCGTATCTTTCGCCAATACGTTCATAATGTCCGCCTTCAACCGGCCCACCCATGGCGTCACCGATAACACCCCCTAACATAGATGCGTAAATCTTGTCGAACAAGGCGGTTTTTTCTATAGGTTTAAAATCATTCATGTTACCAACACGTCATCGAGTCCAAAAAGAGTTGTTCTAGCTCCGATTCGGTGAATGGGCGTGGCGACAGCTTGGTGACGCGGTGCTGCGGCAGCGTCCCGGCGGCCAGCTTAGGTACATCCTCCGGCCCATAGCCCACGGCGGCCAGACCATTCGGCATTCCCGTCCGGCGCATCAAATCAAGGATCGCCGAAGCAAGCAATTCACCTGCGTCCTCTGGGCCTGCATGGGACGTATCTACTCCCATCAAGTTGGCGGCATACAGATGCCGTTGTGGATTGGCTGGCGCAGTAAAACGAAACACGGCTGGTGCATTCAGCGTGACCGCCATACCGTGGGGGATAATGGGGTGATCGGGCATATACCCTGCGGGTACGTAATCGCGCACCATGCCGGATACCGGATACGACATACCGTGCGGCAGATGCACGCCTGCGTTGCCAAACCCGATGCCTGCCAGGCTGGCCGCAAGCAACATGTGTCCGCGTGCCTCGTCGTCGGATGAGTCCTCAACGGCGCGAACGATGTTCTCAGACACTATCTGAATGGCACGCGCTGTCCACACATCGCTGATTGGGTTGGCCCCCTGGTACGCAGGCCGCAAGCCGGGCTCAGTGGGTGCCGGTCTTTGGTCATATGGCAACGCGGTAAGCGATTCCAACGCGTGACACAGAACGTCAAAGCCCGTGCAGGCCGTCGCCATCTTCGGAAGCGTGCGCGTGTTATCGGGGTCTACGATGCCCAGTACCGGGCGAAGTGCGCGATGGGCGATGCCTGTTTTGGCGTGCATCTCCAGATAATCAAAAATGGCTACCCCGGTTGTCTCACTGCCGGTACCTGCCGTAGTGGGTATTGCAATCAAGGGTTTCAGTGGCCCTGGGATCGGTCGCCCCTCACCAATTGGCGCGTTGACATAGGCTAGAAAATCCGCCGGATATGTAGCGTACAGGTCGGCTGCTTTGGCCGTGTCTATAGTGGAGCCACCGCCGACGGCGACATACCCGTCAAACTGGCCGTCGCTTGCAAATCGGATGGCGTCCTTAAATGAGACGTCCGTCGGCTCAATACGCACCTTGTCGTACAGCACGGCGTCGATCCCTTCCGATCGTAACGCGTCGAGGGTAACGGACACCGGTTCGCGGTCCGCCAGGTTGGGATCGGTCAGGACCATCACCCGCCGTGCGCCCAATCGCTTCATATCGTATCCCACTTCGCGCGTGACACCCGGCCCGTACTTAATGCTGGATGTGTCCATCGTAAAGGCGGTTTCAAGTTTCATAGTTTTACCTTTGTTTTTGGCTCATGGTCAGCACAGGTGCTCTCGCCGGATGACAGTCCGCCTCGATCGGCTGAGCTACGTTCGTGTCATGGCTGATCTTGCGACGGCACCAGCCATATCTTCTCGCGGGGGAACTGTAAGGGCAGCACTTCCCCGTCCCCGAAGCGCTCCACGCTGGACGCCTCGGCCACGATCTCGAACTTCGACTCGCCTGCTTCTACCTTGAAGCGGGTGTGGGTGCCGACGTATACGTGGCTACTGATGCGAGCCCGAATCGTGTTCTCTCCCTCTTCTCCCAGCCTCAGGTTCTCCGGGCGAATGGTGATGACCACCGGGCCGTCGGAGATTGCCTGGGAATTAACGTTGAAGGTACCCAAAGAGGTTGTCACACACTCGCCTTCTTTGACGCCTTCCAAGAAGTTAATGCCTCCAAAGAAACGGGCCGTCCTCACATTGACAGGTTGCTCGTAGAAAGCGTTGGGCTGCTCGAATTGCTGCAATTTCCCATCGAACATCAGGGCTATCGTGTCCGCGAGCACCACCGCTTCCTCCTGATCGTGGGTGACGAAGATGGTGGTAATGCCGAGTTGGCGCTGAATGTTGAAGATCAGCTCTCGCATCTCGTCTCGCAGGTGGGCGTCCAGATTGCTCAAGGGTTCATCCAGCAGCAACACTTGTGGCTCGATCACCAATGCGCGAGCCAGGGCTACGCGTTGTTGCTGTCCACCGGAAAGCTGCTTTGGTCGCCGATCCTCATAGCCAGGCAATCGCACCAGCTCAAGGATATCGGCTACCTTTTTCTGGACGATCTTCTTGTCCACGTGCCGCATGCGGAGTCCGAAGCCAACGTTTTCGCCTACGGACATATAGGGGAACAGCAGGTAGTTCTGGAAAACCATGGCCGCGCCCCGTCGCTCTGGAGGAATACCCAGGACCGATTGGCCATCGAAAGTGACGTCGCCCGAAGTGGGATAAAGCAGACCGGCGATCATCTTCAGCGTGGTTGTCTTACCGCATCCTGAAGGACCCAGCAGTGCAGTGATCCTGCCGGAAGCAATTTCCAAATCCAGGTCTTTCACAGCATGCACCTCTTCCTTGCCATGAAAAATCTTGTTGAGGCCATGCAGATCCACTTGCGTCATGCTCCGAACCCTCCCAATGCTGCGCTTTCACCCGTCAGGTAGCGCGAGGTGATGATGATGATAATGATCGAAGGCGCAAGGAACAGCAGACTTAGCGCCGCTGTGACTGGATGGTCGTTCGCATTAGCGAAGTTGACCAGTAGCAGCGGCACCGTGATAACCCGTCCACCGCTGATCAGCAGAGTCACAATGTACTGTCCCCAGGAGATAATAAAGGCGAACATAGCGGCAACCAGCACACCCGGAAATATGGTGGGGAAGGTGACGTGTATGAAAGTGCGGATGGGGCCCGCCCCCAGTGTCCTGGCTTGCTCCTCAAACTCCGGGTTATAGTTTGAGAACACGCTGCTCATGACCATCACCACGTACGGTGTCGTGCCAATCAGGTGGGCCAGTGTAACGCCGCTAACCTTGCCCGCCAGGCCGAGGCGGATGAATGCCACGTGAATGCCCATCACCACCGCCAGGCCAGGTACGATCACTGGCGCCAGAATCAGGAACTGCACCAGGCGCTTGCCACGAAATTGGTGCAACCCCAGTGCCCGGCCTGCCGGGATACCCACCACCAGTGATAAGAAGGTCGCAATGAGGGCGATGCTTCCCCCTTTTAGCGCTGCCTCGCCGGCCTTCGATGCTGGCGACGCGACATATTGCCACGCTCGCAAGCTCAACTCCTCCGGTATCAGGTCTGGGTAAAACCAGCGACCGCTAAAAGACCAGAGCATGATCGGGATAATGGGGAAGAGAATGGTGACGACGATGCCGATCATAACACCGTAGCTCAAGACCCGTCCCAGACGGGGTTTTCCCCGCTCCTGAGGGGCGGACCTGGCAACTGGACTGGGGGCTTGTTGGATGGTATCGAATTCTCTTAACATGGAGGCCTTTCTCCTCAGTCCGACCGCACGAAAGTCTCGGTCAACTTCATGTAAATTAATATCAAGATCGTAATCAGCCCGGCGATGATCATGCTGGTAGCCATCGCCTCTCGGCGATAGCCTAGATCGACGTTGTGGTAGTACTCAAAGCTAAGAACGGGCAACGCTCTTGGATAGCGCTGCCCCAATAAAAAGGGAATCTCGAATGCACCAAACGCGAAAGCAAACACCAAAATAGATGCGCGCAGGATTCCAGGCATAATAAGAGGGATAATGACGTAACGCAGTCGCTGCCAGCTATTGGCCCCTAATGTGCGTGCCAGATCCTCGTAGTCGTCGCCGATTGACTGGAGCACGGCCAGCAGAATGACCCCCGTAAAGAACGTTGTCTTCCATAAGTACTCCAGGATAATACCGATAGCCCATTTGTCGTAGACCAATGCGGGGAAGTCAGCCGGTGCTTGTGTTAATCCGATGGCATGCGTAAATCGGGAAAGCAGGCCACTTTGAGAGAAGAGGAAAATCACGGCAATCGCGCCCACAATGTGTGGAACCGGTACGTTCAGTTGAAAGATGAATGTTACAATGCGCTTTCCTTTTAGATTCTGGCGCAGGACCAGGGCACAGATAATCGCCAGAATGGTGGAGATGATCGTCGAGGAAAAGCCGATCCAACTCGTCAGTGCCAATGAACGCAGAAAATCTTCATCGGTGAAAATGTTTATGTAGGCTTCAAACGTCAGGTCAGTCTTGCCGATGATCGGCATATAACCCAGAGACTGCATGAAGCCCATAGTCAGACCACCCATGAAAAGCACGATGACCACCAGCAACGCCGGGAGCAGCATCACCGGCACTCTCAATCGTTCTCGCAGATTTGCCAACATAGATACCCTCTCAAATTCTTATGGACCTCAAGAGTTCTGCACCTACACCCCAGGGGTTTTCAAAACCCCTGGGGTGTTACATTTGACCGCTACTTCTTAAGTACGTTCTCGACCCACCCTTCTTCAATTGCCGTCAGCCAGGTGGCCTGCAGCTCGGGCTGTTTGTGGGCGCCGAGGACTTCCGGTGGCAGAACGGCCGGGCCGCGTTCGACCGCTGCCAGGCGATCTTGATACTCCTGTGGGAGAGCCTCGACCCACAAGGGAGATATCCAATTCTCGGTCTCGATGCGGTTGAGTTGAGAGTCAAGACCCGCCAGGAAATTGGCCGTCACAATGGCGGCCGGTAGGTTAGCAGCGTTGTAAGCGGCAGCGATGTAGTTAGTGTTGGCAATGGTGCCATCCTCGAGCACGAAGGTCCGCACTGTCTCGGGATAGGTACCATTATCGATACGTGTCTGGGCGTCGCCGGGACCGTAGGTCATACGGAACTGGACCTCGCCGTTGGCGAATAGGTCGATATGCGCTTGCTGGGTGTCGGGATAAGTCTGGCCTTCGCGCCACAGCGAGGGCTCGATCTCGTTGAGCAAATCCCAGCACGCAGGCATTGTCTCGTCGAAGACTTCCTGGTCAAAATCACCCAGGAATTGCTCGTGGCCGCCGGTGGCGTAGTAGCACATCATGCGCACCCACACGCTGCCTGTGAAGTCGGGAGGAGCAGGGTAGGTGAACATGCCAGGATTGTCCTTGATCCACTGGACTAACGCGTCCATATCCTTGGGCGGCTCATCGATTACGGCCGAGTCGTATTGGATTACGACCTGCGCGCCGCCCCAGGGGATTTCGTAGCCTTCCACCGGGTAACCGAAGTCGAAGGCGATGCTGGCGTCATCCCAGTCGTAGTAGGCCCCAGAGGGGACCGCCTCTGACCACGGTCCGTACAGCAGACCGGCTTCCTTCATAGTGCGGAAGTTCTCGCCGTTGATCCACATGATGTCCACGGCGCCACCCTCATCCACCCCGGCCTCTTTCTCGCCCAAAACCTGGTTAATGAACTCGGTCGGACCGGCCACGGGAACCTGTTTCATGGTAATGTTGTAGCGTTCCTTAAGTTCATCGGCCAGCCAGCCGTTGACCCAGGCATTGATCGTGTCGGAGCCACCCCACATCCACCAGTTGACTTCCTGCCCATCGGCGGCAGCGACGATCTCGTCCCACGTCATGCCCTCCAGTGGGCCAGGCAGCCCCAGCGACTCCCCTGTTGGTTCCTCAATTGGTTCCTCGGCCGGCGCCTCCGTAGCTGCTGGCGCCTCGGTCGGCGCTGGCGTGGCAGGCACGCAAGCGCCCAGGACTAACGCTGCAACCATCAACAAGACCATCAAGGCAGATAGTTTACGATTCATTTCTCTTCCTCCTCTTATTATGGTGGTTAGTTGGTTAGTTAGTTAGTTAGTTAGTTAGTTAGTTAGTTGGTTAGTGGGTTGGTTAGTTATCTGGCATAGGCTACCTCCGTCTGCTAAACACTGCGGCCGCAACGGTAGGCCTGACGAGATTCTGCATCACGAATTCTCAACCGTCTACCGCTCAACCAGCTACCGAAATCGCTCGCCTTCAGTTCAAGGCGGATGGCAGTCCGTCGTTCCATCTGACGTGGACTTTCGTCCGCTTTGAGCACAAATCGCTCCACCTCGATCACCCAGACGGCATCGACGGTGATATCAAATGATCCTGGTACGCTATCCTTTCCAGAACGTGGATCCCCGTCCAGGCTGCCAGCTCACAGAAGGTATCAGTCCAATTCCCTCGCGCCAACGGGTAGTGATGCTCCAGCCCGTAGTAGGCAACCGTCTCAATTAGATCAGAGATGGATAAGCACTCACCGTTCATACGCAAATCCCCCAACCAGCCCCGGCTGCCGGCATAACCTCGCGAGGGACCTTCCACTACCTCGGCCGACATCAACAACAGCTTGTCAGCAGCCTGCGAAAATCGAACGATGGTAACCGGGCCGGGCGCGAAGACCAGGTCGGACGACACGCCGCTCCTGGGCGCATCGGACGGGCTGGCTCGATCCAGCGTGGGGTGGTAGGTCAGCGCCTGACCCGCTTCGTCCGCCCAACTGGCGGGCGACGGGCCACAATGCCACATATGGACCAGCCCTTCCTCCTCGGCCAGGGCCACCAGGTCGGTCATTGTGACCGGCGCCCGGCTGACGTGATGGGCGGCCAGCATGCTGATTGCGCCCGACACATCCCCCTCGCAGGAAGCCGGCAGCCCCGTTTCGTTGAGCCAACTGATGGCTGCGCAAGGACCGATGCCGCCCAGTTCGCTCTGAAATTCCGGCCAACAGCGGACACCTAGTGCACCGTAATCACCTTCGTCTGCCAAATCGCGTAGGGCCAGATAGACCCGTCCGGTGCGCGCCATCCATTCGTCCGTCACTTGCACCTCGGCGGCGCGAGCCGTCATGGCCCCCACCACATCGGCCACCTGGCTCTTGGTGTAGCTCTCTACACGATGGAACACGTCATGCATCGTATGCTGCTCAACCTGCACCCCTAGCCGCTGGGCAATGGACGACGCGTTGTAATCCAGGTTGAGGAAAGTCGGCGCTGCTCCTCCGATAAGACCAATTCTCGTCTGGCTCAAGCGTTTGAGCGCGCCCACAGCGCGGACGGTGATCTCCAGCCGCCGCCGGAACCGGGGCGTAGCGGCCATTCCGAAGAACCATTTAAAGGGGAGATTCCGCTCTTGGAGGTGGAGGCGGATGATGGAGATAAAGAGGTTGAAGCCGGTGAAGGAGTTGAGCGGGATCTCCCCTTCGAAGGACGGCTCGGGCAGAAACCACAGCCCCAGACGTGCATTCACGTCAACCAGTGGGAGAATCACGTCTCCCAGTGAAAAAGAACTGGCCTGGATCAACAAGAAATCAACGTCGCTTGTCTCTAGTTGGCGGGCGGCGCGCTCCGCTTCCTCTTGCGACTTAACACCTTCCTCGACAGCTACTAGCTCGAAGTCCAGGGAGTGAGCCAGGGCCTGCATCTCCTCCTTCGATTTTTTGTAGACGCCCAATTTGAGCGCGTCGAAGTTAGGAAAGAATGCACCTACCAGGCCAATTCTCAGATTACTCATCGCACACTCCTCATTGAGTCAAGTGTACAAGTTCGGCTCGCCGCCTCCGAACGTAAGAACGCCCGTGTGACGCGTGATACGTATAACTACTGCGTACTGCGTATTGCGTACTGCGTATTGCGTGCTCCGTGTTGCGTGAGGTGAACGGAGTACGCAATACGCAGTACGTTTTACGTTACCATCAGAGCCGTGCTATCATAGCCGCCAAGCTTCAACTCGAACCGCGCCCCATCCGGGTCAGACGCGACCTCCAGCACTTTTTCAGTGAAAAGGTCCGTGACGCTCACCGCGGCCGGCGGATCCGGTAGAAGCACCCGGGCCATGGCCGGATCGGGACCGTGGTTGATGAGGATGAATAGCCTCTCCTGCCGATCGGGGACGGACAGTAAATGCCCGTCTAATAGCGGGCCGCCTTCGAGATGGAAAGGACGCTTGACACGAGACATTTCGGCCAAATTGGCAAAAACCCGCCGATGATCTGAGGCCTCGGCGGCCAGTGCGGCTACATCAAAGTGGGTGCCGAATAGGATAGCGCGTCCACCTGCATAATGGTTGAGGGTGACCGCCGGCTTTGTGTCCTCATAGCAGGCCAATACCTGCGTCCCGCCACCTAAAGCAAAATCTTGCCGGTGCCAGTGGCCCTCCAGTGGGCCTGATACGCCATCAAATATCCCGGTATTTGGCGTTGGCACCAGCGTCACCGTATCTGACTTGGCAATCCGCGTCTCTTTGACGCCAAACAACTCGGTCAGACCACCCGGTCGATCGTGCCACGTCCACGACTTCTCATTGAGCATTCCACATTTGGCAAAGGCGATCAGGTTCCCACCCTCGGACACGTAATCTATCAATGTCTGGGCGCAGGTGGGGGTGACGAGCATCATGAAAGGCATCAATAAGAGGCGGTGTCCCCGGCCTTTGCCATCAGCCAGCAACTCGGGGGTGATGAATTCCACGGGGTAGTTCTGCGACCAGTAGGCATAGTATACCCCTTTAATTGCTTTGAGCAACATCTCGGCCGCGCCCATGCCCAAGCTGGCGATGGCGTTGCGCTGATCAACCAGTATGCCGATCTGGGCGCATGCTGGCTGTGCCTCCAGGAAGAACGTCTCGTGCGACTGCACCACCTGGTTGATGTGAGCCGCTTCGTGATAACGTTCCGTCGGCTCGCCGTTCAGGTCTACCAACGCACCCCAATGCAAGGGCAACGGGTCCCACTCTCGATAACCCTGGTAGAGCAACATTTTAGCGCCGTGGGCGATGCAGTCCAGGTCATAGCGACGGATGTCGCGGGCAGTGGTGGCGTGAGATGGCCCCAAAACCCACTCACCGATGGGGCCGCTTTCGATTTCGGGGACCCAAAAGGGAACCCCGGCGTGCAATGCAGGCGAGCGGGCATAATCCAGTTGTAACGAGGTGAAGAAGGGCTCGGCCTTGAAACGGTCAACCGGGTACAGGTCAAACCCAAAGGTGTCACAAGTATCAGGATAGAGCCAGGCATTGATGCCGCGCGCCGCACCCAGGTCGGTGCCGAGCAGGTGAACCAGGTTGATCGTCGTCGGATGGACCTCATCCTTTTCTTTGATGATGCGGTTTTGCCAGGTGATAAAATCCGCAAAAGAAGCATCAATATACTGCCGCCAATCCAGCCACGCGCCGGGCGATCCCCATTCGAGGGGCATGCTGCGCGGCGGGCGTACCTGTGACCACGTGTGATAGCGGTGGCGGGTGGGCGTGCAGGCCCACGCTTCGCTCAACGCTTCCACGTCGCCGTACTTGACCTCCAGCCAGGCACGGAAGCCGGCTGCCGAATGCTCGCAGTAACAGTAGAAGTTAACCGTGCCGGAAACCCGTTGGATGGCTGGGTGGCCAGGCTCGTTGTGAATCTGCCACCCGAACAGGGCCGGGTGTCCGCCGTAGCGATCCAGCAGGGTACGCAAGTATCGTTCCGATTCGGCGCGAAATCCGGGGTGGTGGATGCAGGCCCAACCCCACATAGTGCCGGTGGGATACGGCACGCCATCTTGCGAGACGATTTGCACGTCTGGATATTCGTCCAGCAGCCATATCGGCGGGCTGCCGGCGCCGGTTCCCAGCAGCACGCGCAGCCCGTGCTTTTCGCACAACTCGAAGGTACGATCCAGCCAGTCAAAATCGAAGTGCCCCTTCTGTGGCTCAATCCACTCCCAACTGGCGATCAACTCGGCGGTGCGCACGGCGTTAAGCCCGGCCTCTTCCATACGAGCCACGTCACGTCCCCAATCTTTGGGTGTGTGGAAGGGGGGGTAATAACTTGAGCCCAGCGGGAAGAAACCTCGTCCTGGACCCGTCGAAGGGTGTCCTGCCCGTCCTGGCCGACGGGCCAGGGAGCCAGCCGAAGGATTGAGCCCTTTCGGATCACCCGACATTGTTAGCTCCTCACAGTGGATAGGTGCCATACTTTTCGCAGGCGCTGACCATGGCCTCCAAATTCTCCATCGGAGTAAAGCGGGCCACGGACCCCGACGACCCCAGGATAAAACCGCCCTTCTTGGCCGCCTTGTCGATCACCTGGCGACAGGTTTCCTCGACCTCTTCCGGTGTGCCGTCCCTCAATATCCCCGTTGGCTCCAGGTTGCCCAGCAAACACATCTGATCGCCAACCTTATCTTTGACGAAAGCGGGGTCAACGTCGGGCCCGAATTGCAGCAGGCGGGCGCCGACGCCGGGATACAGGTCTAAAACCTGTTGAGACCGCGTGCAATTATGAATCCCGCCCACCACCCCGTCGGGCATGCTCTCGAAAAGCCGCTTCATGTAGGGCTCGACGTACTCGCGCCAGTGCTCACGGCCTATCTGTGAGCTTACGTCGTCCGACACCAGGATGTGCAGCATCGTGCCGCCGCTGGCCTCATACTGAGCCCTGGCCCAGGCGATACACGTCTCCGTCGCGGCATCGATGATCTTGTGAACCGCGTCTGGAGTCCGATAAAAATCCATCAGCAACTCGGTCATCCCCCGCACCTCGGCCGCCACGTCCATCGGTCCGTGCAGAAAGCCGGATGTAATTTCAAAACCGTAGGCCGACAACTTCTCGGCTAACTCCCGATACAGCGCCAGCGCTTCCGGCATACGTCCGTCCGTCGCCGGGTCGCCGACTCGAATTTTGTCCAGGTCGCGCGGAAGCTCCTGGATGGCCGGCCTGGCTTGCGGCGTGGCGTTCGGCGGATAGACAATTTCACACCCCATCGCTGACGCCTCCACGGTCGAGCCATAGGAGGCGCGGAAGCCAGGGAAGAACTGCATATCTGGGAACCTTGAATAGATGTCTACCTGGGCTTTTAGCTGGGCATCCAACGACTTGTACCACGTCACGCTGTCCAGGTCGTAGTGGCCCATAAACCAATCGCTGGTCAACCACGGGCAGGACGGCACCCGATCAGGTTCTTCCAGATTCAAAGCGGCCAAAAACCGCTCTCGTGGATTCATCTCAGCCATTGGGCTCTCTCCTTTGACGAAGGACGCAAGACGAAGGACGCAAGACGAACGACGCAAGACGAACGACGGATGACGGAGGGGCACTCGGTCAAGTCACTTCGTAATTCGTCATCCGTCAGTTGTCTTTCGTCGTCTTGAGAAACGAATCAGAGGAATGCAAAAGGCGGGTGACGCAGGAGCTTAAAGCAGGCATCCACGAAGCGGCACGTTCGGCCAATCGTTGACGCGCTGCATCAGCCAGTTGAGTACCCTCCCCGTCGCCGAAGCCTTCAATCACCTCTAAACCGCTGCGCATACATTGTTCGGCCATCAGCAGCTCTGGCAGGTGTATCTCCTGTCGCTGATATCTGTCACCAACCCCTTCCATCCCCTTGGCGATACCATCATCTATGATCTCGACCGGCTGTGCGCCGGCCTGTAGCGCAGCTTCGACCGCCTCAGCGGTCCGTTCGGGACTCAGGTCTAACACCGCTTGTGCGATTTGATCCATCCGCTCTATGTTGGACATTATACGTACTCCGTAGTGCCGGGGGTGAGGGCCGGTTTGATGATAGTCTTGATCGATTGGCCGGCTTCCTGGATGAGAGCAATCCCATCAGCTACCCGGTTCAGGCCGAAACGATGGGTGATCATGGCTTTGGCCTTAATCCGCCCGCTGGCGATGAACTGTAAGGCCTGGGCCGTGTCGATGTGGTTGCAGGAATAAGTGGTCTTCAGAGTGATTTCGCGGAAGAACAGATCGGTGGTCGGGTGCAGAGTCAAAGTATCCTCGGGATGGGGTGGCGCAAAGAAAAGCACCGTTGCGCCTTTGTCGGCGATCTTCAACCCAAATTCAATGGGCTTGATGCCATTAGGTGTCACAATCACCACGTCGGCGCCCCGTCCCTGGTTGGTTTCCTTCAGTGACTCCAGGCCATCCACTTCGGCGGAGTTGATGGCGTAATCGGCGCCCAGTTCCAGCCCTCGATCCAACCGCCAATCGTTGAAGTCAAAGGCCACCACCTTGCCTGCACCCCACACGCGCGCCAGTTGGATGAACCCGAGCCCCATGAATCCAGAGCCTACCACCGCCACCGTGTCGCCGGGCTGAATGTCGGCGATCTTTATGGCTTTGACCACGCAGGCCATGGGTTCGACCAGCGTTCCTTCTTCCAGTGATACGGAATCGGGTAACAAGTGTACATCGTGCTGTACGTTTTCGGCCGGAACACGCACGTATTCGGCGAAAGCACCCGGGTAGATATGCGTTTGAGTGAACTGCTCACACATGGTGAAGTAGCCGCGCCGGCAGTAGTGGCACGCCATACACGCCACGTGATGGTGCACGAATACCCGGTCACCCGGTTTGAACTTGGTGACGCCCTGGCCCACTTCCGTCACAGTTCCGGTCGGCTCGTGGCCCAGCACGATGGGGGCCTTGTGGACCAGGTACCATTCCATTGCATCGCCGCCACACAGCCCACAGGAGTCGATCTTGACTTTCAGCTCACCCGGTCCGATGACCGGATCAGGATATTCCTCAAGTCGGACATCCTGATTGTTATAATAAACCGCGGCCTTCAATTGCTTTCCCTCCAAAAGAGGAGTTATCCCCTCCACGGCTAGTGCAAAGTCCAGCGGGGAGGGGACGGATCACGGTAGCACTGCCACCTTGACGCTCCGGCCTTCCATCATCATGTTCAGGCCTTCCTCAAGATTCTTGAGCGTCACCTCGTGGGTGATCAGGGGCTTGGCGTCAACCAGGCCGTCGCACACCATCTGGAAAGCTCGTTCCAAGGAAAGAGGGGTAAGGTGGTAGATGCCGAAAATAGTGAGTTCGTCGTAATGCACGCGGGTGGCATCGATCTCCACCTGCGTCCCACCCGGCAAGCCGCCAAACCATTCCACGCGCGCCCCCTTGCGGGCAACCTCCAGCGCCGTGAGCCAGGCAGCTTTGACCCCGGCACACTCAATGACCACATCCGCGCCGCGCCCGTCAGTCAGCCTCCGTACAGCCTCTACCGGGTCTTCGCGGGTCGAATTGACGGCTTGCGTCACCCCCAGCATCTCGGCAATCGCCAGGCGACTCTCATTGATGTCGATGGCAATGACCGGCCATGCGCCCTGGCGCAGGGCGATCTGCACGTGCAGCAACCCGATAGGTCCCCCGGCTCCGATAACCGCTACGCTTTCGCCGGGTTGTATTTCCAACAGGTCTTGACCGTGCACCACGCAAGCCAGGGGCTCGATGATAGCTGCCTCGCGGTAGCTGAGATGGTCTGGCAGCACGAACGTATTTTGTCGCACCAACCGAGCAGGGATGTGAATGTATTCGGCAAAAGCACCCAGGTTCACCAACAGGTCATCGCACAGGTTAGGCTGTCCCCGCTTGCAGAAGTAGCACTCGTTGCAGGGAGCCGTGTTGCCCGCCACCACCCGCATCCCAACCTCAAACTCCTTCACATCCTGCCCTACGGCTACCACATCGCCGGCAAACTCGTGCCCAAAAAGGGTGGGCGGATCATATTTGGGATGTCCTCGTTTGTACGTTTTGACGTCGGTGCCACACGTCAGGGCGGTCTTGATCTTGACCAGAATATCTTCTGCGCCTACCTCGGACAGCGGCATCTGTCGAAAGGAGAGTTCGCCAGGGGCCATGAATACCGTCGCCCACATATGCTCTTCACTCATCCCCTTGGTTCTCCTCATCAAACATGGCCAGATACTCTTCGATCAACAGGGACGTATCGTGCACCATCGGCCGGCAGATGCGCTCGAAACGTTCTGGCTCTAATTTGCCCACAATGTCACGGCATTCTGTGCTGCCGTTTCTGGCTTGAAACTCCTGGATAAATTTCTTGACGAGTGCTTCGGCGTCGGCCGACGGGAGCTTATACTCGTAGCGCAGCTTGGCGCCCAGCACCATGACCGCACCTAACAGCGTGCCGCACACGTGGCCCTGCGCCACCAGGCCGCCACCCAGCGCCCAACCCA
Source organism: Anaerolineae bacterium (assembly GCA_034412795.1). Lineage (GTDB taxonomy): Bacteria > Chloroflexota > Anaerolineae > 4572-78 > NAK82 > JAUVPY01. The sequence goes on from DAOUMD010000188.1 coordinate 25,421, forward strand.
GGGGAATGAGCGCTGCTTCCGCATCCTCGTCCAGGTCGGCAAAGGCGCGCATGATGCTCTGAGCGCAATTATTCGATTCGGTCAGGAAGAGATCTCTGGCCCGTCTGGCGCGATCACTTTTTTGGGGGTCAGTCACAATAACAGATTCCGAAAACGGATCAGGCTCAGCGTCTGTGTTTGAAAGCCCAGTGCGGTTTGAATGAACGACGATGTCTGGCCAAGCCAGACCGACTTTTCAACCCAAGGTTGCCTGGAGGAGCGTTCGCTCTATCGAGGGATTCCAAATTTTGAAGAGGATCTATGAACAGTGATAAAAATAGCGTACCGTTTCGTTGCGCTTTCTAAGCGGTCGCCCCTCACCAGAGCCTGCTACAGCAGTAACCGTAGCTTCCCAATAATTCGTAGTAGGGGCAGACCTGGGTGTCTGCCCAAGGGCGAACACCCAGGTTCGTCCCTACTTTTTGGGAAGCTACCAGTAACCTGTTAGTACAGTGCGCAGACTCTTGAACAAATGTACACTTGTATCATAGAATAGTTTTAAACAAAAGTCAATGGTAGTGTACATTTGTTCATTGATAAGCTATCCGCCCTTCAACGATGGTCAAGACGACATCAAATTCCGGTGAAAGCAAGACCAGGTCGGCCAGGTGGCCCGGGGCAAGCAGGCCTCTTTGGTCCGATAGCCCCAATAGCCTGGCCGGGGTAGTCGTGACGGTGGGCAATGCCTCGGCCAGCGAACACTCTGCAAACGTTATCAAGTTTCGCAAAGCCACATCCAGCGATAGGATGCTGCCCGCCAATGTGCCATCAGCCAGGCGGGCGCTGGTTTCGTCGACAATTACATCGTAATCCCCAAGCAGGTGTTGGCCTGGGGGCATCCCCAGTGCAGCCATAGCGTCGGTGACCAGGTTGAGACGTGTGTTGCCCAATGTTTGCCAGGCCATGCGAACTATCGAAGGGTGGGTATGGATGCCGTCTGCTATCATACCCACCGTGGGGCGTGGATCGGTGAGCAATGCCCCGATGAGTCCAGGTTCGCGATGGTGCAGGGGCGGCATAGCGTTGAACAGGTGTGTGCCATAACGAATGCCCGCGTCAAAGCCGGCTTGGGCTTCAGTGTAGGTGGCGTTCGAGTGCCCGGCGCTGACGGCGACACCCTGTTCTGCGAGTACGGCAACCAGGTCCAGCCCTCCGGGCAGTTCAGGTGCCAGCGTCACCAGGCGAACGCCACGCTCCGGCGACCAATCGGCGACAGCTTCAAGGTTATGAGCAAGCAAATGCTCTGGATTGTGGGCTCCCTTCCTTGTTGGATTGAGGAACGGGCCCTCGACGTGAAGGCCCAGTGGGATAGCCCCGGTCTCACCGGAGACCGGGGTTTGGCCCAGTATCTCCTGGGCGGCGGCCACCGTCTCCAGGGGTGAGGAGATGATGGTTGGCAGAAAGGCCGTGACGCCGTAACGCGCTAGCTTCGCAGCCACCAGCCATATGGTCGCCGGATCGGCCGTGAAATCATATCCGAAGGCCCCATTGATTTGCAGGTCAATAAAACCGGGCGTCAGGAACAACCCGGTCGCGTCGATGACCTGGGCGCCATCAGGATAAGGGGTCTCCCCCACCGGCCCTACGGCCGCAATCCGTCTTCCATCGGTCACCAGCGCGCCGTTGTCGATACGTTCGGTGGGGGTGAGGATTGTGGCGTTGCGTATGTATAACATTATAGGTAGCTTAGCCTCCCAGCATAGCGCTTCATCAGGCGCTGGTTATGTTCGTCGCTGTGGTCGAGGTTGGCGCTACGGAAAACGGGGGGCTCAATCCCTCGTTCCAGGAGTATACGCACCGTCTCGACCACGGTCGCATTCAGCAAGGCGGTGCCCACGACGGTAGAAGTGGAGCCTGTGCTCTGTGGAAATCCGGGGAATTCCACGGCCGCATCGCCCGGGACACCGCAATTGTCGATCACGTAATCGGCGACGTCCATTAGCTTGTAGCCCTTGGGATGTCGCGACGAAACGCTTTGACTGTGGGCCACGTTGGTCAAAGCCACCACGACGATGCCGCGCTCGCGGGCGCCTTCGGCCATCTCGATGGCAACCGTGTTGCGCCCGGAATTGGAGTGGACGATCAGCATATCGTCCCTGGTTATCCCACATTCTTCCAGCACCAGGGCAGCATACCCTGTCAAACGCTCCAGTTTTGTCCCCAATGTCAGGGGGCGCACGGTAGTGGTTAACCCAGGCGCAAAGATGGGGACGATAGGCACCAGGCCACCCGCTCGGTAGCAGAGCTCCTCGGCCATTATACCTGCGTGACCGGCTCCAAAAACGTAAACCAGATTGTCGGCAGCGATGACGTCCGCCATGCGGTATGCTACGTCGCGGATGACCCTTTGTTGGGACTCCATAGCCTGTTCCAGAATGGGTAGCAGCGCTTCAAAGTACTCTAACCTCGGCATGTTTCACCTCAACATCGTTTATGGCTCGTCAAGTTTATGGCGGAATCTGCGGTAGGCCTCGTAGACTTCCAGGTCGTGTTTGGGATCTGGGATCACGTTGGGAGAGGCAAAGGTGGGCACGTATATCCCTCGCTCGGAAAGGATGCTGGCGGTTTCGGCTACCAGCATCATCGAGATACAGACACCCATCACGGTAGCCGACGCCGCTACCGGTTCAACCCAGTTGGGAAGGCGAATGATTGCGTCTTCCGGTGGGGCGCCGTTGTCGATCACGATGTCGGCTGCATCGGCCAGTTTGTTGCCTGAAGAGTGCTTGGCGGCGTTTTTCTGGTAATTCTGCATGGATGTGATAACCACCACTGTGGCACCACGCTCCTTGCCGATCATCGCGGCCTCGATGCCGGCTGCGTTTAGGCCGCCGTGCGAGAGGACGATGAGCGTGTCACGCGAGTCAATGTTGTAGTAACGCAACACGTTCTGGACGTATCCCTCTTCGCGCTCGAGCCAGAGTAGCTCGGGTGTTCCACCCGGGCCAATCACGTTGAACCAGGTCAGCCTGGGGTCGTGAATGGGCTGTAGGCCGACGAACGATCCGTACCGGGGAAAGACATCCATGACCGGCAAGACCGAATGCCCCGATCCGTAATAATACACAGCCCGCCCCGCGGCTACTGAATCGGCCATAGCTTGCGCCGCCTCTTTAATGGCCGACATGCTAGTATCTTCCAACCCAGCTATCATATCCTTGATCTTGTTCGCATATTCTTTTGCAGACATTCGAATCACTCCTTATGAATTGTATGATATTCACTACTGGACACTTTGCAAAATAGGGCGACATGTCAGACCCAATTGAGCCGAAGCGAGCATGCTGAGCGTGTCGAAGGGCGCTCGCGGAGGCTCCTTCGACACACTCAGCATGCCTCCGCTCGCTTAGGTGAAAAAGTGTCCGGTAGTGAAGTGTGATATTGTGATCAGTCCTGACACTTGACGGCAATCCTCAATCTTCCGGGAAGATTTATGGGGAATTGCTCATACGCTAAAGGGGTGCAACAATAGGCCTCCATCAATCACGATCTCGGTGCCGGTTATGTAGTTGCTTTCGTCAGAAGCCAGAAAGAGGACCAGGTTGGCCACTTCCTCACCTTCCCCCATCCGGCCCAGCGGAATTTCTTTCTTCACCCGTGCCATAAACTCGACATCCGAAGTGAGCGATTCGTTCCCACCGGTTAGGATGGCACCAGGGCTGACCAGGTTGACGTTGGTGTGGTAGGGAGCTAGCTCAAGAGCCATGGTACGCGTCAGGCTGATCAACCCCGTTTTGGCGGCCGCGTAGGCAGCCAGGCCTTGCCAGCTCCTGGTACCGTGGACTGACCCGATGTTGATGACTTTGCCGCCCCGCCCGGTCTTCCGCCAGTATCGAGTCACGGCCTGGGTGCACAGAAAGACTGATTTCAGATCGACGTCCAGGACCCGATCCCAGATTTCCTCCGTCGTGTCGACCAGTGGGGCTGACATGTAGATCCCGGCGTTGTTCACCAGGCAATCAATTTGGCCAAACGTGTCGACGGCTTGATCCACCACCTGGGCGACGGCCGGCCCGTCGCTCACGTCGGCCTTACAGACCAGCGCCCGCCGGCCAAGTGACTGGATCATAGCAGCCGATTCCCGGGCATTGGCATCGTTCTGGCTGTAGACGATGACGATGTCCGACCCCTCCTTTGCGAATCTGAGGGCGATCGCCCTGCCGATCCCGGAGCCGGCACCGGTTACAATTGTTACTTGGTTCTCTAGCTTCAGCATTTCACCTCCCGACCGGCTTGAGATCTCTCGGAAAATGCCGTTCGCATCTAGGGATGCTCACTCCGCCGCTGCGATGAGGAGCGAGGCATCCCTAGATGCCGAAGCGTCGGCCCCGTTTGACAGACTTTCCGAGAGATCTCGCTTGAGCTTTCGCGGAAAGTCGGGCAAGCTATACAAGTCTTCTACAGCCGGGGGATATGTGCCCGCTCGAACGCCGTATAGGCCGCGCCCAGAAGCCCGGCATCCTCTCCAAGTCTGGAGACCTCGATCCGCACACTGCGGCCCGAAACCGGCTGTGCCTGGTCACGTACCACGTGCCGCACTGGCTTGAGGATCAAATCAGCTTGCATGCCCACGCCGCCACCCAGGATCACCAATTCCGGGTTGATAAGGCTGACGATGTTGGCCACGCCGATGCCGATGACGCGGGCTGTCTCGCTCACAATCTCCTGGGCAAAGGTGTCCCCGGTGCGCGCAGCATTGAAGACCCGCTCAGCCGTCAGGGCCTGCGGCGAGAGGCTCGAAGCCCGGCCCGCCTCCAGGCCTTCGAGCGCACGGCGCGTTATGCCCGGACCGGCCGCCAGCAGTTCCCAGTGGCCACGCTGGCGGCCAGGTTCCTCCTCGTCAAGCTCCGTGGTCAGCGTAAACCAGCCGGCTGCACCGGCAAGCCGGTTGTTCCCCCGATACAGCTTGCCATCCAGAACCATGCCGCCGCCCAGCCCGGTGCCAATGATGACAAAGACCACGTTTTGGAAGCCGCGCCCGGCGCCCCGCCACCATTCGCCCAACACGGCGGTATGACCGTCATATTCGAGGTACACCGGCAGCTTGAGGGCAGCCTCCAATGCCTCGCGCAACTTGACATTACGGAAGCCAGGCAAGTTCGGTCCCCAGATTACCAGGTCGCTGCCCGGCTCAAGCACGGCCGGGATACCAATGCCGACGGCGATTGTCGGATCATTCGATTCCTCCCGCAGATCGTTTAGGAGACGGGTGAGTTGATCGATCATGGCCGGAGGGCCAGTGGTAGCCGTCACTTCGCGGCGCCGGCTGAGAATCTGTCCCTCGCTCGTTACCCGTGCCGCGGCGATCTTGGTTCCCCCAATGTCAACCGCCAGCACGGTCTCTGTCCGCATTGAGCTTGACACCTTCAAACCTCATTACCCTTTCATGGCGCCAGCGGTGAGTCCCTGAACGATGTAACGCTGAAGCAGAAACGCCAGGATGAGGGGGGGGATGCTGCCGATCACGCCGCCGGTGGTCATAAGACCGTAGTCAATCCCAAACTGGGTGGCGAACTCGGTGACAATCACCGTGATCGTTTTGGCGCGGGAGGCGGTGATGATCAACGCAATAAAAAACTCATTCCACGAGGAAAGGAAGGTAAAGGCCGCCACGGCCACGATGCCAGGCCCGGATAGCGGCATGACGATCTTCAAGAGCGTGCCGACGCGTGAGCAGCCGTCGATCATGGCTGCCTCTTCCAGTTCCACGGGGATGGTCTGAAAGTAGCTGTACATGATCCAGATAACGGTGGGCAGCATGAAGCCGGAGTAGAGCAGGATCAGGCCTTGCCTGGTATCCACGAGGTGCGCGGCCTGCATCAGCAAGTAGAGGGGGATGATGATCACGATGATGGGCAACATCTGGGCGCCCAGCATACCGACCAGGAAGTGCTGTTTTCCCGGCACAGGCAGGCGAACCAGGGCATACGCAGCCGCAGACCCGGCGGCGATACACACCAGCGTGGTCGTGGAACTGACCAATAGGCTGTTGGCCAGGGCGCTCACGAATCTTTCGGTGGCGACTGGCATGGATTGGCCTTCTCCCGCGCCGAAGATCAGCGCCCTGAATCGGCGCAGGGTCGGTTCTTCGGGAATCCAATGGGGTGGCCTCTTGGTGAGTTCCACCTGGGGCGAAATGCTTGAGATCACCATCCACACAAAGGGAGCCAGGACGGCGAACACAAGCACCAGCACGAGGGCATAGAACAGAATCCAGTTCAGGCCACGCCGGAGCCTGTGCCAATTCACGTTCGACCAACCTCCTCTCAATATTCAACCTCCGCGTACAGCGCACGTTGGTACAATAGGACCAGCAGGATAACGACTGCGGTCAAGATATAAGCAACAGCCGCCCCACGGCCAAATTGCAAAGAGACAAAGGACTTGAGGTACGTGTAATAGCCGATGACGGACGTGCCATTGGAAGGTCCGCCAGCGGTCAGGGTGTAGATCAGATCGAAGCTCTTGAGCGCCCAGATCGTCCTGAGGGCCAGTGCCACAAACAGCATAGGCCGGATCAAGGGGAGCGTGATACGGAAAAGCGATTGCAGCGAGGAAGCGCCATCTACGCGCGCCGCTTCGTAGAGATCACGCGGGATGGTCTGTAAAGCAGCCAGGAAGAGCAGCATAATAAAGGGCGTTTCTTTCCAGACATCCGCGAGTACGACCATGGCAAGGGCCGAGTACGGGCTTCCCAGCCAGATGATGTACCGGTCGATCAGGCCCAGGGACAGCAACAGCCCATTGAGTGCGCCGTAGCTTGGGTTCAGAATCCACTTCCACATGATGCCGTTGACGACGGACGGCACGGCCCAGGGCAGAAGCGCCAGCATGCGCACCAGGTTCCTGCCTCGGAACTCTCGGTTGAGCACGAGCGCGATGAGCAATCCCAGGCCGATCTCTAAGGTGACCGCAGCGACCACAAAGATCAGGGTCACCTTCACGCTTTGATGGAACGCCGGATCAGCCAAGGTGGCTTGATAGTTGCCAAGCCCGACAAAGGGATGTCCCTCGTTCGGCTTTGTCAGATCCCACTGACGCAAGCTGATCCAGAACGAGCGCGCAAGCGGGTAGATGGTCACAAACGAAATGATGAGGACGGCTGGTGCGGTGAGGGCAACCATCAGAGTAAGCTCTTCCCGCCTGCGACGGCTCAATCGCTTGCCAAAGATCATCCGCGTAGTCTCCCCACGATCAAGATCCAGGTGGCCTGGGGAATGGCGCTGGAGGCGCCATCCCCCGAATTGTATCTTCTCGATATCTCGGGGTAAGGGCAGGTCTTGCGCCTGCCCAAGCGGGCAACCGCAAGGATTTGCCCCTACTTTTTGAGAAGATACCCCGAATTCTTAGTAATTATTGGCTCCTGAGCCGGGCGGTTTCCTCAACCAGCCAGTCTACGGCCTCTTCCGGCGACTTGCGATCGGCCATGACGTCTTGTACGGCCGTGGCTGCTGAACGTCGCCATTCTTCGAACCAGGTGAACTGGGGAGCGAATTGGCCGTGCGTGAGCTGCTCGGCCAGGGCTTCGAATCCCTTCCAGGACGCGGCGATGTCAGCATCTTCGAACAGCGCAACCCAAGTCGGCATGTTCGCGCCTTCAATGGCGTGATGCTTCTGCGCTTCCTCACCGGTGAGGTAGGTCAGGAATTGCTTGGTCTCTTCCTTATGCTCGGAGTTTTTCATCAGTCCCAGCCCGCCAGCGTATAGCCAGCTACCACTGCGGACACCATCTCCGCCGGGGACGAGCATGATATTGGCTGCCTCGGTCACGCCCGAAAGGTCGGGGTTCCGGGTGGCCTGGGTGGCCGACCAGGTCGAGTCGAGGAGGAACGCGGTAGTGCCGGCACCGAATTCGATCAGCGTCTCGTAGTCATCTAGGGCGATGCCGGCCGGATCAAAGTAACCCTCATCTACGCCGGTTTCGATCAACTCGAAAGCCTTAAGGGCAGCGTCGCTCTCCTGGAAGACTGGGTTGCCCTCCTCATCGAAGAAGTCCCCACCCAGGCTTTGCACCATGGTGCCCCAGTTGTAATTGAAATTGCCGGGGTATTTGGCGCTGGGTGAGAAACAGAAATCGGCTGCTCCTGACTCCTTGATCGCGGCACAGGCTACCAGCAAGTCGTCCCACGTCTCAATCGTGGTCGGGTCCACACCCGCCGCCTCCAGCACATCGCCGTTGTAGACCAGGTGCGCGCCGCCAGAGTACCACGGCATGGCCAGCAGGTCACCCTCATAGGTGTACAAGCCGAGCACCGGCTCCAGCCACTGGTCCCGTTGATCATCGGGGATCAGGTCGTTGATGGGCTCAAAGGTTCCTGTTGACATGAACTCGTACGCGTTGGCCGATGGGATGAAGACGATGTCGTAGCCACCGCCGCCAGCGGCCAGGGTGGTGACGGTTTTGTCGTGGATCTCGGCCCAGCCGACAAAGTCAGCCTGCACCTTGATGCCGGTCTCTTCCTCGAACTTGGCAGCATAGGTTGCCACGTTCTCCCCCTCATCCGGTCGGATCAAGGCGCGGATGGTCACCGCTTCGGCTTCCTCGGCCGGCGCAGCCGGCTGAGTCTCCTCTTCCATTTCGGCTGGGGCCTCAGTCGCAGCCGGCGGAGGTGCAGTAGGCACCACACACGCCGTGCTGATCAGCAGCAGGCCCACCGCAGTTAGCCCTACCAGTGCAAATAGTTTCCCCTTCATGGTTTCTCTCCTGTCGTTTTTCACAGTAAGGGTTTGATCCTTTGCCTGTTGACACGGATGCACTCTTTGCTGGTATCTTCTCAATAATCCGGGGCAGGGGCAGACACCCAGGTCTGCCTTTACTTTTTGGGAAGATACCTTAATATGTCTTTTTATCTCCTATCACCCCCTCTCTTGTGTGGAGTTTTCTCGGAAAGTGTTTGCCGTGGGACACTACAACGAATTGCCTGGCAAAGAAGAATAACTCGTTGATTTCTCAATTCGTTGTAGTGTAGCCCGACTTTCCGAGGAAGCTCGTGTGGAGAATTCTCGTTGGACCACCCAACATGGCATACCTATCTGGACACACGCTGCCGGCCAACATACAGCCAGAAGTCGGTCCCTCGATACACCGTGCGAACTTGCTCAATAATCTCAAAGGTCTCGGTATAGGTCAAGGCACTCACTACCAGCACCGGAGCGCCGGGCTCCAGCTCAAGGAGCTCGGCTTCAGTTTCTGATGCCGCTCCAGCACATATTTCTGGTTCCGTCCAGGTCGGGTAGACGGCGTACTCCTCACGCAACATTTCAAACAACGAGCGCGAGGCGAGGTTCCCGTTTTCCAGACCGGGACATATATGCTGGGGCAAGTAGGCAGACTGAAGCGCTAAGGGGGTATCATCGGCCAGGCGGATGCGGACGAGATGGAGTACCTGTTCGTCGGGCTGTAGCTTCAAGTGGTTTTGCAGGCTCTGCTCGGCATCAATCAGTTCTTGCTTAATGATGCGCGAGCTTGGCTGCCGCCCGCGCTTGATTACATACTCGCTGAAGCTGCTAAACCCTTCTACGCGGTGCAGCCTTGGCTCAGCAGCGAAGGTGCCGCGCCCCTGTTCTCGGTAGACCAGGCCCAGTTGTTCCAGGGTGTCGAGAGCCTGCCGGGCGGTAATTCGGCTCACCTTCAGGCTTTCCGCCATCTCTCGCTCGGATGGCAGTCTATCCCCGGGTTTTAGCTCACCCGAATCTATTTTCCGCACAAACACGTCGACTAACTGGCGGTATAGAGGTACGTAACTCGTTTTGTCGAGATCGGCCACACTGCATATCCTAACACTAAATGGGCATGGTTCATTTTGCCAAGAGAACTGGTTGACAATTTGGCCTGCTTTGCCAGACAAATTCGTAAAACGTAAGGCGTAAAGCGTAATGATTCTGGGCGAATGCGCCTTGCAAATGTGCCTTTACGC
>DAOUMD010000189.1:0-27864 GCA_034412795.1 Anaerolineae bacterium
GCGCTATTCGCAGTTACATCTCCACCGTCCGTAAACACGATCTGAACGTCATTGATGCTGTTCACCATGCTTTGTCTGGCAACCCGTTCATCCCTGCTTCCTTGGAAGTGGTAGCCTGAGTAGTAACGGCTCTCTCTCGTTCATCTACTACTATACACCAAGAGCTAACGTGCTTCTTGACAAAAGCTTGATGCGTATCTGACAAAAAAGGGAACTGGCCTTAGGACTTTGGATACCTCCCCAGATGAGCTTCGCAAGCCAACTTGCGCTAACTTCCTTCGTGCCCTAAAATCAGCCGTATGGAGAACAGAATAGATACCCTTTGAGGAGATTTTACGACTGTGACCGAATTGGCTTCAGCCCATACTCGCCATCCACAGGAATTGGAGGAAGACCGACACTGGTGGTTCGCCAGCCGCACGCGGGCCTTGCTGAACATGATGGACCCCGTGCTGCCGGGCCGGGACCTGAACCTATTAGACATCGGCTGCGGGGCGGGCAACATGATCCACCATCTGAGCCGCTACGGCACGGTGAAGGGCGTGGAAATAGACCCGCGCCCGGTGGCGGTGGCTCACGAGCGCGGCTACGACGTGGACCAGGGGGACGCCACGCAGGACCTGGCCTACGAGGATGCCAGCTTTGACGTGGTGACCGCGCTGGACGTGATCGAGCACAACCAGGATGACGCCGCCATCCTGCACGAGGTGTACCGCGTGCTGAAGCCGGGCGGCCACACGGTCGTCACCGTGCCGGCGTTTATGTGGCTCTGGAGCCACAACGACGATATCAACGCCCACATCCGGCGCTACACGGCCGGTGAGTTACGCGGCAAATTGGAAGCGGCCGGTTTCCGGGTCCGGCGTTTGACGTACAACAACTTCTTTGTCTTCCCCATGGCCGCGGCTACGATTTTGGTCCGGCGCGGTCGTGACAGTGAACCGGAACTCGCCTCCCACCATTTGAGCGAGGACGAGTACCAGGTAGAAATGGAACCCGCTTCGCCGCCGGTCAACATGGTGCTCACCGGGGTGGGCTGGGTGGAGGCGCAGATGCTGCGCTGGATCAGCCTGCCGGTAGGGACGAGCATCATCGCCATCGCCGAGAAGTAGAATAGGTAACGGGTGAGGGGGAACGGGGCGAAGGGGTGTTACACCGCAATAGGCCGCCTCAGGCGATGGGGTGGTACCTCCTTCCTGGCCGGCGTTGCCATCGAAACCTGCTTCGCCGCGCTGATCCCGCTGGCCACGTTGCGCGGGCCGGCGGTGGCCGACTTCCTGGCCTACTTCCTCGTCGCCGGTGCTGCCTACGCCATCGCCGTGGCCCGGCTGGGCCGCGACCGGCTCTCGCTCCGCGCCGTGTGGGCCTTCGCCGTCCTTTTTCGGCTCACGCTCTTACTCACTTCACCCCCCACCCTCTCCGACGACGTCTACCGTTTTATCTGGGACGGGCGGCTGGCGGTTGCCGGCGTCAGCCCCTACGCTCACGCCGTGGAGTCGCCGGCCCTCGATGCGTTCGACTCGCCGGGGCGAGAGCTGGTCAACAACAGCGAGATGGCCTCACCCTATCTCCCGAGTGCGCAAGCCCTCTTTGCGGTTGCCTATTGGCTCTTCCCCAACAGCCCACTCATTTTTCAAGTCGTTGCTGTCTTCTTCGATCTACTGACCGGCTGGCTGGTAGTCGATATCCTGGGACGGCTGGGGTTGCCCCGCGGACGGGCCTTGATCTACCTGTGGAACCCCCTGGTCTGCGTCGAATTCGCCCACGGCGCCCACGCAGTCGATGCGCTGATGATCTTCTTGGTGATGGCCACCTTCTGGCTGCTGGTCCTCGCCCGGCCCAAATTTGTGGTGGGCCCAGCCAAACGGCGTCGGCACAGCGAGTGGCTCACCTGGGGCTCGATGGTCACGCTGGCGGCGGCTACATTGACCAAGGGGCTGCCGGCCTTGATGCTACCGGTGGTGATGTGGCGCTGGGGGTGGCTTCGTGTCCTGGTCTATGCCGGGTTGGTGGTCGCCGTCAGTCTCCCCTTTGCTCTGACGGCGGGCTGGGGGCTAACCGGAGATCTCGACGGCGAAGGCGTGTTCGGCGCCATCCGCATCTACGCCGCGTATTGGAACTTCAACGGCGGGCTGTATCACTGGCTGGAGGTGGCGCTGTCCGGCTACCGGACGCCCGGCGCGGTGTCGCCGGATGTGGTCGGCTGGGGACCGATCCGCGCCGCCAGGTCCATCACGGGGGCCATATTGGGGCTGGTACTGTTAGCTGTCGCGTATGAGAGCTGGCGCCACACACGAGGAACCCCGGTTCCCGACGCCGCACCCCACTCAGTGCCTGGTTCGTCGTGCAACCTGGCTATGCTACGGCTGGCCGTCGTCCCCCCGGCCGCCTACCTGCTGCTGACGACGACCGTCCATCCCTGGTACGTTACGTTTCTGATCCCGCTGCTCCCCTTCTTACTCCCCCAAAAAGAAGAAGCGACTCATAGCGGTCGCTTCCTGTGGCCCTGGATTTATTTCTCCATCGCCGTGGCTTTTTCCTACACCATCTACTGGGACCCGGACAACCTGCGAGAGTACAAGCTCGTCCGCCAGGTGGAATATATTCCGCTGTATTTGTTGCTGGTCTGGGCGGCATGGCCAGGCGTTCGTAAAAGCGTCAAACGTAAAACGTAAAACGTGATGCGTGATGCGTGAAACGTGAGGAGTGATGCGTAATCTGGATCACGTTTCACGCATCACGCATCACGTAATCCGCCTACGGAAGTCAACTTACAGGTCTGATGCGCACGTCCCCTTCTGTAGCAAACATAGTAAATGCACCTAGGCTGCAACGGGGAATACGTCTTCGTGCGCCAGTACGTGGGCAGCGTAGGCCAAGACAGCACGGATATCATCAGACTGCAAGCGTGGATATTCCTGTAGGATCTCACTTTCCGGAATACCCTGGGCCAGCATCCGCACAATGAGCTCCACCGGAATACGTGTGCCCTGAATGACTGGCTTGCCCACCATCACTTCGGGGTTAATGCTAATACGCTGCAGAAGCTGCTCGCTCATCAATGGCACCTCTACTCTTCTCAGAGACACAAGATCAAACAATTGGTTGAAGTATAGAAGACGGGTGGACAACTGTCAAGCTGACTACTAACCTGCGCAGTGTATTTCGGTGAACCGTGTGATGCGTAATGCGTAAAGCGTAAAACGTAAAGACGCAAACGTAAACATTGCGTCTCGCGATAGGAGCCTTTACGCATCACGTTTCACGTTTCACGCATCACGCATCACTCCTCACGTTTCACGTCCAATCCCATACACCTTAACCCGCTGTGGCTGCATAAAGCGCAGGTAGTTGCCGAACCAGGCACCCAGGAAAATGAACAAGGTGGCGGTCAGGCTGCTAAAGGCCAGGGTCGGGACCCCGGTAAAGGTGTGCCCGATGTTGCAGCCTCCGGCCAGGGTGGCGCTGGCCCCCATCACCAGGCCGGCCGAAAACATACGCGCTGTGCTGGGCAGGTTGGGTATCTGCCAGCGCAACTGCCCCGTCCGCCAGGCGGCGATAAACGCCCCACCCGGCATGGCCAACACCATAAAACTCCCCCAGTTGAGAACCTGAGGTCCCTCGAACCATGCCAGGACCCAGGGTCCTGTGGCGCCGACGACCCCCACGCCGTAATGCCAGCCGGTGGGCCAGGCGACCAGCCAGGCGGCCGCCCCGATGAGGCCCAAAATCAGCCCGGCCCGGCGCCAATCCCATCCCCCCAGGTAGGAACCGGGCCGGCCGCGCCACAGCCACCAGCCCCCGATTAAGACAATGGGCAGGATGATGAACCAGGCGCTGATCCCCAGTGCGTTGGGTACGGTGGGCCGTACACCGCCCCTCAAGGTGATCTCCGGCCCCTGGAGCCACTCGCGCAGCCCGCGCAGGAACCCAAAGCTGGTGGCCGCCTCCCCCAGGGCAAAGCCGATGAGTGTGACCAGCGCGCCCATGTTGCCGTTGCCCACCCGGTACCAGACGGTGCTGGAACAGCCCTCGGCATAGACCATGGCCATCCCAAAAATGAAACCGCCGATAACCGCCGCCAGCCAGAAAAAGGGGACGACGTTGGGGCTCACGCCGCCCAGGCCAAACTGAATGAAGAGCGCCAGGCCGAGCATCTGGACCAGGATGGCCAGCAGGATACCCCGCAGCAACACCATCTTACGTCGCAGGAGCGCCTCACGATAGGCGCTGTTGAAGCAGAGGTTGGTGCGTTGCATAGCATAGCCCAGCGGCACGCCGATGGCGGCACCCAGCAAAGCCACCTGAAGCAGAGTCATTTCGCAGCCTCCGATGATGGCTAGACATCTTCATAAGCCAGATTCTTGACAAAAGAGTCAAGTTTTCCTCACGGACAGAAAGAAACACGGCCCCATCTTCCTTTTTCTGTTGTCCGTGTTCCTTTCCGTCTGTGGGGAGATGGTTCACTACGTAACCAATCAGGATTGATTGCTTCTAGGGTAAGGCGTCGAGCAACTCGAGGGCTTGCAAGAGCTGGGCATCTTCGCTCTCCAGGAGTTCCTCAACAGTCAGTCCCTCAACGACGTCTGGAGAGAGCAACCGGGTGCCGATGGGTAGCTCAACCGTCACGTCGGGTTCGATGCCCTGCTTGCGGATCAGGCGACCGTCGGCGGTGAGCCATTGGCTGGTGCCCAACATCAACGTGGAGCCATCGTCGAGCCTGAAGGGTTGCAGAACCGTCCCGGTGCCAAAGGTGGTCTCACCCACCACGATGGCCCGCTCGTGGTCTTGCAACGCACCGGCGAATATCTCGGACGAACTGGCCGAGCCCTGGTTGATCAGCACCACCAGGGGGATATCGGTGGCGATGCCACCCTCTCTGACCGGAAAGACCTGGCGATTACCATCCGCGTCCTCTTGCTGAAGGACATAACCATCGGTCAAGAACTGGCTGGTGACGCTGACGGCCTGCCGCAGCAAACCACCCGGATTGTTGCGCACGTCCACGATCAGGCTGGTGGCCCCGGCCGCCTCTGCCTCGCGGATGGCCTCGGTCAACTCGTCGGTGGCGTCGGCGCTGAACTGGCTCAGGCGGATCAGGGCCGCGTTGGTGCCCGGCAACATAGCCCAGGTGGCGTTCGGTGAATCGATCTCGCCGCGCACGATGCTAATCTCATAACTCTTTCCCTCGTCAGGGCGCACCACGGTCAACTCAACCTCGGTGCCTGCTTCGCCCCGAATGTTCTCGACGATATCGCCCAGAGGCCAGGAGGTGACATCCACATCGTCGACCTCAATGATGATATCGCCGGCTTTGATGCCTGCCTCCTCGGCGGGGGAACCGTCAAAGGGCGCGACGATGATGGGTAACCCATCCTCCAAACCGACCTGGGCTCCGATGCCGGAGAATTTGCCGGAAATACCTGTCTGGTGGCGGGCCACTTCTTCGGGGGTCAGGTAGGTAGTATGCCCTTCATCGCCCAAAGCGGCTATCATACCGCGGATCGCCCCATAGGTGAGACGTGTGGCGTCCAAAGCATCTCGGTCAACGAAGTAACGATGGACGATGTCCCAGGCTTCCCAGAATGTATCAAACTCGGCCGGCTGGTCGGCAGCTCGCACAACACCCGGTTGAAACAGCAGGCCGGAACCACCTAAAGCCACACCGGCGCCAAAAACAGTAGACGTGAACAGTAGAAGAACTACGGCAAGAACCAAAACTTTGATAAGTAATTTCACAGCGCTATCCCTCTCATCACATACCATACCTTTTCAGCCAGATGCAACGCACTTCTGCGAAGCGAGTGCGTTCCACCTTAGTTTCAACTACTCTGACGATTGGCCAAGAGGCATTCTTACTTGTTCTCAGATTTGTAAAATCGGACTATGGTGGTCATTACTTTTAATGGCTAGGAGAGCGTCGGCGAAGCAAGTTCATAGACGGCGCGGGCATAATCTAATAACTTATCCTCTGCCTGATCCTCGCCTGCCAGGGAAGCGTATTCCAGGATGCTGCCCCGCCAGCTTTCGGTGAACCAGCGCGCCCCGGAAGGCAACGGCTTATCTATCAGTCGGTCCTCCTCAAACGGCCAGGGGTTGGAATAGAAATAGGGTTTCGGGTGATTGGATTCTCCAGGCGAGAAGCCCAGGTTGATTTGCGAGGGATACGTTTCGATCTTTCCTCCCTCTTCATACTCCACCGTGCGTGTCCCGAACCACTCAAAGGCCAGGTCAAAGCCGTGCGGCCAAAGCTGAACGGGACCCACTTCCCCGCTCAAACCAGCTCGGTGTTTCTTAAATAAACGATCGGCGCTCACCACGGCCGTGAAGTAATTCTCGGCCGTGGTCGGGTCGTACTGGCGCAGTTCATCGTTTTCGAACTTCTCGCGGGCGTACTCTCCCCTGAGACCCAGGTCAGCCACAGCACCCAGCACCTGATCACCGAAGGCGGAGGCCGACAATCCTTCAGTCATACTGAATTCATAAGTTTCACCGCGACTGGTGAATAGGACTACCTGGTGCCCAAGCAAATCCATCTTCAGTGCGAAGATCCCTCCCCCGGGCAGCGGCATGTTGTCCGTGACCAGGCCATCGGGCCGTACCTTCAAGCTGATGTGCCACCACTTGGGATGGAATTCGGCGTGTGCGCGGGGCACGACCCCGACAACCTTGCTATACAGGTGCAAGGTCTCACGGGTGGGTTCCCACCCGGCTAACGATGGGAAGAAAGCTTTGGATGACATTCTGTTACCTCCAAGTGACTGAAAGAGAAAGTAATCATTAAAAAAAGATCCCCTCCTCTGGAGGGGATCGGCGGGAATTGCGATTCGGTGAGGAGATCAATACTCCAACACAGTGGGTAATTCCGAGGCCTGCAATACCCAGCCCTTTACAGCCTTCAAAGTTGGTAATCGGCCAGCCAGCCTGGCTTGGCCATTTGTCTCCAATATCTGGACGTGTAGGTCAACTGGGGGACGTGTGGCCAATTCTCCGACTGTTTCTATGCCCAGGTATTCCAGCAAATCGGCGAACACGCCGCCGATGCCTCGCACCCGGGCCAGGTCTGCTCGTTTAGCCAGTTCCAGGATAACCTCAGCATCTACGTTGACGTGCATGGCCAGTTCCTGGCGTCCGGCAGATGTCCGGGCCGCTTGGAGAAGTTGATCGCTACTGTAAATCCCTTGATCTTTCAGCTTGAGCTGTTGCTCATAAGACACGCCTCTGATTTTGTTAATGGGCATAGCCATGATAGTCTCCCTCGACGGTTGCAGTTGTAAGGTTGCTTCTTGGGACAGCCTGATCGTCCGAGCACTATGTTGAAACATTGAGCAGAGTTACTTCATCCTTTACCCCCTTTCAGCCTGGGTGACGTATTTACGCTGTATGAAATACTCACCGCAAACGTATTGCGTACTGCGTGTTCCGTTTGCTATCAGGTATGAGTGGCTCTTTCCGAGAAGGCTCTCTGTAGACCAAAATGGTGCCCACGGTATCAAGTCGTCAATCCCATAAGACGTGACTCGACCGCGAATGGGGTGCTGGTTGCGACGTCGGAGGAAGAGGAATCGAGATAGAGGATGGGACACACTTGCCCCATCCGCACCTTCTGTATCATGTTATAGCTTATCACAAATGAGCGTCAATGTCTCTTAAAAATTTCTTAAAAACGCAAAAAGAGTCCTATTGAGGCATCGGCAACAGACGTGTCCTGGCGTCAGCTCGCTTCGATGAAGGGTGCCTCTCGGAACCAATAGCCCACCCCGTGCTCGGTCACAAGATAGCGTGGGTCCTTGGGATCTTCTTCCAATTTATTTCTGAGGTGCCACATATAGACGTGGACGTAGTTGACACAATCTTCATACTCCGGGCCCCAGACGTTTTCCAGAATCTGCTGGAAAGTAAGCACCTGACCGGCATTCTGGAGCAAGTGGGCCAGCAAATGATACTCGGTTGCCGTGAGTTTCACCGGCTCCCCGCGCACGAAGACCCGGCGCGTATCAAGATCGACCGTCAGGTAGTCGTCACGATAGGTGGGAGGCTTTTCTGTGCCCGAAGTCCGCTCTACCTGGCGCAGCGCGGCCTGGGCACGAGCCACCAGAACCTTGGGACCGAAGGGCTTGACTATGTAGTCAATGGCGCCACAATCCAGACCACGCACGATGTTGTCCTCGCCATTCAGAGCGGTCAGAAAGATGATGGGAACGTCCGAAATCTGTCGGATGCGAGCGCAGACCTCCCAACCATCCATCTTGGCCATCATAATATCCAGGATGATCAGATCTGGCTGCCGGTCGTAGAATTGGCGCAGCCCTTCCTCTCCACTCTCAGCCGTATAGACGACAGTTCCTATCTTGGAGAAGGTATACTCTATCAGCCGGACTAAGTTGGGATCGTCATCGATCACCAAGATTTTTTTGTTTTTTAAATAACCCACGTATTCGCCTCGTAGCTTTTTTCCCGTGCGCTAATATATCCAAGCTAATCAGATTATGACAGCCGACTTTAGGCATGGTTCAGATGTCCCTGAAATTAGGGTAACAATTGCCGACGAAGGACGAAAGACGAAGGACCAATTATTGGCCCAGATCTCTTCGTCGTTCGTCGTTCGTCGTTCGTCATTCGTCATTCGTCCGGCCGAGAAAGTGTTACCCTATTTCTGAATCATCCTCGACTTTATAACCATATTGAGATGATCTTGTTACCAGAAAATAAAAGCGAATCAAGACTTTCAGAGTGGACAAAAACCGTGTTTCATTGGCACATCATTGGAAGGGTTGCCCGAAGGAGAAGTCAAGTTGCTCTGGGTCGCTACATACCTATTTTATCACACATGCTCTTCATAAACATCAGTCATTCGTCTAGTTTATGCCCTGTACGGATGTATAGTTTTGGATGGGGCAGGCGACACGCAGAGGGCCATCCAAAAGTGGTTAAATGCATAGAAGGGCGAAGGAGTGGGTTCAGAGGGTTGTGCCGCGCAGCCATAACATCGACAATCCAATGGGCAACGGTCTGCGTTAGAAGCTCTCCAGACCGTTGCCCATTGGAAACAAGCAAATAGCAACTAATTTATCTTAGCTCATGTTCTGAACATGAGCCTTTATCTTTCTTGCCTGACAAAATCCTTCGGAGACGTGCGGGGTTGTGGATAGCCTGAACGTCGACGTGCGACGGGGGAAAATCCCGGCATTGTCAGCCCCCAGCGGTTGCAACAAGAGACCACCGCACTGCGGCTGTGGCCGGGGTCGAAATCCCCGACGCCCTGCTTCCCCGTTATAGTCAGGCTTCAACCGCTCCGGCCGACATGCTCTTGCTGCGTTCGATAGATTGCAGAGCCAAGTACCGCTCACCGAATTTGTCTATGTTTTCCATTTCGATGTCATACTGATCAAAGTGACGTTCTTCATCCTCGACTAACCCTTCAAAGATCTTCTTCGATGCCGAGTCAGCGTTGGCTGCACATTCATTCGCCCACAGATTGTAGTCTCTGGCGCTACCTTCCTCCATCTGCCTTGCCAACTCTAACATCGCCTTGACATCGTGGATCTTTTGCACCTCCGCCGAGGTTACCATTTCCACCTCACCCCTTAGGAACAGAATCCTCTCGGCCAGTTGTTCGACGTGTCCCATCTCTTCAATCGCCGTTTTCCTGAACAGCCCGGCTAGAAGATCATACCCCTGATCATCGCAGTGAAAGTGGAAATACATGTACTGATGGACGGCGGATAACTCATCCGCCACTGCCCGGTTGAGCAATTCGATGCTTTTTTCGTGCATTTTTTAACCTCCTACTTTATATGTGAGTACTTAGGGCTAAGGATTTAATAACTTATCCACTAGCTGACTGAATCAGGCCAGTATTTCACTTGCATTTGAAGAAGTTATTAAATTCCCAATCCTTAGCCTTCGCTGAATCCGTGGCTCATTGCTTTGCGTGGCTCATTACTTTGCCATGTGGATTTTGTCAGCCTCGGATGCCCAGCCTATCAAGGTGATTCCGTATTTGCATTCAAGGTGAGAGATTTTGGGGAAATCCGCTGACTTCTTAGCTTCCACTTACCGGGCCCGGCTTACGGTTACTCCGAAGGGGTACTGGGTTCAGTATATCACGTTTTCTCCAAACGTACAATGATGTTCTTGCTGAATCTCCACAATTTCTGGACCAGCATAGGATTCGCCATTCACTGATCAGTAATAGCGGAGCACCCTGATGTGCGGCCTCAGGCTGCACATCAGGGTGCTGGTCCATCTGCGGAATTTTATCTCAAGCCATCGAAGCGCGCCCGTGGCGTTCTTAGCGGACACGTTCGCATGGCCAGAGAGGTTTACGAAGCGTTACTGCCCCAGCCACCAGTCGTTGCGTGAACGCGGATCGAGAAAACTACCGTTACTGCGCACGGCGATACCGATTTCGGAACCCGTTGCGCGACCCAACGGCTGTCCTGGACGCAAGGCCGGCAAAGCACCACGTTCGGCGTCATTCATTTGTTGATACAAGTCCAGCAGCGCCGGTTCCACACACACATTTTCGATGTGGAGGGTATAGCCAGCGACGACATTGTCATCGCGCGTGTACTTGAGCGTGATGCGATCCGTGCTGGCATACAGCACCAGGGCATGGTAACCCTCGCCCAGATCACTCCCCCCATTTGGCAGAGAGATGATTTCCCCCGGCGTGGTACCCAATCCCAGCAGGGTGACTTCAGGATCACCGATCAACGGCCCGAGCGCATTCACGCCCCAGTCCCAGCCATACACCTGGTACGCGCCGGTAATCGCCGGTTCACGCCTGTCGCCAAACAGCCAGCGTAATTGCGGCGCACCCGGGTCGGCCGCTCCGGCCAAATCTGTCAGGGCGCTGTCTGCGTTGCTAGGCGCGTAACCGCGCATGTTGAGATTGAGGTCGGCGTGCAACTCGGCGGGTGGGTCCGTCGGTGCCGAAGTGATGGTTAGTTTGTTGTATGCTTCGCCGGGGATCGGCGCGCAAACGTCGACAGCTTGAACCGTGGCCGACGGAGTCGGCGTGGTTTGTCCGTCGCCCACCGGCAGACCGTCGGGCGAGCCTTGAATCTCAAGGAATTCGCCTGCGACCCAGCCACGGTCATCCGAGCCGACGGGGTAGGCGATTTGAAACCACTCGCCATCCGCTGAACGCGCCAGCAGTGTCAGCTCCGTACCCGGATCCAGCCCGCCCAGAACCGGGTTGTCAGTGCCAGGACCGCCGCGTACGTTCAGCACTACGCCTTCCGTCGCCACCAGGGCGCCGGCTGTGCCGGTAATGGCCGGCGCTTCGCTGACCTCCGGTGCGCTGTCTGTCGTGGTGATTGTGGACGTAGCGCTGACCTCCGGTGCGCTGTCTGTCGTGGTGATCGTGACGGTCGTGGTTACCTCCGACGTTGTAGGCTGTACGTCTTGGGACGCGATCGGTTCCAAAGTCGGCGGCGGGGGCGCTTCGGCGACCGGCAGTTGGTCGGGCGACTCTTGAATTTCGAGGAATTCGCCTATGACCCAACCGCGCTCATCCGAGTCGGCGGGATACGCGATTTGAAACCACGCGCCATCCGCCGAACGCGCCAGCAGCGTCAACGCCGTACCCGGTTCGAGCATGCCCAGAACCTCGTAATTGGTGCCCGGACCGCCGCGCACATTCAGCACTACGCCTTCCGTCGCCACCAGGGCGCTGGGCGCCACGATGATAGTGGGCGTGCCGCTGCCGTCCGCCGCTGCAGGCTCTACGCTCGGGGTCGGTGTCGGGTCGACAGGTGGAACCGTCGGCGTGTTGGTTGGGGGTACGGGGATCGGGGTGTCCGTCGGCACCGGCGTCGGTTCCGGCGTCGGGGTATCGGCTGGCTGTGCCGCCTGCGTGGCGGCCATGTCGGCTTGCGCGGTCGCTTCTGCGTCGGGCGTCGGGTCTTTTCTGCCACAGGCAGCCAACACCAGAGTCAGTACCATTAGAACGATAAAAAGCTTTTTCACTCCCTTGCATCTCCTTCAATAGATTGGGAATTACCTCCTCATTATACCACGGCATTATAGCACGGCAACCTGCTGGAGTACACACCCGGCGGCAGACTGCCAGAGTTTGCCTGCCACGTACCGTGACGTATAATGAAAGGCAGATTAAGGGAGCACGATACGGATGGTGCGACGGTGTGTTTATCTTTCCGGCTCGACCAAGAATGGTATGACCAGGGATAGGAGATAGATATTTATGGAGACGATCACCCTTACCCTACCCGAATCTCAGATCATCGAATGGGTACTTCAACTCTCGCCTCAGACCAAACAGGCCGTGCTGCGGGTACTCATCCCGGAACTGGACAGACTAGAAGCCTTAGTGGACTATGGAAGCCAACGAATGCGCCAGCTCTGCGCCGAGCAAGGGTTGGACTGGGACAGTCTGTCAGAGGATGAGCGCCAGCAGTTGGTGGATGGATTACTACACGAGGCTTAGCCTGTGACCGAGCGCGTCGTCTTCGATACCAACATCTGGATATCCGGCCTGCTGTGGCGGGGCAAACCGTATCAGTGCCTGCTGCTGGCGCGAGCTAAGCTGATCCAGGCCGTGTACTGCCCATCTATGGTGGCCGAGCTCTCGCAGAAGCTGCGTCAGGTATTTGGCTTCTCTGAGAACCACATTCAAGCCGTCCTTTATGATCTGCGGCGCGTGGCTGAAAAGGTGGAGATCACCGGCGACCTCCACATAATCGCTGACGATCCGGATGATGACAAATTCGTGGAATGTGCACTGGTCGCAGGGGCTTCATTGATTGTATCTGGAGATCATCACCTGCTTGATCTCGGCGAGTACGAGGGTATCTGCGTTATCACCGCCGCCGAATTCATGGCCCGTTTCGCTGAAGCTGAAGGCGGCAAAGTGGAATGAGTCTGCCATTCCCACACCCTCCCCCCACGTGACGCGCGCCGACCAGCGCGGCCAGCGGGCGCTCGGTGACCCGTTCCAGGGGTGGCGTCATCCGGATGAGACCGGCGGTGGCCGAAAAGCTGAATTGGAACCCGACGTCCCACAGCACATAGGGATTGGCCGCCGTCATCAGGATGGCGGCGAATATGAGCGAGGTGCGCACCTCGGTCTGGCGACCCAGGTATAGGGCCAGCACAAACAGCCCCCCATGATCGCCGCCCGCACGACGGTCGCGTCGGCACCGACCGGAAGAGTGTAAAGCGTGATGCCCCCCATGTCGACCCACACGGCCCGGCGCTTGCCAAGCGCGCGGGTGCCAACCAGCATCAGCAGGGCGGCAACGATGGCAATGTTGGAACCAGTTACCCAAATTGACGTATGTGTTGGCGTTTACGTTGCTGGTAAAAGCTCAAACTACCGCTTGACTAAGCCCTGCCCGACGCGGCGGCTTTCTTGCTAAGGGTACTCGAAAGGTAAGAATTTTGTAAAAACTTACTTGAAAACTCGCAGATAATGTGATATAATGGACATACAACAAAACACGCAATGACCAGAGGGCTTAGCCGGCCGAACCACACCAGATCCTCCTACAGTTATAACCCCGACTACGGCTCCTATCCCTACCACCTGCAACCCGGTTGGTCAGTTGGGTAGATTTCTCTCGAATAGTATTCACAATCAACGGTTATGCCAAAGTGGCGCGTAGTGACCCCAAGGTGGGGCAGCTTGCCGGATACGCGGCCTTTGGCACAGCCATGGATGGAGGTGAGGATGGAGCATTGATGACCTACCCCTGGGTGTTTGTTGCACGTAGGTGCAACCAGCATTATATCAGGAGGTTTCAGGTGAACTCGAATGAGGAACAAGCACAGATCCGCTGGTATGATCACAAATTCTACACCAACCAACCCATGCCACCCATGCCCGAGGAACTGACGATCGAGGCCTATCCGGAGGAGCTTCAGGGATACTACTTTGTTCAGTTCGAAGGGCCGGTCTCGAGGGATATGAAGGAAGGTGTGGTAGAAGCAGGTGGCGAACTACTCGAATATGTGCCCCGCAACACCTATATTGTGCGCATGGACGAGGCAGCCAGGACCAGGATACAGACACTTCCCTTTGTGCAGTGGGTCGGGATCTACCAGCCAGCCATGAGGCTTTCGGGCCGCTTACTTAGTCGACTGTCAGGGGAAGAGCTGGAAGTACCGAAACCCCCTGCGCGGTTGGTATTGAAGAAATCTGAACAAGTCACAGAAGAGCCATCTCCGCCTGTCTGGACGGTCCAGGTATTCAGGGGTGAGGACCTGCAAGCCATTCAACAGACAATAGTGGGGGCCGGCGGGGAGATTCTGGCGACTGAGGAGGGCAGGCGCCGTCACCTGCTGCGTGTTCGCATAGCCGTAGAGGGGGTCTACGAATTGGCCCGTATCAACGGCGTGATGCGCATCACGGAATACATTCCACCTGAGCTTTGCAACGACGCCGCTCGGGGGGTGATGAGTGTCGCACCTGTCTGGGAGACGCATGGATTGCGGGGGAGCAACCAAATTGTGGGCATCGCCGATACGGGCCTTGACACAGGATTCGATGATTATAGTATGCATGCTGACCTTCGGGGTCGCATCGTCGATATCGTACCCTGGGCTTCTACCGTAGCCGATGAACATGGGCATGGCACGCACGTGGCGGGCTCGGCAGTAGGGGATGGAACCGCATCGGGAGGCAAATACAGCGGAGCGGCCCCCGGCGCTTCGCTGGTCTTTCAAGCCGTTGGATCTGCGCTAGAGGGCCTTCCCCTTAACCTGTATGATCTCTTCGAACAGGCCTACAACGCCGGTGCTCGCATTCACAGCAACAGTTGGGGAATTCCTTTTCCGGGGGGGAACTATGAGGTGGACGCGTACGCAGTGGACGAGTTTGTGTGGGATTACCCAGACATGTTGATCCTTTTTGCAGCGGGCAATTCCGGAGAAGACTCGGATCAGGACAACACGATCAACTTGGGTTCGACTTGGGAGCCCTCGACGGCCAAAAGCGCGCTGGCCGTTGGGGCGTCGGAAAACAACCACCCTGAGATCATGCATAACTATAAAGGGCTTTTTTGCAGCCCGTGGGGTGATTGCCCTCTTGGTCCCGAGATAGCCCAGGATCTAACGGCCGACAATCCCAGCGGCATGGCCGCCTTCAGCAGTCGCGGCCCGACCAACGACCGGCGCATCAAGCCCGACGTTGTAGCGCCAGGAACCATGGTGGCGTCCCTTCGATCCCAGGTGCTGCCGCCTTACTTTACCCACATCAAGGATGAAGATTTGAAAGATTGGACGGCTGATGCGCCCTGGGAACGAGTACCTGGAAGCGCCCACTGCGGTGACCTCTACTGGCATTATAATTCCGACGGCAACAACAATACCGAGGAAGGTAAAGGTCTTACGAGCCCCGAATTGGATCTAAGTCTAGGAGGATTGAAGACACTTAAGTTCTGGTGCAGCTACGATCTGCCGGCCGACGGAGATCTGTGTTTCGTGGAATTCAGCGTGGACGGGGAAAATTTCACCCCTCATGCCTCTTTCAGCGGCGTCCAATGCGGATGGGAAATGTGGAGAGTACATCTCTGGGATTTCTCCAATTCCCGCACCCTCCGCGTGCGCTTTCGCGTGATAGAGGATGAAAACAATAAGACAAAGCGAAGTGTCTCCGTCGATGACGTACGCATCCTTGAGGGAGACCGTGGGCATGGGCAGCCGAGCGATGACGGTCTTGAACAGCTTAACTCGAAGGAAGACCGATACTATTTTTTCTGGAGTGGGACAAGTATGGCCACCCCGCTCACCGCAGGCGCTGCGGCCCTGGTGCGTGAGTATTATGCTAACAAGGGCATACAGCCGTCGGCCGCTTTGCTTCGGGCGACGCTCATCAATGGTGCGAGGGAGATGTACCCGGGTCAATACGGCCCCGACGTGGAGATGAGTGAGAAGCCAAACAACCACGAAGGCTGGGGGCGGGTTGATGTGCAAAATAGCCTGTTCCCGCCCGAACCGGCCCGTCTCGACTGGGTAGACGACCCGCACGGCCTAGACCACGGGGAGAGCCGCGAGTTCTACATTTCGGTCGCAGACGATAGCGTGCCGGTCATTGTGACGATGGTCTATCACGATTACCCCGGTTTTGGCCTCTGGAACCAACTCCATTTGACAGTCACCCCTCGTCGCGGCGGTGGCGATCCCATTCATCCAAACGGTATGGACGGTCCCGACGTCGACAACAACGTGCAGCAGGTGGTTATTCAGGAACCTGAGGTGGGTTACTATCTTATCCGGGTGGAAGGAGCGAGTGTGCAAGAGGGACCCCAGCCCTTTGCCCTGGTAACCTCTGCCGGGGGTAAGATAGAGCCGCTACCACCCCCAAATCTCTCCATCAGGCCCCGTGAGTTGCTTGATTTTGGTGATGTTGCCGTTAACTACCTGAGTCGCGAAGAGATCCGAGTCTACAATGCGGGCGGGCAAGCGCTGGATGTCAAATTAGTAGATGTGGAGACCGACGAGGAATTCTTCATCCGCATGCCTGGGGGCGAAACAGATATGACCTTAGCACCGAAGGAAAAAAAGCGCATCCACGTTAGATTCCTACCCTCTGAAGTTGGGCTATACAGGGGTGAGCTTACGTTTGAGTCAAACGATCTGGAAAAGCCACAGGTTGAGATTGATCTGCAAGGCAGAGGAATGCCGTGGTTGTGGGCGCAACAGACAGGAGAGCCGTGG
Organism: Anaerolineae bacterium; assembly: GCA_034412795.1. Classification (GTDB taxonomy): domain Bacteria; phylum Chloroflexota; class Anaerolineae; order 4572-78; family NAK82; genus JAUVPY01. Next base: position 16,684 of record DAOUMD010000189.1, read on the forward strand.
GGGTGGCCGCGTCCGCAAGAGCTGACGGGCTATATAAACCTGAATGAGTGGGGCACTTTGACTGCTGACATTTGGAACATCGCGAACGTACCCCTCCCACCCTCAGATTGGGGAGAGTCAGCTCCCCCACTTCTCCGGGAAAAACCAAGGATATGGGGGGATCTATTTCCCAGCGAACCAGAAAGAACATTCGCTTTCCTGATTGACCAGGTGTCGGTCGATGTGCAGGAGGCACAGGCCGAATTCAAGGCTGTGACCACCCCCGAGGTTCCCTTTCTCTTGAAACCCCGTGAAAGGTTCGGACTGAAAGTGGATGCGCGACCTACGGAATTGGGCTGGCAAAATGCGAGTGTAGAAATACTATGCGTCTGGAAGCCCGAAGGCTATACCCCCTGGCCCTGGTTGCCTGACCTTCGGCCCTGGGAGGATGAGGAGGTAACCTGGTTGTTTAAATTACCTGTCAAGGTGAAGGGAGAATAGGGCGTAAGAGGCACACTTATGTCCAGTTCTTCGAGCTGCCACTTAGCGTCAATCGGGATGTTACAGGAGGCAGGTAAGATGGGCTGAGCTCGCGGCGATCCCAACACACCCAAGGTTCGTAAGTGGCAAATAATATACCCCGGCCGACGCGGCCGGGGTATTCGCTTGCGATCTAAATCCACGAAATCGGCAAAGAATCTATTGAAGGCAGTGCTCAGTTGTGCTATACTGAACGCAAGTGAGAGAAGACGGTGCTGTTCTCGATCCGGCTGGACGGCGCGGTGATGGAGACGGACGAAGCCTGGGTGGCCAAGATCCGTCGCACGCGGCACATCGGTGACTTCGGCCGCTGGAAAGACCATGACTTGTACCAGGAAGCCTTTGAGCGTTTGCTGCGGGATTTGAAGGCCAATGAACGTACACATTAGAAGAGCACAAATGACCGATACGAACGCCATTACGCACATACTGCATGCGCTGGGCTGGTTTGCCCACTTGAACTCGGAGTCGGTTGAAACGACCCAGAAGCGGATAGCTCGCCACCTGGAATCCTGCAATGCGGCGGATGGTCACTCCGTTTATGTGGCAGAAAGCTCAGCCGGCGACGTCGTGGGCTATGGTGCGGTGTATTGGATGCCGACCTTGTTTCTGCCAGGGCCAGAAGGGTACGTATCCGAGTTGTTTGTAGGAGAGGCGGCACGCGGACAGGGAGTCGGAGCCAAATTGCTCGAAGCTATGAAAGAGGAAGCAGAGGAACGAGGATGCTCAAGACTCTCGGTGGTGAATATGCGTTATCGGGAGTCTTATGAGCGAGGCTTTTATCGAAAGTGTGGCTGGGAGGAGCGACCGGACGCTGCCAATTTCATCCTGCGATTATCGTGAGAGAGCAACCACCCTTCTCAATCAAAGGCACTTTCACTTGGTTTTCTGTGCTTAAAACATCTGATATATTTACCACAAAGTGAGATCGACACGGTATTTAGACTCTTTCATGAGTATGAATTGGAGCATCCTAAGGATCTTCTCGACTGGGGCTCTGTGCTTGGTAGTATCTCTCAAGGAATCATCGTCGAGCAAATGGGCCTTGTAAATGTAAAGAGAGTGTTTGTAGGCTCGCCCATTTACACTGCATTGAAGTGATAATGATTGCCTGGTGAGATGATTACCTCCCCTCCTGTACCCACAAGCGTTCGCCATCGGTGATGAATTCGATGCAGCCCACTTCGTCGGTGCGCAACACCGGGATGCTGTGCTCGTCGTAGCGGGTCAGCACCTCGGGCGCCGGGTGGCCGAAGCGATTGTCGGCGCCGACGGAGATGACTGCCACCTGGGGGTCCACTGCCGTCAGGAAGGGCTCGCAGCTCGATGTGCCGCTGCCGTGGTGGGACGCTTTGAGCACCGTCGCCCCCAGCGCGGCGCTGTCCATGACCAGGTTACGTTCGACCTCGGCCTCGATGTCGCCCGGCAGCAAAAAGCTGATGTGCCCCAGCTCGACGCGCAGCACCACCGAGTGATCGTTGGGGTTATCGCCCGCGGGCACCGCACCCGGGTGGAGCACCTCCGCCCATACCCCATCCCCCAACGACAGGCGCGCGCCGGCCTGGGCGGTGACGAGCGCTGCCCCCTCCTCGGCCAGCGCCTCCTCCCAGGCGGCGTAGAGCGAGGTGTCGCTGCCCACATCGGGCAGGATGATCTGGCTCACCTGGTAGCGCCTGAGCACCTCCGGCAGGCCGGTCAGGTGGTCGGCATCGGGGTGGGTGTTGACCACCACGTCCAGCGAACGATCCCAGAAGGGCATGTGACGCCCCATCTCCCACAGCGTGGTCGTGGCGCTGGGGCCGCCGTCGATCAAGACCTGGTGACCGCCGGGCGTGGTGATGAAAATGGCATCCCCCTGTCCAACGTCCAGGAAGGCGACGTGCAGACGGCCATCGGGCAAGGAGACAGCCGCCAGCCAGACCAGCGCCACGACCACCACGCCCCCGGCGAACATCCAACGCGTCGTCGGGCTCAACCCGCCGGACGAGGGGGGATATGGCACCTCCTCACCGTCCGAGCGTGCGCGGCTCGCCCACCACACCAGAGCCGCCAGCCCGGCGTACATGGCCGCCAGCAGCCAGGGGCTGAAGCGCCCGAGGGTGACCAGGGCCAGGGGGGCGGCCGCCGTCCAATTCACCACCCACACCGTCCAGGCCAGGGGCAGCCAGGCCAGCCAGCCGAGAACTTGGCCCGCCGGCAGCCAGATCATCCCCACCAGGGTGGCCAACCCGCCGGCGAGCATAACCATGGGCTGGACGGGTAGGATGAGCAGGTTGGTCAACAGGCTGATGACCGACAGCCGCCCGAAGTGGTACACGATCAGGGGGCCGGTGGCGATTTGGGCGGCCAGGGTGACCAACAGTGCCTCGCTCAACAGTTGCATGGCGCCCCGCACGTGTTGGGGGCCAATTAGAACGGCCAGCCAGCGCTCGGCGACCCGCTCCAGGGGTGGCGTCAGCCAGATGAGACCGGCCGTGGCCGAAAAGCTGAGTTGGAACCCGACGTCCCACAGCACATAGGGATTGACCGCCGTCATCAGGATGGCGGCGAATATGAGCGAGGTGCGCACTTCGGTCTGGCGACCCAGGTACAGGGCCAGCACAAACAGCCCGCCCATGATGGCCGCCCGCACCACCGCCGCGTCGGCGCCGACCAGTAGGGTGTAAAGGGCGATGCCTCCGATGGCGATCCACACGGCCCGGCGCTTGCCAAGCGCACGGGTGCCAACCAGCATCAGCAGGGCGGCGACGATGGCAATGTTAAATCCGGAAATCACGATGATGTGGCTGGTGCCGGTGGCGTTGAACCTTTCGTACAGCTCAGGCGGGATGCCGGTCTCGACTCCCAGCAGGATGCCGGTCAGCAACGCGGCGTAGGGCTCGGACAGGATTTGGGCGATGGTTTCCCCGGCGCGGGCCTTGAAGGCGTAGAGCGCCGCCCAGAAGGGGCTGCCCTGCCCGGTTTCGACCAACTCGACCCGAGGGCGGCGGATCATCGAGTATACGCCTTGACGCGCCAGGTACTCTTTGTATGAGAAGTCTTCGAATATAGGGGGTGTTTCGAGTTCGCCGCTCACGGCCAGCCGCTCGCCGTAGGCGCGGGGTGGGTAGCGGGGCGCGCGTACTAGGGCCAGGCCCTCCACCGGGCGCGCATCCGCCGTAGGGGCCCCTACCTGGTCTATGGTCAGCGACTCGGCGCGCAGGCGCAGGTTTTGGTAGGTGTCGCGCACGTCGGGCTCGCCGGCGACGACGCCCACCAGCCTGACTTGGCCGGAGTCGTTGTAATAGGCCACATCGTCAGGACCGAAGTGAGGCGTGGCCCACAGCAGGCGCGCCGCACCGGCCAACAGCGCCAGCGCGCCCAGGGCGGCCATCCGGGGACCCCGCTCGCGCCGCCAGAGCAGAGCCGCGGCCAGTGCGGGGACGGCCAGCAGCCCCAGGACAGGGAGAGGTGGATCCAGCCAGCGGGCCAGGGCGATGCCCGCCAGCCAGGCCAGGCCGAGGATGATGAGCGTCATTGTCTCTTCTCCGATTTATGATTGAATACCCGGCAATTGAATTCTATCCCACACTGTCGAGGCGCGCAAGTGGTGTGTGAAAAGAGCGCCAATGATTGAAATCATCGTCTCATACAGGAAGTGCGTTCAAAGCGCACTAATCTAATCTTGTAATACTTTTTTAAGGTTATTCTTATATAATTAGTCTATATCGGATGCAGATCGTTAGTTTTTGCGAACGAGGTGAGATATAGCATGGTGAAGATTAGGCCATCTGAGATTACGCCGGAACACATTTACCTGTCCCGTCGCAAGTTTATGGTGGGAATCGGGGCTCTGGCTGCCGGTTCCCTGGTCAGCGCGTGTGGTGTGCAGGGTTTTCCAACGGCGCCGACTGCCAATACCCCAACCGGCGAGGCAGATGCTACCGTTACCCCGGTTGGCCCGGGCACGGATGAGCTGGGGGACCCCCTGACGTCTATTGAAGCAATCACGGGGTATAACAACTATTATGAGTTCTCGCTTGATAAACAAGAAGTGGCAGCCAAGGCGCGCGATTTCAAAACCTCCCCCTGGACGGTGGAAGTAGGGGGATTGGTCCATAAGCCGAAGACGTTTGACGTGGATGACCTGCTGGGAAGATTCAGCCAAGAAGAACGTATATACCGCCTGCGCTGCGTGGAGGGCTGGTCTATGGTAATCCCCTGGCAGGGGTTTCGACTGGCTGATCTGTTGAAAGAAGTAGAGCCCATGTCCAAGGCCAAGTACGTTCGCTTTGAGACTCTGTACGATCCTGAGCACATGCCTGGCCAGAGGAGCGGTTGGTACACCTGGCCTTACGTAGAGGGGCTGCGCACCGACGAAGCGATGAACGATCTGACGCTGCTGGCTACCGGACTGTATGGCAAATCCTTGTTGCCACAAAATGGTGCGCCCCTCCGGCTGGCTGTACCTTGGAAGTATGGCTTCAAGAGTATCAAGTCTATTGTGAAGATTGACCTGGTGGAGGAGATGCCCATTTCTCTGTGGATGGCGGCTGCACCTAACGAATATGGCTTCTATGCTAATGTGAATCCCGATGTGCCGCACCCGCGCTGGTCCCAGGCCAGTGAGCGTCGCATCGGTGAGACGAAACGGCGCAGAACCTTGCCGTTCAATGGGTACGCTGAAGAAGTAGCCCAGCTCTACGAAGGTATGGATTTGAAAGTATGGTATTGAGACACAAACTCAGGAAAAACTGGCTTCGAATCGTAACTCACATTGGGGCGCTCACCCCACTGGCCGTGTTGGCTTGGGATTACTGGGGGGGCGGGTTGAGCGTCAACCCCATCCAAGACATGACGCTGCGAACCGGCAAGGCCGCCCTGGTATTGTTGGTGCTGTCGCTGGCCTGCACGCCCATAAACTCGGTGTTCGGATACAAGCCTGTGCTTCGCTTACGGCGCCCGCTGGGACTGTATGCTTTCATGTACGTGGGTCTACATCTGCTAATCTTCATCGGCCTGGATTACGGCTTTGACCTGGTATTGATCCGAGAGGCTATTCTCGAGAAACGCTATGCGCTGGTGGGGTTCGGGGCATTTCTAGTTCTGCTGCCGCTGGCGGTCACGTCGACCAAAGGATGGATGAGGCGACTGGGCAAGCTTTGGAAACGCCTGCACCGGGCGGTGTATGTGGCTGCTTTGCTGGCCGTCGTGCATTTCGTATGGCTGGTTAAGTCGGATATCCGCGAGCCGCTGCTTTTCGGGGCGGTGGTGGTCGTGCTACTCCTATTGCGCATTTCACCCATCAGACGCTCGGTGAGCCACTTTCGTAGCTGGCTCAAACGTCACGTTTTTCAGAAGACTTTGAGCGCATACAGTAAGGTCCAGCCTGGCGCAGACACTTGATGGAGTGGGTAGCAAAGAATGTAGTGCGCACGGATTAGGAGAGCGCAAACGATCGATGCGAACGCCAGCACCCGCGTACTGCGAGTAATGCATTGCTAATCCACCTGCTCCCAACTCAGGTGCACCTGCGCGTCGTACTGGAACTCAAAGTACTCCAGCCTCAATCTATGAGTCCCCTCGTCCAGCGTTATCTCGCCGGTGTAGCCTTTGGGCTCGCCGGCTCGCCAGCGGTCGATGACCAACTCATCATCCACCCATAGCCGCGCGCCGTCGTCGACCACCACTCTGAAGCGATAGTCGCCCGCCTCAAACTGCCAGTTGCGGCTCCAGCGGGCGGAGAAGTCGTCCGCCGGTACGCCCGGCCCAGGTGAATCGGACCCCCAGTCGAAGCTGACGCCCGTGTCGTTGCGGACCAGGACCGGCACACCGCTCAGACTGGGATTGTTGAAGTACTCCCCCTTCCAGTCCGGGTAAGAGTCGGGGCGCTCCCAGGCCAGTTGGGCCAACGCATTTCCGGTGTGCTCGTAGTACTCCAAACGCAGGCTGTGTGTCCCATCGGCCAGGTGTATGTCGGCCGTGTAGGAGTTCAGCCCGTCGTGCCACCCGTCGATGAGGATGGTCTCGTCGACCCACAGGCGTACCCCATCGTCTACGTGGATGTAGAAGCGGTAAGTCCCGGCCGTGGTACTCACGTCCCGGCTCCAGCGGACCGAGAAGTTGTCGGCCAACATCCCGGCCGCCGGTGCACCGGCACCCCAGTCGAAATTCACGGCCACGTCGTTGCGCACCAGAACCGGATCGCCGCTCAGATCCCGGCTGTCGTAGTACTCGCCGCGCCAGTCGGTGATGGCCACCGGCGCAGGCGGGGTAGGAGGCGGTTTTACGATCGGCACGTTTTCGGTGTTCCAAGCGGTCACGTAGGCGGTCGATGCCCAGCCGCGCTCATCGACTGCGCCAGCAAAGTGGATCTGCCACCAGCCGCCGTCGGGACTGACGCCCGTAATCTCGACGCTCTGGCCAGGTTCCAACTCGCCCAGTATCGGGTAACCTGTGCCAGGACCGGCGCGAATGTTGAGATGGGTGGTTGTGGTTCCGACCGGGGTGCCGGGCTCTGACGGCGTGGATATTGTGTCGGTTGTCTTGGCTGGCGAGGGACTTGGTTCGTGCGCCACCGTCGCCGTGGGCGCTTCGGGCGGGCCGGTTACATTAAAAAGGGCCTGGGCAGAAGCACCGCTTTCAACCTGGGTTGCGACGACCTGAGCCAGCCCTGGGTCATCCCAGTCCGGCAGGGCGGGGATCAAGAAGCGAGTCTCAAAGTTCCCAACTGCATCGACGGCCACACCGGCCGCCGCGGATGGGGGTAGGCCCTCCTGGCCCGGAGCGACCAGATAGATCGAGACTGTCCTGCCGGGGCTCCAGCCCACGCCGCGTACGGTCACCAGCGTGCCGATGGGACCTGCGACCGGATCGAGTGCGATTCCGGGAACACTTGGGGCCGGAGTCGCTGACGGTACCACCTCGACCACACAGCCGCTGAGTCCGGCCAGGACCGTGGCCCACGTCGCCAGGATGACGAGGAACGCCATCTTGAAACTTGATGAGCCAGGTACCAGTTGTTCAAATACACGTCTAGCCATCGGTCATATCCTCCTGGATACTTGCGCACTTCCTCTAGTTTATCATTATACCATAGAACGTCCCTTGTGGGATCGGCCAAACCTCGAATTTTGTATCCGCAGGATTGCCTGCTCCCAGGCCGACGCCTTCCGTGTTTGCTCTGATAGAGTCTACATCAAATAGCGTATCCGCGCTCGGGTTGGCAGCCCGGAGGGGATACATCGGGCAAGTGGGGGAATACGTCTCCCTGGCAGCTTGTCGGAGAGACCTTCCTGGAAGCTCTGGGCGGTATAACTTGAGCAAAAATTGGGCTAAACGGTGCCCAAATGCCTGATCAGAGCGCCGTTTAAGCTTCCAGGAAGGTTAAGCGCATACCCTCTCCGACAGTCTGCTAGTTTGAGATGGTTAGACCTTTGAAGAATAGGGCAATTGTGATATACTCTACGCAGTCAAGGGGCGCCTCAGCGATCGGGCGCAGCAGCCGCAACATCCAAACCGGGGATTTTCGAGCGAGGCACAATACCCATGAAGCGAACTCCTATCATCCTGATGCTATGCTGCCTGTTATTGACGGCCTGCGGAGGCACGCCGACGCCGGACATAGAGGCGACGGTTCAGGTTGCCATTGCGGCCACCCTGACTGCACTGCCCACCAACACACCGACACCGGACGTAGACGCGACGGTGGGGGCTGCCATTGCGGCTACCCGGGCTGCACAGCCCACCAACACGCCCACATCGACACCGATACCAACCGAAACACTCACACCCACTGAGAGCCCGACACCGACAGACACGCCCTCGCCAACCGACACACCGGGACCTACAGCGACCTACACGCCCGAGCCAACTGCTACGCCGGCCCAGGTCGTCCACGTCGTTCAGGAGGGTGAGACCTTGTTCGAGATTGCCGGGGAGTATGGGATATCGGTTGAAACCCTCATGGCGGCCAATAACATAACTGACCGCGGATTGGTACGGGTTGGGCAGGAGCTAACCATCCCGCTTTCGGATGCGGTAGCCGTTGAGGCAGAGCCAACGGGGACGACGATTACTCCGACTGGTGAGGGTGAACCGGACCTTGACGACCAAGATGTGGCAGTCAGTGAGGCACAGCCAGCGGAGACGGGCACCCCAATTGGCGAGGGTGAACCAGACCTCAGCGACCGAGACGTAGCAGCCAGTGGAGTGGGGCCAACAGGAACAAGTACCCCAATCCCTACAGAAATACCGGTCGCAGAATTGTCGATCGAAAATAAAACTCTGATTATAGAAACAGCCCTTAGGGCAAACGAGTCTGTGGCGGTAAAGGGTGTCGCGTTCGGTGGTGAGGCGGGCAAGGAAGCAATCCTGGTAGCTATCGAAACACAAAGCGGAGCGGGATCAATAACCGATGAGACAACGCTACTTGAGGCAACCACCTCCCTTATCTATGCCTATGAGGGCAATCAACGGCTGGACATAGGTGCTAACTTCGTAGTGGTACAAGCCCTGGATGATCTTGGAAACGATATCTGGTATGCGGTGGCATCGATAGACGATATCGGACTCTTAGTGGGTGGCGAAATTACGGCGCTCGAATTCGTACAGCGAATTAGGGTTTCGACACCATAGATGAAGATCAGTTTCAATTCTATTGAAAGTTGGGAGGAAATGTGGTATATTAGGGCTAACTGGGCCCGCTATGTGCGAGATATGTCTCATTAGACACGTCAAAGACACGTCAACCACGGCGAAGGGGGGGAGAGATGGGCAACAAAGAGATCCGTGAGCAGGAGCCGAGAGGCTCCAGCAGTTGGCTGACGATTCTGGGAGGCTGTGCGTTAAGTATCACCGTTATATGCTCTTTGATTCTGGCGGTGCTGCTCATCGCGTCTACGGTGTTTAACCTCTACCTGGCCTGGAACCTATCGGGATATGAAGTAAGCGTCAGTCGGCCGACGTCAACATCAAGCGCACTGGTTTTGGTCACCCCGACCGGCGTGTTGGCCATCATCCCAACTCCAACCGGTACACCTTTCCCCACTGCAACTACGGAGCCAACCAGCACCCCCACGCTGATTCCAACCGAAGCGCCGACCAACACGCCCTCATCTGCCCCAACCCAAACGAGGCCGGAAGCTAAACCCGCAACCCCGACCGCCACGCCCACTCAGGTGGCAGGTGCGGAGCAAGGGGGTGGGGGAAGCGAAGAGACCAATTCACCCGCTGGATCTCCAATGGCGGTTGTAGTGGGCATCTCGCAAAGCCCGAGCCAGCCAACATCCCAAACAATCACCTATGTCGTCCAGGAGGGGGACACATTGTGGCTCATCGCGCAAAAGGCTTACGGCGCTGGCCCGCTGTGGCAGCTCATTTTCGAAGAAAACGGCGACACTCTGGACAATGCCAACCAGATCCAGCCTGGCCAGGTGCTCAGGATCCCTCTCAACCCGTAGATCAGATATGATATAATGAAGTTAACAGAACTCGCTTTGACCGAGGGGGCTTCCCCGACTAGATAACACGCTAATCTTGCATAACTATATCACCCAGCGCAATTCCGTCACCTCCCACAAGCACGCCGCCTGGTCAAACGGGCGGCGTTTGTGTTTTTTTCCAGGCGAAGCTTTTTTTGAGTGAGATAGGGCGTTGTGTGGATGGTGCACTGGCCCCGTTTTCAGAGAGGAGGATAGCGCTATGGCGACCTACGTCATGTTGATGAAACTGACGGAGCAGGGGATCAAGGACATCAAGAGCGCGCCCGGGCGAATCGAAGAAGGTATCAAAGGCTGGGAAGCGATGGGAGGCAAGCTGACAGGCTTTTACGTGGTCATGGGCGAATATGATTACGTGGCCATCGGGGAGGCTCCCAGCGATGAAGTGGCTATGACCTTCCTGCTGAGACTGGGTTCCCTGGGGAGCGTTAGGACGACAACGCTCAAGGCATTCACAAAGGAAGAGTTTGCGGAGGTGGTTAAGAAGTTGCCGTAGTCGATGGGTTCGGTGATGAATGCCTCCAGTTGGAGGAGTTGTGATCAGGTGCTAGTGCGCCATCCCTATGAATAACGAGCGACATTGCTCACATTTGGATCGGTATGATCCGGGGGTTCATCTGATTTGCACGAGCGAAAGGAGAGGGACATGGCAGAGAGTGTCTACAAGGTGATTGAGTTGGTTGGGACCAGCACCGAGTCGTGGGAGGAGGCTGCTGCGGCCGCCGTGGAAACGGCGGCGAAATCCTTGCGGGACCTTCGTATCGCCGAGGTCGCCGAGCTAGACATGCAACTTGAGGATGGCAAGGTTCGGGCTTACCGAGCGAAAGTAAAAGTCTCCTTCAAGTACGAGGGCGGCGACTAAGCCACGTCCCACGCGGGTTACCAGGCCCGACTGCAATTCCATATGTGATTGAGCTTACAAAGCAGCCCGGCTGGGCTTACGGTCATCTTCTAAGACGCCCAAGCCTAGGTGCGAGGTGTCAACGCATCGGCGTGTAGATTCATGGTATCAAGAGGTGTCAACGCATCGTGTACTTAAATGGCATTGCTAGCTGTCAGCGTATCGTCACTTTTCTGTCTATCTCCTGGACAGTTCGTAGCTATCCGCTATCTCAATTTTGGCCAGAGTTGCCTTTATCCAGCCTAGTTCACGCTCCTTCAGCATTGTTCACCCCCTAGATGT
>DAOUMD010000190.1:0-2790 GCA_034412795.1 Anaerolineae bacterium
CCGGTTGAACCACGACCGAGCGCCCCTTCTCGTCGAGTTCCAGCACCTCTTTCATACGCGAGAAGGACAGGACCAGCCCACCCTGGCTGGGCACCGCTCCGCCGCTGAGCCCGGTGCCGGCGCCGCGTGCCACCAACGGCAGGTCGCGCTCAGCCGCCCAGCGAACCAGCTCCACCACATCCTCCACGTCCTGGGGAAAAGCGACCGCCTGGGGCGTCCCCCGATCCAGGCCGCCATCCACCTCGTAGGTGATTAGCTCCACCGGATCTGTCACCAGCCCATCGGAGCAGAGATCTGCCCGAAGTTTATCCCAGTCTGTTTCGGTCACTGTCGTCATTGGTCAATCTCCTATTCGTAACGCGGATTGTCTATCCACGTTACGTTCTGCCAGCTCCTCGAGAAATCGCAGGTAAATGCGTGCAATGAGGCCCGGATCGGTATAGCGATCGAGTGCTGATGGAACCTCTTCCAGGCGAGCGTCGGGTAGCGCCGCGACCAATCGACGGGCCAATTCAATTGGATGTACCAGGTCGTTCTCCCAGGCGACCACGCACACAGGAACGTGTAGATCTGCCAGGGACGAAAGGTTGCTCAGGATGACCCAATCGCCAACGGTTCGGCATGCCGTGGCCAGGCTGGCCGGATCGTGAGAACGGCGCACCTGGATCAATTCGGCGATTACGTCGTCGGGTGCCCCTAGCTCGGTTCTTAGCCGCTCGGCGTATTGCACCAGGTAGGCGTCTATCCCCTGGGTGGCAATTACGTTGCCTGCATCCTTTAGCCGCTCCCGATCCGGGTTAGGTAAATCACCGAAGGCCGGCGCGACCAAAAGCAGCGTGCGCACTCGTTCGGGCCATTTCAGTGCGAAGAGGAGCGCCGTCGCGGCACCCATCGACGTACCGCCGACGTTCGCTCGCTCGATTCCCAGCGCATCCATAATGGCGGCCATGTCGCCAGCCATCAGCTTGGCGTCGTACAGCGCCGGGTCGGTGATCGGCGTGGAGTCGCCGTGGCCACGTTGGTCGAAAATGACAATGCGATAGTCATCTGCCAGGGGTATCAGTTGACGCTGGCTGTTAACACGATTGCCACCCAACCCGTGGGCGGAGACCAAAAGCGGTCCCTGTCCGAAGGTCTCGACTGCCAGTTCTATCTTGTTCGATTTGATGCGATGCTTTCTTTCCACGTTACCCCCTTATGGGCCTCTCCTGCCCATTCGATTTCTAATTTGAGGAGCCAGCACCCCCACAGGTGCGGCTCCGTTCGGTACGTAGGCGTGCCTCACCCCTCGAAAATCGGGTCTACTAAGACTGAGTGTTGATGATGGCTAGAGTCCTTGCTCAGCCAGGCGATACAGCAGCTTACAGTACGCCTTCTGCCCTAAATCAAAACTGCTCAGGCGGAAGAACTCGTTTGGGGCGTGTACCCCTTCATCCCGGAGGCCAAAAGCAAAGCTGACGGTATATGCATTAAGGTGCTCGAAAAATAGTCCGCAAATCGGGATGCTGCCACCGGTGCGATCATAGTAAGGCTCTTTGCCGTAAAGTTCTTCAAGTACAGCCCGTGCGGCTTCGTTTCCAGGATGGTTAATTGGTATCACGTAGGGCTTGCCAAGCATAGAAAGCGGTCTTGCAGTCACTTCTACACCCGGCGGTGCGTGTTTGTTGATGTGCGTGGTCATCAACTCAACGATACGGTAGGGGTCTTGATTGGCCACCAAACGACACGTGATTTTGGCGTGAGCTTCATTGGGTAGAACGGTTTTGATTCCTTCACCTTGGAAACCGCCCCAGATACCGTTCACCTCCAGCGTGGGCCGAACCCAGGCACGCTCAAGCGTGCCGTATCCCGGCTCGCCATAACCCTCATTCAGTCCCAGATCTTCGAGATACACTGCTTCATCAAACGGGATCTGGTCGATCAGCTCCCGCTCTGCCTCAGGGAGGTCGGCGACAGCATCGTAGAAACCCTCGACCAGGATCTCCCCCTCTGGACTGTGCATCGTGTTCAGTAGTCGGACTAGCGCGTGAATGGGATTTTGGATGGTTCCTCCAAATGTTCCTGAATGGAGGTCCGTCTTGGCTCCTTTGATGTCAATCTGTAGGCTGCAGACTCCCCTGATAGACAGTAGAATGGCTGGCTCTGTTTCGCTCCACTGGCCGCCATCCGCGCTAAGCGCCAAGTCGCAGGCGAGAAGCTCTTTGTGTTCAGAGATAAATTCGGGCATCTGGGGACTGCCGATTTCTTCCTGGCCTTCAAAGCAGAACTTGAGGTTGACCGGTGCGGCCCCTTCGCCGTTAAGCAATGCTTCGACCGCCAGAATGGGAACCAGCATGTTGCCTTTGTCATCTGAAGCACCTCGGGCGAAAATACGAGCATCTTCGATAGTTGGCTCAAAAGGGGGATAGGTCCAGAGGTCGACAGGGTCAACAGGTTGGACGTCGAAGTGGCCGTAGATCAGAATAGTCGGTTTGCCGGGCGCGTGAAGCCACTCACCGTAGACAACTGGGTGGCCACCTGTTGGCAGGATACGCACGCCTTCAATGCCCGCGCTTTCCATTCGATTGGATACCCATTCGGCTGCTCGTTGGACATCGCCAGTATGCTCTGGCAAAGCAGAAATGCTAGGAATGCGTATAAAATCCAACAACTCATCTACAAAGCGATCTTTGTTCTTGCTCAGGTAACTTTCCCATTTGGACATTTTGGATGCTCCTTGAAATCTCTTGGTTCTCTCATCTCGGTGGGCATGGTTCAGAAGTCCCTGAAATTAGGCCGCGTCCAATAATA
>DAOUMD010000191.1:0-88307 GCA_034412795.1 Anaerolineae bacterium
AAGTGCCCCTTGGAGTTGGCCGGTTACGACATCAGCCAGTTGCCGCTGACTACGCTGTGCAATGGTCTCAGCCTTGATTGGCCCATGGAGGCGCCTCAATATGTTGTCCCCAATCGGTGACGCTCCCATATATGGTATTGTCACTGGAGATCAGCCGTGATATACTCAGTCACGCTGCGCCGGAGACGCAGAGTTTGCCTGGGAACATCCAAAAACATGTTTATGTGAGGAGACGTAATGATCCCCAAGAGACATTTGCTTTGTGTGATTGGTCTGGCACTGGCCATGTCCCCGCTGCTTGGATGTAGTGTGCTTGAATCCATAACTGGTTCAGTCTCACCCACTCCCACACTTGTGGCTTCACAGCCCATGTCCACGCCAACGTCGGTGTCAACGTCGGCACCGACACAGTCATCACCAACCGACACGCCGAGCCCGTCTCCTACCGACACGCCAATGCCTACTCACACGGACATACCAACGCTCGTCCCGACCGATACGCCAACTTTCGTTCCTACCCAATCACCAACTGTCCCACCTACCGAAACCCCCGTCCCACCCACCGAGCCCCCCACGCCGACCTTTACACCGGCGCCACCCACTGACACTCCCACGCCAACCCCTCCGCCTTATGATTTCGTCGTCGTCCATCAACGGATATGGACCAACGAGGAAAACGGGGGGATCAGTATGAATGGTACTGTTACCGGGTGTGGGTATGGTCACCAGATCTACGTGTGGGTATTAGATGTAGCCGGGAATCCTCTGGATGGGGTGGTGATTGGTGATGCCTACAACAATCCCAAACACATCAGCGGTGAAAAGGGGCCAGGCCACGCCCAATATGATCTTTACAAAAATGGATATGAGCTGTTTGCTGTAGAGGATACTGGCGCCGGGCGCCTCGTCACCAGCCAGGTCAGCCAAGTGCTGAGCAGTAACGATTGGGAGATCCCCATTCCCTGGTTGATCGAAGCCCATTATTGCGCCACAGAGGAAGAATGCATCGCACGCCGGGCCGATCCAGATGGTGTAGGCACCAACTCCCTTTGTTGGGGACATTATTCTTACGAGATTGTCTTCCAGCGGACTTGGTAAAGGCATCCTGTTGGATGTTGCCTCACATATTGGAATTAAGACCTCCAGGGCTTCCCGGAAGTCTTAAACTGAAATTGAGTGCATTCTAGGACTCTCAGCCCGTTGACCGAAGTCTTGTCGTCGGGTTATAATTATCTCAATAACTCTCCAAAGGGTAACAATTGCAGACGAGGGACGAAAGACGAAGGACCAATTACTGGCTCAGGTCTCTTCGTCGCTCGTCATTCGTCATTCGTCCAGTTGAGAAAGTGTTACCCTATTTCTGAACCATCCTTAAGGAAGTTATTTAATTCTCAATCCTTAGATAGCGAGTACTTAATGAAAGAACGTGAGGCTTCGAACGCCGATTTCAAGAGCATGCGCACCTTGAAGCGCTTGGGCTGGGTAGTACTTCTTTTGCTTCTTCTTTTCTCTTCCCTGGTTTTGGTTGCCGGGGCGCAGAAACCGGAAGGTGAGGAAGACTTTCCCAGCTTGCCGGCCATCGACCCGGCGTTGCGAATCAAGATGGAGCCTGCTCTCTTCAAGCAGTTGATTGAAAGTGATGGGGGTCGGGTTCCTGTTGTCGTAGAAATGAGGATGACGCCCAACCTCGAAGTTGCCTTGGCTGAGTCCGACCCGAATCGGCGGCGCCAGGCTGTGGTTGCTACCTTGCAAACGACCGCACAAAAATCACAGGTCGGCGCGTTGGCTCTGTTGGCTGAACGGGAAGCGACAGGGCGTGCTGCCGACGTACGCTCATTCTGGATTTTCAACGGGCTGGCAGCCGAGGCCGATCTTGAAACGGTGTTGGCGCTGGTAGCCCTCCCCGAAGTGCAAATCGTGCGCCGAGACCGCGAATACCACATCACAGACCGCCTGGAGGTATTGCCTGGTACTCTCCCCGATGCTCAGAGTGTTGAATGGAACATCGCCCAAGTTCGCGCCGACCTGGTCTGGAATGCTCTCAAGGTGGATGGAGCCGGGGTCGTGGTTGCCAACATTGACAGCGGGGTGGATTTTTTACACCCGGCACTCAACACTCGCTATCGAGGCTACGATCCGCATGGACTGCACATTCATACCTGTAACTGGTTCGATGCCACTGGCGATGGCGCGACCTACCCCGTGGACGGCAATGGACATGGAACTCACACCATGGGCACCATTGTTGGCGGAGAAGGTATCGGCGTGGCACCTGGGGCCACCTGGATTGCCGTACGCGCCTTCGATAGTCAAGGGTTTGGGCTTGAAAGTTGGCTGCACGCTGCCATGCAGTGGATAGTAGATCCCGGTCCCGGTTGCTCACCGCCTGATGTGGTCAGCAACTCGTGGAGTAATGCCTGGGGGGGAAACGATGTCTTTCGCACCGACGTGCAGGTAATGCGGGCGGCCGGTGTCTTCGCTCCGTTTGCTGCTGGCAATGACGGGTCGGATAGTGGTTCCATTGATGCTCCTGCCAGCTATCCCGAAGCTTTCAGTGTGGGAGCGGTCACCAGGGACGACGATATCGCCAGCTTCTCTAGCCGTGGCCCTTCCACGTGGTACGGTGCTGAGTTAATCAAGCCAGAAGTCTCGGCGCCGGGTGTAAGCGTGCATTCCAGCCTGCCGGGTGGAGCCTATGGCGAGAATGATGGTACCTCGATGGCAACACCTCATGTGGCTGGACTTGCAGCTCTGATGCTCCAGGCCGATCCATCTCTTGGTGTGAGCCAGATAGAAACCATCATCAAAGAGACATCTCTTCCACTCGGCGCTCCGCTTCCCAACAATGACTATGGGTGGGGACGTATAGATGCTTACGCCGCTGTGGCTTCCGTGTCCAACAGCGGCACCGTTATCGGTGTGGTCACCCGCGCCAGCGACGGCGTGCCGATTGCTAACGCCAGGCTCGTCGCCGATCCTTCCACATTCGAACCTCCGGTTACGACCCTAACGTCGAGCGATGGGACGTACGAATTAGCCCTGGCTCCAGATCGCTATACGCTCACGGCCTCAGCCTTCGGCTATAGTCCCAATTCTCGAGTGGTCGAGGTTATCACCGATATGACGCTCATTGAGGATTTCACGCTTGATACTTTGCCGTCCGGTACGCTTTCCGGCCGGGTGACCAGTGGCGAGCAGCCTCTTGCGGGGGTCACGATCTCTATAGCTGACACACCAGTGACGACGACCACCGATGCTACTGGCGTGTATACTACTTGGCTGCCTGCTGGCAGCTACACGGTAACTGTCGTTAGCTCTGGATACCGGGTTGGCGTGGCCACTGACGTTCCCATCACCGCAGGGGAGACCACGACACGCGATTTCGATCTAGTAGCTGCCCCGACCATTCTCTTGGTGGATAGTGGTGCCTGGTATTACTCCAGTCAGATTGATTACTACCGTCAGGCGTTGGATGAGCTACGCTACGCCTATGACCTGTGGACAGTGCGCGATCCGATTGACGGTGTGCCGGCCGAGGGCGATTTGCTGCCCTACGACATCGTATTCTGGTCATCACCGGAAGATTCACCTGGTTACCTCGATGAAAGCGACGTACTGATCACTTACTTAGAGAGCGGCGGCTCACTGTTCCTCAGCGGCCAGGACGTAGCCTACTACGACGACTTCTATCCTTTCATCTACGCTCCCTATTTCAGGAGTTATCTCAAAGCGAGTTACGTTACGGATGACTCCGAGGTCCGTTACCTGACTGGTGTGCCCGGTGGACTATTCGATGGGCTGACCTTTGACATTGGCGGTCCTGGTGGGGCCGACAACCAATTTGCCCCAGACGAGATCAGCGTCCTGGCGTCCGACTATGCTTCTTCAATCGTGAGCTACAACGGCGGCGGTTCTGGTGGTCAACAGGTGGGGCAATGCCTGAACTATCGGACCATATATCTATCCTATGGTTTCGAAGCTATCACTGATGCAGCCGTGCGGACTGAGGTTATCAGTCGCTCCATCGCATGGTTTAGTGCGCCGCCTGGTGCTGCCGGAGTCCAATTGACCCCTGTTGATCAGTCACTGGTGGGAAACTTTGGGCAGACTGTTACCCATACACTGCGAGTCCGCAACCTGGCTGAGATTGGTGGCGACACTGATTTCACCATAACACCAGATGGTCATACATGGGCAACCTCGATCGACACTGATCACGTGACTCTGTCGCCTTGTGAGTCGACCCTGGTAGACATTGCGGTCCAGGTGCCGTTGGTGGTGGAATGGGCAGCGAGCGACTCGACCACGGTCACTGTTGAGTCGGTGGCTGCGGTGGCGATGGCCACTCGAGAGACTCGTGTACCTGCCCCTGTGTTGCTAGTGGATGACGACCGTTGGTATAATGTGGAAGATCGCTACCGGGACGCACTGGATGCCAATGGTGTTCCCTACGACGTATGGGAGATTCCGTGGGACTCTATTGTCGACATCGCCGCTGCCCCCCCGTCGACGACATTGCGAATGTATCCGATGGTTGTTTGGTTCAGTGCCTATGACTGGTACCAGCCTCTTACTTCAGCGGACGAGGAGAGCTTGGCTGACTATCTGGAAGGTGGCGGCCGGCTCTATTACAATGGGCAAGACTATCTCTTCCGCACCGACGGCCCCAATGACTTCGCGCGTGACTACTTGGGCGTCGCTGACTATACCGAGGATTTCACCAGTACCTCGGTGCTCGGCCTGATAGGCAATCCGATAGGCAGCTACTCTGGGCCGTATGACTTAACCTATCCTTATAAGAATTTTAGTGATGCCCTCACGCCGACTGCCAACGCTGATGTCGCCTTTGTGGGACAGGAAGGCCAACCCAATGCGGTGACTAATATCGGGCCCAATCCCCAGGGTGGAGACGTATCTTGGCGTACGACCTTCTTTGCTTTCAACCCGGACGGCCTGAGCAGCGAGGCCCTCGTTCGGTTGATGCAACGCGTGACCGGCTGGCTGAGTTGGCTGGGCGGCTCTACTGTCACGGCCGATAGGACAATCGCCCGCGATGACGATGTATTGACTTATACAGTCGTCTTGCGTAACGACGGATGGCAAGATATGGCATCTGCCTCATTCACCGCCACGTTCACCAACGACCTGGCCCCCATTCCGGGGAGTGTCAGCGGGGGCGCGAATTGGGACCCCGCCCAATCGGCCTTCGTTTGGTCGGGGCCTTTGGCTCAGGGAGAGAGCCTTACCTTTACATATCAGGCGGCCGTCGCTGGTCCACTCCCTATGGGGCACGTGGTCAGTCATACCGTTTGGATGGGATATGAGAGCCACAACGTGGAATTTGATCGAATTGTCGCCACACCAGTCAACTTGCCTGTCCTCTCCCAGTCCAGCTTCAGTGTCGAGCCTGATGTTGGCGAGGTAGGTGGTCTCTTGACTTATACGCTCCGAGTGCGCAATACGGGTGTCGTTGATGGATTGATCAGCGCTTCCAACCCACTGCCGGATAGCTTAGACTTGGTCACCGGCAGCTTGCAGGCCAGTGGTGGCACCACCTGGACTGATGACCGGGTCATCCTGTGGACCGTTCCGGTTGCGGTTGGAGACACTGCTACCTTGACTTACACGGGCGTTGTTACAGATCTCCCTCCTGGTCTTGTGCTACGTAACCGCGCCATGCTGGATGACGGATTAGGGAACATCTTGGCCTTGGATGCGTTGGTGAGATTTGATAATCCCATCTTTCTGCCCATAATCTTCAAATGAATCTAAAACGTCGTTTAGTGGATATCGCTCTTATCTTTGGCCTCATCACCATAATAGGCGGGGTAGGTTATTGGATAATTGAGGGCTGGTCGTGGCTGGATGCTTTCTATATGGCGGTCATCACCGTAACGACGGTTGGTTTCGGCGAAATTTACCCTTTAAGCCCTGTTGGACGTGTATTTACAACTGTACTGATTGTGTTGGGAGTGGCAAGCATTACTTATGCTTTCAGTGCTCTCACCAACTACGTAATCGCTGGTGAGCTTGGAGGTATTCTGGAGAGGCGGAGAATGGCGCGTCGAGTCAATTCATTGCGGGATCATTATATCGTGTGCGGGTTTGGTCGGGTCGGACATCAAGTGTGTAGCGAGTTGATGCGAGAGGGGCAGCCACTGGTGGTGGTAGACGCCGACTTGCCTTCGGTTGAGCAGGTCAGTTCCCAGAGCTATCCAGTCGTGATTGGGGATGCAGGTGACGACCAGGTCCTGCAAGAGGCTGGTATCGAACGGGCGCGTGGTCTGGTCGCAGCCGTAGATAGTGATGCCGCAAATCTTTTGGTCGTACTGTCGGCGCGTGCCCTCAATCCGGATCTATACATCGTCGCTCGTGCCAATTTAGAAGACACCGAGGCGAAGTTGCTACGGGCCGGGGCCGATCGGGTCATTTCTCCGTACAGCCTGGGCGGACGCCGTATGGCGCTGATGCTAATCCATCCCGATGTTGTGGACTTCCTGGATGTGGTCATGCACGACGAGTCGCTGGAACTGTTTCTAGAGGATCTGACGGTTGGCCACGGCTGTACCCTGGATCAGTGCAGTATCGGAGAAGCGCGTATCCGGAAGGTGACTGGCGCTAACATCCTGGGACTCAAGCGCGAAGAGGGAAAGATCGTTATCTCGCCAGAAGCTTCAACTGTTCTATATCCTGGTGACGTACTGATCGCTTTGGGCACACGTCAGCAACTGGAATCATTGTCGGAACTGGTCGATGGGGCTTAGTCTTTCTCTATCGTGCCTCCAAAAAGCGGGTCACGGCCTGAGCCACTTCGCTTGGCTTCTCGATCGCCATCATATGCCCCCCATCTTTGATTTCAACCAACTGGGACCCCGATATTTGGTCGTACAGGTATTGGCTGTATTTGGGAGGTGTCATTTGGTCGGCGCTGCCGACGATGATGAGCGTTGGCAGCTTGATACCTGTCACCTGGTCCATCACGTCGAAGTTGTTGCAGGCGTTGTAGTCACCGTAGATGACGGTCGGATCTACACCTAGCAATTGTTGGCGGCCTTTTCGCAGAATTTGCTGGTTAGTGGATGGCCCGTAGGCCCACTGGCAGATTGTGTCCATAGTGGCCTCGAAATTCGCCTTCGATGCACCTGGTGATAGGTCCCCGGTCGAGGCGAGTCGCAGTCCCTCAAGGATGAGGGTATGCACCCTCAGTCGCGCTCCTGTGCCGATCAACACCACGCGATCCAGCCAAGATGGCTGACGCAGAGCCAGTGTCTGTGCAATAGCTCCTCCCATTGAATGTCCCACGACTGTTGCCCTCCCCAGCCTCAAAGTCTGAGCGAACAGGTGTACACTATCAGCGTAATCGGTCACACTTGTACGACCTTGACCACCTGAGCGACCGTGACCTGGCAAATCCAGCGCGTAGATGTTGACGCCTGGTAGCCGTCGTAGCTCGGCCGGCCAATGGGTGTGGTCGCCGCCTGCGCCGTGCACCAGAATGAGATTCCGCTTGTGGGTTGGGTCCCCCTCAACCAGTGCGTAAAAAAGCCGCTCACCGGCAACCACTGTATAAGGCATTGTATCCTCCGGTTGGAGATGAACATAGAGATAGAGACAAAAGTAGGAGATATCTACTGTTCACCCATTCGAGGGAGTTGGTTGGGTGTGAAGCCATCAGGCAGTAAGTCGCGAACAGTGGTATGGCGGACCTTACCCTGGGTGTCAGCAATGATGACAGTCATCTCTGGGGCAAATTCCATCATCACCTGCCGACAGGTTCCGCAGGGGGAGACGCCATTTTCAGTAACTACCGCAATCGCCTCAAACTCACGTTCCCCTTCGGAAACGGCTTTGAAAACCGCTGTCCGCTCAGCACACATCGAGGGGCCATAGGCAGCATTTTCCACATTGCACCCGGTATATACACGGCCTGACTTTCCCAGCAATGCCGCCCCGACTTGAAATTCTGAGTAGGGTGCATAGGCCAGTTCGCGGGTAGTTGTTGCACTGGCTATCAGCTCATTGTGAGTCATGGGTAATGCCTCCGGCATATGACGATTCACTCGATGTATGCGCATTTGAGGTGGACCGAGTAGGGCGGCTGTCCGTCTGGGGGTCGGGACTATCGCTTGGTTCTCTTTCAACTGGCAAGCGCACGACTTTGACCTTCTTGATCTGGCGTCTTACCACCGAAAGAACCGTAATTTCCACGTTTTCGATGCGCACTTTGTCACCGATGACTGGTACCCGACCCAGATTACTGTAAACCAGCCCGCCCAATGTATCGCTTCGGTCGGTTGGGAGCTCAAGACCCATAATGTGATTCACGTCGTCTAGATCCATCCGCCCGTTGAAGACAATTTCGTCTTCGTTGACAACCTCCATAAAGGCTTCTTCGCTGTCGTATTCATCCTGGATTTCGCCTACGATTTCCTCTAAGATGTCTTCGATGGTGACCAATCCGGCAGTGCCGCCGTACTCATCTACGACGAGGGCAATATGGACCTTGCGCTGCTGCAATTCCTGAAGAAGCTCATCTACCTTTTTGGTTTCTGGAATGTAATATACGTTGCGTAGAATATCCCTGAGCTTGAGGTCAGAAGCGTCATCGCGCCAATAATGCAACAGATCTTTGGCGTAGAGTATCCCGACGATATTGTCTATCGTTTCCTCGTACACAGGGATGCGCGAATGACCGGCTTCCATAACTACGTCTAAAGCGGCAGGTACGCTTGTGTTAACCTCAATGGCTACCATATCGATGCGCGGTATCATCACCTCGCGGGCCAGAGTATCGCCAAACTCGAAGATGGAATAGATCATTTCCTTTTCTTCTTCTTCGATAAAACCACCCTCTTCTCCCGCATCCACCAGGGTCTTGATCTCTTCCTCGATGATGAAAGGCAAGCCGTGGGGAGTCTCGTCCCCGTGCCCCGTGAACAAACGATTGACGGCTATGACCACCTGCGCCAGGGGCACAGCAGCGACGGCGGCCGCACGCATCGGATAGATAGCCCAGAGGGCAAATGGTTCCGGGCTCCGAGCAGCCAGTTCCCTGGGAATCAACTCGCCGAAGACTAACACTAGAAAAACCAATCCTAAGGTAATGATCAGGATGGCCAATGGATAGCTGATAGGGGACAACCAAGCTAGATTCAGCCCGGCCATCCAACCCGCCAATGGGTCTCCGCAGGTAGAGGCTGCCAGCGCGACAGCCAGGAACCCCAGCAGCTTGAGGGCGAGCTGGGTGGTCGTTAGCAACCGGGTGGCATCCTCGGCCATATCGGTGACCCATTGAGCTGCCTGGTGGCCTTCTTCGATCAGTTGGTTAAGACGAGGTTTCCGGATGGAGACGATGGCGACTTCGGCGGCAGCAAAAAATGCGTGGAGCAAGACAAGCACAAGCAGGGTAATAATCGGGGTACTACTGTCGGGATCCAACGAAACATCTCCTCAACTATCAAATGCCAGAACTGATGGTGACTCAGAATCACGCTTTATCAATGAGTTGGCTGGGTAAAAGCCTCGCAACAACGTCAAGGCGTACGCCATACACCCTGGACCCATCAACGTACCTGGATTTGAAACCGCATTACAACCGATTTCTACTCGGTCACCCAAGATAGCTCCCAGTTTTCTCATGCCGGTGTCATAAGTCCGTTCCGCTACTGTGATTGTCACGTTTGTTCGGTCCAACTTGAGGTTGGCTAACCTTGATCCGGCACCCAGGTTCACGTGGTTGCCCAGAATGCAATCGCCAACGTAAGCGAAATGTGCTGCGTGGGCATTGTTTAACATAATCGAATTCTTCATCTCAGTGCTATGCCCAACTACGCAGTTATCGCCAACCAATACATTTCCTCTCACGTATGCGCCTTGTCTTATCTGGGTGTTGGCTCCAATATACGTAGGGCCCTTGATGACCGCGCCCGGCTCTACCTCGCAACCGGGACCAATGAAGATATTGTCGTCCAGTAAGTATGCGCCCTCCATAACCTGTCCGTGGATCTCTGGCACCACGATCTGATCAAGATAATCACCGAGCAGTTTCAGGGCATCCCACACATATTCTACTTGGCTATCGAAAAACAACTGTTTATGTTCATACAGGTCGAGATCAAAGAAGTCAGTGGGTGCAAGCACGGTCTATGCCTTTCTCTATTGTGTCCTGCCACGGCTCAAATTGACTGGTGTTTTTGATACCTATGGCGTTTGTGCTTACTCGTCAAGATACTATTCCTGGGTATCTTGCCTTCTGTGTAGCACGGCTTCAGCCTCGGTCAGGTGCTCAGGTGTGTTGATACCTAAGGTTTCCCATGAGTCCTCGGTGAGAAGATAAGAAATCTCAACCCCTTCAGCAACGGCTATCTCTACCAGGTCGGTCAGAAAATACTCCCCCGCGACCCCTTTGTCAGCGTGGAGTGGAAGTTGGGGCAAATGGCTCCACAACCATTGACCTTCAAAGCAATACACCCCGGCGTTTAACTCCCGGATGGCGAGTTGTTCGGGTGTGCACTCTGCTTCTTCGACAACGGCTTGCACGCGGCCGGCCGAGTCGAAGATGACACGCCCGAAACCCCTTGAATCGTCGTCGGCCACAACTAGCATAGCCAAAGGGCCGTTCCCTTCCCGATAGCACTGTCTTAGCGCATTTAAGGTCTCGGGTCGCAGGAGGGGCATGTCTCCATACAGGACCAGGACGTCGTAGGAATCATCTAACACTGCCTGGGCTTGCATTACTGCGTGGCCGGTGCCCATGCGTTGGGCCTGCTCAACAAAAGTGATGTTTTGATCCAGAATGGACCGAACCTGTTCGGCTCCCTGACCCACCACCATCACCAAGCGTGATGGGGCGAGGGTAATGGCTGTGTCCAAGACGTATTGTATCATAGGTCGTCCACCAAGAGGGTGCAAGACCTTGGGTAACGTGGACTTCATGCGTTTACCTTGGCCAGCCGCCAGGATGACAACAGCTAGTTCATGCATTGTGCCAGGTTCCTCCCTGAGCTGTAAAAGACTTTGCTTCGATAGTCTGTCCCAGTTGTGCCGCCTGATGCTCAACTTGGTCCAACACTTGTGCCTGCAAATCTTCCAATCGCTCCGAAGAAGTGGCCTCAAAGCGTAGTGAGAGGACTGGTTGGGTGTTTGACGCCCGCACCAGTGCCCAGCCATCGCCAAAATCAATGCGCGCCCCGTCTAACTCGTCCACCGGATAGGACACTTTGAAATGGTTCTTTACTTGCTCAACTACATGAGCTTTTAGTGTGTCTGGACATGGGAGTCTGATTTGAGGTGAAGAATGATAAGCTGGCAGTTCGGCCACCAACGCGGACAATGGGCGCTGACTGCGCGATATTATATTCAGTAGCTTGATGCTACCCAGGATTGGGTCATCAAACCTAAACTCAAGTTCGTCGAAAAAGAGATGACCAGAGAATTCCCCGCCCAGGGCAGCACCTGTGTCGCGCATTGCCTGGTGCACAAATGCATAACCGTTAGGGGTCATCACTGGTGCGCCTCCGTGGGCGATCACATCGTCAGCCAATGCCTGCGTGCAAAGTAAATCGTAGACGATTTTAGCTGGGCCGTGTCGCAGAACGTCGCGGGCCAACAGCATAAGCACCTGATCACCCACTACCTGCCGACCTTGCTCGTCCACCGCAGCCAGTCGATCACCGTCACCGTCGTAAGCCAGGCCCAGATCAGCGTTTTCAGACCGGACGGTGGCTGACAAGTCAGCGATGGTGCCATGTGCGGTGGGATCTGGGGAGCGATTGGGAAAGTCTCCATCTGGCTCACAATAGAGCTCAACCACCTCGCAGTCTAAATCGCGCAGCAGATTCGAGACGACGAGACCATTGGTGCCGTTGCCGCCATCCACGACAACCTTTAGGGGGGACGATATGTGGGCGTGGGGCTTGACGTGTTTGAGATAGAGGGGAAGTGGGTTTGCCTGCTTCAGCTTGCTCCGGTTGAAGGGCACGGACTTAGTGTCTCTTTGGTACTCCTCATCAGCGATACGCTGGATCTCTCGCAACTCGTCGCCGTGCAGGGTGCCATCGGCGCGGATTTTGAGACCATTGTACTCTGGTGGATTGTGGCTCGCTGTCACCATCACCCCGCCGTCGGCACCGTAGAAATCGGTGGCAAAATTGTGGACAGGGGTGGGCACCATCCCCACGTCGGTCACATTGATCTCTGTTTGCATAAGGCCGGCAATGAGCGAGCGACTGATACGTGGCGAACTGTTACGCACGTCTCTCCCAAGCACGAGTGTCTGGGCACCGCGCCGCCGGAAATAAATGCCAATCGCCACTCCGATAGGGGTTACTTCCTCATCTGTCAGGTCTTGATCGGCGATACCCCGGATGCTGTATTGACGGAAGATGTTCAGATTCAAATCGACTTCCTTGGTGCCCTTTGCTTTTGTCCGCTCGATTCCCTATTCTGTGCTTTGCAAAATAAAATTGTACCCCCGCTTAGCGCAAAGGTCAAGGAAATCAGGCGGTTTAGGTAATTGAGGAGTCAGGGGAGGTGAAGAGGGGGTAGTATCACTCTTCCGATCTCCGCAGCTCCTTGCGCCGGATCATACAGGATGATGACCGGCGTATATTCACCAGGCTGTAGCGTGGCGGGCATGTGCAGATCATACACGTCGCTGATGAACTCGCCAGGCCGCCAGGCCGTGGTGGGATAGGCGAAGTGGACGGGCACGGCATCGGCTTGCGACATGGGTTGGTCGTTACTGTCAACGAGCCTGGCTGAGACTTTCAGGTCACGAGTTATAGGAGCCTTTGCCTGCCAGATCAGGGTCACACGCACTGGAGGCAGGTCTTTTTGGGTCGGGGGCTGGCTGATATTGTAGCTGTGCAAGGTGATCTCCGGGATGACGGCAGATCCCATATTGAAGGTATTGTCGGGGGGCTTCTGGGCCGGCTCCGGAACCACTCGGACCAGGGGACCGAGGGCGCTCAATGACCATCGCTCCGGTGCGCCTGACAACTCGCGGGTTAGATACACAGTTCGACCTTCGTCAAGTAGGCGAGTGACATTCGTCATTCGATCGGCTTCCTGGTCGGCGGGGACGAGAAGTAGATCAGGGCGTAATCCTTCTGTTTCCTGGAAGTAGCGAATCAATGTCATTTCGCCCAGAATTCCCACTATGGCAGCGTTCGGTTCCAGCGGTTGGCGTATCACGTCTAGTCCGTAGTCATACACGGACCAGGAGCTGGAGCGATCCATTTGGGGCAGGTGGTCCCGAAACAAGGTGGCAAACTGTCCGAGGAGAAGCAGGACCGCCAATAGTGTTACCGGCAGGCGCAGCCAGGACAGGCGACTCGTGCTGGCCCAGGCCTGACCAGTCAGCAGCCAGCCGGCGGCAACTCCCACCCATACTGACCAGATAATAAAGAGGGGGATGAAGAAAACCTCGATGTCGGCCACGCGATAGAGGAGGTTAAAGACCAGGTAGGTGGCGAAGGCAATCAATGTGAGGCTCCGAGCCCGGCGTCGGCGCAGAACCACGATGCCCAGCAACCCGGCCGCAAGGCCTATAAGGCCGAACTGTTCTAAGAACAGTGAGAAGTAAAACTCGACTCCGCGTTCGGCCCCCATTGGATTCTCAAAGATGAATACCCCATACCCGCCGGCGCTCACCTGCTTCCAGAAGCCTTCCAACGTATTGACGTACGCTCCATCCAGCGAGCCCACGTGCCCCCGCAGTGGGATGTAAAGATACAGCAGTAGTGGCGCAACCAGGGCGACGGCTATCTTGATTCCGGTTCGCAGCTTCCAGGTTCTGATCTGAGGCCATAGATGATAGGTAATGGCTGGCAACATAAGTACTGTTGTTCGGTGGTGGGTGAGCGACAGACCGAAGAGAAAGGCGACAGCCATGAGTGCATTCTCGGAAGGGGGGTATTTGCTCCGAATCAGCAACCAGAGCAAGCCAGCTACAAAGGCGGCGTTGAGCGTGTAGACTTCGGCCACCGTTGCCTGTGACCAGAAGACAGGTGAGGTGGCTAACGCCAGCGCCCCAATCAGAGCTGCTGGTACCTCGGCCCATACTTGGCGCGCGTCAGTCCTGTATTGCTCCTTAGATTGCCAACTTCCTACGGTCAGTTCCAGCCCGATGAGATAGGTCAGGGCTACCGTCAATGCGCCGAACACGGCACTCATCAGGTTCACCCGATAGGCCACATCCCCGAGGGGAAGGCGTGTGAAGAGCCAGCCCAGCAGTGTGTACAGGGGATAGCCGGAGGGATGGGCGATCCCCAATAGATAGGAGACGAGCTGGAATTCGAGACTGTCATCGAATATGGTGACAACCGTTGGGGCGAGCGTTAGCAGGTACAGGCCCAGCGCCAGGAAAAAAACTGGAACGGTGATCACCTTTTGCCATTTGTAAGGCAGCATATCGTCACGATTTTGTGTAGACAGGAGCGACATGGCCATATATTTTTCCTCACGAGGCATCATAACACACAGAAATCTCGTCGGCAAGCCCCGGTAACCGTCGCGCCTGCAAAGGATGCCATCTCGCATGAAGCTGTGCCGATTTTGTCCTTTGAGCTATTTGGCTATACTATAGGGTTGAAAATTCGGGCATCTTTTTTTGCCTGAAGTGAAGGAGATGGGTATACCTATGGATTTCGAAGACCTTCAGCGTCGTTATGATGAACTGCGGGAACAGTTCGACGCGGGGGAGATCAGCGAGGAAGAGTTCAAAGATGAGCTAGAAGGTCTCCAGCTAAAGGACGAACAGGGGGTTTTTTGGACCATTGGAGCCCAGACTGGCGAGTGGTATCGCTTCGATGGGCGTAGTTGGGTTCAGGAGACCCCAATCCCGATGACCAAGCATCAGGGCCGGGGTATGCCTGAACACCTCTCGGCTCAGGCTGCCGCGCGGGGAGCTGATTCCTCGAGGCCAGGCTGGCTATATACCGGATGTGCTGGCCTGTTGGTGTTAGTGGTGGTCGCTGGCTTGACAATTGGTGCAGTGATCTTGCTTCGTGGACGAGATACTGCGGTTGGTAGTACTCAAGATGCTACCCCCACCCTGTCGGCTGCCATACCGGTCAATACACCTACTCTTGGTCCAACTCCAAGTCCGACGGCGATCGTGCTGTCGACAGATACCCCGGTTGTTCCCAAAGTATACTCAAACACTGCGTTTGGCTTCAGTCTGGAATATCCCGGTGATTGGCAAGTGAAAGAGTCCAGTCAACAAGTGGCCTTTGCACCTGAGGCGGCAGGCCTCGCTACTTCTATCATCGATGACATCACTGTGCTCGAAGGCGTTTCCTATGTTGTCGCACGCGAGACTGAAAGTATCACCCAGGACCCTGCGGGTTTGCTGGCCCAGATCATTGCTGGTTTGCCAGTCGATGCATCATCGACCGATACCGGGATTCGTACTGTAGAGCAAGTCGAATGGGCCATCAGTCAGGTCAAACTCGATGCATCGGATTCTGCCCAGGAGATGACTGCCTACGTGGCTGCCACTTACCAGAATGGTTCAGCGTATATGGTGCTGTCGGCCGTTCCCTCGACCGACTGGGATACCTTTGCGCCCATCTTTCAGGAGATGTTTGATAGTTTCCAATTTACTGAACCTCCGGTGGCTGATGTTATTGCTCCTTCCCCGACCGTAGCTGCGACGTTGACTCGTGCCGCTACGGCGGCGGTGCCAACCCGCGCCTCCCCTGCTGAACCTGCTGCTACACCTACCCCTATTGTCTATGTAGTCGAACAGGGAGACACGCTGGGTGGTATTGCGTTTCGGTTTGACGTCAGTGTCGAAGCTATCCAGGCTGTCAATGGTATTGACGACCCGTCCACGCTCCAGTTGGGACAGGAATTGATCATTCCGGCTGAGGGCTCGATACCGCCGACGGTCACCAGGTCAGCCACGACGACACCGGAGGCTACTTCTGTGGCGGCTGCTCCTGAAGCTACTCCCATTCCGGAGCCCACGCCTACTCCGGCGCCGGCTGCGCTGAGTGGCAAAATTATCTTTCCCGTCCACGACCCAAACAAGAACATTGGGGGACAAGTGGGGGGCTATGACATTTGGATGAGTGATCCCCAGGGTAACGACATTCAACTCCTGGTGCCCGATGCCAGCCAACCACATCTCAACACGGGTGGTGACTTGCTGGCCTACCGAAGCTGGAATCCTCAAGGTCGTGGTGTCGCTTTCCTGACCATTGGCGGTGGGCGTGGAGATATACTATCTAGTTTCCTTGAGGATGGTCTTCCGAGTTGGGCTCCCGATTCATATACGGTGGCCTTCGCGTCGCGTCGTGAATCAGACCGTATTTCGCGCCTATACCGGGTGAACCAGGCCAATGGCGAAGAGCACTCGCTGGGGTTGATCGGTAATTACGTGAGTACTTTCCCCGATGGGCGGTTGGTCTTCAAAGGATGCACTGTAGAGGGTATGTGTGGTATGTTCATCAGTGGCCCTGAGGGCGGCACGATGGATCTTATATCTGATAACACCAGCGATACAGCACCCGCCCCGTCACCCGATGGCACTAAAATCGCCTTTATGTCGGTCGGCCGGGACGGGGCTAGCAATTGGGAGATTTTCGTGATGGACAGCAACGGGGGGAATGTCACGCGTCTCACCGACAATGGAGCCAATGATGGACTGCCTGCCTGGTCGCCCGACGGAAGCACGATTGCCTTCGCGTCTGACCGTGACGGCGCGTGGGGCATTTGGGCAATGAATCCCGACGGCAGCGACCAGCGCAAGCTCTTCAATATGGGCGGCTCACCCGATGGGCTGGTTGGCTTTGACGTCAATAATTCAAAAGGATGGGAGGAGGAACGCATTACCTGGGGACGGTAAGCAGCAGGGAGAAATATCCCGTTGACGCTCGCTAACGCGTTTGATATAATGGGCTTGATCGCGAGCAGCGAAATCAGGAGCAACGACTTTTTTCGCCTGCATCGTTACTCATTTGCTTTTGCTCATTAAACGTAACCGTTCTCTACTTCTTATATGACAACAGGTGTATCATGAGTGATTTGGTTGGCAGAAACATAGGCAAATATCGCGTCGTCGCCCGGCTAGGCCGAGGTGGGATGGCCGAAGTCTATAAGGCCTATCAGCCTGGCCTGAATCGATATGTGGCCATTAAGGTGTTGCACGGACACCTGGCCGATGACGAAGACTTCATCGAGCGTTTTGAACGGGAAGCGACTGCGGTGGCCAATCTGCGTCATTCCCACATCGTGACGGTTTACGACTTCGACATAGAAGACGGCCGATATTATATGGTGATGGAGTTCGTCGAGGGCCCCACCCTTAAGGCTGAACTCAAGGAGCGTAGCGTTCAGGGACAAATTTTCACATTGCCTGAGACGACACGAATCTTCTTTGCGTTGGCCGGCGCAATTGACTATGCCCACACACGGGGTATGGTTCACCGGGATCTGAAGCCAGCCAATATCATGTTCACATCTGATGGACAGGTGGTGCTGACCGACTTTGGCATCGCACGCATCGTAGGTGCTACCCGCTTGACGCTGACTGGTGCCATCGCGGGAACGCCAGCTTATATGTCGCCGGAGCAAGGACAGGGTGAACGGGGAGATGAACGCAGCGATATCTACTCGCTGGGGGTTGTTCTCTACGAGATGGTAACGGGTCGGGTTCCGTTTGATGCTGATACCCCCTTTGCCATCATTTTGAAGCATATCAACGATCCCCTCCCCTTGCCAACAGAGATTAACCCTGACACCCCTGAAGCCGTGGAGCGAGTCATCCTCAAGGCGATGAGTAAAAACCCAGATGATCGTTACCAGTCGGCGGGTCAGATGGCCAAAGCGTTGAGGGAGGCTGCTGGCGTAACCGTCGATGAGACGATTGCGGCTATGCCTGTCACCACCATCGCACCAATGCCGCGCATTAAAGAAGTGGCCGTGGAGCCCGGTCTGGATCGAACACCCATGCCTCGGCCCTCCCAGGTCACTGAGGTACCGACCGAGAGCGTGTCAAAGCCGACTGTGGCCACGGCGACCGTCGCTGGCCTGCCATTGTTGCCCTTTGCCGTTGGGATAGGGGTTGTGCTAATCGTCTGCCTTGTCGCAATGGCTGTGATGGGCACTCGTCTTGTTGGCGACACTGGGCGCCAGCAGGCGGCGATTAATA
Organism: Anaerolineae bacterium; assembly: GCA_034412795.1. Lineage (GTDB taxonomy): Bacteria > Chloroflexota > Anaerolineae > 4572-78 > NAK82 > JAUVPY01. The sequence continues at coordinate 18,158 of DAOUMD010000191.1, forward strand.
CCACTCAAACAGCGCTGGCGGAGACCCTGGCCGCCCAGGGTGAGGACACGCCCACACCACTCCCCACTGCTACGTCAACTAGCACCCATACGCCGCCGGCTTCCACACCTACCGAACGTATCGTTGTCGTCACGGCCACGCCGCTTCCAGCAACCGCTACACTGACGCCCGTCCCGGCTACTGACACCCCAACTCCGGTTCCACCCGCGCCGACGGACACGCCAGCGCCGCCTACAGCCACGCCGGTACCGGAGGTGGTTGTGACTCCCACCCCGGTGCCTCCGACTCTGACGCCTACACCTGAGACCCTGTCGATCACCGGAAAGTTGGCTATTCCTATTGATGATGGGACTGGTCATTACAATACTGTCATCTATCAATTGCCAAGTGGTAAAGTACTGAGTAAAGTATCCCGTTCACACCAGCCGAACTTCCGCCCCGACGGCGAAGTTTTGATCGTCAATGGCGAGGGCGGTGCAAAAGAGAATATATGGGAATACAGCGCAGACGGCAGTCCCATCAGGGCCGTCAGCGCGTCCCCTGGCGACCATCATCCCTTTTATAACCCTGATTCTAACAGCATTGTTTACGACAACCCCGAGCTGGTCATTGCCAAGCTGAGCGGCACCGAATGGCACATCTTCGTTCAATATGGCCTGAATGTGCCTGATACCGGTAGCGTGGCCACTGACTTCGTGTTGCTGGGCGACATTTTTGATGGGTCCACGCCGATGTTCCCCGTGTGGGCCTCTGACTATAGTATCCTATTTCGCGCCTGTAACTACTGGCGGGACGGAGGAACATGCGGTATCTGGAAAGCAGACTCTGGTATGACCCGGGCGGGTCGCTCTCCAGAGAATCTGCCCGCCTTGATCGTCGGCGATAACGCAGTGCCTACTGACACGAAGGGCAGCAATCTGGTGTATATGAGTCGCGCCACCGGTAATTGGGATGTGTACGTGACTTCCATCAATGGAGGGAGCGGCGTCAACATCACCGATCATGCTGCTGATGATGGGCTGGGTACAATTTCGCCTGATGGTAAGTGGGTGGCGTTTGTGTCAAATCGGGACGGTCGCTGGGGCGTGTGGGTTGTGCCTATCAATGGTGGGAGTGTCGAGCGCTTGCCTATTGACATTCCCGGTTGGATTGATAGCTACGGCGGATGGACAGTTGAACGTATGTCGTGGGGCCGGTGAGCTTGGCCAATAGGGTTCCCTTAGCAAAGGTGTAGAATTATGGACGACCACAACCACCACGGCCATTCGACAATGGTGGGACCATCTTTGGCACCCACCTTGGAAATCGTGCGCGGCAACGAGCAGGGGGAGACCGTCCGCCTCAAGCTGAAGACTCGCATTGGACGTGAGCGCGATAATGAGCTGGTTCTCACCGACCCTCGGGTCTCTCGCTACCACACATTGATAGAATTGGTGGCCGGCCAATGGATCATCCGGGATCTGGAAAGTGCCAATGGTACGTTTGTCAACGGCCAGCCCATTAGCGAGGGGCATCCCCTGTCGCCGGACGACCGGATTACCGTGGGTGATACCGAGTTGGTATTTCAGCCCTCGAGGGTCAGTTCGAGTACAGGTGTTCCATCACATACTCCTCGCGCTGAGCCAGCACCGACTCCTTTACCTCCCAGTACCTCTCCTCGTTGGGGGAGAACTTGGATTATTGGGGGAGGAGTGCTTCTGTTAGTTGTCCTGTTGGGAATTGTCCTCTTTGCCTTTTTGGGACCTGGTCAGGATGGTGACCAATCGTCTGATGCCACCTCGGTTGCTGTGGAGGGGACCGAGGACGAGTTCATTCTGGTTTACGATGACGATTTCAGCAACCCAAGTAGTGGATGGGACGATGCCTTTGATCGCTACACGACCAAGCAATACGGCAACAACAAATATTATATCGAGATTACTACCAGTAATCTGGTAGCCTGGGGTTTGGCTAACCGGAAGGTGGCCGACTTTCGGATACAAGTCCACGCAGCCCAGGAAGAAGGGCCCAACAACAACGGTTATGGCATCCTCTTTCGTTTTCAAGATCGCGATAATTTTTATCGTTTCGATATCTCCGGCGATGGCTTCTTCTTGCTGAGCAAGTTCTACAACGGCGAGTGGGTCACTCTAGTTCCCTGGACTGCTTCGTCTGCAATCAATGTGGGTCAGGCTACGAATCTTATGACCGTTGAGGCTGTTGGCAGTCAGGTCCGCGTGTATGCCAACGACACTCTGTTGGCCGAGGTGGATGATGATACCCTTACCGAGGGGAATTTTGGCTTTTTCGCCAGTACCTTCAGCGAGCCTAACCTGACTGTTAGCTTCGACGACATCCTGCTGTGGACACCCAGGGGTGAAGCGCTAGCCGTTATCCCTACGTTGACCCCCACCCGTCTCATGTCCGCAGCGCCCACAACTGCTGAGATGGGTGAAGCTGAAGCATTTTCATCTCCTGTAGAGCAGGCGACGCCAGTTATTGACATAACGCCATCTGAGACAGTTGAAGTTCCCCCGCAAACTGCCACGACTGCGGCGGAAGCGACGGCCGTATCTCCGGTTCCGACGGCCACTCCGTCACCTGAGCCGTTGCCCGAGTATGTGTCGCGTGATCTGCCACCAGCCCGTGACGCAGTAAGGCTAACTGGTCGGTTCATCTTCCCCGTCTTCGATGTAAGCGACGGGACATATCACATCTTTTCCGCCAACCCCGATGGCAGCGATCGTATGTTGGTAGTTGCCGAGGCCAGTCAGCCAGACGTAAGCGCCGATGGACAGCGTATTGCCTACCGTTCCTGGAAATCCGACAACCGTGGACTCATCGAACGTGGCATTGAAGGTGGAGATCTTTGGCGCTTCAACTCCTTCTTCGAGTCGGCCATGCCCACCTTTGCACCCGATGAACAGTCCTTCCTTTTCCACTCGCGGGAAGGTGGCGAGGTGCCAGCTATTTATCACACTACCGGCACCGACTACCAGGTGCTTCGCCGTGACGGTTTCCCAATCCAGGGCGAGTTGCCTGTTTGGACGCCCGATAGACGGTTCATCTACAAAGGGTGTTTGGGCTCGGATTGTGGCTTGATCTTGAGCAACCTCGACGGTAGCTTCCCATTGCAGCTTACCCAGGACCCCAACGACACCAACCCGGCTGTTTCTCCTGATGGGCAGAGTGTAGCCTTTATGTCTTCCCGTGGTGGCAATTGGGATGTGTACAAAGTTAACGTTGATGGAACAGGCCTGACCCAGTTGACGACCGATACCGCTGACGATGGTCTCCCTGTGTGGTCCCCCGACGGACAGATGATCGCTTTCGTGTCCAACCGGGATGGCCAATGGTCGATGTGGGTCATGAACGTCGATGGCAGGAATCAACGTCCACTCTTCGATCTGGAGGGGTCTATTGATGGTAGGGTCCAGATTGATGTGCAGAATGCTCGAGGTTGGCTGGAAGAGCGCATCGTTTGGTCGCAGTAAGTAATGCGTCCTATGTCTCCTCTTGATCGTCTCATTTCCAATATCAGCCGCATCAAGAATTTACCTCATGGGATGCTGGCAGACAATATGCGCCTCTTCACTATGGCCGTTGGGATGGCCCTGGTAGTGGGTTTGCTTGCTGTCATTGGACAGGAGCGGTCAGTGGCAGTTTCTCTCTTGGGCACTGCGACGCCCACGCCGACTAGCACCGTCACCCCCACTCCCACTCATACGCCTACTCCAACACAGACGGTTACGCCCACGCCTACTTATTCACCCACGCCGACGGCTACCTCGATGCCCAGCCCCACACCTGGCCTGACCACGACGCTGGCTGCAGAGATCCCCTCTCCCACATTCATCGCGACGGCCACCCTCGCCGGCACACCCACTCCCACTTTCACACCATCGCCTACCCCCACACCCGTGCCACGTACCGTCTTGGCCGGCAGCCTCGACCTGCCCGACCCAACCCAGGCCGAAGATCACTTTTGGTTCACACGGCCCTTCTCTGATACGTATTCCACCTGGAGTAGTTCCTACTATCCCTTCGGCACCAACAATCGAGGGCAATATCTGTGGCACCATGGTGTTGATATTCAGAATCCAATGGGAACGCCTATTCTGGCCGTGGGAGACGGCACGGTCGTTCGCGCTGGCCCCGATGACGAGATTCCGTTCGGCCCTAGCCTGAACTTCTTCGGGCAAGCTGTGCTCATTCGCCACAACAACCAGGAGTGGAACGACTTACCGATCTACACTCTCTATGGGCACGTTTCAAAGGTGTTGGTTAGCGAGGGACAGGCGGTCAAAAGGGGCGATGTCGTGGCTCTGGTCGGGCAGGGAGGCGTTGCATTGGGCCCGCATCTGCATCTGGAAGTCCGTGTCGGAGATTTGAATTACGGGGATGTCCGAAACCCTGATCTGTGGATAAAGCCCGATCCCGGCTACGGCGTCGTGTCCGGGCGGGTGGTAGATGCCCAGGGCTATATGGTCCCTCAACAACCGATCTTTCTGCATCGTGTCGAAGAGCCGGATCGCTTTTGGCGTGAAACCTTCACCTACCCCGATAGCGTGGTGAAATCCGACGTTTCGTGGGGTGAAACCTTTACTTTTGCGGATGTACCTGTCGGTGACTATATGGTGAAAACCTATTTCGACGGACGCCTCTACACGCGTCCTATCTCAATCACTAACCAGGCGACGACCTTCGTGCTCATCGAGGGAGTTACAGCGTCTCCCACACCGACGCCATCTCCCCCTGTCGATCTCTCAACCCCTCAGCTTGACCAGCCTCCCACTCCATCTGCTGCTGATGAGCCTTTGCCGACGCCGAGTGGTAGCTAGCCCCACATCCCATCCCCCTGCTTTGACGTGCTATGAATTTTTTACGATATTTTTACGATACTCATATACAATTTATGATAGAATAGGGTGTATCATTCCTGGGCTATAAGTTCCTACCTGCAGATACATTTTGCACACGGGCGTGTTTTCGCGTAAAATGTTCAGCAGGTAGTTAGTTCTCAGGATTTTATAGGATTTAGGTGTTGCCTTTGCAATTATTTATGGTATACTAGAAGTAGGCGGTTTGGCTGAAAATGCGTGGTTTGTAAAGGATCGTCGTGTGACCAGCGGCAGGGTGGTCGCGAGGGCAAATGATGGCTGGTTACGAACAGACAATTGAAGACTTTTTGCGAGAAGCTGCGCATGTTATTGACGAGGCCAGTCGCGATATCGGCCAGTTGGCTGGGCAGGCATATGGTGTCCACGACGCTATTCTGACCCAAGATAGCTCAGATGCTGACTACCGTTTGGCGCGTTTGGTGCAACTGGCCCGGCAGTTTGAAAAACTGGCAGAGCGCACGACGAGACTCAGCGATTACGTAACGAGTGGTATGGAGTCTCTTCCAGAAGATGACGATATCTGGCCGCGTATTCGGATTATCCAAAGCCAGGAGGAAGAACGGTCGCGCTTGGCGCGAGAATTGGAGGACGGTGTAGGTCAACTTCTGGCTAACGCTGTGTTCGAACTGGCCTCCTGCCGGTACCTACTCGACACTAAGAACCCGGCCGTGGACGACGGCCTGGCCGCTTTGCAATCGGAACTCGAGCAAGGACTGTCAGATGTCCGCCATTTGATCGCCGACCTGGATCCACCCTCGATGCTAGGCAGTTTTGGGCTGGTGGCTGGGCTAAGACGTTACCTGGAACGTTATGAGACCCGTACTGGTATCGAGGCTGTGATGGACGTTCGAGCCATCACTGAGCGCTTGCCGGCTACCGCCGAAATTGCCATCTTTCGCATCATTCAGGAAGCGCTTGAGAACGTGCGACGCCATGCCAAGGCCAGCCGCGTTGAGGTGAACATATACGAAGAAGATGGGGTCCTCGTCTTCTCCGTCATTGACGATGGCATTGGCTTGCAACCAGGACGTGTCGGTAGCCGCGGGCGTAGTCTAGGCTTGGTCAGCATGCATGACCGGGCTGAATTGTTGAAGGGCAGGCTGCGTGTCCGTACTGACGCGGAACGAGGCACTCAGTTGATCCTTTCGATTCCTTATCCCATTTCATGAGCGTGTTGTAGTCCGCCGGAGGCAAGTTGCCATGGGCAAGATCAGTCTAATGTTGGTAGATGACCATCCCCTCTTCAGACAGGGCCTGAGGCGAGTCCTGGAGGCCGAACCGGACATGGAGGTTATTATTGAAGTGTCCGAGGGCAATGAGGCGCTGCGTATGGCCAAACAATTGGCCCCTGACGTCGTGATTATGGATATTAACCTGCCTGGGATGAATGGACTCCAGGTAACCCGTGAGCTTAAGAGTGTGATGCTTGACGTCGCAGTCATAATGCTTACAGCCTATCACGACGATGAGCAGATTTTCCATGCCGTTCGCGCAGGGGCCGCCGCTTATTTTCCCAAAGATGTCACCCCGCGCCGGCTAGTCGAAGCCATTCACCAGGTCGTGCAGGGCAACTACGTCATTGATGACGAGGTGCTCGATAAACCTGAGGTCGCAAATTGGCTTTTGCAACAGTTCGACCAGGTAGCCTATATTGATGGCGTCCCTAATGAGATGTTTACCCCGCTTTCGCCGCGCGAAATGGAGATATTACAGCATATCGCCCGCGGGCAGAGTAATAAGGAAGTCGCTTACGAACTGGGTATCAGCCGTCAGACGGTGAAGAACCATATGACTAGCATTCTGCGCAAGCTGGCGGTAAATGATCGGACCCAGGCTGCGCTGTACGCCGTTCGGCGTGGTTGGATTCGCCTGCAAGATACCGAGAGCTAACCAATTTGATTGGCGGTCATGGAATCCAAGGGGAAAGGGATATTCTGTCTCTCCTTAAATACCTGCTCTTTGATTCCTGGCGCGATTGAGGTGTACTGAGAATGGTGGACACCAATTCACTGCAAGAGGAAGAAGCTCCCACCTTTGAGGATCTGCTCGCGCGCATGGGAGAGGATTACGAGCAGACTCAAAAGGAGTTGAAGGAGATCGAAGTCCTCATCCGGCAAAGTTCGGCCGAAGTGGAAAAACTTGCTCAGCGTAATGCGCAACTCGCCACCAAGCTACGCCAGATGGAGGCCAATCTCGATACGGTGCCTCGCCACGACATCAAAGAGATTTACACGGCTGCCCAAGAAGCGCAGATGCGTTTGTTCATGATGCGTGGCCAGGTCGAGCAACTCCAGGCAAAACAGCAGCACCTTGAACGTCACGGCGATATGATGCATCAGGTGCTTGATATGGCGGGCAAGGCTGGCCTGGGTGCGAACGGGATCGATCGCAACGCGGCGGGAGAGGATGGTGAGGGAAGTCCAATCGTACGCATCATCAATGCTCAGGAGAACGAGCGCCAACGTTTAGCGCGCCAGATGCACGATGGGCCGGCCCAGTCGCTTACGAACCTTATTCTACAGGCCGAGATCTGCGAAAGGTTATTCGACACCGATCCAGTGCGAGCCCGCACCGAACTGGGTAATCTGAAAGACGCGGTAACTTCTAACTTTCAAAAGGTGCGGGAATTCATCTTCGATCTGCGTCCGATGATGTTGGACGACTTGGGTCTTAACCCCACTCTCAAACGATATATTCAGGATTTTGAGGCCAAGAGTGGGCTAGCTTGCAATCTGGTCATCAGTGGCAAGGAGCAACGTTTGCCCCCCTACGCCGAAGTCACCGTATTTCGCGCGGTTCAGGGCCTGCTCAATAACGTGCGCGAACATGCCAATGCCACACACGTCGAAATCTCCCTGGATCTCGGCCCCGACGGCTTGAAAGCCAGGATCGAAGACGATGGCAGTGGTTTCGATGTGGCTGAAGTGATGGCGGCTGCCCGCCAGCGCAAGACGATGGGGCTCATGACCATCATCGAACAAGTGGAGATGCTGGACGGTGAAGTTCAGTTTGATAGTGGCATTGGACGTGGGACAAAGGTGGAACTTAGTCTCCCGATTTAACTTGTCATAATCTCAGGTACCTTAATCCTATTGCTGATTAGGAGCTCCTCGTTTATACTCAACGTGTAGCATGCGAATACTCGTTCGCAAATCTGAAGAGGAAAGGAGGTGACAGTCACTATGTTGTTCCTACCACGTGAGGAAGGCCAGGGATTGGTTGAGTATGCGTTGATTCTGGTCTTGGTGGCTATCGTCGTGATCGCCATCTTACTGCTGCTCGGCCCGGTGATCGGCAATGTGTTCAGTAACATCGTCGGAAACCTGTAGTAGATTTCTAATTATTCACTTGGATCTAAATATCACATTTTTCGCGAAGAGCCCTAGCCACGCCGGTGTGTCCCGCGGGATAGGGCTCTTCATCACGAGACACGATGTGCGAAACGGATAGTCCTATTATCTCATTGACGCTTTATTCCCAGAAATGTTATAATGCAGGTGATCATCGCCTCTATCCTATTGGTTTCCTACAGGGTAGCAGGTCTATTGTGTTGCCCCAGTTAACCGACACTACGTCATCAAGACTGATGGTGCTTTGCAGTCGGTGTCCCACGCCTTTTGCTCCGTCCTTCTTTCGTTTATCTCATTTACTGACGGCTATTCATGCGTGGGCCCGAGGGCAAGGGGGTTTGTGCAGATGAAACAAAAAACGAGAGGTCAGTCCCTGGTCGAATTTGCCCTGATCCTGCCGATTTTGCTTTTGCTATTGCTGGGCATCATCGAAGGTGGCAGGATTGTTTGGGCTTACATTACCATACAGAACGCAGCGCGCGAGGCGGCGCGGTATGGGGTATCTGGACAGCCTTTGAGACGTCCCGATAATCCGTCAGATTGTGATATCATTGGGGGATATTCGACCGGAGAGCCCTGGAGTTGCACTGAGACAGATCGGGTGGCGCGCATTAAGGACGTAGCCGTGGCAAGAGCTAACGCCTTAGGCGTTGATATTTTGGCCACCCAAAGTATCACCGATTTTGTTGAGCACCAAAACGATCCCGCTACCCTGGGAGTGTTGGTGAAGGGACAAAAGTCCTATGATGATCCAGGTACGCCGGATTTTCCGGGTGAGCAAGGTCTCAACTTATTGGTGCAAGTGTACTATAATGTCGAAATGTGGGACCCAATTTATCGCGGGATGATGTACGCCATTACGAATGCTGCCACCCCGGGGGTTCCTGATGATGGGCTTTATCACGTCCATCTAGAGGGCGCCGTTATGATGCAGAACGAAGGGGTAGATACGGCACTGGGGGCCTTGCCCCCGAGTGGTATTGAAGCGGAGGATTTGACTGGTGACCCCGACGTGGTGCCTCCAGCACCTGAAGAAGCTGATCTTAGAGTAAACGGCATTGACAATTGGTCAGGACCGGCAGGAAGCGACATCAGCATCAGCCTGACGAACGCTCCTCAAAACGTAGAGGTCTGCATCTACTGGAATGGGGACCTCATCCCTGGCGGGTGTAAGACCACCCAGCCCGACGGCAGTCAAACTTATTCTTTTCACATTCCTCTTACGGACGTGGGCCCATACCTGATCACGGCTCACTATGAAGGTCTCGAAATCGCTCGCGAATTTGGTGATGTAGAGGGATCTCTCACTCCGGCCATCGTCACCGACGGTGATCGTTGGCCGGCCGGTACTCCACTCTGTATTGGAGTGATCAGCCACGACCCAGGTACGTCCTACGACCTCAGCTTTAATACCGATAGCAATAAGGTGGGTCAGATCACGACGGATGGCGATGGCCATGCGCAGGCGGGTGGTGATCCACCTGCTTGCGATCCTGCCTTATCTTTTACCCTTGCAAGCGACCTGAGCCCTGGTGACTATTGGATCAAATCGTGGACAACCGTTGCGCCCACGGTGATCGCGAGCAAGACAATCACCGTTATTCCAACTTGCATTCGACTCAACCAGGGAGGATGCAACGAGGCACAAACCGTACCTGCTGGTTCGCGTGTATATGTAATTCTGAGCAGTCATGCCCCCAACCGGGATTACAAAGTGTATGCGGTTGATTGGCTCGGTGGCGAAACTCTGATCGGCAGCGTGAGGACAGACGGTAATGGCGAGGTTTTCTTCTACTGGGACCTCGATCCAGAGGCGGAATGGCCTAACGGCGACTACACGATCATTTCCCGCGATGCGGCCGTCTCCTCTGGCCGCACAGGAGAGGTCGATTTGGAGATCTTTACGCCGGAGGTTCCTTACATCACGATTGGTGGTGGCTACACGTGGCCGGCTGGGTCGCCCATTACCATCCAGTTGCGCAAACACTGTGGTGCGGACTACGACATCTACCTGATCAACAACAATGACTCTGATGACGTGACATTGGTAGGCGAGGATTTCAACCCCGATCCTCCCGGTTCGTGTACCCACTGGATCAGTTGGACGATCCCGGCCTCCAAGGTGACGGGGTCCTATCGCATCGAGAGCCGTCAAGGGTCGTCATATGCTTCCTCTACCTTGGTCGCAGAGGTAGACCTTGATATTGAGTCGGTTCCTAATATTACCATTGATGGGGGCAACCGGCATCCACCGGGTGTCGAAGTTACTATACGGCTGAACCAGCACGCGGCCAACAACCAGTATGATGTCTATCTCATCAACACCGATCTGGACCCTGGAGATCCCGACTATTCCACAAAGCTTGAGACCATCCTTACCGATTCGATCGGTGAAGCCGACTTGACTTACTCTATCGCTCCCGATGATCCAGGCTATACCTATGTGATCCAATCCCGGCAGGACGGTGAAGTCATCGCCGAGACGACGTTAGAGGTAGTGCCGGCCGATCTGGAGGTGACGGACATTCAGGTTCCCGCCAGTCCTCCCTTCGGCGAGGAGTTTCCCATCATCATTACCATCAGAAACAATGCCGACATTGATCTTTCCGGCCGCTCCTTTGACGTGGATGTCTATATCGACCCGCCACAGACACCATCGCTGGATTCATCTCTCCCGCCCGGCGACCGCAAGGTGTGGGTTGCTGGCGTACCGGCCAACGACTCGATCACGGTGGAGGTCAATATCGCCCTATACGGCAGCAACTGGCATACTATCTATGCCCGGGCTGATACCACTGACTACATCATTGAGACCGACGAAGACAACAACATGGATAGCGTGCTAGTGGCGCCACCTCCCGGCTGTAGCTTTGTGATCACCGACACCTTTGATAGCAGCCTGGACTCTGTCTGGGAATTCATTCAGTACGGTAATTCCGACCGGGGCAATGGCCCTAGCATTAACTCCGGCCGCCTGCGATTGGACAACGATGGCAGCAGCACCTGGAACTCTAACGATGATACCCAGGGTGGCTTCGCCGTCCTGGTTCGAGAATTGGCCGGCAACTACGACTTTGATATGGTGGTGCGCCTGCATAGAGTGCCATACAATAATGGTAAGACCGGCCTGACGGTGCGCGACGGTCGCGATGGCCAGGAGCTCAAGGTTGACTGGACGTGGTACCGAGACCGGTCGGCGCTCCAAGCTGCGTATCGAAATACGCCAGGCGGCAGTACTACTCAGGCCGGTAGCTATATCAGCCAGAGCTATCCGCTTTGGCTGCGCATTCGTCGCGCCGGCAGTACCTTCATTTACAGCTATGCCACGACCACCAATATGCCGGCCATGGACAGCGCATCCTGGGTCGATGCTACTCAGATGACGGTTGAGATGGACGACGACATCTTAGTCGGCGTTCTGAACACGCCATACAACAGCTATAGCGCAGACTACGGTGAAGTTGACGACTTCTACATGTGCGTGCGCGATGCGTCGCCTCCCACCGTCTTCCCGCCGAATTACCAGGAGTGTACGGAGGTGCTCGAGAACGGTCGCCTGGAAGATCCCCCCCTCCCCACCAATGCCACCGGTTGGGTGCGAAATGAGGACAACTCGGTCTTGCGCAATACCGCTAACCCACACTGGGTAGAGCCAGGTGAACGCTATGGTTACGCCCTGCTGGCCGAGACTCTACCCGGCCCCGGCGCTTTGTCGCCTTGGGTATACCAGGAATTCGTCTTCCCCAACTGGATGAACGACAGCACGACCGGGGTGCTCACGCTCCAGAAAGGGGTATACTGGGTGACAGGCAGCCCGAGATCGGGCGACACTTTGATGTTCGACATGCGCAGCAGTCCCAGTATCACTGTCTCGCTGCCAATCACGATCGCCACCGGCGCCGACGAGCCGAACTATCCGCCTCCTCCTGATTCCGATAATGACCGCTTGCGGGAGGTGAGCGTGGACGTGATGCCTACAGTGATCGGTGATCCGACTGCCTACGCTGGCCAGCCGCTACAGGCCTGGTTCTATGCGCCTAACCCCAGCTATCCTGTTGGTGATCCCAATTTTGGGGACAATTTCGAAACCGAGTTCTGGATCGACAACATATCCCTGGAGATCTGTACTACCCAGCCTGCGCCGGATACCACTCCAGGTACGGGTAAGGTGTCTGGCCGCGTGATGCGCATCCCCTCCGGTCGTCCGCCGGAGATCGTGCCGGGTGCCACGGTGTGGATCTGGGCCGAAGACGTGCCGATGGAGACCACCTACGTCATCCAGGATGGCACCTATTCCTTCTACAACCTGACGCCGGCCAACAACTACAAAGTCTACTTCCAGTACGAGGATGAAGACCGCACCTACTGGTATCTGGCCACGATTGATGTGGGTGCTGACGCTGACATAACTCTGAACGTGACCCTGTTTTAGGCTCAATATGCTTCAGATATTTGAGGTCTCGGTAATAACAAAATGAGGGGAGTGACGCGATGATCGAGGTTCAAACCTCACCCCGTGTAAAGCGCAGGCTGGCGAGAGTGCTGTTCGCCTTGTTGATGGCCGTCGCTTTGCTGGCCGGCCTGGCCTGGGGCGTGGCCGCTTTCACGTATCAGATCAACCTGTCAAGAACTGGGACGATGGTTTCTGCTCGCCCTGACGTGGCGATTAGCGACGATGGAGAGTATGTGGCCATTTCCTGGGCCGATTTCAACGATGTCGTCGGTTCTACGGATGGCAAGATTCGACTCAAGCGCAGCCCGGTGTCCGACAATCCCGTCTGGGCTGAGCACAAGGCAGTATTTGATCCTGGCACCAGTTCTGGAAACGGTTTAGAGTCAAGGTTGGCTTTCGACCCCTCCGGTAACTACGTGCATGTGGTCTGGTTGTGGGGATCTTCCAATGTCCCAACCCAGATACGCTATAGCAAATGCGACATTACTGGCTCAGGGATGGCTTCAAACTGCGATCCCAATGGTCAAACTGTACGCAGTGTAAGTAGTGGTGAAGTTGTCCAGCCGGGTGTCGCAGTGGATGACACGGGCGGAGCCCACATCGTATGGGTTGAAACGGCCTCGTCAGCGGTTCGATATCGCTCACGTTCAGCGGGCGGCGTCTGGTCCTCTGTCGAGAGCATAGATAGTCCTGGCTCGGCGCCCGCCATTGCCTTTGCTAAGGATGGTAGCAACAGATATTTGCATCTTGCCTGGGTTGATGACAATTCCGACGAGATTCAATACCAGCGTGGCCAGATTAGTGGTGGTACTGCATCGTGGGGAACGACGAGGGCGTTTGCCAAGGGAAGTCTGGGCACTGCGGGTAGCCCATCTATCGCCGCTAATGAGAGCAGCGTCGTGCTTGTGTGGGATGCCGTAATTACGGGTGACAAATATGGGGTCGCCTATAACTATTCCTCAGACAGCGGTAGTACCTGGCAGTTGTCAACTCAGCAGTGGCGATTGGTGCCCACCGGGGGTACCGATCTACTGGACAGAGTGCAGCGAACCTCCTCCGAGGCGGGCACGTATACCCAGCGCCTCCAGCCGAACGTGACACTGGAAATCATCGGTACTGATACGCTGGTCCACGTCGTCTGGCACGAGTATATATCACCTGCCGGCGAGGGGTCTGAACGCTACGACGTGTACTACTCCAGTGCCGATTTTAGTCAGCTTACAAGTTGCAGTGGCGATTGCTGGATAACCCCGACCAACGTCACGTTTGACATTAAGGATCTAGATGCTGGCGTCAGTTCGGCATCGGCGGCTATCGCTGTGGGCAAGGAACTTACCCACACGGTGTACATGGAAGAGTCAGGAACCGCATGGGACGTTATGTACAATGGCGACCTGGATGCCAGTGCCGGGCTGGTCTTTATGCCTGTTGTGTTGAAAGGCTATAAATAGGTGATGAGACGTCGAGAGTTGGTGATTCTGCTGGTTGCCTGGGTTGTGGTGGCTATCGGGTTGTTTGTTGCCGTCATTTTGTTACTGCGCAGGCCGAGCAGCATCCAGGCTATCCCCACTGGCGTGCAGACGGTGGTGCCTACTTACACCGTGGAATACGTGGAGGTGACCGCTCGCCAGCTCTATCAATTGGCCGAGGCGAATGCCAAAGGTTGGCAGCCGGACGTAGAGCCGGCTGGCGCCAGCGCCGTTTGGCCCCAGACGGCAGTGAACCTGGTGGGCAATCCGGTTGAATGGCAATTTCGCTTTTACTCGCCATCGAGAAACTATCTTTACTTTGTTTCGGTGACACCCGATGGCCAGGTCAGCGGCGATCCGCACTTTCGAAGTGAGACCCGCCCGCCCGCCACCTTCTCAGTAGAAGACTGGCAGGTGGATAGTGTGCAGGCCGTGGCCGGGTGGCTCGACAGCGGGGGGGGGGGATTCTTGGGCCAGAACCCGGGCGTACAGGTGGTGGCTCAACTGGGTCTCGACCCGGCAAGCGAGCGCCTGACGTGGAACGTGGCCGGGTTAAATGATACAGGTGAGAAGTATTGGGTGGCGACAATAGATGCCACCGGCGGACAGGTTAGCGTTCCGACAGCGGAATAGAATCAATCGCTCCTGTCGAGCAGGACAGGGGCTCTTGGCTGAGTAGGAGAGGCTAGAAAAACCATGGAACTAACTGAGCAAATGAGCACCAATCTAGGTGATTCTGACGCCTACCTACGTCCTCGTCGGCGGGAGAGAGGGCAGAGCCTGGTCGAAATGGCGCTTATTCTACCCATTCTGCTGCTGATGTTTATCGGGGTGCTGGAGGTAGGTTGGGCCTTGCGAGGCTATCTGACGCTGCTTAACGCCACCCGAGAGGCGGCTCGTTTTACCGCCCGCGGACGGTACGTGGATTTCTCTACCGAGGAGAAGGCGCTGGTTGGTTATGGCTATGTGCTGTCGCAAACTGAGCTTAGCCTGGCCGGACAGATGGACGTTCATTTTACCGGGCCCGAAACCAATGCGACCTTGATCATCACTCATTATATGGTTAAGACCAGCCCGCCATGTGACAATCCACCCTGCAACGACAACGATCCGCCCAATTGTTCCAGCCCGCCCTGCAATAGCTGTTCTGATCCCAACAGCCGGGAGATCAGAACCGATCAGAGTGTGTGGGACATTCAGTACCCTAACGACGGCACCCACGACTATTATCAGGTTACCATCGGCCTGGATCAGCCTTCCAGAATCCCGGCCGCCGAGACCTTGGCCGCTTTGACCGAGGAGAATATCCGTTTCAATTGCGGGCTGGCTGCGGCAGACCCTTTGGCAGTCTATTCGGACAACAGCGTGATTATCGTTGAGATCCTTTATGACCAGCCTCAGTTGGTGGGGGTGCCCGTGATCTCGAACCAATTTACTGATCCGGTGCCGCTATACGTGAATACGACCATGCGAATCACGTCCGATGCCCGTAGTTCGGGTGGTTGACAGACATACTGGTACTTCATTGTCGCCTACTTCAAAGGAGGTAGGATTATGCTGTTAAACAGACTGTTTCATCACATTAGCCAGCTTCGACGTCGCCAGGCAGAAGCGTTTGAACAACAGACCGGGCAAAGCCTGATTATTCTGGCTTTCGCTTTCCTCGGCTTGATCGCTGTGCTGGGTCTCGCCTTGGACCTGGGATTGGTCTACATCGAGCGGGTGCGCATCAAGCGTGCCGTGGACGCCGCTACCCTGGCCGGAGTTGTGGAACTCCCTTACGAGCAACAGTCATTTGAGCGGGCGATGGAATACCTATCCTTGAACGGATATGACCCGACTGACCCGGATACCTATGTTTTCGTGGCCGGTTGCATCCGCGATGTGCAAGATCGTTTCGACGCCTCGTGCAACCTGACTAACCAAAGCGGTGACGGTACCTCGAACTTCTGTCGCTCTGACGTTGCCAACCCGTATCTCTATAACAAGCCGGTGACAAATCCCTATACCCATTACAACAACTTGCCCGCCGAGGCAACCTGGTTTTTGCTGGATACCTCGACGTACAAAGGCGAACTGTCTCCTGATTGTGATGAAAGTCAATTGGTTTTTGGGACAGCCAACAAGCTCGAAATCACCGGCACCGTCAGCGTAGACATGAACTTTATGCAGTTCTTTGGTTTTGGTGAAGTTCCCGTCCCGGACAATGCCCTGGCTGAAAATGTGTCCAGCCTGGACGTGGGGGTGGTCTTCGACGTCTCCGGCTCAATGGGCTACGACCCGGTGTGCCGGGGGTGCTGGTATAAAACCAATAACGACCTGGACGATATCCCACCCGAAGGCGGCAGCGATCCCTATTACTATGATTATCCCGAAAACGGCAACTATCGGACAATCGTGTCGACGACGCTCTCCTCTAACCTGTGTACGGAGGATCCGCCCCAGTCGCTCGTCTATTACAACCGTCGCTATCAAGTTATCGAAGCCGAGCTTTACAGCCGGAATACCTCGGTACTTGACACTCGCTTCCGAGAAACGGGCAAAGGCTATTGGGTGTTGCAGCGGAACGGGAGTAGCGCGGCCCGGTTTAACGATGACTCAAGCGAGCCGGGTACGTACGTCAGCCAGCACCCTGAGCGTACTTATTATCCTGGCACCCAACCCTATGGCCGCTTCTACACGCAAGTGGATGCGGAGACTGGCGCCGCACCGCGCCTCGAGTACCAGTTCAGCTTTAAGAACGAGGACCCAACTTGGGGCAGCCAGGCCCGGATTTTTATCAGAGCCCGGCGTGGAGACCTGGGGCAGGACCTTCAAGGCAACACCAATCGTGGCACCATCTACTGGGCGCTTGATCGAGGAGCAACACAATTGGTATGGCCGCCGCAGACAAACACCTACGTCGAATACCGTACTGGCTGGCAGATGGTTGAGCTCGGCACCATCGACTCCATCCAGTACGACCAGGTCTATACCCTGAAGTTGTATGCGGGCAGTTCTGGCTACGACATCGACCGCATCTTCATAACGAACAACGACAGTGTACCCTGGACGGTTCAGACCGACCGGGCTGCCACACCCGGCTCGGCCCGTGGTCAGGCGTGTGACATCTGCAATCCGATCTACGGTCTGACCGTAACGCCCGATATGTGCGCCGGTTACTACCAGGTCGCCACCACTACCAACCACTTGAACAGTCCAATCTGGGCAGATGCGAACCAGCCTATGCGGACGTCCAAGGAAGCGATCAAGAACTTCGTTGAGCGTCTCGATCCCGCTTTTGACCAGGTGGCGTTTATTCCTTTCACCAGCAACAATTCTGGCTGGACCACGATCGCGTCCGAGTTGTCCTGCCTCCAGGCCTCGCGCCGGCAGGGGATAGACTGTTATGATGGCGCCAATCCCATCAGCTACACCCACGTGCTACGCGACATCGAGCAGGTAGAACCCCAGAGTATGACCTGCACGTCGTGTGGCATGCGGTTGGGGCTGCAGGCCCTGGGCTTCAACACCGACAACGATCCCAGTTTTGACAACAGTTGCGATGGCTCGTCCGACTCGCATTGCGGTCGAGGGGGTGGGGCCAATAAGGTGCTCATCCTGATCACCGACGGCGTTCCCAACCATACCCCTACTGATGTGACTTGTGATCCCTTGACTGCCGGCGGAGTTACCTACAATAATACATATAATGGTGACAAAAACTACGACTGCGTGCTGAACTACGCCGAGATGGCCGCTAACAAGGGCATAACCCTGTATACGATTGGCCTGGGCTTTGGCGTGGACGGCGAATTCCTGGCGCAAGCGGCCGAACTGGGGAATGGACAGTATTACCAGGCTGGGTCTGCCAGCGACCTTGATTTGATTTTCGACGAGATTCTGACGAATATTTATGTACGCATCATCCGGTGACAGGCCTTTCATAGGGCTTCCGGATATTCCTTGGAACAGTGCCATATGTAGTGGCACAACGCCCTGTGCCCCTACAAGATACGGGGGGGGCAGCCATAGGGATTTCCAAAAAGCCCTATTTTGGTTATTCCAACTCCCTTGACTTTTTGTCATAAAGTGGTATTATTAGTCATAATGATAAAATACCCTGCACGTGAAGCTGAGTGATATGTTACTCCCACAATTCGAGGTTTTCCCCGAAGTGGCAGTAGACCCATGTGCGTTGGGTATCAGTTGACACACTAGCACATTATAACCACAAGGGAGGAAAAGGCATGCGACGCGGCAGATTACTGATCTTGCTCGGTGTCATATTGGGCCTGGCCACGGCTGTCATCGTCTTGGTTGTCCTGACGCGACAGGAGCCGGGGGTAGGACCCCCACCACCTGCCACAGGCACCGAAACCGCTACACCCGTACCTACCCAACAGGTCTGGGTTGCCCTGCAACCTATCCCGCGGGGTGGGGAATTTGTCGAAGGCACACTGGGTCTGCGCGATTGGCCGAGCACCAATGTGCCCCCGGACGCTATCGGAGATCAGTCAGAGACTATCGGAACGGTAGCTGCGGTCGATATCGTCCAGGGAATGCCCATCCTGCGCGGCTACCTGGCCGAAAGAGGAGCGGCGGGTCAGGCAGCCTTACTCGTCCCCGAAGGCCGTGTTGCGGTGGCTTTTCCCATCGACGAACAGTCGAGTGTGGCTTATGCCGTCCAGCCGGGCGACTTTGTCGACGTTCTGATCGTGGCCTCCTTCATTGATCTTGATCAGGAATTCCAAACCAAGCTTCCCAATCTGATCTCATTCTTCTCCAAGCAAGAAGACGAGGAGGGGAATGTGGCAGTTCAGTTCTCAGCGCCGACCGATGAGGGGCGCTTCGAGGCGCCTCCAGGGCTGCCGCCCGAGATTCCGGGTGCATATGTCTACGCACGCGAGTCTCAACGGCCGCGGCGGGTGGCCCAACTCACTGTGGAGGCAGCCAAAGTCCTGCGTGTTGGTCCATGGATTGACCTGCCCGAAGATCAACCCGCACCCACCGAGGAGGGCGAGCCCGCCGCACTTCCGCCACCACCGGATATCGTGACTTTGGCGGTGGCGCCACAAGATGCGTTGGTGTTGCTCTGGGCCCGGCAGTCGGAGATGTATATGGAGTTGGCCCTGCGTGCTCCCGGTACTGAAGAGGCGACCTATAAGCCGGAGGCGGTCACGTTGCAATACATGTTGACTCGCTTTGACATTGCCGTACCGCCCAAGCTGGAATATGGCTTCGCTCGCGAGGCCTTCGCCCCTTCTTCTGGAGTTTCAACGGAGGAAGTCGCTCCTGCGGATGCTGGGCAATAAAGGAACATAAAATATCTACTGTGTAGCAGGCAATCAGGCAGTGAATGTTGAGTCCACACATATCTTGACATTGACCCAATGTGACGTTTTTTCTGACCCGGACGATCTGAGTCGATATGAATCCGGGCGATTCGCGGAAGAAACGGCGGTCCGAATAAAGTCCACCGCTCAGTACGTAACTGGACTCAACAAAGGAACAAAGAATACCTGCTGTGCAGTAGTTAAAAGTAGACATTAGACAATAGGCGATAGACAATGGCAGAATCAAGTCAACTAACTGGCGAAGAGAAGAAAATCCGCGTTCTTATCGTGGATGACATCCCGGAAACGCGCGAAAACCTGCGCAAGTTGCTCTTCTTCGAGTCCGACATTGAAGTGGTGGGCGCCGCCACTAGTGGTGAAGAGGGTATCACCATGTCTGGCGAGCTGAAGCCCGATATCGTGTTGATGGACATCAATATGCCGGGCATTGATGGCATCACCGCCAGTGAGGCGATTACCCAACAGGTGCCCTTCACCCAGATTATCATGATGTCGGTACAGGGAGAGGCAGACTATCTACGGCGCTCGATGCTGGCCGGCGCCCGTGAGTTCCTTATCAAGCCCTTCTCCAGCGACGAATTGATCAGCAGTATCCGCCGCGTCCACGAGTTGGGGGCGAGTCGTCGGCAGGTGATGCCGGCCGAGGCACCCCCCTCCCCCAAGGTTGAGGAACGGACTCCCGAAGAATTGGGAAAGATCATTGGCATGTTCAGCCCCAAGGGCGGTGTTGGCTGTAGTACACTGGCGATTAATCTGGCCATTGCCCTGCATCGGGCAGAGAAGAAGCCGGTTATTCTGGTGGACGGCAGCTTGCAGTTCGGCGATGTAGCCGTGCTGCTCAATCTGCAGGCCAACCGGAGTCTGGCCGACTTGGCTCCGCACGTTGACGAGTTGGATCACGATTTGATCAACCACGTGGCATTAGCTCATGAATCCGGCATAAGGGCCTTACTGGCCCCACCGCGTCCTGAGATGGCCGATTTGATTGCCCCTGGTGTGTTAAACACTATTCTGGACGAACTGCGAAATATGTATGCCTACATCGTCATCGACACTCCGAACACGCTGTCTGACGTCACCCTGACGGTCCTTGACACGGCCGATCGCGTGGTGCTTATTACCACCCCCGATATCCCGTCAATCAAAAACGCAAAGCTCTTCTTCGAGGTAACGGAAGCCCTGGAATACCCACTGGCCAAAACTATTCTGATCTTGAACAAAGCCGATCGTAGCGCTAATATTCGTGCCGAAGACATTCAGGCCAGTATCAAACACCCCGTGGCTGCACAGGTTCCGCTGGACGAGCGGACTGCCACGGCAGCCGCCAATCAGGGTGTGCCCTTTATGGTCTCTGCCCAGAGCACACCTCTGGCGCAGGCCATGATGGGGCTCGGTCGCCATCTGATCACTACCTTGACTGAGAAAGCTGACGCTGAAGAAGCACAGACTGAGAAAGCGGCACTGGGCCGTCTGATTGGATAGTGTGTGAGGCAGGAGATTAAGCGATGTCATTACTGAAACGGATTGAGCAAGGACAAGATACTGGTGCACCATCTTCCCGATTGGAGGAACTGCGCGTGCGGCGTGCGCCGGTTGCGCCGGCGCGAGATACTTTTCTTGAGCTTAAGGAGCGCATCCAGGACAAACTGATCGCCGAGTTGGACCCGCAGATGGATATCTCCCAGACTGATGAAGTGCGCCGCACCATCGAGGAGATGTATGATCAAATCCTGGTCCAAGAAGGCACTATCCTGACCCGCCAGGAGCGCCAGCGTCTCTTCGAACAGATCGTTGCCGAAATCTTGGGCTTTGGCCCTCTGGAGACGTTGCTGGGCGACGAGTCGATTACTGAAATTATGGTCAATGGATCTCAGAAAGTCTATGTTGAGCGCCAGGGTAAAATCGAGAAGACGAACATGGCCTTCGAGAGTGATGAGCATCTGATGCGCATCATCGATCGTATCGTATCGCCGTTGGGGCGGCGTATTGACGAGTCTTCACCCTATGTAGACGCGCGCCTGCCTGATGGCTCCCGCGTCAATGCCATCATCCCTCCCCTGGCTCTCAATGGTCCAACACTCACCATCCGGAAATTCTCCAAGGTTCCCCTCACCGTAGACGACCTGATTCGTTTTGGGTCCGTTACTCCAGAGGCGGTAGAGTTTCTTAATGCATGTGTGATTGCACGACTTAACATCATTGTCTCTGGAGGTACTGGTTCGGGTAAGACGACCTTCCTCAATGTCTTGTCTGGTTTCATTCCCGACGATGAGCGGATCATCACCGTCGAAAATGCGGCCGAGCTACAGCTTCGACAGGAACACGTCGTGACCCTCGAGTCTCGGCCTCCCAATATTGAGGGCAAGGGTGAGGTCACCATCCGTGATTTGGTGGTCAACTGTCTGCGTATGCGCCCCGACCGTATTGTGGTTGGTGAGTGTCGATCTGGCGAAGCCCTTGACATGCTCCAGGCTATGAACACTGGTCACGACGGCAGCTTGACCACGGCCCACTCCAACTCTCCCCGTGATACGCTTTCGCGCCTGGAAACGATGTGTTTGATGGCGGGTATGGACTTGCCGGTGCGCGCTATCCGCGAGCAGATTGCCTCGGCGGTGGACTTGATCGTCCACCAAGAGCGCATGCGCGACGGAAGCCGGAAGGTCGTCAATATCACCGAGGTTCAAGGGATGGAAGGCGATGTGATTGTGATGTCCGACATCTTTTCCTTCGAACAACAAGGAATGGAGGGCGGTCGTGTCATCGGCCGGTTGAAGCCGACAGGTATTCGTCCCAAGTTCATTGAGCAGATTGAATCGGCCAATATTCATCTGCCGGCCGGCATATTTGGCAGCAGCGCCAGGAACTTCTGAGCGTTCAGAAGTAGAGACGGTGCTTTTTGTCGGAGGGTTGAGCTATGGATATACTTGTGATTGGTGCAGCGCTTCTGGCTTTCGTGGTGGTGTTAGGAATATTCTATGCCATTGCACGCTTTATGGGTGGCCCCGATAGCTCTATCGAGGATCGTCTGGATCAATTTGTCTCCAGAGAGGTACAAGGACGCCACGTCGAGGATAAGGTCGAACGGACTCCTTCTGTGCTCACCAGAAGCCTTGACGAGGCGGTGGCCAGCAAAAGTTTCGCCCAGAACATCAGAACCCAACTGGCGCGCGCCGACCTCAAAATAACGCCGGGCGAATATATCATCCTTACTATCACCAGTATCTTGGGCACAGGCCTCATTGCCTACATCCTGATGCATAGAAATCCAATTCTCACCCTTGGTGGTTTGGTGCTGGGGTTCTTTTTGCCGCGCTTTTACGTGAAATTCCGCCAGGGCAAGCGGCTGAGGGATTTTAATAATCAACTGGGGGATGCCATAAACCTGTTGGCCAACGGCCTGCGCTCTGGCTATAGCTTGCTCCAGGCTATGGATGCAGTGGCTGGCGAGATGCCGCCGCCCATATCCGAAGAGTTTCGACGGGTGGTGCGTGAGATTGGTCTCGGTCTTTCCAACGAACGGGCGATGAACAATATGCTGCGCCGCATTCCTTCCGACGACCTGGATTTGATGATCACTGCTGTCAACGTACAACACGAAGTGGGCGGCAACCTGGCCGAGATTTTGGAGACAATCAGCCATACCATCCGAGAACGGATTCGCATCAAGGGTGAGATCAGAGTCCTGACCTCCCAGCAGATGATATCGGGCTATGTGGTCTCGTTTCTGCCCATAGGTCTGGGACTTGTACTTTATGCGATGAACCCAGAGTATATGGGAGCTATGTTCAAGGAGACTTGCGGCTTGGCTATGATAGGGGCTGGCGTCATCTCGATGACGGTTGGCTTTATTGCCATACGCAAGATTGTAAGCATCGAGGTGTAGAAATGACGTGTGATCAGGTTCTGGTCTTGGTCATGCGTTGAGAGGAGGGTAGTTAAGAGATGCCGCTGCCATTGATTGCGCTCGTAGTTGTAATGGGGGTCGGCGTCGTGGGCCTGATCATCGCCGGGGTGGCCTCAGGTGGCGACTCGGATGAGGTGGCCATCCGGCTGGAGGAATTCGCCAGCCGGGCGACACCTGTCACGCTGGAAGAGATCGAGCTTTCTCAGCCTTTCTCCCAGCGCGTACTCAAGCCTATTTTCGAAGGTGTAGCTGGCTTCATCACCCGCTTTGCGCCGGCCAATGCGATGGAAAGTGCTGAGCATCAACTTGATTTGGCGGGGCGCCCCTACAACTGGGGGCCGACTGAGTTATTTGGCGTTCGAGCCCTGGCATCGTTAATGTTGAGTGTGCTTGCCTTCTTGCTATTGTCTGTCTCAGGTCGACCCTATATGACGCGTATTATTGGTACCGCGGTCGGTCTGGCTTTGGGATACCTTCTGCCGGCACTATGGCTTCGGAGCAAGATTCGGCGCCGTCAAGATGAAGTCATCAAGGCGCTACCCGATGCCCTCGATTTGCTCACCATCTGTGTTGAGGCAGGCCTTGGTTTTGATGCAGCGATGGCCAAAGTGGCCGAGAAGTGGGACAACGAGTTGTCCAGGGCCTTTGGCCGCGTTATCCAGGAGATTCGGCTGGGCAAGCTGCGCCGCGAGGCGTTGCGCGAGATGGACCATAACTTGGACGTCACTGACATCACCAGCTTCGTGGCTGCCGTCATCCAGGCTGACCAGTTGGGCGTGAGTATGGCCAAGGTAATGCGCATCCAGTCCGAACAGATGCGGATCAAGCGCCGACAGCGCGCCGAAGAAAAGGCGCACCAGGCACCGGTCAAGATGTTATTCCCCCTGGTTTTCCTTATTTTCCCGGCCATTTACATTGTGCTCTTGGGGCCCGCCGTCCTCGTTGTAATGGACTCGGGCGTCATAGGCACCATATAAGCATGCAGGTTGAAAACCAAACCCGTGACCGGCTGCTAATCACCCACGGGGAAGTGGCTGACACCTTTTGGATGCGCTTTCGTGGACTCATGGGGCGTTCGTCACTAAAAGACGGAGAGGGGCTTGTCCTGAAAGGGGACAAGAGCATCCACACCTTCTTTATGAGATTTGCCATCGATGTCGTCTATGCGGACCGGGCCGGGCGGGTGGTGCGTGTCGACCCGGCTATGTTGCCCAATCGCATCGGCCCAATCGTGTTTGATGCTGCGTACATCCTGGAAATGCCGGTGGGGGCCATCCAGGCTTCCGGGACTGCTGTAGGAGACCAATTGCTGATTCGAACCTAAGATCAGCCCGATTTTGTTGCCTCGTAGAGCATCGGGCAGCACCGCGCTTAATCGTGGTCGGTATGTAGGGCAGGTTCGTAACCCGCCATCAGGGGCTACATATAGGGACGTTTGTCTGATAACCCTGTTATTTCTTGACAACCATGGTTTAGTGCAGTCCTTGAGCATTGTAAGCAGTTCAGCTATTTGTGTTCGAATCAGTCGTTATGCAGGCCTGATATCACTTCAGGTCTTGCAGACGCCGAAGACCATTGTCAATAAATGCACTTCTTCGCCGGGCAGGACCGAGTCTTCTAGACCTCATATTTCCACCTCGTTGTCTCCTGTGTGATCAGCCAGGGACCTCGCTTTGCGGCGATTGTTGTCAAGATTTCCAACGCGTAACACCTCCTATTTGCCAGCTTTGTGGACAACCGATTGATGTTTCCGGGCTCTGCCGATCCTGCCGGCGTATGCCCCTGACAATAGACGGGATTCACTCTGTTTTTCTGTTTGAGGGTGGAGTGCGGAAGACGATTCACCACTTCAAGTACGGTAACCGCCAGTCGCTGACTGTCACCTTGGCACAGTTGATGGCCGATCATTGGCATACCGATGTGATGCCGGCTGACCTGCTCGTTCCAGTTCCACTCCATCCTGCCCGCCAGCGCGAACGTGGATACAACCAGTCCGATTTGCTTGCCCGAGCATTAGGGGATATGATTAATCTACCAGTAATGACCACCGGGCTCAAGCGTGTGCGTCACACCCAGTCGCAGATGAGTCTCAATGCTGCTGACCGACGCGAAAACGTACAGGGTGCCTTTGTCTACGATTCGCGTCGTGACAATATTATAAGTGATCAGCGTGTAATCGTCATTGATGACGTGTGTACCACCGGCTCCACTCTGGAGGCGTGCAGTCTGGCGCTAAAGGATGCTGGTGCATCCACTGTTTGGGGTTTTACCTTGGCACGTGCGAAACATCATACACGGCCGATCACTGAACGTGAGAAAGGAGACAATGATGCAGGTCATATTGAAGGGAAAGAACGTGGAGATCACTGATTGGTTGCGCGAATACGTGGAAAAAAAGGTAGAAAAACTTGATCGCTACCTTCCTGACATCCAAGAGGCGCGCGTTGAACTCTCAGTTCAAAAGGCCCGGAGTAGTCAGGACCGGCAGGTGGCGCAACTTACCGTGCGTGGTAACGGCCTTATGTTGCGTGCCGAGGAACGCACCGACGACATGTTTGCCGCGATAGACGCCGTCATCAACAAAATGCATCGGCAGATTGCTCGCTACAAAGGCAAACGCATAGATCGCTGGCAAGGGCAGGGACCCAGTCGAACTGAGGTCGAGATGCCACCCCTTGAAGCGGACGTACTTGATGAACTGGCTGAAGAACAGACGCGGCGCATCGTTCGCGTCAAGCGCTTTGCCGTTTCACCGATGGACGAAGAGGAAGCCATCGAGCAGATGGAGCTGTTGGGCCACGACTTCTTTGTGTTTTTTAATCCCAACTCGGGCCGCATGAGCGTTCTTTACCGGCGTAAAGATGACAACTATGGCTTGTTAGAGCCAGAACTTTTATGATCTAGAACCTCAAGGGGATCCGCAACCCTTGAGGTCTTCATCCCAGCACACCCGGATCCCAGGGGTTTCCCCGGTCCGCTGGCGCAAGCCAGGACAGGCAGAGACCCCTGGGGTCTTCAGTTACCCCTGGCGACGCAGGTAGCCGAGCTGCCTGTAAGCGCGAAACGTGTACCACCCCATCAGCCCGCAGAGCAGCAATCCGACCCATCCGTCACGATAGCCCTTCAGCCTGATATAACGACGCCAGAACTCACGTAGCGGCATCGAGACATAAGTCCACGGGCGAGGACGTATCCCCTGATCGTAGAGGATTTTCGCTTCAAACTCCAGATATCGGTTCTGCTTGGCGCGAAAGTTTGCCAACGTGTCGTAGTTGTAGTGGATAAGGTGTTCGTCCAGGTAGCCCGCTTCACCATCCAGGATGACGGTTTCGTGAACCTCTCGAGTTGGGTCGTAACGAGCGTGGCCGATTTTTAGCAGTCGAAGCTGATGATCTGGGTACCAGCCTCCGCCGACCATCTTGTGACCCATGATATAGTTGTAGCGGGGCACCCACCAGCCGACCTCCGTTCCGTTCTGGATCACCTGGGTTATCTCATCTGCCAGCTCAGGTGTTGCGCGCTCGTCGGCGTCGATGAAGAGCACCCACTCAGCCTCATTGGCTTTGGCGTCGGCCAGAGCGATGTTACGCTGCTCAGCGAAGTTAATAAAAGGATGTTGCACGACGGTGGCACCGAGTTGGTGGGCGATTTCCGCCGTGGCGTCGTCACTGTAAGAATCGGAAACGAGCACACCGTCAGTCCAGGTGACGGTCTGGATACACTCCCTGACGTGACGCTCTTCGTTTTTAGTGAGTATAACTGCCAGGAGTTTGGACACCAGATCCCTCCAATCGTTGATCAGACCCTGGGAAAGCGGTTCAAAAGACCTCAGTCCTGACAATCATCGCCGGCTGCGGAACACCAGCCGTAGTGGTGTACCCAAAAAACCATAGGCCTCGCGGATACGATTCTCCAGGTACCGCTCGTAGGTGAAGTGGACCGACTTGTGATCGTTGACGAAAAAAACGAAGGTGGGCGGGTCTACTTCGGGCTGAGTGACGTAGTAGAATCTGACCCGTTGCCCCGATTTGCTCTTGGGGGGATGGCGGGCGACGGCGTCTTGCAGCAGGCGATTGAGGTCAGCCGTGGAGATGCGGTGCGTGCGCTCGGTTTGCACTTGCAAAGCTACCTGGAGCGTTTGCTGAACCCGTTGTCCGGTCTTGGCGGAGATGAAGAGCACCGGCACATAATCCATAAAGCGTAGCGCAGCCCGAATCTCCTTGGTGTACTGGGGCATGGTGTGCGTGTCTTTTTCCACGGTGTCCCATTTGTTGACGACCACCACCACGCTTTTGGCCTCGTCCAGGATATAGCCAGCGATGTGCTGGTCTTGGGCGGTGACTTTATCCTGTGCGTCAATCAGCAGCAGGCAGACATCGGCGCGATTGATGGCTTTGAGCGCGCGCAGCACGCTATATTTTTCCACGCCGGGCGCGATTTTGCCTCGCCGCCGGATCCCGGCCGTATCGATGATGACCATCTGCTCGCCCTCAAACTCGATTTCCGTGTCGATGGCGTCACGGGTGGTGCCAGCCACCTCGCTGACGATGACACGTTCCACGCCCAACAGGCGATTGAGCAGCGACGACTTGCCCACATTAGGCCGGCCCACGATGGCGATCTTGTTTCGCTCGTCCTCTTCCTCCTCCTCCCCTGCCGGAGGGAGCGCCTCGACAATCGCGTCAAGCAGATCACCGGTGCCGTGGCCGTGCTGCGCACTAATGGGGATCGGATCGCCCAGGCCCAGCGCGTAGAACTCTACTGCGTCGGCGCGACGGCGATTGTTGTCAGCCTTGTTGGCGACCAAGATAACCGGCTTCTCAGTCCGGCGCAACACATCGGCCACTTCCTGATCGCTGGACGTCAGACCGGCCTCGGTGTCCACCAGGAAGACCACCACTTCGGCTTCGGCGATGGCGATCTGCGCTTGATCTCGCATCTGGTCCAGAAACAGCCCGCTCTCCACACCCGCTGTCTGGCCGATGGGGGGTGGTTGCTTGCCCTTTACGGCTTGCCGTTTGTCGGTCCCTACCTCCAGACCACCCGTATCAACCACGATGAAATCCACGCCGCCCCAATCGGCCTCGGCGTACAGTCGATCGCGGGTGGTGCCGGGCAGATCTTCGACGATGGCCATACGCCGCCCCACGATGCGGTTGAACAGTGTGCTCTTGCCCACATTGGGCCGGCCCACCAGGGCCACGATCGGCTTGCTCATCGTCAGACCTCAACCGGGAAGAGGAGGGGATGATTCTGCTCACCCCACCAGTCTGGTTTGGGGGCAAGCACGTCTTGGGGCAGAAGGTCACCGCTCAAGGCGGCCAGCATCTCTTCGGGATGCTGGGCCACCCCCACCGGCGTATCTAATGCTTCTTGGATCTGTTCGGCCGTCATATCGTCCAAAGTCACCTGGCCCGAGTTGTCGAACATCACCCGCGGCAGCAGCACCATCTCATCAGGTAGGGGCGGACGGCCAACCGCTTCTTCATTGCCTTTCAGTTGTTCGATAACGTCGTGCCCGGTCAGCAAACCGGAGACAGTCACTACCCCATACCAGTTGTTGACGATGGGCGCCACGCGCACCTGGCTCCCGGTCAGCTCGTTCAACTCATCCACCACCTCACCCAATACTGAGGCCACCAGCTCCCCACACACCAACGTCGCCCTTTGATATTTGATATTTGCCATTTGCCCTTTGTCATTTGACGTTTGACGTTTGACGTCTGACGTCTGACGTTTTACTTCTTTCCATTCATCCAGGAAATTGCGTACCATACCTACCCCGTTTTCAATCTGGCCGAAACCATCGTACTCGTCCGCGGGTGGCACGCCCCGCCCGGCCAGCAGGTACCACTCATCTGAGGGGTAGACGAAGGTCAGTTCGAACTCTTGGCGGCAGCGCTCGCGCCAGGGTTCGACCTGGTCCAGGATGGGAGCAGCTTCGTCGGCGCGGTAGGTGCGCAGACTCCCGGGATGGTAACGGGTGAGGCCGATGGGTACCACCGACACCGACTGGACCGCCGGGAAGAGATCGGTCAGGTCACACAGACTGCGTTCCAACTGGGTCCCGTCGTTGAGCCCGGGGATAAGCACCAACTGGGTGTGCACCTCGATGCCTCGTTCTCCCAACCAGCGGATCTGTTCCACCACGTCGGGCGCGTTCTTTTTGACCAGCAGTTTACGACGCAGTTCCAACTCGGTGGCGTGCACGCTCACGTACAGCGGGCTGAGGTGTTGTTCCTCAATGCGCTCCCAATCCTCGTCGGTTAGATTGGTCAACGTGACAAAATGGCCGAACAGGAAGCTATAGCGGTAGTCGTCATCCTTGATGTACACCGTGCGCCGCATACCGCGCGGCGACTGGGTGACGAAACAAAATTCGCACTTGTTGTTACAGCGCCGGATGTCTACGTCAAAGGTAGGGTGGGCGAATTCCACCCCCACCGGCTGTTCGTATCCGCGCATGCCGCTCAGCGCCAGCTCTCGACCACTCCGCTGCACCGCCAGTTCAATCTCCTCCTCGGCGGCGTAGAAGCGAAAGTCGATCACATCTCGCAACGGATAGTCGTTCACGGCCAAAACCACATCACCGGGCCGCAGACCCATCTGATCGGCCAGCGTGCCCGGTTCGACGGCGCTCACCAGGCCGCCGGGGATTTTGTCACGCTTCAAACTTCATCCTCCGCAAAAATCGTACTCTATTGTAGTACAAACACTAACTCGATTATACACCAAGTCCGCTAGCGCAACCAACCTAAATCTTAACCAATCTGACTCTCCCATTTCGTGTTAGAATTCACGATAGGCCGTAGCGGAATATTTGATAGTTACGGATATTCATCCGTAACCCATACTGGCCAGATTTTAATCTGCCAACCTCACCCTCCAACTCCCGCCAACCTTGATAGCCGTACTTATCTACGCTATAATGTACGGCACAGAGGTGTGCTATGGAGAAGACCAAATTAACGATCCGTGTTCCCCGCGATTTGATCGAAGGGGCCAAACGCTACGCCCGCCAAAACGACACGACCCTGACCAGGCTCATCTCGGAATATCTACGCCAGTTGACGGCACAGAGCGATCCCCTGGCCGACGCCCCCATTGTTCAGCGCCTCTCAGGAACGCTCTCTCCGGAGATCTCGGCTGACGACTATCGCCAGTGCCTGGAAGAAAAATATGGCCACGAAGCTTAAGGTCCTCATCGACCTCAACCTCATTCTGGATACCTTGCAGAAGTGGGAACCTTTCTACGCCTATTCGGCGCGGGTCCTGGCTTGCGCTGAGACTGGGGCGGTCGAAGGAACCGTGGCCACCCACACCTTGAAGACCTTGTTCTATCTGATCGCCAAGGATCAGAGCGCCGAACAAGCCAAGGTCATCCTTACCGAGCTACTGCAGTTCTTGTCGGTAGCTGCCGTTGATGGTTCCACCATTGAGGGAGCGCTTAACTTGCCCTACAGGGATTTCGAGGATGCGGTCCGGATGATGGCCGCCGTGCAAGCCGGCGCGCAGTACCTGGTAACCTGAAACGTACGAGATTACAAGGCCGGCCCCTTGCCCGCACTCCAGCCGGCCGAGCTATTGGCCCTGGTCTAACCGAATCCCGTCTCGAATAGAACGCCTGGGTCGCGGCGTCGTTCCACGCGTTTCACCTGGCCGTCGGCCAGGTGAAGCACATGGCTGACGGCTCGTGGGATCTCGTCTTGGTGGTGGGCGACACAGATCAGGCTCAGCCCCTCGTGCTGACACAGCCGATCCAAGAGACCCAGAATCACTTCGCGGCTGTCTGGCGGAAGCGATTGACACGGCTCGTCCAGTACCAGCAGGCGGGGATCCTTCACCAGAGCCCTGGCGAGCAGGAGGAGTCGTTGTTGGCCGAGGGAAAGGTCGCCGAAGGACACGCGGCTTAAGCCACCAAGACCCAGACACCGCATCCAGTTGCGGGCGTGGCCCTCTTGGGCGGCCGAAGGGGGGGCGTGGAGACCGATCGAGTCGAAGAACCCGGAGAGGACAACACTTAAGCACGATGTCCGGGGCGGATAGAGCGCCTGGATATCCGGGGACACATAACCGATACTGGCCTTGACGTCCCACACAGATTCACCGGCCCCTCGCTTTTTTCCAAATACCCTGATCTCGTTGCTGTAGCACTGAGGGTTGTCCCCTAAGATCAGACTCAGCAGGGCCGTCTTGCCGGCACCATTTGGCCCGAGTACAGCCCAGTTCTCACCCCCGTTCACAGTCCAGTTCACATTTCGAAGCACGACTGTTTTGCCGTATTTGACGGTGGCCTTTGTGACCGAGATCAACGGCGTGTCCTCCGGAACCTGAGCGGCCTTGGGTCTGGGGGACATACGGGCAGGGAAGGGCGGGGCGGGTGCATTCGGGCGTGGTGCCTGCGCGGAGGGTCTGAGCAGACCTGCAGGCCCTTGGTCCTCCCGTCTTAATGTCCGGACGAGCGTACTATTCTCGACAACGGCAATGTGGGTGATGTCCGAGGGTATCTCCTCCGCTCGCGGGCTGGCCAGTATCACCGTCGGCCCGTTCTCGTCCCCAAGAATAGTTTCCAGACACTCGCGGAACGCCTGGCGTGAAGCCCTATCCAGGCCCCCAAAAGGGTCGTCCAGTATCAACAGTCTGGGGGCCTGCATCAGCGCGCGGGCGAGCAGGACCTTTCTCCCTTCACCGTTCGACAGGTGTATCACCTTGCGACCCAGCAGGTGGCCGATTCCCAGCAGACGTACGGCGCGTCGCCGTCTGACCTCGTAGGTATGGGCATCCACCCGTGGGGGATCGAGCCGATACGGGGAACGGCTTTCGATGCTGTCGGCGGTAAGGAGATCGGCCACCGTGGGACACATCCCGCCTTCGAAGCTCTGCCAACGAGCTTGGTAGTAGGCTGCATATCGCCGCACGAAAGCCCGATACGCTTCGGGCGACACGCTGATGACTTCCCCTCTCTCGAAGTAAGGTCTACCCGCCTTCCCGTCGACAGGTAGAAAGAAGTACGATACTCGCCCCGACACGATGGGAATCTCACGCGCAAGTGCCTTGGCAAGCGTGGACTTGCCTGAGCTGGTACTCCCTACGATAGCCCAATGCTCGCCCTTGTGGACCGTCCAGTCGGTGTGCTCAAAAACCAGCGAGCGGCCCCTCAAGAGCGTAACATCATCTAGGCTGACAACAGGCTGCCGAGTCTCAAAAGAGTTCGTCATAATATGCAGGTCCAAATTAACGCGGATTAAAATCCTATTAATACGGGTGACGGATACATATCCGTCACCATCAAAAGAATGGCTACGCGCTTCCCTGGGCAGCGGCGATGGCCTGCGCCAGCTCATCGGCCCGCTGTGAGCCAATCATCAGCAGCCACAGGAGGACCATCATCCAGTCCGGCGCCGGTCTATTGCCCCACGGCTGCCCCAGCACGATTTGTTGGATAAACCCCCACCATTGCAGGGCCACCAGAAACAAGATCAGCAGCCAAAGCCACGGCTGACGAAAGCGCTGCTCTTCGCGGAACCACGGTATTGTCAACATATGCGCCTCCTCAGCCGATTCCTGGCGGCATACAGAAATTCTCGACCTACCCCTGGCGAATTATACCAAACAGACAAATATCTGTCACAATCAGCAATATGAATCTCTAATAGATTTTCGCAACGAAGCATGATATACTTATGGTGAGCATCGCGGCGACATTTGCGCACGTAAGCGGAAAAAGCCCTCAAAAACGTTGATCCCGACATACGGACACGCTCAGCAAGAAACAGAAGTCCAATGCCGGCGATGGCATGAAGATACACTGTAGACAGCCAGGAGTCGATATGGATCAAAGCCAACTGAGTTGGATCACCAACTTCATTTGGGGCATTGCCGATGACATTTTACGCGATGTCTATGTGCGCGGCAAGTATCGCGATGTCATCCTGCCCATGACCGTGATCCGCCGCCTGGACGCGGTGCTGGAATCTACCAACCAGGCGGTGCTGGATATGAAGAAGCGGCTCGACGACGCCGGCATCACCAACCAGGACGCCGCCTTGAAGCAGGCCGCCGGGCAGGCGTTCTACAACACCTCGCCATTTACCTTACGAGATCTCAGGTCCCGCCCCAAGCGACAGCAGCTCAAGGCCGACTTTGAGACCTACCTCGAAGGCTTTTCGCCCAACGTCCAAGAGATCCTCAACAAGTTCAGATTTCACAATCAGATTCCCACCCTGGTCGAGTCGGATATGCTGGGCTTTCTCGTAGAGAAGTTCCTCGATCCCTCTATCAACCTCAGCCCTGACCCCATTTACGACGGCGCGGGAAACGTCAGGCTTCCCGGTCTGGATAATCACGCCATGGGCACCATCTTCGAGGAGCTGATCCGCCGCTTCAACGAGGAGAACAACGAAGAGGCGGGCGAGCATTTTACCCCGCGCGACGTGGTCCGGCTGATGGCCAAACTCATCTTTCTGCCTATCGCCGACCAGATCGAGTCGGGCACCTACCTGGTGTACGATGGCGCCTGTGGCACGGGCGGGATGCTGACCGTCGCTGAGGAGACGCTGGCCGACCTGGCCGCGGGGCACGGCAAGGACGTATCCATCCATCTCTACGGCCAGGAGATCAACCCGGAGACCTACGCCATCACCAAGGCCGACCTGCTGCTCAAGGGGGAGGGGATCGAGGCGGAGAACATGGCCTTCGGCTCGACGCTGTCCGCCGACGCCTTCCCGGCGCATGAGTTCGATTTTATGCTTTCCAATCCGCCCTACGGCAAGAGCTGGAAGACCGACCTGGAGCGTATGGGGGGCAGAGGCGATCTTCTCGACCCGCGCTACATCATCCAACATGATGGCGATCCCGAGTACAGCCTGGTCACCCGCTCCTCCGACGGCCAAATGATGTTCCTGGTCAACAAGCTAAGCAAGATGAAGCGCGACACGCCGCTGGGCAGCCGCATCGCCGAGGTGCATAACGGCTCCTCGCTCTTTACCGGCGACGCCGGCCAGGGCGAGAGCAACATCCGCCGTTGGATCATCGAGAACGACTGGCTGGAGGCCATCATCGCCCTGCCGCTCAACATGTTCTACAACACCGGCATCGCCACCTACATCTGGGTGCTCTCCAACCGCAAACCCGCTCACCGCCGGGGCAAAGCACAGCTCATCGACGCCACCGGCTGGTACACGCCGCTGCGCAAGAACCTGGGGCAGAAGAACTGCCAGCTCTCGGAGGAGGACATCGGGCGCATCGTGGACACGTTCCTCGCCTTTGAGGAGACCGAGGCTTCCAAGATATTCCCCAACCGGGCCTTTGGCTACTGGAAGATCACTGTCGAGCGCCCGCTGCGGCTGCGCGTGGACCTGTCTGAAGAGGCCCGGGCCCGCTTGGCCGGGGCCTGCGGGGATGCGGGAGAAGGCCAGTTAGCCGCCACGGTCGACCGAGTCGCCGCCGCTCTGGGCCCCGGCCCGCACTTCGACTACAACGTCTTTCTGGCAGCAGTAGAAGAGGCCGCCGGCTTTAACATCACCAAAAAGCGGCAGAAGCTGCTCCAGGAAGCTGTGGCCGAGAAGGACGGTTCGGCCCAGCCGGTGATCAAAAAGATACACAAACCGGGCAAAGTTGAGGCTAACCCCCTATACGGGCAATTCAGCCTCCCATCTCCTGATGGGAATGGTAGTGAGAGCCGGATGGTGGAGTACGAAGTCGACACCGACCTGCGCGACACGGAGCAGATACCCCTCCTGGAGGAAGGCGGCATTGAGGCCTTTTTCCGGCGCGAGGTGCTGCCCTACGTGCCCGATGCCTGGATCGACGAGAGCAAGACGCGCATCGGCTACGAAATCTCGTTTAATCGCTATTTCTACAAACCCGAGCCGCTGCGCACTCTATCCGAGATCCGGGCCGATATCGAGGCACTGGAACGGGAGACGGATGGACTATTAAGTTCTCTTCTTGTGGAAACCGAGGAGCGATAGGTCATGCCTACTCAACGCTATGGCGTCACACAGCCTCCCATTGAAACACTGTTTACCTGGATCAACTCGGGCGAGATTGCCATTCCAGAGATTCAGCGTCCCTTTGTGTGGAGCGCTGTTAAAGTGCGCAACTTTCTAGATTCTCTTTTCCATGGATATCCCGTGGGTTACCTCATCGCCTGGCGCAATCCCAATGTGAAACTCAAGGACGGCACCCCCTCGTCTGGCAAGCGCATTTTGATTGATGGCCAGCAGCGCGTAACGGCACTCATGGCCGCACTTCTGGCGCAGGAGATTGTCAACAAGAATTACCAGAAGGTACGTGTTCGCATAGCTTTTCACCCCATAGAGCACAGGTTTGAGGTCTCTAATCCCGCAATCGTCAAGGATGGATCGTGGATTCCAGATATTGCCCACGTATTTGACCCTAATACCAGTCTATTTGACCTGGCGAGTGACTACTGCGAACGTAACGGCGACGCCTCAAAGGACGCCATCTTTCGGAGCATCGAGTCGCTGCGCGGCATCACCAGCAAC
Organism: Anaerolineae bacterium; assembly: GCA_034412795.1. GTDB lineage: Bacteria > Chloroflexota > Anaerolineae > 4572-78 > NAK82 > JAUVPY01. The sequence goes on from DAOUMD010000191.1 coordinate 54,062, forward strand.
CAGATCGGTCTGATCGAACTGGATAGCGACTTGGATATTGAAACCGTCACCGAGATCTTTATCCGTGTCAACTCGGAAGGGGTGCCGCTCAGCCAAGCGGACTTTGCCATGTCCAAGATCGCTGTCAATGAAACCTACGGTGGGCCTCTCCTGCGCAAGGCGATCGATTACTTCTGTCACCTGGCTATCGCTCCCGAGGCCTATCCAAATGTCCAGGCCGATCAGGAGTTTGCGAAGAGCGAATTCTTCCCACAAATGGTTTGGCTGCGAGACGAGAGAAGTGATTTGTACGATCCATCTTATACAGATATGTTGCGCGTGGCTTTCACCTCCGAATTCAGGCGCGGTCGCCTTCAGGATTTGGTGGCTCTGCTATCCGGTCGTAATTTTGAAACGCGCCAGTATGAAGAGCAGATTATCGAGGACTCCTTCACTCGTCTCAAACAGGGCATCAGCCGTTTTATGAACGAAACGCACTTCCAGCGTTTCGTCATGATCATCCGCTCGGCAGGATTCGTGGATTCGGCGATGATCGGTTCGCAGAATACACTCAACTTTGCCTATATCCTGTACCTCACGTTACGCAAACTGGGGACGCCCAATACGGATATTGAGCGCTACGTGCGGCGTTGGTTTGTCATGTCAATCCTGACCAGACGCTATTCAGGCTCTCCTGAGACAACCTTCGACTATGACATCCGCCAGATCCACGCCCAAGGGATCGCCACCTATGCCGAAAACCTCATTCGGGGTGAGCTTTCTGATGCTTTCTGGGAGGCTTTGCTTCCCCAGGACATGAATACCTCAGTAGCCTCTAGCCCCTTCTTCCGCCTGTTCCAGGCTGCTCAGGTCAAGTTCAACGACTTGGGATTTCTATCGCGTGATATCACCGTGCGCGAGTTGGTCGAAGTCAAGTCCGATGTCCATCATATCTTCCCTCGAGACTATCTAAAGAAGAACGGCCTGACTCGCGGCCAATACAACCAAATCGCCAATTATGTTGTTACCCAAAGCGAGATAAACATTGCTATTGGAAACAAGGAACCACAGGTTTATTTCTCTGACTTGCTCGATCAGTGTCATGGTGGCCAGAAGCGTTATGGGAACATCACCGACCTCGATGAACTGTATGCGAATTTGCAGACACACTGTATTCCCGACGGAGTAGAACACTTTACCATCAAGGATTACCCGGCATTCCTTGAGGAACGCCGCAAGCTCATGGCACGCAAGATTCGCAGCTATTTTGAAGCGCTGTGAGATGACGACACTCAAACCCTACCCTGAATACAAGGACTCCGGCCAGCCGTGGCTGGACAGGATTCCGGCGCACTGGCAATTGCTTAGAATCAAGCACCTCTTCTCAGAGCGAGTGGAAAAGGGGTTCCCAGACGAGCCTCTACTAGCTGCTACTCAAAGCAAAGGAGTTGTTCCAAAGGACCAATATGAGCATCGCACAATGCTTGCCCTTAAGGATTTGCACTTGCTTAAGTTGGTGGAGGAGGGAGATTATGTCATAAGCTTACGTTCATTTCAGGGCGGTATCGAATATGCGCATTACCGTGGCATAATCAGCCCAGCGTATACAGTGTTGACTCCTTCTGAATCAGTACGGAAAGGATACTTCCAATTCTTCTTCAAGTCTTCTCCTTTCATTGATAGTCTACGCCTTTTTGTAACCGGGATTCGGGAGGGGCAGAATATTGACTACAGTCGTTTGAGTCGTGCCTCATTGCCGGTTCCTCCGATCGAAGAGCAAGCGGCAATTGGTCGATTTCTGCGCGCCAAAGTGAGCAAAATCAACCACTACATCCACGCGCAGCGCCGCCTGATTGAGCTACTCACCGAGCAGAAGCAGGTCCTCATCCAGCAGGCCGTCACCCGTGGCATCGATCCGCACGTCAATCTCAAGCCCTCTGGCATTGAGTGGATGGGAAAGATACCTGAGAATTGGGCAATCATTCCATTGAAGAGCTTATCAACCATTCAGTCTGGATTGACACTAGGGAAAAACTATCTGGGGCGGAAACTGGTTGAGTATCCCTATTTGCGCGTTGCGAATGTGCAAGACGGACATCTGAACCTCTCGGAAATAAAAACTGTTTTCATAACGGAAGAAGATGCTGCACGAGCTGTTCTTCAGCGTGGAGATGTCTTGATGACTGAAGGTGGAGACCCCGATAAACTTGGACGAGGGTGCGTTTGGGAGGAGCACATCACCCCTTGCCTCCATCAGAATCATATTTTCGCAGTCCGTCCAAGGCTTGACCAACTTAGGCCACAATATTTGGCCGCCTTGCTTACCGCCCAGTATGCAAAGATCTATTTTCTTCGCACTGCGAAGCAAACAACTAACCTCGCGTCAACTAACAGGACAACTATTGGACAGCTTCCGGTCCTATTGCCCAATTTGACCGAACAGGATGAAATTCTAACTTTTCTTGAAGCAAGAACTTCTCCGGTGCGGATGGCGATTGACCGCACCGAACGCCACATTGACCTCGTCCGCGAGTACCGCACCCGCCTGATCGCCGATGTGGTCACCGGCAAGCTCGACGTGCGCGGCGTCCCATTGCCCGACCTGGACGAGGCCGGCGACCCGGGCGACCTCGATAAACTGGAGGAGGACGTGGAACTGGATAACCTGGATGCAGAGGAGATGGATTATGCCGGATAGAAACCCGCCAATTGACCCCGCGCGCATCGAGTATCTAAAGGTCGAAAACTACCGCGCGCTCAAAGAAGTGGAACTCAAAGATGTGACCCCGCTCACGGTCCTGCTTGGCCCCAACGGCAGCGGCAAATCCACCCTCTTTGATGTCTTTAGCTTTCTCTCTGAGTGTTTTCAATACGGCCTGCGCCACGCCTGGGACCGGCGCGGGCGCGCCCGGGAACTGCGCACGCGCGGCGCCAGCGGGCCGATTGTGTTTGAGCTCAAGTATCGCGAGCGCCCCGGCCAGCCCATCATCACCTATCACCTGGCACTGGACGAGGGTACCAAAGGGCCGGTAGTCGTGGAAGAGTGGCTGCACTGGCGGCGCGGTCAGCGGGGCAGACCCTTCCGTTTCCTGGAATATCACGAAGGCCAGGGGCGCGCCGTCAGCGGCGAGATGCCGGATGAAGACGACCAACGCGTGGAAATCCCGCTGCGCTCGCCTGACCTGATTGCCGTCAACACGTTGGGGCAGTTCGCCGAACACCCACGCGTCGCCGCGCTGCGGGAATTTATCACCGATTGGTACATCTCCTACCTCTCCATTGACGAGGCGCGCGGGCAGCCGGAGGCCGGGCCGCAGCCCCGCCTTTCCAGGAGCGGCGACAATCTGGCCAACGTCGTCCAATACCTCAAGGAACAGCACCCGGAGCGTCTGGAGCGCATTTTTACCGTGCTGCGGGAACGTGTCCCCCGGCTCGAGGCGGTGCAGGCCGACCCCATGCCCGATGGTCGGCTGCTGCTCCAGATAAAGGACGCGCCCTTTGAGCAACCGGTCTTTGCCCGCTTCGCCTCCGACGGCACGCTCAAGATGCTGGCCTACCTCACCGTGCTCTACGATCCCGACCCACCGCAGTTCATCGGCATCGAGGAGCCGGAGAACTTTTTGCACCCCCGTTTGCTGCCAGGGCTGGCCGAGGAGTGCCGCACCGCCAGTGCGCGAACCCAACTCCTGGTCACCACCCACTCACCCTTCTTCCTCAACGGTGTGCGCCCTGAAGAAGTGCGTGTCTTATACCGCGACGAGCGCGGCTACACTCAGTCCGTGCGCGCCAGCGACATTCGCGGCGTGCCGGAACAGATGGAAGCCGGCGCGTCCCTCGGTTACTTGTGGATGGAGGGCTATTTTGGCCTGGGCGATCCTTTGGTCAACGCAGGTGCACCCACATCGAAGGCAAGTTAACAATGAGCGTGACCCACGTCGAGTTTCTCGTCGAAGAGCCTTCGATGGAGGTTTTTCTGCGGGTGTTGCTCCCCCGGCTGCTGGACCCAGTACACTTCGAAATTCGTACCTTCCAGTGCAAAGATGACTTGCTCAAGCGGCTGCCGGATCGCCTTCGCGGCTACGCCTGGTTTCCAAAAGAGTATCGTATTGTGGTCATTGTGGATCGGGATTGTGATGATTGCCGAGAACTAAAACGGGTGCTAGAACAATATGCCGCTGGCGTCAAGTTGTCCACCCGCGCTCATCCCCAACAAGGACGCTTTACAGTTATCAATCGAATCGCCATCGAAGAACTGGAGGCGTGGTACTTTGGTGACTGGGACGCTGTGCGCGCGGCCTATCCTCGCGTTTCGGAAAGCGTGCCACGACGCCAGGGCTACCGTAATCCCGATGCGATTGCCGGTGGAACCTGGGAAGCGTTTGAGCGTGTGTTGCAGCGGGCCGGATACTTCAAAGGTGGCTTGCGCAAAGTGGAGGCCGCCCGCAGCATCGCACCGCATCTCGATCCGGCACGTAACACCTCGCGCAGCTTTCAGGTTTTCCGGGATGCTCTCTTGGAATTGGCAGGCGAGGCCTGACTGCCCAGACTATGGCAAGGAGAATTGTATGCCGGCGACTGACACTAGCGAAAAGGGATTGGAGGATCTGATCGTCGCCGCCTTGACGGGCAAGCCCGTGTCGGAGACGGCCACAGCGGGCGTGAGCGACAAAACCGCGGGCTATGGCGGCGCGGGCTACGTGCAGGGCGATCCCCAAGATTACGAGCGTGAATATGCCGTGGATACGGCGAAGCTGTTACACTTTCTCCAGGCCACCCAGCCCCAGGTCGTCGAGCAATTGGGCCTGGCGCAGGACGGCCCGCGCCGAAACAAGTTCCTGGCCCGTCTGCAGGGCGAAATCGCCAAGCACGGCATCATCGACGTCCTACGCAAGGGTATTCACCACCTCTCAGCCCACGTGGATTTGTTTTACGGCACACCCACGCCCGGCAACCGGGTAGCCGAAGAGCGCTTCGCCGCTAATGTCTTTAGCGTCACCCGCCAACTGCGCTACAGCCAGGACCAGACCCGCCTGGCCCTCGATCTCGGCCTATTCATCAACGGTCTACCCGTCACCACCTTCGAGCTCAAGAACAACCTGACCAAGCAAACCGTCGCCGACGCCGTCGAGCAGTACAAGCGCGACCGCCATCCAAGCGAGCTTCTCTTTCAATTTGGGCGCTGCGTGGTCCACTTTGCCGTAGACGACCAAGAGGTGGAGATGTGCACCCACCTTCAGCGCAAATCTTCGTGGTTCCTGCCCTTCAACAAGGGTTGGAACGACGGCGCCGGCAACCCGCCCAATCCGCAGGGCTTGAAGACCGAGTACCTGTGGAAAGAGATGGTGACGCGTGGAGGGCTGACCGACATCCTGGAGAACTACGCCCAGATCGTCGAGGAAGAGGACAAGAAGACCGGCAAGAAAAAGCGCAAGCAGGTTTTTCCGCGTTATCACCAACTCGATGTGGTGCGCCAGATCCTGGCCGACGTCCGACGGCAAGGCGCGGGCCAATGTTACTTGATCCAGCACTCGGCCGGCAGCGGCAAGAGCAACTCCATCGCCTGGCTGGCCCACCAATTGGTCGGGCTGAGGAATGCCGATGCCGGACCTGGGGCCGGAGGCGACATCTTTGACTCGGTCATAGTTGTCACCGACCGCCGCGTGCTAGATAAGCAGATCCGCGACACGATCAAGCAATTCGCCCAGGTCTCGGCTATCGTGGGCCACGCCGAGCGGTCGGGCGACCTGCGCAAGTTCCTGGCAGAAGGGAAAAAGATCATTATCACCACCGTGCAGAAGTTCCCCTTCATCCTGGACGAGATCGGCGACGAGCACCGCGGGCGCAGGTTCGCCATTCTCATCGACGAGGCCCATTCCAGCCAGGGCGGGCGCACCACGGCCAAGATGCACCTCGCGCTGTCAGCGCACGGAGAAGAGGTGGCCGAAGAGACCTTCGAGGACCAAATCAACCGTATCATGGAAGCGCGCAAGATGCTGCCCAACGCCAGCTACTTCGCCTTCACCGCCACACCAAAGAACAAGACATTGGAGATATTCGGCGAGCCGTACGCAGCCGGAGAGGAGATCAAGCATCGACCTTTCCACAGCTACACGATGAAGCAGGCCATACAAGAAGGCTTTATCCTGGACGTGCTCGCACACTACACGCCGGTGGCCAGTTACTATCGGCTGATGAAGACGGTGGCCGACGATCCCGAATTCGACACCAAAAAAGCGCAGAAAAAACTGCGCCGCTTTGTCGAGGGCCACGACTACGCCATCCAGCAGAAGGCCGAGATCATGGTCGAGCACTTTCACACCGATGTCATCGCTCGGCGCAAGATCGGCGGCCAGGCGCGCGCCATGGTGGTCACGTCCGGCGTCCGGCGTGCCATTCAGACCTATTTTGCCATTTGTGACGCCTTGAAGGCGCGAAAAAGCCCCTATCAGGCCATCATCGCCTTCTCCGGTGAGCACGAATACGGCGGGAAAAAGGTCACCGAGGCCTCCCTCAACGGGTTCCCCAGCAGACGGATCCCGGAAAAGTTTCAGGAAGACCCCTATCGCTTTCTTGTCGTCGCCGAGAAGTTCCAGACCGGCTACGACGAGCCGCTGCTGCACACTATGTACGTGGACAAGATCCTGTCCGGCATCAAGGCCGTGCAGACTCTCTCGCGCCTCAACCGAGCCTATCCCAACAAGCACGACACCTTTGTGCTGGATTTTGTCAATGACGCCGACACCATCCAGCGCGCCTTTGAGCCCTATTATCGCACCACCATCCTGAGCGCCGAAACCGATCCCAACAAGCTCCACGATCTCAAGGCCGATCTCGAGAGCTACCAAGTATATAATGTGACCCAGGTCGACCAACTGGCCGAACTGTATCTCGGCGGTGCTGACCGGGACCAGTTGGATCCTATTCTCGATGCCTGTGTCGCGCTCTACAAGGAGCAGCTTGATGAGGACGGGCAGGTCGATTTTAAAGGCAAAGCCAAGGCATTCGTGCGCACCTACAACTTTTTGGCCGCCATCCTGCCCTACTCCAACGCCGAGTGGGAAAAGCTCTCCATCTTTTTGAACTTTCTCATCCCCAAGCTGCCAGCGCCCAAAGAGACCGATCTTGCCAAGGGCATCCTCGAAGCCATCGATATGGACAGCTACCGCGCCGAGGTTCAGGCTTCTATCGAGATCACGCTGGCCGACCAGGATGCAGAGATCGAGCCGGTCCCTGCCGATGGCGGCGGTTGGGTGGTGGAGCCTGAGCTTGACAAGCTCAGTAATATCCTGAAGACCTTCAACGACCTGTATGGCAACTACCCCTGGGAAGACAAAGACAGAGTCTCCAAGCTGGTGGCCGAGGACATACCGGCCCAGGTGGCCGCCGACCCGGCTTACCAAAACGCTATGTCGCATTCGGATCAACAAAACGCCCGCATTGAGTTCGAAGAGGCGTTGAGGCGGGTGATGGTAAGTCTGCTGGCCGATCAGACGGAGTTATTCAAGCAGTACAGCGACAACGACAGCTTTCGCAAATGGCTGTCTGATACAGTCTTCTGGCTCACTTACGAACCCCCGACCGCGACCCGTCCCGCTGGGTGACAATCGGCGGGTGTTTTGTTGTCTCCTACGCTGTCTCGATTCGATATACTTGGAGATGGATCGCCCCCCTTTGACTCCGCGAACCAAGGCCCTCGAGGCCGTGCAGGAGCCTTCTTGTTTCAGCCCTATTGGGATAGCCATACGACATTCAGCCACTAGTCAATGTGACGCATACCGTCCGAAAGTACCCCGATTTCACCCCAGACCGTTCTCATTTTGCACTTGACAGGGTATGATCTGCATGCTATAACCCCTGCTTGAAATTCTTAAAGGACTATAGCAAGAATAGGGAGAACAGCAGATGTACGATACCATTGAAATCGATTTCGATGTTTTCAAAGAAATCACCCGCCGTCGTGCTTCGGCAGATATGACTGCCAACGACGTACTTCGTGAGCTTCTGGGCTTGCCAGCAAGGACTCCCGGAACGGCTCCCGTAGTGCGCGACGAAAAACCCTGGGTAACGAAGGGGGTTACATTCCCGCACGGAACGGAGTTTCGGACCACATACAAAGGTCAGAGGTATTTTGCTCTTGTCGAAAATGGGGCACTGGTCGTAGACGGCGAGAGTTTTTCATCTCCATCCGCTGCTGCTGGCTTCATTACAGGAACCTCGATCAATGGTTGGAGTTTCTGGGAGTGCAAGATGCCAGGGGAGCGGACATGGAAACCCATTAGTAGTTACAGGTAAGATTCTCGTAGCCTTGGTTGACCCCGAAGGGCACAATGCCCGGGGTTATCGTGGATGACTGTGGCTCTGGATCATATCGCGGAGTGTTGAGTCTCGTTACCTCCCGACTTCCTCAAGTCCCAAACCAATTGGCAGCGGAATCGAACCTCTTGGTGTGAAGGATGGAGTTCCAGATTATGGGTGACATTTTAAGGAAGGACAATGCGGTTTCGTTCACTAGTGCTACTGCTTAGTGCGATAGGCGTGGTGTGGCTTGTCATTGAAACAGGAGATTGGGCCAAAGGTCTACTTCTTCCGCTTGGCCAAAACGGTCTGTTTTGGTTATTTTGGATATTCGTGTGGCTGACATTAGTCCTGAGTGCTATTTGCTATGATTTTTGGCGACGAGGTCCCCATAGTCAATAGCCACGATGTGATGTGCTAGTCTAGGTCGCACACCTGATTCAGTTGAATTGCATTTGGAGACGCCGAGAGCGAGGCCCCTGAAAAGAGTGCGTGACGTCTTTCTAATATCTTGTCACGCTCAAAACGTAACCTAATAGGTGGCCTGGCAATACGCCTCCGATCTTCAACTTTCCTTCCGTTCCAAGGTTAGCGTAACTGTTGCGCAACCAGAGCCAAGATGTTTATCAAGGTGCAAAAATTGAAACTTTTTTCGAGACATTAACCACCTGATCTGAGGCAATGTTTCGTCTGGCTAGCCTACAAATCCCCAGCTACGATGGAATTTGCTCACTGCGATGGCTTTTGATGCGATGTTGCCACGGGATCTGGGCTTTGGCCGCCTGTCAGCCCAGTTTGAAAGTTCCAATTTCGATGCTCTAATAAACATCTCCCGTCTGATTGCGCAATCGTTAGGTTAGGGATGTAGCTACTCGAATATTCTGCGATAGTTCGCCCCTCGTCCAACCTGCTGTAGGGATCTCTGTCTTATAGAAGATTACAGTGCTATTAGCCTGGAGCCCAGCCATGTGCTGGGTTCTGTTTGTTGATTTTTGCACAAAGCCGTGGTATACTTGGTCATAGTCCCCCTGAAACGTTCTCGAAACGGAGCTCCTGCCGTGGCGAATCCCTTCAAACGACGTAGCGCAAACCAATCCACTCCCGGCTACCGAACTCTACGTTCCGCCGCCACGGGAAATTGCCCCCGCACCTGCTTCAGCCAACGACTGCCCCGCGCGCGGATCCGTATGGGGGCAGATGCACGCAGTACACCACACGCACTACGAAAAGGAGGAACGACATGTCAGGTACCACTTTGCGCATCATCATCGCTCTGGTTTTCTTCGTGCACGGGATTGGGCATTTCATGGGTGTCATCCCCGCGCTGCGACCGGTTGGCGTCAAGGGTTGGTCGAGCCATTCCTGGCTGTTGACCCCGCTCCTGGGCGACGGCGTCACGCGCATCATCAGCATCGTCCTCTTCCTGGCGTCGTTGATCGGTTTCGTCGCCACGTCGCTGGGGCTGATGGGCTGGCTGGTCCCCCACGATTCGTGGCGGACACTGGCCGTCGCCTCGGCGGTGATTTCCCTGGTCGCCATCGCGCTCTTTTGGAACGCCTTCGTCTCGTTCATCCCCAACAAGTTGGGCGCCATCGCCGTGGACGTCGCCACTCTGGTATGCCTGCTCGTGCTGAACTGGCCGAGCGAGGCGGACATTGGGTTCTAAGAAGACTTACTGCGTATTACGTACTGCATATTTCGTATTGCGTATTCCGTGATCCAAGGTCCGAGACGCAACACGCAGTACGCAATACGCAGTACAGAATACGAATCGGAGGAAACGATGATGGACAAAAGGATTCTGGTTGTTGGTGGCACCGGCATGTTGGGCCAGCCCGTGGCCCGACGCTTGAGGGAAGATGGATACCAGGTAAGGGTCCTGGCCCGAGACGTGGGAAAGGCGGGGGAGTTGTTCAACGAGTCGTTCGAAGTTGTCCAGGGCGACGTTGCTGCTCTCGACACCTTGGAGCCGGCCTTGGAGGGCTGCCAGGGCGTGCATATCAGCGTTGGTGGCGCGGTCGACCAACTCAGCGCCGAGAACGTGGCCGCTTTGGCCCCTAAGCTCGGTGTGGAGCGCATCACTTATGTCTCGGGTTCGACGGTCTTTGAGCAGAACCGTTGGTTCCCGATGGTCGCGCAGAAGCTGATGGCCGAACAGGCCATTCGGGAATGTGGCGTGCCATATACCATCTTCTGTCCGACCTGGCCTATGGAGCAGCTTCCACGCTTCGCCCGAGATGGGCAGCCAACCACGATCGGCAAGCAGCCCACACCACTTCACTGGTTCGCAGCGGATGATCTTGGCTGCATGGTCTCCAACGCCTACCAGCGTGACGTAACAACAGGCAGGCGGCTCTTCGTACACGGCCCGGAAGCGATCACCATGAAAGAGGCGCTGGAGCGCTACTGCCAGGTCTTTTATCCAGACGGCAAGCCGGTGTCGGTGATGCCTATCTGGCTGGCTAAGGTGATGGCCGTGCTGACCCGCAACGACATGCTAAAGTTTGCCAGCGACCTGATGGCCTATTTCGAAAAGGTGGGCGAATTGGGCGATCCGACCGAGGCCAACCAACTATTGGGCGCGCCGACCATCACGCTGGAGGGTTGGATGGAGCAAAGAAAACAGGAGCAAGGAGAATGACATATATATTGCTTCTTCTTAGTTGGCTCTTCAGCATTCTTTTTGGCCTGGGAACCATCGCGTTCTTTCTGATGGGAAACTGGCCGCAAGCGCTGGTGTTGCTGGGTCTCACCCTGATCTTGCTGCCGCCAGCCAGAAATTTGATCGGGCGTTTGGTGGGCGAATCGATCCCTTGGTGGGGGTGGGTTGGATCAATCGTCGTTTTGCTGGTGATCTTTATCGTGGTGGGAAACCTCAACCGCCCCACCTCCATCTACAAATCGCCCGAGATTGAAGCGCGGTTTATGGAAATATATAGTGAAAAGATGGAAGAATGGCCGGTGCCCTACGAGGATGTTTTTGTCGACACCTCGTACGGGAAAGTCCACGTGATTGTCAGCGGACCGGAAGACGCGCCGCCGCTCCTGCTGCTGCACGCCTCAGTCGTAGCCGGCTGGTCGTGGAAGTACAATGTTGACGAATTGAGCCAGCACTATCGAACCTATGCCATTGATCTCATTGGCGACGTCGGGCGGAGCGAGTTTACCAGCCTGGACCACATTATGAAGGATGGCCAGGACCAGGCCGAGGTGTACACCGAAATCACCGACGGACTCGGCGTGGAGAAAGCCTATGTGGTCGGCGCCTCAGAAGGCGGATTCATTGGCACCAACTACGCACTGTACGCTCCGGAGCGGGTGGAGAAGCTGGTGCTGCTTGGCCCGATGGGCTATTCCGGCGCAGTCAAGTCATCGCTAAGAATTATGCTTGCCCAATTCTTTCCTCTCAAACCCATTCAGGATAGCACGTTTAGCTGGGCCTTCAGTGATAGCGTCAAGCTGAAAGAGGAATTTGGAGAATGGTTCCGCTTGGCCATGACCGGGTATAATCCGCACAAGGTCATGCCCTTGCCGTTTTCGGCTGAAGAGCGGCAAAGCCTGCAAGTGCCGGTGCTGATGGTGCTGGGCACAAGAGACAATCTGGTGGGTGATCCCGAAGTTGCCAGAGAATTGGTGCAAGATATTCCCGATATCCGGTTTGAGGTACTAGAGGCCGGACATCTGATGGCCGGAGAAGAGCCGGAGCAGACTAACGCCCTAATCCTTGAATTCCTTGCGGAACATCAATAGTGGGGAAAAACCGTGTCTTGCTTGGAGGGGGTCTGTGACCCCCGACTTAGCTCCGCCCCTATCCGAATAACCCCATAGCTGGCGCATCCCAACCACAGCTTTGCTGGGGCAGCATCAGCCAGAGCCCGGCGATTTGCCGGGCTCTACTCGTTGTTGTCGAGATGATGTCGTGGTATACTTGGTCACAGAGTCCCGTTGATACAATCCGCAGGCAGCACACCTCCTACAGGGCGTTGCTCAAGTGATGTTTGCTAACCGCATCCATCCCATCAACCTCCGGCTGGGTGAGTCTATTGAAACTTGGCTATGTCATCTCGTTACCTGAACGCGTAATCCGTGCCAGTGCAGCGGGCCTGGGTGGGGCTATCTACCAGGTTACGCTGGTATTGCTCCCGGATTGGGTGCGTGGGTCCCGGTTTTACCAGGCGACATTTGCGCGGCTGCTGCGCATCACGGTCGAGTTCGTGGGCGGCGTTCAGGGCGTCTTCCCTGCGGACGACATACCCGCTCGGGAATTGGCAGTCCGCAAGGTGGCCGGGAACGCTGTCGAACTGCTCAGTTTTGCGGCAGTGGGCTGGTCACCAGTTTGGCTGCTGGCCGCGGCGGCAGATGTGACGGGCGGCACCCAATTCTATATCCGCACACTCGTCGCTGACCTGCGACGAGAAGGTATCCTGCCTCCGGACGCGCAGGTGGACTCTGTGGATGAGTTGTTCACATTCTTCGAGGAGAGCCTGGGACAGGCAGCCGACACTGTCGACCTGCCACCGCTAAACCTGGCTGACATGCGTGCCTCGTGGAGGAGACTCCGAGATAACGCTCATCGGCTGCCCAACCCGAATCAGATGGCTCGTATTTATCACGACCTCCAGACGGTAACCCAACAGGAAGGACGTTCTATCTATACCACCTCATCGTTGATTGCCCTGGGCGCACTGCGAACCGGCATCAGAATGGGAAACTTGCACATCTTCGATTACTATCGGGACGCGTTGGATTCTATCCGATCAGATGGTTTGGATGGTTATGTTAGGCGTGTGACCGTTCCATATCTCCAGATGGTGGTCCATCATCTCGCGCCCCAAACTGTAACTCTCACAGAGCGCTATCTTCTGCGCAGGCAGGTGGGACGGGGAACAGGTCCAGGCAACCCACAAAACTGAATAGCTGACGGTAATGTAGGCCGAGATCACAAGCTCACGTTAAGGATAGATGGCTCGTCACAGAACTCTAATTACCTATTCCCTCCCCGAACTGGTTTCGGATGGACGGGTATCTTCACCCTCGCTCGGAGAGGGTCTGTGACCCCCTACCCAGCAGGCACCCTGGCGTAAAAAAGCGAATAAGTAATAAAGGCGTAGTAGTCGGGCAAGTTCAGAATGAAGTCGGGTGAGTCTGGTTGGCAGAGCCGCTGAAGCTCTGCCCAATCTGCTGCGGATGCCTCCGGCTCGGCGTTCCCCCAGAACATCTGAAAGATTGCCATCAGACCGTTCCGCTTGGCGTCGTCCAGGGGCGGCTGCACGTCGGCCACGAAGGTTTGCGCCTGGGGACCCTCGAAACCTGCTGCCTGAAGCCACCCCAGGCAGCGCAGAATGTGGGACTCTGGCTTCGTATCGTCGGTGTAGATGAAGTTGGCGGCATAGGTGGCATTCAAGCGGGCCTCCAAGACAGGATGGCCCGGCAGCAGTCTTTGAGACGACCAGAAGAGAACGGCGATGGTTCCGCCGGGCTTTGTCACCCGTGCCAGCTCATTGAGTATGGGCAAGGGATCGTCGGCAGGCATCCCCGTCTCCTTGGGCGCGACGTATAAGATATCAACGTTCCACACCCAATCAAAGGTATCGTCGTCAAAGGGGAGGGCACTCATGTTTCCGTATCGGAAAGAAACCTGCTCCTCCAGACCGCGCTCGTGGGCGCTTTTCTCCCCCTGGGCCAAATGGTCGCGCGAGATATCGATCCCGGTGACGTGGCCGCCGGGCGAGATGGCCTCCGCCAACCACATAGTGTGGGTGCCGATTCCGCAGCCCACGTCGAGTCCCCGACTCCCTTGAGAGAGTTGAAGGGCGCGCATCGCCCCACGGATGGCGGGCTCGGTCATCCGGTGGATCCAGGCTGCCATGCCTAAGTAGCTGGCTTCAACTTGCGCCTCTTGGTTGTTTTGATCTCCGTTTGCCACGTTCGTACCTCTCGTTTCTGTGCCCGTTTTCCGTAGTTCGCGCATCCCTATGCGCGAAACTGGTGCACGATGGGCCAGTATGGGGATGCTGACCTACGACGTGGTGCGGAAAATAGACTAAGGGCGTAATAGCAAAACAGCCGAGCACCTACCTGCTATTCACGCTACCGTGACTATACTACTATGGATCAGGGAGATTGACAAAGGGGAAAGATGAAAAGAACGCACCCCCCAGACTCTGACCATTGTTTTTGACGCGAGATTATGGTATACTTGGCCCTGGCCCCCACTGAAACATTCCAAAGACGGAGCACCTGCCGTGGCGAGTCTCTCGAGCGATTACCTAAACCGAATCCGCTCTTGGCCACCAAGCTCTACATCCCCCCATCCGCATCGAGCTCGTCGCCCACCTCCGCCTTCCCGGTGGGTGCTTGCACCTGGCCAAACGGCTGATCCGGGGGCTGAGTCGTAAGCTCATGCCAAGGAAAGATAGATGGCACGTCACAGAACGCTGATCACGTACCTGGCCGCTTACTTCTTCGCCATAGCCACCGCAATTCGCTACCTGAGCACCTTTGGCGGCCATCCGTCTCTGGTCCTAAGACCTGAGATCTGGACCTCTGCTTCCCCAGACCAATCTTGAGATCGGGTCTTTTTCAGTGCACCAAAACACATCGCCAGCCCGATGCGCGACGCAGAGTGGAAGGGCTGGAAATTGTAGGTGAGGCGGCCGATGGCCTTGAGGCGGTGCAGCAGGCCGAGAAACTCAGCCCGGATGTGGTGCTGATGGATCTGGTGATGCCGAGAATGGATGGGTTTGAGGCGGCCTGGCAGATCAAGGATCGTCACCGTTAGTCAAAGGGGGGGAGTAGAAAATGACGGCCGAAAAACCCAAGAAAACCCGTTTGTACTTCGTCGATAACCTGAGAATACTGTTGATATTCTTGCTGGTTCTGCATCATCTGGCCATCACCTACGGACATTCAGGCATGTGGTACTATCTTGAGGGCCGGCCAGATGATCTTACCGTCCTGGTCGCTACGCTGTTTACCGCGGTTAACCAGGCCTTCTTTTTGGCATTCTTCTTTATGATATCTGGCTACTTCACGCCCGGCTCCTATGACCGAAAGGGAGCCGGGCCGTTTCTTAAAGATCGGCTTTTACGTTTAGGCATCCCCTTGCTGTTCTACATGGTTATCATCGATCCACTTATCGGGTACGTGGTGGCAGTCAATGTTGGTGGCTTCCAAGGGTCCTTGTGGAGCTTCCTTGCCGGATCTTTCCAAGGCCAGAATCTGAAAAACTTCAGCCTTGGTACCGGCCCCTTGTGGTTTGTTGAGACCTTGTTGATCTTTGCCATTATCTACGCCCTGTGGCGGCTATTGGCAAGACCCTCAGTCACACCTGCCCAGCGCGACGGCACACCGCCCAGCAACCTGGCCGTTGCCACCTTCGCCCTCCTCCTGGGTGTGGCTACCTTCATCGTGCGCATATGGCTGCCTATAGGTTGGAATTTCGAACTCCTGAATCTGCAATTTCCCTACTTCTCCCAATATATCGCTCTGTTTGTGGTCGGCATCATCGCCTATCGCCTCAACTGGTTCCTGGGGGTTCCCAAGGCGATGGGCCGGTTGTGGTTGGGGATCGCCGGGTTCTGCATCTTGGTGGTGCTGCCCGGTGTGTTTGTGTTAGGGGGGGCGCTGGAGGGGAACACCGATCCCTTCTTGGGTGGCGTTCATTGGCAATCCTTCGCCCTTTCAGTTTGGGAGCAATTTGTGTGTATGGGCTTGGTTATCGGTCTATTGGTCTTGTTCCGTGAGAGATTAAATCACCAGGGCAAGCTGGCCAAAGACCTGGCCGCCAGTGCCTATACCGTGTTTCTTATCCATGCGCCGGTGATCGTTTTCCTGGCGCTGGCCTTGAGGGGTATAAGCCTGCATCCTCTGCTCAAGTTCGTCTTGGTTGCGCCCATTGCATTGGCTCTTTGTTTCGTGCTGGCCCACTATATCCGCAGACTTCCATTGGCTAGGGACATCCTGTAGAGGTATGACATCGAAAGTGTAGGGTTCGTTGGAGGAAAACGAGGAATAATTCGTTGATTTCTCAATTCGTTGTAGTGTAGCCCGACTTTCCGAGAGATCTCTTGAGCGTAAGGAGGTGTTCGGGTAAAATGCAAGTTAGGTAGCTTGTCACACATGTAATGGGACATTAACCACGTTTCTACATCAAAGGAGGAACCTAGAAATGAAGCGACAATCATTATGGTTAGTCCTGATCGTCCTGATTGCGGCCAGCCTTGCGTGTACCATTCCTTTTGGTATCAGAACCATCAGAGGCTCGGGCAATGTAGTCACCGAAGAGAGGCAGGTAAGCAGTTTTGAGCGCGTCGCCCTGTCGGGCGTCGGCAGGGTCATCATCTCTCAGGGCGACGACGAATCGCTGACCATCGAAACCGACGACAACCTGATGCAGTATATCGAGAGCAACGTCAGGAATGGGACGCTTGAGCTGGGCTTGGCCAGGAACACAATCCCTGTTCCCAGCCAGTCGATCATCTTCCGCGTGAGCGTGGACGACCTGACCGGGCTCACCTCGTCAGGCGCCGGCTCCTTTGAGATCGAAGAGTTGGACACCGATCGTCTGAGGGTCACCCTGAGCGGGGCGGGCGATATCGGGATCGACTCGCTGAGCGCCACCAACTTGGCGGTCACGATCAGCGGTGCAGGTGACGTTGAACTAGCCGGGCAGGTTGGGACGCAAGAAATTGAAATGAGTGGGTTAGGCAGATATAGCGCCCCTGACCTGGAAAGCCAGATGGCGTCAGTGCGTATCAGCGGCGCTGGCGGCGCCGTAATCTGGGTGCTTGATACGCTGGATGTGAAGATCAGCGGGGCAGGCAACGTGGAATACTACGGCAACCCCGCTGTGACGAAAGACATCAGTGGCGCCGGTAGGTTAACGAGCCGGGGCGACAAGTAATACGGTTGGGTAGGTAACCATTCACGGACGTGCTGAACTATTTTTTGGGATGAGGAGGTAAGCAAGCGTAGCTCGTTGTTTTTGACGCATAGTTATGGTATACTTGATATGGCCCTTGCTGATTTGTTCCAATGACGGAGCACCTGCAATGGCGAATCCCTTGAGCGATGGTTCACAATCAAATCCGCTCCTGCCTGCCAAACTTTACATCCCTCCTATCCATTTCGATCCTTCCGGCTCCGCTCAGAACAGGTCCCATTCCCCGTCCCCGCCTGCCCAGTAGGTGCTTGCACTTAGACGAATGATCAACGACCAATGACGAACGACTTAAAACAAGGGGCACAAATCGTGCTGATCATCGTCATCGCGGTGGCGGTGGTATGGTTCATCGTGCGTCGAGTGCGGCGGCCCAGAGACTGCCGGGTCTCAAGCTAACAACGATCAGTCTTTAGCAGAAAAGGAGGAGAAGGAAGGTGGCTACTGAAACGGACACCAGTAACGCAGCTAATGGGGAAAAGCAGCGCACGGCATCGGCCATATGGTTGGGCATTTTCCTCATCGGCCTGGGAGTTCTGCTCTATACGGGCTGGTGGTGGCCGGGCATTATGCTCGTCCTGGGCCTCGCCGGCTGCGCAGCCCTGATCTTTCGCGATCAGATTCCAAAAGGCATCGGCACCCTGGCCTTTTTCTGGGGCATTGCGCTCATCGCCATTTTCGTTCAGGAAGTAGATGTTCCCTGGGGTATCGTTGGTCCGCTGGTTCTGATCGGGGTCGGCGTCATCGTCCTGGTCAAAGCGTTCTACCTGCGCGAATGACAGTTGCCCAAAGCCTTCCCGGAGACTCATTCTCTCTGGATGTGGCTTTATTTCGGCCTTGAACAGAAAAGGAGGGGAGTAAACATGCAATCGCAAGCTAAGAGACAAGCTTTGGTCTGGGGCGGACTGCTGATCGTCCTGGGTGTGTTGAGCCTGGTGGCAACTATCACCAATCTCGGCGCCTGGATATGGGTCGTTATCCTGGCTTTAGCCGGACTGGGTGCATTCGGCGTCTACCTCACCCATCGTTCCGATTTGACGCTGCTTATCCCGGCCTACGTGCTGTGGGCGGTCGCCCTGCTGGTGGCGCTGGTTACGTTGAACATTCTGTCCGGTGAGTTCATCGCCACTTACGTCCTGGCGGCCATTGCGCTGCCTTTCCTGGTGGTCTTTGCGCGCGATCAAGAGCAGTGGTGGGCCCTTATCCCGGCCTACGTCTTGCTGGCCGTGGGGCTGATGATAGGGTTGACTGCAATTGGGGTGCTCACTGAGCTGTTAATCCCTGCTTACGTCATGTTCGCCATCGCCACCCCATTCATTGTGGTCTTCGCGCTCAATCCCAAAGAATGGTGGCCCCTCATTCCGGGCGGGATTATGGCCGTTATCGGGCTGGCCTTTCTGGTGGCTGAAGCTGCGGTCGAGTACATAGCGCCCGCAGTGCTGGTGTTGGTCGGCCTCTGGATCCTGGCGCGCCAGTTTATACATAAGGAGCCGGCCGCACCTGATGTGCCAGCAGTGGCCGGCCCGGAGGCCGATGAGCCTCCAGTTGAGTGAAGCCGAAGGGCGCTCGCGGAGGCTCCTTCGACACGATCAGGATGCCTCCGCTCGCTTAGGTGAAAAAGTGTCCGGTAGTGAAGATTATGCCTCGAGACGTTTCGGTGTCGAAAACAGGCCGGAAACCAAATAGTACACAGTGACGTATATAAGTACGGCTTTCCAAGATGATGTAGCATCCTGAGCTATCGAAGGATGCGGATTGTATAGGTTTCGTGGCTAGACCAGCATCCTTCGGCGAACTCAGGGTGCTACACAGCTAACGGCTTATTTACGCCCAAACGTACTCGTGAGGGCGACAAAATGCGTCGCCAGGGAGGGAGTCTAAAGATGAGCAAAAAAGTGGCCATTCTGACCGGTGGTGAGGTGCCAGGCATGAACCTGTGCATCAAAAGCCTGGTCTACCGGCTCATTGATTTGGGCTTTGAGCCGATTGGGGTGCGCAAAGGGTGGGAAGGGCTAATCAACTACAACCCGCGCGATCCCAGCACCTATGGCGCCAACTTTATCGCCTTGACCAAGAACATGGTGCGGCCCATCGACCGCAACCCCGGCTCTTTTTTACATTCCTCCCATCTCAACCCCCTCCAGACGCCACGCGAACTTGTGCCCGAGTTTCTGCGAGCACCGGAGGGGGAGACACAAGACCTGACCGACCACGTCATGGATGTGGTACATCGGCTGGGGTTAAGGGCCTTGATCGTCATCGGCTACGTCGACATGCTGGTCTATGCGACTTGCCTCAGCCAGCAGGGCGTGCCCATCATCGCTATCCCCAAAACAATCCAGAATAACATCTATGGCACCGACTATACTCTGGGCTTCAGTACTGGTCTGGCCCGGGGCGTGGCCTTCGTCCACGATTTGCGCGCCCTGGCCGGCTCACGGGAGCAGATCGTTGTGGTCGAGACTTTTGGGGGCAGTTCCGGCTTCAGTGCGCTACTGGTGGCCTTTATGTCCGGGGTGGACCGGACGATTATCCCCGAGGTGCCCTACGACCCGGAGAAACTAACCCAATTGGCGATGCGGGACAAGAGAGAGAATCCCAGCAACTACGCTATCGTGGTTGTGGGCGATGGGTCTCAAATCCTGCCGGACAAGATCGCGCAATACACGCCGCGACTATCGCTGCGCAGCAGATCACAGGTGCTACGCTTGATGACGGCCGAGAAGGCCGGAGCATTGCACGAGGAATTCGACCTGGACGGGGTGGTTGAAACCGGCACCAGTATGGCCGGGAGTGGCATGGTGGCGGCCGAGTTGCTGCAGCACTTGACGGGCCTGGAGGTGTTTCTACAACCGCTGAGCTATCTGCTTCGGACGGGCACACCCGACGGACAGGATTTGCTGGGGGCGACGAATTTCGCCATGCTGGCTGCCCGCCTGGTACAGGAGGGCAGATTCGGCCGGATGACGGCTTTCCAACAGCAGGATACCTGGACTGACGTCGATCTGGGCGTCGTGACCCAAGGGGTGAAGCCTGTAGACGTAGAGGCGTGGTATGACGCAGACAACTACCGGCCCAAGGTGACCCTGATCTGGTCGGCCTAGCAAGGTTAGGGAGGAGGGTGACTTATGAGCACTACCAACGGAAATGGCCATGTTGTCCAGGTGAAGGACGTGGTCAAGAGCTTCCCGGTGGGTGATGGTGAGATCACCGTCCTCAAGGGTATCTCCTTCGACGTGCAAAGTGGCGAGTTTCTGTCCATCGTCGGGCCATCGGGTAATGGCAAATCAACACTGTTGAATATGATCACCGGCATCGATCACCCTACCGATGGCGAGGTGGTGGTCACTGGGCGCGAAGTTCACAACATGAGCGAGAACCAATTGGCCTCCTGGCGGGGTGAATACGTGGGCATCATCTTCCAATTCTTCCAGATGCTGCCCGCTCTCAGTCTGCTGCAAAATGTCATCCTGCCCATGGACTTCGCCAACAAATACTCCCCCAGGGAGCGTCGGGAACGGGCCATGTACCTGCTGGACACTGTTGGTCTGGCCGATCAAGCCCACAAGCTGCCCAGCATGGTCTCCGGGGGGCAGCAGCAGCGAGCGGCCATTGCCCGCGCCCTGGCCAACGACCCGCTGCTGCTGGTGGGCGATGAGCCGACCGGCAACCTCGACACCCGTACCGCCAACGACGTGTTTGACCTCTTCGCCGGCCTGGTCGAGGAGGGTAAAACCATGCTGATGGTCACCCACGACAAAGAGCTGGCCAGACGCGTGCCGCGGGTGGTGGAGATCATCGACGGCAAGATTACGCGGGATGAGTACGTGGGCGGGGTGGGTTGGATGGGGTACTGATCGTGATGCGTAAAGCGTGAAACGTAAAACGTAAATGCGTAAAACGTGATACGTGATGCGTGACAAGGTTACGCAACATGGAACACCGCTGTAACGCTCGAAACTCAGAACTCGAAACCCGAAACCCGGAACTCGAAACCCGAAACTCGGAACTCGAAACTCGAAACCCAGAACTCGAAACCCAGAACCCGGAACTCGAAACTCGGAGGTTTCTATGGGCGTCATTCGCTACAAAATCTGGAGCGATTTGTGGGCGCGTAAAGCGCGAACTCTACAGGTGGTGCTGATTATCGCCATGGGCGCTTTTGCCATCGGCATGATCGTCACCACCCGGACTCTGATGGTTGGCGGCATGGATTTTATTTGGCGCGCCGTCTCGCCGGCGACGATCACCCTGTGGACCAATCCTCGCGTTGGCGACGACACGATTATGGCCCTGAAGCGCATTGAAGGGTTGGAAGATGTAGAAGGCTACGCCACCACCAACATTGAATGGCGGCTCAGCCCCGACGATGAATGGTCGGCGGCCACCTTGATCGCCCGCGACGATTACACAGACCAACGCTACACCACGCTGGGCCTGCTGAGCGGCGAGTGGCCCAAGGAGAATACCGTTGCGGTGGTGCAGGGTGTCGACGTCGTCTACGGCATCGAGGAAGGCGGGCAGGTCACCATTCGTGTGGATGACCGTGAGCGCCTGGTCAAGATAGGCGGGGTGGTTTATGACCCAGTTGCCAGCCCACCCAGCTTCGGCGGCCCGGCCCAATTCTACACCACCCGCGATCGCTTTGGCGACCTGACCGGCGACCGGGATTACAACCGTATCCTGGTCGGCGTTGAAGAGTACGACGAAGGGGGGGCGATTGCCATCGCCGACGAAATGAAACGCAAGCTGGAGAAACAAGGTGCGGACTCCGGGGGCGCTGCGCCCCCGGACGGCAGACGAGTGAACGACCCCGGTAAGCATTTCTTCCAGGAGCCGATGGATGCTATCTTCCTCATACTGGGGATTATGTCCATCCTGACCTTGATTCTGGGCTTGTTCCTGGTTTACAACACCATCGACGCTATTGTCAGCCAGCAGGTCGATCAAATCGGGATCATGAAAGCCATCGGGGCCGGGACGGGAAAGATCTTATCAACCTATTTGATCAACATCTTCGCTTATGGCTTTTTGGCCCTGTTCATTGCCATTCCCCTGGCGCTTATCGGCGGCTGGGGGCTCTATGTGTTCTTAATGGACACTTTCAACGCCGATCCCGGTTCCTTCACGGTTGTGCCGCAAGCCATCCTGGCCATGGTGGCCATTGCCCTCCTGACGCCCTTGCTGACCTCGCTAATCCCCATCTTCTCCGGGGCGCGTATAACGGTGCGCGAGGCCATCAGTACCTACGGCTTGGGTACCGGGGCCGGGCTGCTGGACCGCCTGCTGGCCAGGATAGAGCGCATCCCACGCCTGGTGTTGCTGACCATCAGCAATACCTTCCGCGATAAAGGGCGGGTGCTCCTGACGCAGATCACGTTGGTGCTCAGTGGCCTGATCTTTATGATGGTCATGAGTACTGGAGACTCGGTCAGGAATACTTTTGGCGATGTCATTTTATCAATCCTCAGATATAACGTCGCCTTTCAGTTTGAAGACCCGGAGCGCATCAACCGGGTCGAAGCCCTGACCCTGGTCCATCCAGAGGTGAAAGCAGTCGAGATGTGGAACCTGAGCGGCGGCCAGGTTCGCCCTGCGGGTCAGCCGGAGTCGGACGATGACGAAGTAATCACAATGTTTGGAGTGCCTCTGCCCACCACCCTGTACGGCCCTCAGATGCGGGCCGGGCGCTGGCTGCGGCCGGAGGACACGCATGCGGTGGTACTCAATCAAAAGTTGGCGGAAGAGGCAGGGGTTGGCCTGGGTGATTGGGTCACGATTGACCACGGTGTCGACGGAGAAACAGACTGGCAGGTGGTCGGCTTACTTTTCGACGCCGTTGTTGCCGACTCGGCCCACGTCCCGCGCCAAACGATGGCCAGGGAACTCCGCAATGCCGGTAAGGCCAACACGGTCTGGATCCAGACAGTCCGGGGTGACCCCGATAGTGAAGTAGCGGCTGCCAAAAATCTGCGCCAATACTACGAGGAGCACCAGCTTGATTTAGAGCCTGGCGGAATCTTTATGGTCCAGGATACTGCCTCGGGGGTTACCGCAGCCATGCTTGCCAGTTTTTCGATGATAGTCACCCTACTTGCCGTCATGGCCATCGTCATCGGGGCGGTGGGTGGTATTGCCCTGAGCGGTGTCCTTTCACTCAACGTCCTGGAGCGCACTCGCGAGATCGGGGTAATGCGCGCCATCGGCGCTTCCTCCGGGGCCATCGCCCGTCTCTTTATCGGCGAAGGGCTGATTTTGGGCTGGTTGAGCTGGGCCATTGCCGTGCCGCTCAGCATCCCGGCTGGCCGATTAATGACACAAGCTGTGGGTGTGTCGTTCGGGGTGAACCTGGTGTACACCTATAAGCCAACTGGGACCCTATACTGGCTGGGCATCATCACCTTCCTGTCCATTGCCGCCAGTTGGTTCCCGGCCCGGGCAGCCACCCGCATCAGCGTGCGGGATAGCCTGGCTTACGCTTGACAATTCTTGGAAACCTGAACCTTCGCAAGGTTCAGATTATTAGGGTTCATAAAAGAATAACTTCCCGTGTGTCATTTCGAGCGAAGGGCTTAATCCCTCTCCAGGTTGATTGCACGGCCAACGCTGATGGGGATTTCTCGCTATCGCTCGAAATGACATAATTTAAGTGCGGGAACTTATATATTTACGGACCCTTAGGGAGGGGGAATGACAATGAAACGCATTATCATAATCGTGGTCGTGATCGCCGTCCTGGCTGTCGGGGGGTTCTTTGTGTATCAGCAATTCCTGGCCCCGGCTGAGCCGACGCCGACGATTGAGATCGACCTGAGTGCCCGAACAGCGTTGCCAGAGGTGGTGTCGGCCGAGGGCTTCGTGGTGCCCGCCCACCAGGCCGACCTGTCCTTCGAGGTGAGTGGGCAGGTGATCGAGGTACCGGTCGTTGAGGGAGACGCGGTGGAGACCGGACAAGTGTTGATCCGTCTGGACAGCACCGACCAGCAGAAGGTCGTGGAACAGGCCGAAGCCGGGGTAACCCAGGCCGAGGCAGCTCTATCCAGTGCCTATGCCGCGCTTGATCAGGCCAGAGCTGGCCCCACCGACGAGGCCATCATCCAGGCTGAAGCCACGGTGCATACGGCCCAGGCCCAATTGGCCCAGGCCAAGGCCGGGCCCACCGATGAGGCCATCGCCCAGGCCGAAGCGGCGCTACGGTCGGCCCAGGCCCAGCTAAACCAGTTGCTGGTCGGCGCCCGTCCCGAAGATATCGAGGCCGCGGCTGCCGATATGCTGGCAGCGCAGGCGTCGGTGCGCCAGGCCCAGGCCGCTTATGACGAAATCGCGTGGGCGGGGGACGTGGGCGAAACTCCCCAGGCAGTGGCTCTTGAGCAGGCTACTCTGGCCTACCATGCAGCCAAGGCACAATACGAGGGGCTGCTGAACGGGGCAACAGCCGAGGAAATCGCCGTAGCCCAGGCCGGCGTCGATGAGGCAGGGGCGGCATTGGAAGCTGTCAGGGCTGGGCCGACTGAGGAGGCGATTGCAGTCGCCGAGGCGGGCGTGGCGGAAGCCCAGGCAGCGCTGGCGGCTGTGCTGGCTGGCGCCACCGAGGAAGAGATCGCCATCGCCGAGGCCGGCGTGGTCGAAGCCGAGGCGGGCCTGGCCTCAGCCCAGGCAGCACTGGCCATCGCTCAGGCGAACCTCTCGGATTTTGAATTGACGGCCCCCATGGCCGGCACCGTTGCCCGCGTGAACCTGGATGTGGGCGAATTCGCGGCGGCCGGCACGCCCGTCGTCAGCCTGGGCGCTAGCTCGAACTGGTACGTGGAAACCGACGACCTGACCGAGATTGACATCGTTCAGGTATCCGTCGGGCAGCCGGTGATTGTGACCATAGACGCCATCCCCGACCGGGAGTTTAATGGCGTCGTGACCGAGGTGGCACCCCGCTCCGAAATCAAGCGCGGCGACGTGACCTACACCGTTACCATCGAGTTAACCGACGCCGACGATGCCCCTCTACGCTGGGGGCTAACGGCCTTCGTGGACATCACCGTAGAGTAACGAAAGTCGACTGAACAAAGAAACCACCGCACTCTTTGAGAGTGGGCTTGGGCGTGGTGAAATAGTAGAGGCCTCGTCAGTTTGAAGAAGCAGGCGTTCGTCCTCAAGCCGGGGGAGCAACCTGGCGAGTCACCCTCACCCACGGCGACGGCACGACCACTATTTACGGCCCCGTGATCGATCAGGCTGCCCTGCACGGTATCCTCGACTATAACTTGAGCTTAGACAACTTGTAAGAAACCGGGTTTTTGAACTTCAGTGTGCAACCGCAACTATGAAAAAGCACCTTGCAACGTGCCAAAACCTATGTCAGACGACAAAAAAACCGGTTTCTTGGCTTTTATCTAAACTCAAACTATAACAAATGTTGTAGAAATCCTACAATTAATGTGGAGAGGGGGCGTCTTGCAAGTGGTCCTTTTTGTGTATCAAAAATCCATCATCCATCTGATTACAAGTGGAGCCTTCTCTGGTATATTACAGTTACAGAGTAATGTCAAACAACTTCAACCATGGGAGAAGAATGATGAACGATTTACAGCAGATGGCGCAGGAGAAGAGCGTTCTACGATGGGGTGGTCTGGCCGGTATTCTGGGCAGCATCATCTTCATTCTCGTCTTCGTTCTCGTCATCGTGTTCGTAGGAGAAGACCCTGCCGAACTTGCCGGGTGGGTTGAGCGGTTCCCCGACATCAGAGCGGCGCGCACGGTAGAGAACGGCGGGTACCTGCTGGTCCTCATCCTGTGGGTGCCCCACTTCCTCGCGCTGTATGTTGCGCTGCGGCGGACGAGCCTGGCGCCCGCGCTCTTTGGGAGCGGGCTGGGCATTCTGGGGCTGGCCGTGCTCGTGGCGGGCGCGCTCCCACATGTCGCGACCGTCCCGCTCTCCGACCTCTATCATAGGCCGGGGGCGACGCCCGCGGATCAGGCGGCACTCGCCCTAATGTGGCAGGCAACCTGGGGCATCTTTGATGCGCTGCTCTTCGCCGGGCTTGCTATCGTGGCGGTTGGTATCACGGCCCTCGGCGTAGCTATGCTGGGAACCCCAGCCTTTGGCAAGGGCGTTGGCTGGTTGAGCGTGGTGATGGGGGTGATGGGGGTCGCAGTGGGGGTTGTCCTGCTGATCGATCCTGGCTCTCTAATCGCCGTCGTCAGCGTTCTGTCACTCATCGTCTTCCATCTCGTCCTGGGATGGAAGGTCTACCGTCTCTCGAAGGCCCCGTAGGGAGTCCTGAAGATAGGGGGAAAGGGTGGGCGCGCTGACGGCAAGGTTAGTACGCCTGGAAATTGGAGAGCAACCTTGAGCCAGGTTATTCGTAAACCTGAAAAGGGCCATTAATGAAAAACACCGCAACATTTCCTGATGATTCCAGGGTTCTCATCGCTTATTTCATACTTGCCTATGCAATTTCCTGGTCGATTGGCGTTCCGTTAGCGCTCGCCAATCAAGGAATCATCCCAGCGATACTGCCTCAATGGACACATTACCTGGTTGCCTATGGTCCAATGCTCTCGGCGCTGATCGTGACATGGATCAGTCAAGGATTGCCCGGGCTGAAGGAGCTTGGCAGGCACATGATCATGTGGAGAGTGTGTCCGAAATGGTGGATTGTTGCCTTCTCCCCGCTCATCATCGGTTATGTTGTTATTCTGATTCTTAATGGCCTCACAGACAGCGAGATTGGTCTGTCAAATTTGGGTGCGGTGAACTACCTGCCGCCGCTGGGCATCGGAGCGCTGCTTCTGTGGTTATTCACATTCGGACTGGGTGAAGAGACTGGATGGCGAGGTTTTGCCTTGCCGCGCCTGCAAAAAGGTCGCGGTGCGCTCGCAGCCACGATTATTCTGGCCGCGTTTTGGGCGCTCTGGCATTTGCCGCAATTCTTCTATTTGTTTGATCCGTCCATCGCGTTCGGCTGGGTGATTGGACTGTTCGCCGGCGCGGTGGTTCTCACCTGGCTGTATAACAGTGCCAAAGACAGCATACTCATGGTTGCCATCTGGCACGGATGCTTCAATTTCATAACCGCTTCGAAAGCGGACGTTGGTATTCTTCCAGCAGTGGTGAGCACGATCGTAATAGTATGGGCAGTGGTTGTGATCGCGCTCTACAAACCGAAATATCTAATGTCCCTATAAAGAGAGACTTATGTCTCAGCATGTGAATACTGAAATTGCCGAGCTGCACCGATATGTAGAAAAAGGGCACAAAAAGGGAAATGTAGTCATCACTGTGGAGCATGATAACAAAACCTGACAAAGCGCTGCCCTTCGACTTCGCTCAGGAGGGACCACCCCACCGCTATTTCGCAGTGATCATTCCTTGTGCGAAACGGAGGCAAGCTTCGGTCCTGAGTCACATAAACTGTCAAGTTCAAATTTTCAGCATTATATCAGGAGGTTCAAGCATGGATTTACTGAGGCGAATGGCTTTTTTGTTGGGGCTCGTCCTGGGGCTGGTCACTCTGGTCGTCCTCGGAACCGAGTTCCTCACCTATCTGTTCACCGGAAAGTTCCCGTCGGTCAAGAAGGTGGGCGAGGGGAGGCCTGAGTTGGTGTTGATGACGCCCGACGAAGTGGTGACTTTCGTTCGGGAACAGGCCCTCAAGGAGAACGCGGCGGTAGAGGGCACCCAAGTTGCGGGAGGTGAGAACGATGCGGAAGCGTAAAGATAAAAGCGGCCCGCTGTCCGGTGTCATTGTGCAGCTCTTGGCCATCCCCTTCAGCTTCCTGACTGGCTTTGTGACCGCGTTGGTCCTGCCCGTGGCGGCTATCGGTGCTGTGGTGGCCGGTATCCGCTTGGTGACGGGTATGGTGCCTTTCCTGGGTGAGGTTTCGGTGGACGAGGAAGGGAGCCGGGCCTTGTCCCTCAGGCTGGTGCCTCCGGATCAGGTCGGAGACTTGTACGCTGGCCACAAGGAGCAGATTGGTGGCGACCTGGGCAAGATGAAAGCCGAGATCCAGGCCATCATGGAGGAGGCCCAATCCCGCCAAGCCGGTCCGGAGGAAGCTTAGGTCCAATACCTTTCAAATAGGAGGGCGGCCCAAGGTGCAACGCACTTTCGGTCCCTACAGTGGCCCAAACAGCTACTGGAACGTCACGGTCAGATGTAACCGATGGAGTAGTGCAAGTGCGTTGCACCTTATTTGAAAAGTGAAACTTATCAATATCGTTCAAAAAAAGGAGAAAAAACGATGACTACCAAGGCAAAAATGAATTCAAACAGAAAGACCGCCATAGTTGTGGGAGTATTAATTCTACTTGCATATAGTTTGCTTGGAAGTGGCAATCCGGATGCAAAGATATTAGGAATGTTTCTTGAGGTAATTAGTGGCCTTGCAGTTATTGTTATTGCAGTTTTAATGTTTCCACTCTTTAGACCCTACAACAAAAAAGTATCTTTTTGGTACATTGTTTTCAGGAGTATTGAAGGTGGACTCATGATTATTGCTGGAATTTTGTTTTTATCTCATAGCACTTTATTGCTAGAAATACGTGATGGAATTTATGTGGGGCACGCATACATTTTTGCCGTAGCTGCTCTGATATTTTATTACCTGTTGTATCAATCAAAACTCATTCCTCGATGGATATCAGTGTGGGGTATTATTGCAGCCATATTGTTGATACTAGTAAACCTGTTAGAAGTAATGGGTATTATTCCTGCATTGATGATTTTGTATCTTCCAATAATTTTGAACGAAATAGTTCTAGCGATATGGCTAATGGTCAAAGGTTTTAATCCATCTGCAATCGCTTCCGAGTCTGCAGAACAGATATGACAAAGTTTAAATGAGCACACATAAAATAAGGAGGAATGCTTATGAAGGCGATTGTATATACAGAATACGGGCCACCGGAAGTTCTTCAGCTCAAAGAGGTAGAAAAACCTACACCCAAGGAGGATGAAATACTGATAAGAGTATATGCGACATCGGTAAATTACGGGGATATTATAGCTCGAGATTTTAGAAATATCACCCCGCGCAAGTTCAACATGCCTTTCTTGTTTTGGCTAATCGCGAAAATATCTTTTGGTCTCAGAAAACCAAAAATAAAAATACTGGGGAGTGAATTTGCCGGCGAAATTGAAGCAACAGGCAAGGATGTAAAGCGATTCAAAGAAGGCGACCAGGTTTTTGGATATCGTGGTCAAAGCATGGGTGCTTATGCCGAGTATCTATGTATGCCTGAAGACGGGGTGCTGGCCATAAAACCGGCCGACATGACCTATGAGGAAGCCGCTGCCGTTCCCAGTGGGGGAATGACAGCATTGTATATTCTTAGAAAAGAAAATATTCAGAGCGGGCAAAAAGTCCTTATCAATGGCGCTTCCGGAGGGATAGGTAATTTTGCAGTACAGCTTGCCAGGGATTCCGGAGCAGAAGTTACCGGCGTATGCGGTACCCCAAGATTGGAATTTGTGAAATCTCTGGGAGCCGATAAGGTCATTGATTACACCAAAGAGGATTTTACCCAAAGCGGTGAGACCTATGATCTTATTTTTGACATATTAGGCAAGAGTTCGTTTTCACGGTGTAAAAGCTCGCTAAAGCAAAACGGACGCTATGTTTTAGCCAGCTTTAAGATGAGACAGCTTTTTCAAATGTTATGGACTTCGATAATGGGTAGTAAAAAAGTAATATGTGTGCTGTCACCCCAAAGCACTGAAGATCTAATTTCCCTCAAAGAGCTTATTGAGGCGGGAAAGATCAAATCGGTCATCGATAGGAGCTTTCCTTTGGAACGGGCTGCCGAGGCTCACCGGTATGTCGAACAAGGGCACAAAAAGGGAAATGTAGTCATTACTGTGGAGCATAACGACAAAACCTGATAAAGCGCTGCGCCTGCCGCTGTTCCGCTACGCCTCATAGCAGCGGGTTATGTTTTTTATCAACGGGGATGCAAAGAATGAATAAATCAGAAAAGTTTTGGGACAAACAATCAAGAAACTATGATAAGCAAGTCAAACAATATGAACAGACTCACATCAAAACTGTTGCAAACACTAAAAAACATCTCAATATGAGCGATATTGTTTTAGATTACGCATGTGGGACAGGGATAATAACCAATGAAATTGCTGACAATGTGAAAGAGATTCATGCTATTGATATATCGTCCAAAATGATCGATGTTGCAAAAAGAAAAGCAGGTGAGCGCAAAATTGAGAATATAAATTTCGCGCAATCAACGATATTTGATGAGAGATATAAAAAAGAATCATTCAATGTGATTTTGGCTTTCAATATTCTGCATTTATTAGAAGATACTCAGAAGGTTATGCAAAGGATAAACGAATTATTGAAACCGGGAGGATTATTTATTTCTGCAACAGCTTGTATGGGAGAGAAAATGTCATTTTTAGGTATTTTACTATCCCTCCTGAGTAAAATAGGAATAGTTCCATATGTGAAGATTTTTAAATTCTCTGAATTAGAAGATTTAATAGCTAATGGAAATTTTCAAATTGTTGAAACTGAAGAATTAGGTCATACTCCACCGAACTATTTTATTGTAGCAAAGAAGATATAGAGAACATAACAAATCACCGGATCAAAGTAAATTGGGGGGAATACCTATGAATGCAATTGTATGGACAAAATACGGGCCTCCGGATGTTCTTCAGTTGGGAGAGGTAGAAAAACCAACTCCCAAGGACAATGAAGTACTGGTAAAAGTATATGCGGCAACCGTAACAGCAGGGGACTGTGAGGCTCGAAGTCTCAAATTCCCTCTCTGGTTATCGCTCCCCATGCGAATATATGTGGGTCTCAGAAAACCAAAAAGAATAACGATACTGGGGCAGGAGCTAGCCGGGGAAATTGAATCAGTAGGCAAAGACGTAAAATTATTTGAAGAAGGTGACCAGGTTTTTGCAGCTACCGGTTTTGGTATGGGGGCTTATGCTGAGTACACATGTCTGCCTGAGGAATCTGAAGATGGGGTGCTGGCAAAAAAACCGGCCAATATGACCTATGAGGAAGCCGCCACTGTTCCTACCGGGGGACTTGAGGCATTGCATTTTCTTAGAAAAGGAAATATCCGGAGCGGACAAAAGGTTTTGATCAATGGTGCGGGTGGAAGTATAGGTACCTTTGGCATACAGCTTGCCAAGCACTTTGGGGCGGAAGTGACCGGCGTGGACAGCACGGGGAAACTGGACATGCTGCGCTCGATTGGTGCAGACCATGTCATTGATTACACGCAAGAAGATTTCACCAAAAGCGGTGAAACCTATGATGTTATTTTTGACGTGGTAGGCAAGAGTTCGTTTTCAGGTAGCATCAGATCGCTAAAGCAAAATGGACGCTATCTTATAGCTAACCCCAAGCTGTTAAAGATGGTTCGTGGGCTATGGACTTCGAGGAGAAGCAGCAAGAAAGTAATATTTGAGTATGCAAGCCGAAAGACTGAAGATTTAATTTTCCTCAAAGAGCTTATTGAGGCGGGAACGATCAAATCGGTCATCGATAGACGCTATCCGTTGGAGCAGACTGCCGAGGCTCATCGGTATGTCGAACAAGGACACAAAAAGGGAAACGTCGTCATAACTGTGGAGCATAACAACTAAACCTAATCTGGAAATCGATAAGTGGAAAGGAGGGACACTATGACAAAGGAAAAATTCTTGACCGTGCGTTGGAATAATTTGCTTTCGCTGGGACTGGGAATTCCCGCTCTGATTTATGTTGTCGTCGTCTTATCCACTTCGGTATTGTCAGACAGGGCAGGCTTTATCGGGCTTGTGGTTATCGGGGTGCTTTACTGAGTGATTGTCGAACAACATTCAGCCATGCGGTTCGCGTGGCTTTGGAAAAACTTAGCTAACCACGTTCCAGTCAAACAGAGCTTCACTAACCGACTCATCTTTATTGCCTACAATGTTGTCTGGTGGATACCTATAGTGCTTCCCTTTACCAAGACAATTGACTACCGTACGGGCTTCATAGCGTTTTTCGTAGTTACGATCATAAGGGCCGGTGCTAATCTGTATAGGAACAACGTCCTCACGCCGGAGCAGGCCGAGAGTTTTCCCCTCCGAGCACCTTGAATAGTGGAAAGACAAAACCGACACCAACCACGGGCAGGTGATAGGCCAGGCCTTCAAGGTGTTTTTTACCGATGCGCTTTGTTGGGTTTTGCAAGCTTGCAGGATGTTTGTCATAGACTATTCTGAAAATGACCAAATCAAAGTAAATTAGGAGAAATACTTATGAAAGCAATCGTCCAAAACGAGTACGGCTCACCGGATGTCTTCGAACTCAAGGAAATCGACAAGCCGGTGGTCAACGATGACGATGTGCTGGTACGCGTTCACGCGGCCGCCTTCCACGCAGGTGACTACTTCGCTATGAGAGGCGTGCCGTACATGGTGCGCATGACTGTTGGGTGGCCCAAACCAAAGGACTATGTTCCGGGATACGATGTGGCAGGGCACGTTGAGGCGGTCGGCAAGAACGTGATGCGGTTTCAACCAGGTGATGAGGTATTCGGCGCGTGCAACGGCACCTGCGCCG
This sequence comes from Anaerolineae bacterium, assembly GCA_034412795.1. Classification (GTDB taxonomy): domain Bacteria; phylum Chloroflexota; class Anaerolineae; order 4572-78; family NAK82; genus JAUVPY01. The sequence goes on from DAOUMD010000191.1 coordinate 86,844, forward strand.
AGTATGCGTGTGCTGCACAAGACAAGTTCGTGCTGAAGCCGGCCAACCTCACACTTGAGCAAGCCGCGGCCGTACCTACCTCCGCAGTCGCTGCCCTCCTCGGTCTTCGCGATGCGGGAAAGGTTCGGCCAGGACAGAAGGTTCTGATCAATGGTGCGTCGGGAGGCGTGGGAACGTTCGCCGTGCAGATTGCTAAGGCGTTCGGGGCGGAAGTGACCGGTGTGTGCAGCACGAGGAACGTGGACATGGTCCGCTCGATCGGCGCAGACCATGTCATTGATTACACCCAAAAGGACTTCACACAAAGTGGGCGGCGCTACGATCTCATCCTTGATCAAGTGGCGAACCATTCGTTTTCAGACTACAGACGCGCGCTCACCCCCCAGGGGACCCACATACCTAACAGCGGCCATAGCGGCATGGGTTACATTATCAAGGCGCTCGTGTTGTCCCTGTTCATGCGCCAGCAGGGACGCCCGTATATTGCGATTCCGAACAGTGAGGACCTGGTTGTTCTGAAGGAGCTCATTGAAGCCGGCAAGGTCACACCGGTCATCGACAGAATGTACCCGCTGAGCGAGACCCCTGAGGCCTTCCGGTATCTGGATGAAGGTCACGCCCAGGGAAAAGTCGTCATCACCGTGTGAGGGCGCCGACCACCGCTCATCGGCGCCTCGCCCTCCGAGGTGGTGCCAAATCGAAAAGGGTGCATTCAAAATGGGTGGTAGGGGCGGGTCTTGCACCCGCCCCGGGGCATCCGCAAGGGGTGCCCCTACCAACCCATTTTGAACACGCCCAATCGAAAAAACGATTGTGAGCGAACGCCAAACCAGTGCGACGCTCACAAGGAGGTCACGATGGAAGCAATTGTCTACGACAAGAACGAGTCACCTGGTATGAAATATCATCGCGTCGTCGTGTCGCGGCATGGCGGGCCGGACGTGTTGCAGGTGGTGGAAGAGGATATCCCCGAACCACGGGTCGGCGAGGTTCGGGTGAAGGTCCTGGCCGCCGGAGTCTCCGCCTACGATCTCATGATCCGCTCCATCTCGTTCCCTGGCAATCCGCGCGTCCCGTTCACCCCGGGCGAGGACATCGTCGGTGTGGTGGACAAGCCTGGCGACGGAGGTTCAACCCTCGAGCCGGGGCAGAGGGTCGCCGGCTGGACCTTCGGCGATACCGGCGGCTACGCGGAGTACATCTGCCGTCCCACAACCCAGTTGCTGCCCGTCCCCTCGGGCCTGGGTCCTGCCGAGGCCGTCGCCCTGGTCGTGAACTACCTCACCGCACACCTGTACCTGCACAAGACCGCCGGCGTGCGCGGCGGCGAGCGGGTCCTGGTCCACGGTGCGGCGGGGGGCCTCGGCACCGCTCTGCTCCAACTCGGCAAACTGGCCGGGCTGGAGATGTACGTCACGGCGTCCAAGCACAACCACGAACTCGTATCCGCGCTCGGCGCGATAC
>DAOUMD010000192.1:0-3538 GCA_034412795.1 Anaerolineae bacterium
CAATCCATCAGGGTGGAAGTACTTCAGCAACCACTGCGTACTCAGGTCATCATCCAGTAAGTCTACAATTGGAAAGTCCATGCTGAGAGTTTACCACATCTCTGCACTTGTTCCAAACATGAGCCAAGGTATTCTCTCCCCAATTCCGTCGGGCCACACCAGCCCGGCGCATACGTTGGTAGGCTTCCACAGTGACTGCCAACACAACCTGTACAAAGGTCTCCCAGGGGACTCGAAACTGACAGAAGGAGCCACCACTCGGCGGAAGTATGTGCAGCGGAGAGCCCTGGGCAGCATCCATCAGTGGGTCACCCCTACGCTTGTCGGATGGGATAACCATTCCGCCACAGCGCCGTCCGCGTCAGCACGAGCTTGAGAACGGGTCCAAAAGCGGCGCTCGCTGGGACGTACTAAGTAAAGCCAGGGAGCATCGTAGACGCGTACGTGTCGGCGCATATAGAGCGCCGGGGTACGCTGTTCCAGCAACAGGTGATCCAGACGGCGTAGGGTCTCTGGTAACTCGCCGGTGTCCTCATGAATCTGCACCTCCAGGGCATCGGCAAGACTCACTATCTCAAAGCCCACCGCGCTCAAGGGGGCACCATCTTGATATACGACGGCGTTTAGCGTCTGGTTCTGGTAACGCAACAGCGCCGTTACTGTCTCGACGAAGGTCTCAGCATACCCTTTGAGCATTTCAGTGTCAGGTCGCTGGACCGCTCTGGTGTTTCCTGGCTTACGCCGCTTGTCTTTAGCCCAATAGAAGAAATCAATTCCGTAGTCTATCATATCCTGTATCAGTTGGTGTTCCGCCGGGGTCAGGTCATACAAGTCAAACACCAGTTCGGCGATAGCCGCTTCGTGTTGCTGAATGGAAATCTTATGTTTCTCACTGAACAGCACGTCCCGCTGTTGGAGAAGAGCAACGATCTGGTCAAAGTGATACAGAACCTTCTTCAGCCGAGGATCATCCTCATCCGGCACCAGGAAGGGCATACGCTTGTACTCTTTCTGGATGATCGTGTCCCGCTCGACTGCCCATGAGGTGGATGTCAGGAAGTGATAGTATTGAGCCAGAGGAGAGTTAACGTAGGCCACAAGCCACTTCAGAAGAGCTTCTTGGCCAAGGTGTCCCACGATCCCAGAGACCTTATCACGGTATACTATGTCGTCAGCACTGAACGCAGCTTTACATTTGCTTCGTCGAATCAAAGCTAATGGGCCACGATATATGCCGGGGTCACGGGGACGGTGGAAGACAACCTTCTGGATAGGCTTACATATCTCCATATCCAAAACGTATGGTCGGAACTGCTCTGTTAGCAGAAGGGGCATTCCCTGAAGCCAAGGAGCCCGGTTCTCGTCGCCACCATTAATCTCGATTCCCGGAGAAATCTCCCACTCCAACCGTTCAGCCTGTTTCTGTAGCGTCGGCAGCGAGCCCAGTCGTTCAATCAGGGCTGCGTCGCGCGGGGTGCCCCACAATGCTACTTTCCAAAGCTCAGGGTGAGTCAATACCTCCTCTCGGTCCAGGTATTTGATTTCGCTAGCATCCAAGACAATTGCCCCCAGTTGCTGGGAGAGTGGAGAGGGCTTGGGAACGCCATATGCAATCCGCTGGCTATGTTGCGGCGGTGCGGGGCGATAGAAAAGGGCTACAGCCGGATGCTTGGTATCCTTGAACAGTTCGTAGCGCAGAGTCGAAAAATTGACCACGGTTCGCACGTCATATTGTTCAAAGAACTGTTGACGAAATGTCTCGTGCGGGCCGCTGGTAACCAAGACGCTGCTCTTGGCTGGCGCTAACAGAGCTACTTCGCCGTGGTCAGCGCAAAACTCAGGGGCGTACACCAGAAATGCTTGGGCGATTTGCTTCCCCCCCGCCGCGGAACCGCGCTCTTTCAACCATTGGATCATTTGTTCCGTCAAGGTACCCTTTCCCCATGGCGGGTTGCCGATCACCCGGTCGAATTCATGGCTGGCAAATTTTCCCTTCATCTCTGGCGTAACAAAGTTAGCGACGAACAAATTGGTACCCCTTAGCGAAGGGAAACAGAAAGCTTTGTCTTGGATAGCCTGGCTATCCAGATAGTCCAACATCGCTAAGTATAGGCTGAAAGCGGAGATACGGATGGCTGAAGGATCGATGTCCACACCAAAAATGTTATGTTGCAGAATTTCGCTAAGCTGTTGGGTCGTAGGAGGCTCATCGTGCTTCCGCTGCCAGGCTGCTACTAGTCGCTGGTAAGTACGCACCAGGAAGATGCCGGAGCCACAGGCAGGGTCGAGTATTGTCATGTCCGGACGAACTACCTCTGGTGGCAGCGTTTCGTCTAACATAAAGTCTACCAGCGGAAGCGGAGTGTAGTACGTGCCGGCCTTCCGGCGCTCATCGCTGTTTAAAAAGGTGTCATAAATTCCACTGATCAGCTCGATTGGGATATACCGAAAATCGTAAGGCCAAAAACTTTGCTGACCGGTATCGAGGTCATCCCCGTCTAGAAAGCCGCCTAGCAGATTCAGGTGCTCCTGCCGGACAGCCTGGCGTTCCTCTTCATCCACTGGAAAAAGATCACCGTTGAAGCGCTGGCTTAGGTGCTCAAAGAGGCGATATGTGATATCCAAGTCATCCAACGCGTCACGGTAGCTATCGACTTGACCGTTTGTCAGGCGGGGTATCCACTCTAGAGTAAGGAGCTCCCGATCTTCCAGGTAGCGGATGAGGATAGAACGTCCCAGCAAGGCGTAAGCTAAATCGGTCGAGAGCTTTTTCTGAAGCAGGTGACGACGCACCTGATCCATAGAGCGGAGCAAGCGCTGATCGGCGCGACTTTCACGCCGAATGCGCCGTCCATCGGGGGTAGCCCAAAACGCGCCCGTGTCCAAGTGCAGGCGGTCATACCCGTACTCGACCAGTTCAAGGCGGATCCTTTGCCGGGCGGTCTCAACATCTGCCAACTGTCTCAGATGTTTTAATAGCCTGTTTCCACCGCTGAGCTCCTCAGACGGCTCAGCAGGCTTTGCATAGCCATTGTAGATGTGGATCTCTTGAGGCAGGATAACGTACAACAATGGGACTTTACTCTGGTTCCAAACGCGTTGGTGAAGTTGTCGGAGGTTTTCAGGATCAGCGTCGCTGAGGCGGCTGAAGTAGGCTATGGGGATGTTGTGGATAGAATAGGCACTATCTACACCAGGGATAGGGCGATTGTTGGGCCAGGTCATAGAGCGCATGAAGCCGGGGCTTTTTGCATAACCTAATTCTTGGAGCAAGAGCTGTTCCAGATCGCAATTGGTCATTAGGAACCTCCCAGCTTCAATTTCCAAAATATGTCCACTATGTTGCAGACGGTTGAAACGCCCAACTATATTATAGCACATTTGTTCCCATTGTGCAAATCACGCTTGCCCTTACTCGGTTGCAGAAAGTGTGGCTCGAATTTGGGGCTCAGCCGAAGTAGCCAAAAGGCCCACCTCGTGGTAAAGTAAGAAAAATCAATCTCCAACCCACGAGGTGAGGGCCTATGAATATTATCCA
>DAOUMD010000193.1:0-30339 GCA_034412795.1 Anaerolineae bacterium
CTGTAGGATTGGGGCTGCAAACTCATTATACCAGGCTTATGTCTCGGGTGCTGTACTTTATGACTATCAATACGATACACTTCTTTGACTTTTAACCAACTTACCCACGAATTATTGGCAACATACCTCCTCTTTTACTCCGGTGGAGCCAGTTTTGCTTTCTTCTGCCAGGCAGCCAGCGCAGGTTTGGGTGTGCCGTCACTGTGGCGCAAACTGTGCACCCGCCACCACAGCCAGACAAGAAACACCAGCACACTGAGGCCCACTACCGTCATACCGGCCGGATTGTCCGCTCGCGAGGTGTCGAGTTCTTGTAGCGGTGCGAGTAGCACGAAGAACATCAGCGCTCCCCCGACCAGCGCTAGCCGGTGCTGGTCTGTCCACACGCCCCCATGTGATAGGCGCCCCACTCCCCAAATCACCAGCAGGATCAGCGTGACGGCGGATAACGTTGTGATCGGTACAGGTACCGCGAATTCAGGCAGAGCCCAATGGATAAAGAAAAAGGCCAGGGTCGCACCGAATCCGACCAACACAAACCAGATTTGTTTCGGAGCGCGGCCCGGATGCACCTCACCCCAACGCTTAGGCAGTCGCCTGGCGATTAAAACCAGCACGATTGTGGTCACGATCGCCAGCAGATAGGGAACCACCGGCGGGCGGTATGGTGTCAGCAGGAAGAAACCAAGGAGCACGTCGGCCAGCAAGAGCAGGGAGAGGCCAATCATCCCCCAGCGGCCCACCCATCGCTCACTACGTCGTGCGGGGAAGAGCAATTCGACCAAAAAGATGGGAATGGCGATACTGAACACGGCATGATAGATGGTTAGCTCCATACTCCACACCCAGTTGACGCCGGCCCACCGACCGTAGGAGCCCAGCAAGCCCAAGTCCATCCAGTTTGGATCGAAAAACGACTTGACCATCAGCCCCTCTTCGACGACGGCATAGGCGCCGCCGAGCGCAAAGATGGTTGGCCAGCCCTTGTTCCAACGCACGCGTAACTCGCGGACCAAGACCGCGCCACTGCCATACAACGCGGACAGCACCAACAGCGCGAACGGGTTAAAGAACTCCACCGGCGGTGCAGAGCCCGAGAGCAATTCCCCGATCATCGGCGAGAGGAAGAATAGAATCAGTGCAGACCAGATACCTCTCCGTCTTGGTTCCATTGGTCGTCTCCTATCGTTACCAAACAGATATGGGTGAGCGCAATGGCAATTTAGAAACGAACACCTAAAAATGAAATTACTGAAGGCAATGTATCGATTCCCCAATGGGCTGCAATCAATGGAAGGAGACTTCGATATCGATCCCAGAGTATGCCAAAGATTAATCCGACAGTTAAGACTGGGATTCCCGTGCCGGTTAACACGGAGCCCCAATCGCCTGCGTTGCCTTCAACTCCCTGTGATAACAGAAATCGAGTAGGCAAATGCCAAGCGGTAAACAACAGTACTGTGATGCTGATAGCGACTATCCGTCCAAATAGTTGTTCAAGGCGTGTCTGAACAATGCCTCTATATACAACTTCTTCTGGGATACCAGCTATGAGCAATGCGAGTATAACACCTAATCCGATGCGAATGATCAGGCCACCTGTCGAGAAGCGCTCTGCCGCATCCACAATGAGGGTGAAACGACCTTGAAGCAGGTTTAGACTTAACCCTACGATATAGGCAATAATGATCGAGATAACTGATGAAAATCGAAGTCTCCATCTTGGTATCAAATCCCGAAATTGGTAACCTTGAAGAAAAAACCAAACACCAGGTACGATGAGAAGCAACCCGATTTTGAAAACTAGGGCGTACCAAACATCCTCAATGAAGCTCGCGGCGCCCATTATGGGAAGCGGCTTGTACCTAATTAAGTAACCGATTATTACAGCGGCAAATACATAGAAGATGCCGTAGGCTAACGAAATTGCAGTTTCTCTTTTTAGTTGCTTGATTCGGAACTCATGAACAGGAATGCGCTGCCAACTTACCCAGCCGCAGAGTCGTCCAAGGACACTCATCAAGGCTTCCTCCTTTAACAGGATCGATTACGGAGCCGGACCTAACCTTCTAAACGTTTTAGGTTACCTCATAGGAGTGCCAACTTTGTTCAGTTTATTATGTTCGGCTCAGTAATAACGGCCTTAGCCCTATCGCAGGCCCTTTCCCGGTGCGAATGAGTGGCTGCAATAGGTATAGACGTTTGCCCGCCACCAATGTCTCACTCAGCAGTTGTCTCGGATGAAGCTGGCACTGCTGGTACCTCAAGTCCAGGCTCCACGGGGATGGTCCCATTTCGGCGTAGGAGAGCCAGCAGCGCCGCCCCAAAACCCGTCATCAGTAGGATAGCCAGCACCAACCAGCCAAAGATAGGCAGCAAGGCGCTGAGACCGAGGCAGATGATTCCGATAACCAGAGCACCCAGCCGTGTGCCTGGTCGCTCGGTGAGAAAGGCCAACACCCGCTCTCCAACGATCCCTGCGGCTGTGGCAAGCCCGGCGATGGTCATCAGTGGCAACACGATGAACAGGCTCAGGATAGCAATACTCTTCAGCAAGCCGATCGTCGATTCACCGAAAACAGCAGCAATGGCAAAGAAGAAAACAAAGTTGATGAGTCCCAACAGGAAACTCCGCCAGGGATGGGCGGACAGGATGCGTCCGGTTCGGTCAAAGTAGGTAGGTGCCAGGGCAGTGACCAATATCAACAACATTGGGAACCCGCAGACCAAGCCGGGTACGAGGAAGAGCAAGAGCACTCCAGATTCCTGATTGTTCATCGGATGAACCTCCTATTGATGGTGGGAGTGACGGCTGGAATTCAGCCCAACAGCACTTGTGCGCAGCAGGATCGAATTGCCTAGCAGCCACACCAGAGCCACAGCCAGACCGAGGGCGATTATCTGAGGGGTGGTGAGCCCGAGGTCAGGGATCTGAGGCAAACGACCGATGATGGCCTGACCGAGGGTGGCTGGTAAATCCAAGACGTCAGCCATGGCCTCGGCCCACCAAGTCCGCCATCGAGAGATGGAGACGGTCCAAAAGATTTCCTCCCGCGTCAGCGTGTCGGCCCATGTTGCCCGCACCGCCTCCACCGGAATACGCTGAGCCAGTGTATCGTAGCGCATCGCCAGCGCCGACCAGCCAAAAACGAGGAGCAAGACAATTCCCACCCCTTGCAATACCGGAACCAGCCAACTGATGCGTCGGCGCCGGACGGCCCGTCGTCGCTCCGAGGCAATCTCACGCAATACGAAGGGGGTCAAATCAGCGTTGGGCGTTTCGGGTTGCAAGGCGTCCAGGGCAGCGAAGAGCGTCTGCAGTGAAGCCAGTTCTGCGCGACAAGCATCGCAATCGGCCAAGTGCACTTCCACGGCGGCGCGCTCGGCTGTCGAAATTTCGTCGTCAAGATAAAGATTCAACTGTTCCTCAGTCAAATGAGACATTAGTCAATTTCCTCGCTTCTCATCACCGATCAGTGACCCATCACTCCCGCCAGCCGGTCGCGCAACAGACGGCGCGCGCGGAAGAGACGTGTCTTGACCGTGCCCGGCGGAAGATTGAGCGTTTCAGCGATTTCCTCGTAGCTTAGCTCCTGAAAGTGACGCAACTCAACAACGGCCCGATAGTCAGGGGGGAGCATAAGAATTTCGTGCCGCAGCCGGGCTTGCATCTCAGCTTCCAGAAAGCGAGCAGCCGGCTCGGAAGAGGAGTCGGGTATCTGCATCGGTTCGCCATCAGTCTCACCAGTTGGCGACGGAGCATCCAGGGGGACAGTTGACACCTGTGCTCGCTTGACCCAGTTAATGCTCAAGTTGGTGGCGATGCGATATAACCACGGCGCGAAAGGCCGACTCTGATCAAACGTGCCAAGAGCTCGAAAGGCTCGCAAGAATGTCTCCTGTGCCAGATCTCTGGCTACTTCTCTATCACCTACCATCCGGTAAGCGATGTTAAACACCGTAGATTGGTGAGTGTCAACTACCGGCCCAAAAGCGTCGACGTCGCCACTCAAGGAGCGACGGATGAGAACACGCTCGTCGGTTTCACCCGCTGTGGACTTCATGGAAAGGCCTCTACCATGTAATACAAAGGACAAAGGAAAAAGTTTCGGTTGCCGGATGTTAGCGAATATTCTCTATGGTAGGGTGATACCACATACACCACAAGTTCGTCAAATATCCCCCCAACAGGAACCTCCGGTTTACAGCGTGGTGAGGTTGTGTTAAAATTAGACTGACAAGATAGGAAATTGCCTGATGCATGGTTCAACTGGGAGGAACCTGTGATTCTCGTTACGGGAGCAGCCGGCAAAACCGGACGCGCAGTCGTGCGCGCGCTGGTGGCACGCGGTGCGGCAGTTCGTGCCTTGGTCTATCGTCCTACCCACGTGGAGCCGCTGCAGGAATTGGGCGCTCACGAAGTGCTCGTCGGGGATATGCGTGACCGGACGACGGTGGAGGGGGCCGTCCAGGGGCTTCAATCGCTCTATCACATTTGTCCCAATATGAGCCCCGACGAATACAGTATTGGGCGACTGGTCGTCGGCGCGGCCCGTTCGGCGGGGGTAGCGTACTTCGTTTACCACTCGGTGCTCCATCCCCAGACGGAAGCGATGCCGCACCATTGGGCAAAATTGCAGGTTGAGGAACACCTCTTCGAGTCCGGCCTGCCTTATACGATTCTGCAACCGGCTGCCTACATGCAAAATGTGCTAACCAGTTGGGACTCAATTGTGGAAGATGGTGTCTACCGGGTACCCTACAAGCTGGAGACCCGATCAGGGATGGTTGACCTGGAGGATGTGGCCGCTGCCGCTGCGACTGTGCTGACTGAAACAGGGCACAAGGGAGCTACTTACGAATTGGCTGGTGCGGAATCTCTAACCCAGACCGACGTTGCGGCCATCTTGAGCCGTGGCTTGGGGCGTACGGTCCGGGCAGAGGCCGTGCCTCTCGACGAGTGGGAGGCGCAAACGCGGGAGGCGGGGCTGGGTGACTACCAGGTGGATACACTGCTCAGAATGTTTCGCTACTACGAGAGGCATTGGTTCTGGGGCAATCCAAATGTCCTGGGGTGGCTGCTCGGTCGCCCACCCACGACGTTCGAGACCTTCGTCGAACGGACGGTACGGCAGAAACAGGCGCTGCCTGATATACGGCACTGAATTATGGCTGATGTGCTGCGCAGCTTTTTTGAAACCAATGAAATTGTTTTCTTCTTCCTGTACGGTCAGGTCTTCTTCGTCGTCGGGCTGGCCATTATCTGGCAATCGCGCCAACATAGCCAACTGGCTCTGACTGAGAGCCTCCCGTTTCTGGCAATATTCGGCATTGCCAACGGGCTGGCTCAGTGGGGACACGTGTTCATCCCCATTCAAGCGACGTATCTCCCAGAGAAGCTGATCGCCGCCCTGGAGTTCGTCCAGATATCGCTGCTGGCCCTGTCATTCGCCGCCCTGATACGCTTTGGGTTGCAATTGATGACGCCCGACCAGGTGCCCCAGGCGTGGGCCAGATGGCTGCCTGTTGGGCTGCTTATCGTCTGGGAAGTGACTTTGGTTGGAAGCTGGCTCTTGCACTTGGCTCCTGACGATGTACTCCTGACCGGCTGGGAGGTGGCCGCTCGCTACTTTCTAGCTGCCCCGGCAGCGATAATTGCTGCATCCGGGATCCAGAGACACATCCAGCAAGAGATCAGACCGTTGAACCTGCCCCGTATCGAGCAGTTCCTGAACATGGCCAGCCTTTCCCTGGTCGCTCTGGCTGTGCTCAACGGTCTCATCGTGCCTGTCGCGAATTTTTTTCCGGCCAGTGTGCTGAACTACAGTCTATTAGAGCGTACCATCGGAGTACCTATCCAGGTCTTTCGCTCCATCTTTGGTCTGCTCCTCGCCTACAGTGTGATCCGAGCCCTGGAGATATTTCGGATCGAGACAGCTCAGGCACTGGAGGAAGCTGAGCGGGGACAGGTGCTGATTGCAGACCGCGAGCGAATCGGGCGGGAGCTGCACGACGGGACCATTCAGTCGATCTACGCGGCCGGTCTGATGCTGGAAAGTGCGTCTTATTTGATTGACGACTCGCCCGATGAGGCCAAAGAGAAGCTGTCTGCCGTGATGAAGTCGCTGAATAACACCATCCAAGAGATTCGGCGCTATATTTTCGATCTGCGCGGCGCACCTGAAATTGACGCCGGCGAACTCGAAGAGGGTCTTTCGAAAATGCTGCGCGATCTGCGTGTTAATACTTTGTTGTCGGTTGACTTCGACATAGACGGCAAAGATCCCCATGCACTAACTGCCGAGCGACGGCAACACATTTTGCGCATCGTGCGGGAGGCCCTGACCAACATCTCGCGCCACGCAAAGGCCAAGCGGGTTGTAGTGCGCCTTCAATGGGGAGTAGATGCGCTGCGGCTTCGCATCGCCGACGACGGCATAGGGATGACCGCCCTACCCAACGACGGGAGAGGCCAGGGGCTGCGCAATATGCGTGAGCGAACTATGTTACTCGGCGGTAAACTAACCATTAGCGGCCAACCAAGTCGCGGGGTGGTTATCGACCTGGAAGTGCCTTACGAATACGAGGTTACCAAACGCGGCGTGGCGCCTATCCTATAATAACCCCAACTCTAGGAAACAAGGATTACAAGGGAGTGATACAGTGAAGATAATGGTAGTTGATGACCACGAAGTCGTGCGCTTAGGTTTAAGAGGGCTACTGGAACGGCAGCCAGGCTGGCAAGTGATAGCCGAAGCCTCCACCGCGGACGAAGCTATCAGCCGTGCGCTTGAACACCGGCCTGACGTGGTCGTAATGGACATACGGCTGGCCGGCAGCAGCGGGATAGAAGCCTGTCGAAAAATCATCAGCCAGGTTCCTGAGACCAGAGTCATTATGCTTACTTCATATGCAGAAGATGAATTGCTTTTCGACGCCATCGCTGCTGGGGCTGCTGGATACGTCCTTAAGCAGATTGGCAGTGATGAGCTAGTGCGCGCAATAGAAACAGTGGGGCGTGGTGAAGCGCTGATCGATCCAAGCCTCACGCGTCACGTGCTGGCCAGGGTGCGAGAAGCAGCCCGTAAAGAGGCCTTTGCTGCATTTGCTGATTTGACTGAGCAGGAATTACGAGTGCTTGCCCTGATAGCCGAAGGCAAGACTAACCGAGAGATAGCCGAATCGCTTTACCTGGGCGAAGGAACCGTACGTAACTACGTGAGCAACATCCTGGGCAAGCTTGGGGTTTCTAATCGCGCCGAGGCTGCCGCCTACGCGGTGGAGCACAATCTGAAGGAACATATGAAATTGGACAAAGGCTAAGGTCGCCAGGCGGGAGCCTGCTCGTCCACATCAGGGCTGTTGGTGAGGTTGATGACATTCTCCCCGGTGGCCGTCATCACAAACAGATCCCAATTCCCCTCGCGGTTTGAATAGAACAGCAACCGCCGTCCATCGGGTGACCAGACTGGGCCATGGTCATCGGCAAAGGATAGGTTGCTGAGGTTCTGCTGGTTTGACCCGTCAGTGTTCACCACGTAAATCTCTACGTTCCCATCTCGGTTGCTCTCGAAAGCAATGCGGTCCCCCTGAGGCGAATAGAGAGGCGATAGATCATTCCCCTCGGAGAAAGTGAGGCGCCGTGGTGCACCTGTCACCTGGCCTTGGTCATCTGGGGCAGGCATAGTGTAAATTTCCCAATTCCCATCGCGCTTGCTAGCATAAGCCATCATCTGTCCATCGGGTGACCAGACCGGTGAGAAGTTGCCGACCCCATCCTTGGTTATCTGTCTCAGATTTGTACCATCGGCGCTTACAACGAAGATCTCCCAATTGCCCTGTCTGTTGGACGAAAAGGCGAGCTGCTGTCCGTCGGGAGACCAGGCCGGAGTCCAATCCTCGGACGAGTCTTGACTCAGGTTAACCAGCCCTGTGCCATCGGCGTTGACCAGGTAGATTTCCCGATTGCCATCGCGCTGTGAGACAAAGGCTATACGCTGTCCGTCAGGTGACCAGACCGGCATGATGTCGTCAGCGTTGCTTTCGATGTGTTGCTGACGATTGTTGCCATCCGCGTCCATCACGAAAAGTTGCCAGGTCGAGGGGGGAGTATTTCCCCCAACCCCACGCGCCATAAAGACTATTGCGGGCAAGCGATGGACGACGACCAGTGGTCGAGTAGGTGTCGGCGTGGGCACCGGTGTGGACGTAGCAATGGACGTTGGCAACACAAAGCCGCCAACTGGCTGGGACTGCACCACCGTCGGCGTGGGTTCGACAGTCTCGGACGAAAATACGCCGCTAAAAGCCAGGGCCAGGAGAACTAAGCCGATCAAGGCTGTCCCGGTCAACCCCAGGATAGATAATGCCCCTGTGCCCCACTTACGCTTGTCGGCTTCTTCATCCGCCGTTTCGGTAGCGGTCAACAAAGGCTCCACGATTTCCACCTCCGCAGAGGCAGACCGCGCAGCCAGTCGCATACTGAGTTGATTCCAATCAACGGCAGTCAGAACCTCGGCCGGGACGGTGTGGCGATCAAGCCAATAACGAAAGAGATTGACCGAAAAGCGATAGCTTAGTGCCCCCATCCGCACCAGCACACCTCGATCAACCAGCGACTCAAGCGCGTCCAGGATTACATCGGGGACGACCCTCAGATCAAACCGTCGCAGATAGTTGATCACCTCTTGCCGGGTTATTGGACCGTGGGCCCCCTTCAGGCCTGCAAGTGCAGTCAGCGCCGCTCGCTCCGCCCAATTAGACCGGTCCCAGATGGCCTGGAACTCCTTATTGGGAAGAGTCAACAATGCGTCCAGCACCCGGTCTATGTCGCTCTGGTTTATCCACGCGTCTCGCGCACAAAGGTTGTAAAGGGTGTAACAGAAGAGATGCAAGTAATAGGGATGGTTGGATGTGATCTCGGCAATGCGATTGGTCACCCCGGCGTCAAACCGCAATGCTCCCTGGGCGGGCCGGGTAATGAGCTGATGCGCTGCGTCGCTACTGAACGGTCCCAGTCTGAAAGCCGCAGCGCCTAACAAGATTGGATGATTGAGCTGGGCATAGCACAAATCGGATAGCGTCAATAACAATTGCAGGCACGGCACATCGGCCAATAGGTTGGCCAAGAAGTCAAAGAGACTGTCCAGGGAAGGGGACTCCCCATCTGACAGCCGGTGTACGTCATCGAGAATAAGCAGCGATCTTTGTGTCTGGTCTCCCCTCGGGGCACCTATGGGCGATGATGCCTCTGCTTCAGAGGCCTCTGCTTCAAGTGCGAGACTGGCCTGCCTCAAGAGAGATGTAACGGCTGTGGCTGAGTCGGCGGCTGTATCTACCTGGTGAGGCGATACAAGATCTTGGGCCATCAGTTGGTTAGCCAAGTCTCCGGCCAGCGCCGCCAATACCTGGGGCAATGGTCTGCTGCGATGATGCTTGCCTTCAAAATACAGACAGCGGACGTGCTCAGCCAGAAACGCTGGCAGACGACGAACCAACGAGGTCTTGCCAATCAAGTCTGGACCGTGTACGACAAGCAAGCGACGATCAAGGGTGAGCTGTTGCTCCACCCAGATCAGGGCATCGTCGCGGCCAAAAAACATTTCCGGGCCTTCGACAGGCCGCCCTGCATGATAGGGGTTGACCAGGTTGCTCAAAATCGACGCTCCATCTCGGGTGTCAGTATACCCTTAAGCTCGGTCATAAGCGGGCTGATTATACCACGAGGCTGCCCCTGAGAAAAAGACGCAGCATCTATGTGTCGGGCCAAACACAAATAATATCCGCGCGGATTCGTCCATCCCTATTGCCGGGTGGCCACCAGCAAGCGGGCCTTGGCTCCCTCCAATGTTGCATCTTCCCATCGGGCCGTGAAACCAAACTCCTTGAGCCGGGCCAGCGGCTTTGGCTCGGGTATCTCGCGCTGGCCGGTGATCCGATACAGCCAGTCGATGAAACCGCGCAAAGGACCGGGGCCCTTTAAGTAACCCATTGCGACGATCACCAGGCAGCCGCCGGGCCGCAGAACCCGAGCAATTGAGGTCAAGGTTTGGGGCTCAAGGATGAACTCGGTGGGGAAGGTGGCCACTACATTGGCAAAGGAAGCATCGGGGAAGGGGAGACATTGAGCCTGGCCGCGCACTAATCGAGGATTGATTCCCTGACTTCGCAAGCGCCCCTGGGCTTGGCGTGACATGTAGGACGAAAGATCCAGCCCTACCACAGACAGATCACGTGCGGTCATATCAGCCAAAAGCCCGCCCGTGCCGTGGCCTAATTCCAGAATAAGCCCTTCTTGTAAGAAGAGGGTGGCGATGCGCCGCCATGCCTCCCACTGGCCAAACGACACGAGCCAGGCCACCAGATCGTAGGTCCAGGCCAATTGGTTATAGAGCAGATGAAAGGCAAACCTCAAAAACCAGCGAGGCAAATGTGGTGACGAGCTCAATGTGCGTCTCTCTACTTTGACAATATCAAACTACTACGCCGTCAGGCAAATTCTGAGACTTGTAGTTGCGACTTTAGTCGCTCATTACGCGGGAAAAACGACTGAAGTCGTTGCTACGGACCTATCAAAACTCATCTGACGGTGCACTACTTACCGGTACGGGCAGTGTGCAAGAGGTCGTATATCAGGTCAGGCTGATCGGTGATGATGGCATCGACCCCCCAACTGGCCAATCGAGACGTGGCATCTGGATCGTTACAAGTCCAAGGATTCACCCTTAATCCCTGGCGGTGAGCAGCAGCGACGTCCGCCTGGCCAAGCATGTCCCAGCGAGGGTGGAGGGCGTTTGCCCGAGCCAGGGGCTGCAGCCAACGATCACGCAGATAGCGAGGTTGGTCAGGCGCGTAGAGCAGTCCGGTGGAGATGAACCGATTCAAACGACGGATGCGCCAGAGCACCAACGGGTTGAATGACGAGATGATAACTTGGTGAACCAAGTTGGTATCTTCGACCAGCCTGACGACCTCTGCTTCTAAGCTATTAGATAGGAGATATCCTGTTTTGAGTTCAATATTAAGTACCAGCCGGGGGCCAAGTTCGTGCAACACCTGTGCCAGGGTAGGGATTCGTTCCCCTGCGAACTCAGTCGCGAACCAACTGCCCGCATCCAGCTCTTGTAACTCGGCCAGTATGAAGTCTTTCACTCTCCCGCTGCCATCCGTGGTTTCATCCACCCGTGGATTGTGGATTACCACCACCTCGCCATCCTTGCAGAGTTGCACGTCGAGTTCGACACCGTCAGCGCCCATTTCGGCTGCCAGTCGGAAGGCGGCCATAGTGTTTTCGGGTGCTGCCTGACAGGCGCCACGGTGCGCCAGGATCAACGGTCGGCGGGAACGGCGCTTGTATCCGGTGTCCATAGGTAATCTACCTTAGCTGGCACACTTCCTGCCCCCCAATTGCTGTCTTCCACGCGGCGTAGGAAAGTCAAGACCAGTTTGGTGAAATCTTGGGGACAGGCTACATGTGGATGGTGGCCTACGTCTGTGAAGCAATGTCCTTGAGCCGTTGGCAACATATCAACCAGAATCTGAAACGAGCCAGGTGAGAGTAACCGGTCGTACTCCCCCCACGTTACCAGGATCGGCACTGTCAACTCCTGCAAGCGTGGACGCAAGTCACCGACAAAAAGAAGCGTCCGCACAATTCGAGCATCGGCTCTTTTATGGTCAAGCGTGACCTGCCGGCGCAGCGACGCAGAGGCACTGCCAATGTCTTTTGGGTTCAAGTAGTGACTGGCGTCAATGAGCCAGTTTGGGATGTGACGAAAGACAAGTTCCCCTGCTCTTAGCATTTCCGGCTTGCTTAGCAGCCACCAGCCAAATTGATAGTACCTGTCGAACTGGTGCTGACCATAGAGAGGGGCAACCAACACCAGGCCACGTACTGAGCCAGGATGGGCCAAGGCATACTGCAAGCTTAGATAGCCCCCCATCGAGTGTCCCAGGAAAATGGGGCACTCGATGTCGAGCGCCTTGATCCACTGGCGGAGATATTTGAGGTAATCCTCGACAGCGTGGTTGTGAGACAGTCGCGGGGCCTGACCGTGACCCAACAAGTCGATGGCATAGGCTGTGTAGCCGGCGTCTGCCAGAATCGGCAACAGCCAGTCCCACTGATTCAGGGATGCTGCCCAGCCGTGAAGGATTACAATGGCCGGTCCATCTTCGCCTGCCTGGGCGTAGTGTGCATAGCTATGATCAAAATAAACGGTTCGCGTTTCCAAGTAGTGAAGTCCCATCACTTCAAGCAATTCAGTCTCATGTCATCCATTCGGCAGGCTCAGGACAGGTTTCGAGACCGCAGGTCGAGAAATCCCTAGCGAGGCACCATAACCAGAACCAATGGTTTAGGGATTTCTCCCGTTGGTCGAAATGACATGCCTGAGCAGATACGAAAAGCCTCAGTAATATGGATGCAGAGAGGTGCCCGGGGAAGTTTAGCACGCCCCATATCCATTGTCAACCATCCTCCCCAATTCAATTCACCATAGCCTTTAATCTTAGGTTAATCCGCTTGTGGTTAAATGAGTTTTGTGGTTAAATACACTCCAAACTGTCTAAAAACATCCCTTGGTTCACATCCAGAACAGGTCAGCGGAGGGATGTTAATTTTGCTACTCAACTTGTTCAGGATGAGCAACCACGAAAGGCATTAGGTAGGTGCAGGCATTGAGGCTTCATAGCAATAATACACCCACCTGGCAACGATACACCTTCAGGCTGATGGCCATGGCGTTGACAATCGCACTAATAGGGCTGGTAGCTGGCCGTCCCGCCCAAGCAGATGAGGCCACATCACGCATCACCTTTGCCGCTTACCGTCATGGCCAGTGGGACCTTTACAGTGTAGATGACAGCGGTGGCGACTTACGGCAATTGACCAATGACATCTTTGAGGATGACAACCCGGCCTACTCGCCCGATGGGACAAAGCTGGCTTTTGCCTCGCGCCGAGATCGTAATTGGGACCTTTACATATTAGACCTGGCGACCGACCAACAAACACGCCTGACCGATCACCCAGCTTACGACGGAGCGCCCGCCTGGAGCCCGGATGGCACGCAGATTGCTTTCGAATCGTTCCGTGCTGGTGATCTGGACATCTGGGTGCTGGACCTGGATAGTGGCGCGCTGGCGAATGTGACCGCCGACTCCGGTGCTGGCGATTTCGCCCCTGCCTGGAGCCCAGATGGGACGCAGATCGCCTTCACCTCCTGGCGCACAGGGGATAAAGACTTGTTTGCGCTAGACGTGGAGAGTGGCGAACTCGTCCAACTTACAAACAGTGAAGCCGCCGAGGAATGGCCCGCCTGGAGCCCGGACGGGACACAACTCGCCTTTGTGCGAAACTGGCTCGGCGAGCGCGAAGTTTACACGATGGATATCTCGGCGCCCCCGGCTGAGGGTGGACGAGCAACGCAGATTACCTGGCTGGGACGGGCCGATGGCCCGGCCTGGTCGCCGGAAGGAGATCGGCTGGGTACGCTCCACCGACGCTTTGACGGCGAGCAGGTCCTATGGCTGTCTCCTGATGAGACAGGCCAATTGCTGAAACGTGTGACTGATGTAGGCTGGCTGAATGGGCGGCTTGCCTGGAGTGGGTCTGCCGCCAATTACGGCACGCCGGTATCTTCTCTGGATGATACGCAGCCAGTGTCTCTGTACGTGGAAGAGCTAACACCCAGCCAGAGCGGAGATGGCGAACCGTGGGACCTGGTACCGGTGGCCGGCCTTGAGTTGCCTACTGCCGCGCTGACGCCCTACTTGAGTGATCGGGTGGATGACTCGTACAGTGCCCTGCGCCGTCGCCTGGCTGATGAGGTTGGCTACGATTTCCTGGGACAAGTATCAGAGGCCTGGCGTCCTTATGACTTCTTTAACGATACATCCGAATATGCAAGCTGGCACAAAAGTGGGCGGGCTGTGGACACCTTATTCGAATACCACACCGGAGACGGCCAGGTGATGGAGATCGCCCGCGATGATATGGGCGGTGAGACTTATTGGCGCGTCTTTCTGCGCTGCGCCGACCAAAGCGGTAGCTGTGGCCGGCCTATCACCGTGAATACCTGGGACTATAGCTACCAAGCGAGGGCGGAGATTGCCCCCGATCAAGGAGGCATCGAAAAACCGGTGCTGTATGGCTATTACCTGGACCTCACTGCCCTGGCCCGTGAGTATGGGTGGACTCGTATATCGTCCTGGAACGACGAGGACTTCAGTTGGACCTGGCATTTCAAGGCCTTTGAGTATTGGCATTTTCAAAAGACGGATGGTCTGCCCTGGTACGCCTCCATGCAAGAGGTTTATGCCCAGGCCAAATTGGACAACCATTTTACCTATGATCAAATGCTCGAGGCTGGTGATTACCCATTTCTGATTGCGCTCAAGGGCGTGCCTCTAACCAGCGAGGCCCGATTGTGGTGGGCATCGGTGCGCCCCTGATATGGGAAGCAAAAACTCGAATGGAGGAACCAGCAAATGACTGATATGGCAACCCAAGCGCAACCTCACGTTAGCAGCAAAGCCGCCAACAAACGCGTCAAATTCATCATAGGCGGCGCGGTGATTGCGCTGGCCATCATCTACCTCATCTTCACCACTGCCCAAAGCACTGCGTCTTACTTTCTCACCGTCGAAGAATTGCACGACAAGGGCTCTGCGATTTATGATCGCAACGTGCGTGTGTCGGGCAAGGTGGTGGGTGACAGTGTAGATTTTAATTCACGTGATCTAATACTGCGCTTCGAAATCGTCGGCGAGAGCGGTGAATCCGTCCCGGTGTTTTTCAACGGCCCCAAGCCCGATCAGATGCGGCAAGACGCTGAAGCCATCATCCAGGGCACATACGATGGCAATCAGTTTACGGCCCAGGAATTGCTGCTGAAATGCCCGTCCCGATATGAGGAGAGCGGTTTCACCGAAGAGAAAGTCAAGGCTGTTCGCTAGCCACATGGCCGCGTGTTGTCTCCCAGTTTGAGAGACTGCCATGTTGGTTGGTGAATGGGTTGGTTGGTTGGTTTGTTTGTTGGTTGGCTGGTTGGTTTGTTGGTTTGTTGTTTGTTTGTTTGTTGAGGAACGGTAATGGCAAACGTTGGATATGTTGCACTGCTGTTAGCATTAGTTTTATCCATATATGCCGCCATAGCGGCACTGGTCGGGGCGCGAAGGCAGATGCCCGCATCGGTTATGAGCGCACGCAACGCAGCTTTGGCCGTGACCGGTCTTTTGACGCTGGCCGTGATCATCCTGGAGTATCTGCTCATCAGCAACGACTTTCGCACTTTGTACGTGGCCGAAGTGACCAACCGGGCCATGCCCATCTTTTATAAGATGACAGCCTTGTGGGGTAGCCAGGCGGGATCGCTGCTCTTCTGGTCGTGGCTGATGTCCCTCTTCAGCGGGGCGGTTTTGCTGCGCAAATGGGGCAACATGCGCACGCTGATGCCCTACGTCATCGTCGTGACCCAGATTACGTTGGCCTTTTTCATCGGTCTGATTTCGGGCGTGTGGACACTACTTGCCGGGCCACTCGGAGCACTGGGAACGGTACTCCCCGCGCGACTGGGAGGGCCAGGTTTGATCAGCACGGCAGAGTTGCTGGCCGATATGGTCACCATCAATCCCTTCCATCAGTTGGGCTTCACCCCAGCCGACGGCAACGGCCTGAACCCACTGTTGCGACACTGGGGTATGATCATTCACCCGCCTATGCTCTACCTGGGCTTTGTCGGATTCGTCATTCCCTACGCCTTCGCCATCGCCGCCCTGGCGACCCGTCAGACGGGAGACCTCTGGATCCGCACCACGCGCCGCTGGACATTGGTCGCCTGGCTATTCCTGTCAATGGGGTTGCTGCTGGGTGCGTGGTGGGCCTACGGCGTGCTGGGTTGGGGCGGTTATTGGGCCTGGGACCCGGTGGAAAACGCGGCCTTAATGCCCTGGTTGACCGGCACTGCCTTCCTGCACTCGGTGATGATTCAGGAGAAACGGGGCATGTTTAAGGTGTGGAACATGGTGCTCATCATATTGACCTACAGCCTGGTCATCTTCGGCACTTTTCTCACCCGCAGCGGCGTCATTTCCTCGGTGCACACCTTCGCCCAATCAGGTATCGGACCGCTCTTTCTGGGCTTTATCGGCATCATGTTCATCGCGTCGGTCGTTTTGCTTTTTGATCGGCTTGACTGTCTAAGGAGTGAAAACGAATTAGACTCGATGCTCTCGCGCGAAGCGATCTTTCTGCTTCAAAACTTGCTGTTTCTGTCCATTTTCTTCGTTACGTTCTGGGGAACTATTTTCCCGGTGGTGTCGGAGCTGGTGGCCGGACAGAAATCCATCGTAGGCCCCCCGTTTTTTAATCAGGTGAATGGGCCATTGTTTGCGGCGCTGGTGGTGCTGATGGGGGTTGCCCCCCTGATGCCCTGGCGACGCGCTTCCCGGCGGAAGCTGGCCCGTATGCTGCTCTGGCCAACCGTGGCGGGCCTGGCGGTTACGGCAATTCTCTTCGCCTTGGGCATACGTAAGTTTGCCATCTTGCCCGGGACCGAGGCGCGTGTGTTGCCCGTTTCTCTGTTCTACGGCATTGCTACTTTTACCGCCGTGATCACGCTGCTGGAGTTTTGGCGCGGCACGCGCGCTCGCCATCGCAGCACAGGCGAAAGCTACCCGCGCGCACTGGGGAGTCTGTTTAGCCGGAACCGGCGTCGTTATGGTGGTTATCTCATCCACACAGGGGTGATCATGATGGCCTTGGGCGTCATCGGCAGTCAATTCTTCCAGGTCGAGACACAGCGCAACCTGGCTGTCGGTGAGTCGCTGACTATCACCTCACCTTTGACGGGTGAATTCAGCTTGACGTATAAGGGCCTGGAATCGCTATCCGCTCCTGAGGACGTGAATCGCACCGGCGCGACGTTGGCGATCAGCCGGGACGGGCGGGAAATCGGTGAGCTGAATCCCACCCACGATTTCTTCATCCCGCAACAGCAACCGATGACCATCCCCGCTATGCGCTATTCGCTGATTGAAGATTTGTACGTAATCGTGGCCGGCTGGGAGGATGGCGGCGCGACGGCTACCTTCAAGGCCTATGTCAATCCGCTCATCAACTGGTTATGGATTGGGGGACTTGTTTTCATCCTGGGCACCGCTGTCGCCGCCTGGCCAGATCCGGCTGAAGATCGCCGCCACGCGCTGGCCGGCGCGCCACGGCGCGTGGTACCGGCATAGACGCGCAATATGCAGCACAGGTAGTCTGATGAACAAGAGGAAACACATACATCTCTGGTCCTTTATATTCCTTGCATTGCTAGCAGCCTCTTTGGCGATGCCAGCCTTGGCCCAGACACCCAGCGTCGACGAGATAAACGCTGTTGCCAAAAAGCTCAGTTGTCCTACCTGCACTGGCATCAACGTGGCCGACTGCCCTACCGAGACCTGTGCCCAATGGCGGGCCAAGATCGGGGAGATGTTGGCTGAAGGCCGAAGTGAACAGGAGATTCTGGATTACTTCGCCGCCCGCTACGGCGATTATGTGTTGCAAGTACCGCCCAAACGCGGCTTCTTTGTCCTGGTGTGGGTTTTGCCCGTAATCGCCATCCTCGCCGGCCTGGTCTGGCTGGCTTATCTGATGCGTGGTTGGTCACGGCAGACGGCCCCCGCGACAGCAGGGTACCCGCAGGGTGCACAGGACCCTCAAGGTGGGACGCTAGTTGCCACATCCGGTTCGCCGGATGAGAGCGATCTTATAGAAGATAAGTACCTGCATCGTGTTCAACAGGATTTGGAGAAGCTATCGTGAGTGTAGTAGAACAAACGCAGGTGGAGACAAAGCAGTCCCGGCGCCGGACCATTTGGTTATTGATCGCGTTGGTGTTGATCGTGGCGCTGGTGGCTATGCTGGCGTTTGGATTGCGCCCGGATACTTCAACCAAGTTGCAGGGCCAAAGGGCCCCCAACTTTGAGTTGACGGCTTTCAACGGAGAGTTCGAAGGTCAGCATTTTTCGCTGGAGGACCTTCACGGGCAGCCAGTCGTCCTTAACTTCTGGGCGTCGTGGTGTGTGGAGTGCGACAAAGAGATGGCCCTGTTGGAGCAAGCCTGGCACGATTACCAAGATCAGGGTGTCTGGTTCATCGGTGTGGATTACCTGGACATCGATAGCGAGGGACTGGCTTACTTGGATCGGTACGAGATCACATACCCCAACGCCCCCGATATTGGCTCGCGCGCGTTTGACGATTACCAATGTACCGGCGTTCCAGAGACCTTTTTCATCGACAGTGATGGAGTCATCCAACACGTCCAGATTGGCCCTCTCACCCAGCCACGGCTTTATGCGTTGCTCGATCAATTGGTGGCCACGGACACGCAGAATTAAGGTAGGGAGGTTCCTGGTTTGATCATCATTCCCATCATTCTCATCGCTCTGTTGATAGTCGGAACCTTTGCCTTTGTCCTTCACCCCTTGATTGAGGCCAAGGAGGAGAATTGGTCACCCTCAGAAGCGAACGCGACTATGCAAACGGTTGACGAACTCACTGCCCGTCGCGACGCAACCTACGCCGCTCTCAAAGACGCCGAGTTTGATCGAGAGACCAGCAAACTTGCTGAAGAAGACTATCAAATAGTCCGCGCCCGCTATATGAACGAGGCCGCTCACATCTTGCGACAACTCGATCGTCTGGCGCCGGAGGCCGAAGCTGCCCTGGATGCCGAGATTGAACGCGACATCGCTCAGTTGCGCTCTAAGGGCGAGGACGGGTACTCCGCAGAGCTGGTGGAGGCTGTGCAGGCTGAGGTGGTCGCCCTCATCAAGCGCACCGAGGCTGCGGATAAACAGGCATTGGCCTGTCCTGATTGCGGGCAGCCCTATCAGCCCGGCGATGTCTTCTGTGCCGCCTGTGGTGCCTCGTTAGCCGACACCTGTCCTCAGTGTGGAGCACCTCACCAGGCCAACGATGTCTTCTGCTCTCGCTGTGGTATACCTTTAGCCGAGGGCGTAGGGAGTGTGGAGTAAGAAGTAAGAAGTAGCTATCGTACCACGTAAAAGGTAATAAACGTTGTTTACTCTGAAGCCGAACTTGCGTCCAAATATATCTTCTCAAAAAGTAAGGGCGAACTTGGGTGTTCGCCCTTGGGGCAGACACTCAGGTCTGTCCCTACCCCGAATTATTGAGAAGATACATTTTGTCCGAGAAAAGATAGGGCTGATCCCGGTGCTGGGAGCAGCCCTCTTGTTGGTTGGTCTGAGCATCACCACTGTACAAGCCGCGCCGCCGGAGCAGTCGCCGACGGGAAGACCATCGCCCCTACGCGGCGAGGCAGTTTGGTCGGAGAGTTGTGCCCCTTGCCACGGGGTATTGGGGCGCGGCGATGGCCCTACCACCCAAATGGCTCAAATGGCCGACAATCCGCCTACCGATTTTACCGACCGGGCCGCTGCCCGCCAGCGCACCCTGGTCGATTTGTTCACCGTCACCAAAGAGGGACGCATGGATCGTCTCATGCCGCCCTGGGGCGGCCGTCTCAACGATGATCAGATTTGGGACGTAGTGACCTATGCTCAGACCTTTGCTATGCCTCCCGGGGACATCGCAGCCGGAGAGATCATTTACGAAGCGAATTGCGCTTCTTGCCACGCGGACGACGGGAGCGGGGCGATCCCGGGCGCACCTGATTTTACTGACGCGGCGGCTATGGTCGTCCAATCGCCGCAGGCCCTTTTTGACGTCGTGAGCCAGGGCCAGGGCGAGATGCCAGCCTTCGCCGATCAATTTTCGGAAGAAGAACGCTGGCAGGTGGTGGATTATCTGCGCACCTTCAGCTATGAGCCTATCGCCTCGGAAGGGGTCATTACCGGACAGGTACAAAACGCCACTACCGGCGAACCGGTGGGGGATGTGGAAGTCAGGCTGCGGCGCTGGCAGACAGAGTCCGAGCTGTCGCATCTCATAGCACAGGCCGACCCCGACGGTAATTTCCGCTTCGAGGGGCTCGACACGGGAAGCCACGCCTTTTACCGCGCCGAAGTCAGCCACGATGATGTCTCTTTTCCTTCAGATTTCGTCAGTTTTGAGCCGGGCGACACTCAATTGTCGGTGCCTGTCAACGTCTATGAGACGACCACCAGCGACGAAGACATCAACATTGAACGCTTCCATTTCATCGTCATTGGCGACCAGCCAGGCTTTCTCTCAGTCCTTGAGCTGTATCAATTCAGCAACCTCGGCGAGCGCGCCTACGTGGGAACCATGAATGAGGAAGGTATGCGTGAAACGGTGCGCATGGCATTACCGGCCGGAGCGTTAGAGTTGGACTTGCAGGAGGGAACTCTTGGAGTTGACTTTCTGGAGACCGAGGAGGGACTGGTAGCCACATCACCCATCATACCTGGCGTAGAGACTTTCGATGTCGTTTTTGTTTACGTTGTACCCTACAGCGAGGCAACCCTCAGTCTGGATCGCCCGCTATACTACGACACCGCTTCGGTAAACGGGCTTGTGCTGGACGTAGGGGCCAAACTGGAGAGCGCTGCGCTGAGCTACGACGGCGAACGGGCGGCACAGGGCCAGACTTTTCTGCAATACACTGCCCAAAGTTTATCAAACGGTGAAACACTTCCCATCCAATTGGTAGACCTGGATAAGATCGAGTTCGCCAGCACATCCGAGCCAGCTAGTGGGCCCCCAGTGATGCCCTCGACCGGTCTCAGCCAGACGACCTTGTTGTGGATGATGCTGGGCCTGGGAGCTTTGGCCATCGCTTTCGTGCTGGCCTACCCTTCACTGCGACCTCGCATGGCCGGCGAATCCCCCCCCGGCGAGGGGCAACTGATGCACGAACGCCAACGCCTCCTGCTCACCCTGGCCCGCCTTGACGATGCCTACGAAGCCGGTGATTTAAATGAAACCGCGTATCGCCGCGCCCGGGCTCGACGTAAAGCCGAGTTAGCCGATGTGATGCGGCAGATGCAAGATTCTGAGCTTTGATGTATTGAAATGATAGAGATTCGCAAACTGGTCAAGGCTTTTGGCAATCGAGCGGTTCTCAAGGGTGTGGACCTGACGGTATCCGAAGGGGAGTTCCTGACCCTGGTCGGCCCCAATGGCGCTGGCAAAACTACGCTGATGAACGTGATCTCGACGCTCACCAAGCCGACAGGAGGCTGGGTGCACATAGCCGGCTACGACCTGGCCGACGGCGCGATCCACCTGCGGCGGCAGATCGGGCTAGTTTCGCACAAGACGCTACTTTATGATGACCTGAGCGCCGAGCAGAACCTGCGCTTTTACGCGCGTATGTACGAGGTGGACGATGCCGACGCTCGCATCGAAACGGTCTTGCGGAGGGTGGGGCTGTGGGGTCGCCAGCGCGACCCGGTGCGGACTTACTCGCGGGGAATGCAGCAACGTCTGGCCATCGCCCGTTCGATGCTCCACGACCCGCCCATCCTGCTGCTTGATGAGCCGGATACCGGTCTGGATCAGCACGCCGCCGCCATGTTGACCGATCTCTTGCACGAGGTCGGTGCTACACGCCGCACCGTGCTAATGACCACCCACAACCTGGAGCGTGGATTGGAGTTGGGCGACCGAGTGGCGATCCTGGCCGGCGGCCGTATCGCCTACCAGGCCGATAAGTCAGAGTTGGACGCCGACCAATTCCGGAGCGCTTATAATAAATACGTGGAGCATGCAGTATGAGCGACCAGATGATGAAGAGCTTCAGAGAGCGATGGCAGGCGGTTGCAGCTATTGAGGCTGAAGAACAAAGGTCAGCCTCCGTCACTTTACGCTGGCAGCAGACTAACTCTATCCTACGCTTGGCCATTGGCTTAGGGCTACCTTTAGAAGAGGCAGATGAGTCGGAGCAAATGGTCTACCACCGTTGGGCACAACTGAAGGGAGCGCAGGTGTGAATCTATCTGTCGCTATCCGCCTGCCCACTCCGGAAGACTTGATCATCTTTAAGGCTGTGGCCCACCGACCGAAAGACCTGTTAGACATCCAGGCAATCATTGAAAGCCACCCAGACCTGAACCGAGAGCGGATCAAATATTGGGTGCGTGAGTTCGCACAGGCTCTTGACATGCCTGAGTTGTGGGACGACATTGCTGCTTGGCTGTGACCGTTTGATATTCTCACTATGTCCTATCTCCGCAAAATCTTCGCCATCGTAGCTAAAGATGTGGCCGCCGAGCTGCGCACCCGCGAGATGCTCAGCTCGATGTTTGTTTTTTCGTTGCTGGTCATCTTGATCTTTAACTTCGCCTTTGACCTGCGCGCCGAAAACCAAAAGACGCTGGCACCGGGCGTTCTGTGGGTGGCCATCGCCTTTGCCGGTATGCTCGGCCTGTCGCGTTCGTTTATCATGGAGAAAGATCGAGGCTCAATGGAAGGATTGCTGCTGACGCCGGTGGATCGAAGCGCCATCTACCTGGGCAAAATGCTGGGCAATTTGCTATTCATCAGCGTCGTCGCAATCATCATTCTGCCCGTGTTCATCGTGTTGTTCAATCTGCCAGCAGAACATCTGCCGCTGCTGGTGGGCGTGATGATTTTGGGCATCATTGGCTTTGCCAGCGTGGGCACCCTCTTTTCGGCTATGGCGGTCCACACCCGGGCGCGGGAGGTATTGCTACCGATCCTGCTCTTTCCGGTGGTCATCCCGGTGATGCTGGCTTCTGTCAAGCTGACAGCGGCGATTCTCGACGGGACACCCTTCGCGGAGGTGCAGAATTGGTTCAGTCTCCTGGTCGCCTTCGACCTGATTTTCCTGGCCTTGTCGTTCATTCTGTTTGATTACGTGATGGAAGAATAGGACCTACCTTCCGAAAGCCTTGGAGCTTTCGGAAGGTGATGGAAGTTACATTCAGAGGGGGGAGAGAATATGACTCAAGGTGATCGCTGGACGGCCATTTTGCTGGCCCTTGCCGGCGTGTTGATGGTTGTGGCTATCATACTCGTTTTTGGCGTGGCGCCTGATCCCGCCAACTTGGTGACGCCGGTGGAACGCTTCTCGCAACGAATCTTTTATTTCCACGTCCCTACCTGGTGGGTGGGCTTTTTGGCCTTCGTCGTAGCGGCCGGCACAGGGCTGCTGTACTTGATCACGAGTCACGAGCGCTGGGACGTGATTAGCGCGTCATCGGTGGAAGTCGGCGTGGCCTTCACCACGATGGGCCTGATTACCGGCTCGATCTGGGCCAAACCGACCTGGAACACGTGGTGGACCTGGGACCCGCGACTGACCACGGCCGCCATCGGGTGGTTGATGTACATCGGCTACCTGATGTTGCGCGGCGCGATTGACAATCCCGAGCGTCGCGCCCGCTTTGCCGCCGTGTTTGCCATCGTCGCCTTTTTGTCGGTGCCCATCAATTTTATGGCCATCCGCTGGTGGCGCACCATTCACCCGGTGGTGATCGGTTCCGGCTCGGCCGACGCCCAAGGAGACTTTGCGCTGGGTCCCACGATCCAAATGGTTTTCTTTTTCTGCGTGTTAGTGTTTACCGTCTTGTACTCCGCCTTGATGGTGCTACGCGTGCGCACCGAATGGCTGGCACGCCGCGTAGAGCATCTCAAGCAGCGAGTTATCTTCCGATAGAGAGGCCTAATTATGACCTTTATGATCGCAGCTTATCTGGTGTTCTGGATCGTGACTTTCCTCCTCGTATTTAGCATTTTTAATCGCCAGCGCAACCTGCGCCGCGACCTGGAAATGATGGAGCAATTGGTGGAGAGTCAGGAGCAGCAGAAGTGATACGTGATGCGTAAAACGTAAAAACGTAAAACGTAATCATCGCAACTAATACGGGATGGTTTACTATTTGGTTGACACTTTTTACCGGTCAAATCAAAAAAAGTAACCTCGTAAAACGTAATGCGTAAAAGCACATTTGCAAGGCACATTCGCCCAAAATCATTATGCTTTACGCCTTACGTTTTACGAATTTGTCTGGCAAAGCAGGCCAAATTGTCAACCAGTTCTCTTGGCAAAATGAACCATGCCGCTAATACCCTACCCTTTACGCATTACGGATTACGTTTTACGTTTTACCGGATTACGCATTACGATTACGTTTCCTTTTCGTAAGATTTGCATCCAATAATACATCTAGACAGTTGATGCCTCTTCGGTCTGGTTGAGAGGAGTAAGTGTTGTGAGAGTCCGAGTTTTTACCCATGCCCTGCTTTTTGTGGCCGGATTTACACTGGTCTTCGTTCTGCTGTTCGGCATTCCAACGACGGTGTTGGGCAGCCTGTTGAATGACTACGCCATCTGGATCGCGCGTTTTGGTGGGATTTTGCTCATCATACTCGGTCTGCACATGGCCGGCTTTTTCAAGGCGTTGGTGCGCCTGACGAGATTGGGTGGAGAAGGGCTGAGACCATTACAAGATGTGACGGCGAAGGTTGATTACGCGTTTGACTCTATCATCTTGCCCGAGCGACGCCTTCACATCGATCAGGACCACTCACCCAGCTACGCCCGCTCGCTCGCGGTGGGTGTTACCTTTGCAGCGGGGTGGACACCCTGCGTGGGGCCGCTGTTGGGATTGGTCTTGTCGATGGCCTACACTGAGCCGGGGCGGGCGGTTCCATTGCTTTTCGTCTATTCGATGGGGTTGGCGGTACCCTTCTTGATCACAGCCGTCTTGCTCAGCACAGCAGTTGGCCTTTTAAAGCGCATCAACCGTTATATGCACGCCATCGAGTTGGTAAGCGGTATCCTCCTGGTCGTGGTTGGCGTGTTTCTGCTGAGCGGTATGTTTTCCCGCTTTAACCTCCTGTTCAGTGGTGCACCCGAATGGCTGACCAGCGTCGAGGATGGGATTGCGGTTGGGAGTACGATTACCGTCCCGCTGGCCTTCCTGGCTGGCCTGCTATCGTTTCTCTCCCCTTGTGTACTGCCTCTGGTGCCGATTTACCTGGGCTATCTGACCGGGACGACGGTAACAAGCTCCGAACAACGGCCTGCGAATGCAGCGCCGGCCGTTTGATTGGTTACGTTGTAACAGATAAACAAGTGTGTTATACTCGGACCTTAGGTTGCTAGATTGGTAAAGTGGTGAAGTGGTAGATTGGTGAAGTGGTAGATTGGTAGATTGGTAGATTGGTGAAGTGGGAAGTGGTAGGCTGGGGAATCGGTTTGTGGGGAGCAGGTACTGATGAAGACAGTTCGGTTATATAGCAAACAAGACTGTCACCTGTGCGAAGAGGCGAAAACGATTCTCGTCACGGCCGCGATGCGTGTGCCATTCAAGGTGCAGGTAGTCGATATTGAGGATGATCCGGCCCTGGAGAAACTGCTCGGCGAGCACATCCCGGTGGCCGATTTTGGGGAAGGCATACGCTTGTACTGGCCGTTCGAGACAGATGACGTGCTCCAGGCGTTGAACGGCACGGTGGCACCGGAGGCAGCTCCGGCACAGGAGACGACACGCCCTGCCATCAGCGGCCGCACCCGAGACGTGGTGGTTTTTATCGATAAGCTAATTTATCACTTCGCCAGGCACTGGGTGCTGGTCATGGGATTCTTCCTGGGACTGTACGTCTTTCTGCCCTTATTGGCTCCAGTCCTGATGGCCGGTGGCTACATTGGACCGTCTAACCTTATTTACTCGGCCTACCGGTTCACCTGTCATCAGTTGCCATCGCGCTCGTATTTCATCTTCGGTCACCAGATGGCCTTTTGCCAACGCGACACCGCGATTTACGCCTCGCTTTTCCTGGCGACCATCCTCTTCGGCTTTGTGCGCCATCGGGTCAAGCCTCTGCCCTGGCCGGCATACATCGCCTTTATCGCCCCCATGGCGCTTGACGGCATCACCCAGCTCTTCGGCCTGCGCACCAGCAACTGGCAGTTTCGCACCATCACCGGGGCGCTCTTTGGGCTTGGGTCGGCCTGGCTGGCCTTTCCCTACTTGGAAGAAGCCTTCCA
Source organism: Anaerolineae bacterium (assembly GCA_034412795.1). Taxonomy (GTDB): domain Bacteria; phylum Chloroflexota; class Anaerolineae; order 4572-78; family NAK82; genus JAUVPY01. The sequence goes on from DAOUMD010000193.1 coordinate 25,956, forward strand.
AGACATCCGTCAGTCAGTGTACCAGCAACTGAATCTGGAATAGAGTAGGGAGCGCAGTAGGATATTACCCCATGCCTAACGCGACCAAAGCCCGGAAGGCCTGGTAAGCAACGGGCATTTCATCGGCGCTGAACTCGACCCGACTGTCCCCCGTGCGGCGCGCACCAGGGAGCAGCGCCGCGCGATCGGCCATCTCCGGATACCTGAACTCGATGGCCCCGGTGATCGGTGCCTGAACGCGGAAGGGGGGCGGGACCTCGCCCGCACCGAGACGGCGCACGGCCCGCGTAGCCGCCGTGTAGATGGCCTCCTGGGCTGCCTCCGGCGACAGGCACTCGGCCGCCATGCGGCTGGCAGCCCGTTTGACGACCGCCGTTTCGACCTCGCCCAGCAACTCGCTCGCCTCGGCGCAGGCCGTCTGGTCACCCGAGATCATAATAACCGGCACATCGAAGTGGCCGCAGACCGCCGCGTTGAGCCCGATCTCGCCCACCTCTACCCCGTTTAGCCACACACCCGCCACCCGCTTGCCGGACCATGTGTGGCTGAGGATGGCCTGCGGAGCGCCGGTCCGGGCGTGATAGCCGACAAACATGGCAGCGTTCACCCCCGAATCAACCCCCTCGACCATTGAGAAAGACGAAGGGCCGCCGCTGTTCAATCGCGCCCGGGGATCGAGTTCCTCGATGAGCAGGTTGCGACCAGCGCCATGTCCGTCGGTGACGATCACCTCCTCAGCCCCTCCTTCAAGCACACCTCGGATGGCGGCGTTGACGTCGCCCGTCATCAAGCGACGAAAGCGCGAGTACTCAGCGTGGGCCGGGTTGGCGTGATCCCAATGAACCACGCCGGTGACGCCTTCCATATCAGCGGCGATCAAGATTTTCATATAGTTGCTTCTCCCATCACCTGCAACACCAGTTTGCGGGACCGCGCCCGGGTATCCAGATCCAGAAAGACGATTTGCTGCCAGGTTCCGAGGGTGAGACTCCCATCCACAAAAGGCACCGTCAGCGAGGGGCCGATCAAGGCGGCGCGCACGTGGGAGTGGCCGTTGTCGTCGTGCCAGCGCAGATGATGGCGGTAGTCCCGGTCGGGGGGTACAATCTCATCTAAGACCTGGCCCAGGTCATAGACGACACCGCTCTCATACTCGATGGTAGTCAGGCCACCGGTTGCACCCGGGCAGAAAACGGTCACGATGCCGGATTCTAAGCCTGAGTCGCGTACGGCTTTCTCGACCTGGGACGTGATGTTCTGGACATCATAGTTACCTTGGGTGTGTATGTGTAGCTCCTGAGTGATCACCATAGGTCTATTCCTTTCTGAGCAAGGTTCGTCCTTCATTCTAACACAAGACCCAATCGGTAGATCGGTTTCGAGATCACATCTGAGTACATTTTATGCACCCTCGTCTCTTCTATCCTGGGCGCATTATAGCATACAGCATTGAATTGTACCACCCCAAGTGAGGTTGGGGGTGCGTTCGGAAATAGGGTAACACTTTCTCAACTGGACGAATGATGAACGACGAAGAGATCTGGGCCAATACTTGGTCCTTCGTCTTTCGCCTGCCCTGAGCGTAGCCGAAGGGTCCTTCGTCTGCATCGGTGTTTTTTTTCCAGACGATTTGGACTATAATGGGCTTAAGTTCTGGTATGCCAGAAGCGGCGACAACTCTAGCGTCGCGAAACTGTGTCTGGTTTGAGCAAAAATGTTCACTGCTTTGTCCATACTTTTTGTTGTGGGGCTTCTTGTCGGTGCTAACGCGTTTTACGTCGCCGGTGAGTTTGCGTCGGTGAGCGCGCGCCGGGCGCGCATCGTACAGATGGCCGACGAGGGTAACCGCCTGGCGCAGACCGTTCTTCCTGTTCTTGAGGATCCCCACAAACTCGATAACTATATCGCAGCCAGCCAGGTGGGCATCACCCTTTCCAGCATTGTGCTGGGTATCTACGGCCAGCAGCAGATCGCGCCGCTGATCGGGCCCTGGCTGGCCGCTTTGCCGTTGGGCGAGTTTTCAACTGGTGGTGACATCGCGGCCGCCGGGCTTGCCGCGCTGCTGGTCCTGATCGTTTTGACGACGCTGCAAGTAATCCTGGGAGAGCTGGTGCCCAAGTCAGTGGCCATGCAATATCCGGAGCGGCTGGCACTCATCACCGCGCTGCCGATGAAATGGTCGGCCGATTACGTTCTCAGACCGCTCATCCTGATCCTGAATGGGAGCGGTGCGCTGATTTTGAGGTTACTGGGCGCCACTTACTCGAGGGGACACGCCCACGTTCACTCACCAGAAGAAATCATCATTTTGGTCAAGGAAAGCCATCGCGGCGGGGTACTGGATGCTGAAGAACGCCAACTGTTAGGCAATCTGTTCCGTTCCGGCACCAGGCGAGCGGAAGAGGTTGCCATACCGCGCAGCCGCATCGTCACCGTTGACGTACATGAGTCGGTGTTTGAGGTGTTAAAGCTCGCCGCCGATTCGGCCTACACTCGCATTCCGGTCTTTGAAAAAGATATTGACAACATCATCGGCTTTGTGCATCTTCGAGATCTATTCAATCTATACCGTAGAGATAGGGAGGCCGATCTGCGCGCCATCCTGCGCCCGGTGCCGTTTGTGCCTGGTACCCTGCGCGTTGCCGACGTTTGGAACAGGATGAACGAAACACAGAGCTACCTGGCCATTGTGCTTGACGAGTTCGGCGGCACCCGTGGTCTCATCACCCGCGAAGACCTGATCGAAGAGATTTTCGGAGAGGTACAGGACGAATTTGACCATGAACGCGCGCTGATTTCTGCGAGCGGTGATGGTCAATTCGTGGTCCGGGGAGACATGCTTATCGATGATCTCAACGATCTTCTGGATCTCAAGCTGCCTCACGACCTGGCCAACACGATCGGTGGTTTTGTGATGGAGGAACTGGGCCGTGTGCCCGACGTGGGCGACATCGTCGAGGTGAGCAACGTTCGCCTTCGCGTGGAATCCGTTGAGAACAACCGGTCCGTCCATCTGGTTTGCCTGACGTTGTTATCCAATTCGGAGACAGCGTCGGCTCATGAGGACGACTGATGGGATTCCTGGTGCCGTTCATTGTGATCCCCCTTCTAATCCTGCTCAATGGGCTGTTTGTGGCGGCCGAGTTTTCGATCATCGGCGTGCGAAAGTCACAAATGGAGCGTCTGGCCGAGGAAGGCAATCAGACGGCCGATTGGGTGCACCAGGTGCTGGATGATAGCAGGAAAACCGATCGCTGGATCGCGACCGCTCAACTGGGGATCACGCTGGCCAGTTTAGGGCTGGGTATGTACGCCGAACCGGCCATAGCGCATCTGATCGAGGAACCGTTGCACGACTGGTTTGGCCTTTCAGACGCTGCCGTGCATACCGTCTCTTTCGTGATCGCGCTCTCAATCATCACCTACTTGCACGTCGTAATGGGTGAGATGGTACCCAAATCGTTGGCGCTGCAAAAGCCCGAGGGAACGGTCCTCTCGCTCACCCGCCCCATGCAGTTTTCGGGCCGCATCTTTTCCGTCCCGGTGACTGCGTTGAACCAGATCGGGCTGCTGGTGCTGAGAGTGTTGCACATACCGCCGCCCACCGAGAGCAGTCGGCTTTACACCGCCGACGAATTGGAGCACATCATCACCGAGAGCTCGGTTGGCGGCCTGGTGGAGGATTTTGAGCAGGAGATGGCGGCCAACATTTTCGATTTTTCTGAGCAGCGAGTGGGACACGTCATGATCCATCGCACGTCGATCACCGCCATTCCGGACACCGCCAGCGAGCTGCACATTCTGGAGCTTGTGGCCTCGACGCCCTTTAGCCGGGTGCCGGTTTACGGGGACAACATCGACGATATCGTCGGCTTTCTGCATATCAAAGACTTTGTGCGACAACAGCTCGCCGAAAAACCTTATGATCTACGCTCGCTGTTGCGTGAACCCTTTTTCGTGCCCGAGATGCTGCCGGTCGGGGAGCTGTTGGCCACGTTCAGGGCTCAGCACCAGCATATGGCCATCGTCATCGATGAGCACGGGGGAACGTTGGGCCTGGTAACCCTCGAAGACCTGATCGAAGAGGTGGTCGGAGAGGTGCGAGACGAGTTTGATACCGAGGAAGAGCCGCCCATTACCGTCCTTGGGCCCGGCCACATCCTGGTCCAGGGCACGGTGCTGTTGGATGACATCGACGAGTACGTCGCCATCGACAACCGCGGTCACGATGTACAGACGGTGGGAGGGTTGGTCATGGCCGAGCTCGGTCGCCGGCCTTACAAGGCGGACGAGATAACCCTGGACAACGGTGTCACCCTGCGCGTGGAGGCCGTGGAGCGACTGTCAGTCACGCGCGTCTCCGTCCACTTTGAGCCGAACCTGA
>DAOUMD010000194.1:0-20351 GCA_034412795.1 Anaerolineae bacterium
GGGTAGCACTGCGTTTAATCGTGGTCGGTATGTAGGGCGGGTTCGTAACCCATACGCATCAAGTTAATAAACAAGGTAAGTTGTCGTAAGCGATGGTAGATTTTTGTATATTCATGGCGGGCTGCTGGCTGCGTGTCGCCCGTAAATGAAGTTTCCGGGCTGAAAACAGCGCCGGATCACCCAGCATTTGCCAGTTTCAGCCCCGAATCGGACGGAAAGAGCTATTCCGCCCTTGTCGTGGGTTTAGTTACCCTAATTATTAGCTTGATGCCTATGGGTTCGTAACCCGCCATTTGGGGGGCGGCCGGCTACGAGCCTGCCCTACATATAGGGACGTTCGTCTGATAACGCTGCTATTTTTTGACAGCCACGGTTCAATGCAGCCCTACCCCACAGGGGGACAATTGGACAAAACGACCTTTTTGGGGCAAATTTACGGCGGGGCAACCAATTCTCGCGAAGCGAAGAAGTGACCTGGCACTCATGGGGATGTGCGGATGAACTAGCCGCTCTCCACCTGCCTGGCAATCTCCAATGCCACCACACCCAGCGCCTCTTTTTCAGGTGGATAGATGGCACGACAAGCAGCAAGGAGGGTTTCCCGGTCCGGCAGGTCGGGGGCAATGGTCGCAGGATCCTCAGCGGCAACCATAGCCCCAAAATCTGGATAGCGGCGGATGGCGGTAATCGCGTAACGGTGTTGGTCGTTGAGCAGCAAGATGTCGCCAGGCTCCAGACGAGCTATGTTGCCGTAGGCCACACGGACCTCCACCGTCTTACGGTCGGCCAAGATGTGTTGCAGATATTCGTCTTTGATCCACAAGGTCTTGATACGAGGCATGTTGTGACCGGTAGACGGTAGACGGTAGACAGTAGACGGTAGACGGGGAGTGGGCGACTGGCACTCAGTTGGCTGGGACGCAAGGACCTGTTACTGATGCTTTGATTGCTTGATTTACCAACCTCCCCGTCCCCTATCTACTGTCTACCGTCTACTATGGATATAGTCGCGGTGATACCGCTCGAAGCGATCCATCAGATCAAGAGTTACCGGGCCGACGTGGCCCTCGCCCACATGGGCACCACCAATGCGGACGACGGGCATGATATGCATGCTGGTACTGGTGATAAAGAACTCGCCGAATTGAGAGAGATCCATCAGGTTCAGCGGAGTCTCCAACACACGATAACCAGCTTCAAGCGCCAACCGGACAGTAATGTCACGGGTGATGCCTGACAGCACCCGGTCCGTCGGGGGCGTGCGGATCTCATCCCGGCAGACGGCAAAGATGTTGCTACGTGATCCTTCGGTCATTTCGCCACCGGTACGCAGGATGGCCTCGTGGACGCCAGCCCGAACCGCCTGTCTACGGGCCAGGTAGTTGACCAGTGTGTTTAACGACTTGCAGGTCGGCAGTGCACGCGAACCGGCAAAAGTGATAACCGCTGCACCCTCCGAATAATAGCCATCAGGGTAGCGGTGAAGAGGTTGGGGCAGAATGGACACCAATGCTTCGTCCTCAGCTTGAGTGACGCCCAGAGCGATGATGCGCAATAAGCAATCTCGGTTACCGTTCTCCCGAATCAATTGAGTGACCCAACTGGCGATGTCATAGGTATTATAGGGCAGACTCAACTCGATCATCTCAGCCGACTCAGCCAGGCGTGACAGGTGGTCTTGTAAGTGAAAGGGGACGCCCTCAACTACTTCGACGCTTTCATATACGCCAAAGCTACTAAAAAGCGCCGGACTGAACAAAGAGACCTTCGCCTCGGTGGCAGGTCGCGTTCTGCCGTTGAGTATGACATATTGAAAATCCATTTTTATCTCCGTTGCTCGGGAGATGAGCAATACTACTTCAAAACCAGATCACCCCATTTTACTCGCAAACTTGACTCAAGCAAAAGAGGAAAACGATGAAAAAACAACCCAACTCCCAGATGTGTTTTGTATGCGGCCTCGAAAATCCAATTGGTCTGAAGATGGCGTTTTACGAAGATGATGAAGGGCGCGTGGTCGCGAAATTCATCTCAAGGGAAGAGCACCAGGGCTATCCGGGCGTGGTGCACGGTGGAATCGTGACCGCCCTGCTGGACGAAGTCCTGGGCCGGGTGGCCATCGCCGCCGAGCGCTGGATGGTGACCGGACGGCTCAACATCCGCTTCCGGCGGCCCATCCCAGTTGGGGAAACCCTGACCGCCGTGGGTGAAGGTGGTGAGCTGGAAAAAACACGTACTTGAGGCGCGTGGTGAGATCAGGCTGGCAGATGGCCAGGTTGGTGCCGAAGCGACCGGCACTTTTCTGGAGATACCATCAGAGAAGGTGGAAGGTATGGAGGAGGCACTGGCCTTTTGGCAGGTGGTGCCCGACTAGGCCGTGTTGACATTTGAGTCTTTGCGCCTGAGACCCCCGCAACAAATGACGAAATGCACCTCTGGGAATGCGCAAATGTCAACACTATCTAGTCATCTATGGCATCAATCACAAGGCACTGATGCCCGACATCAGGAGAGTCGAATGGCTGAATTCGATATCGTGATTCGTAATGGTGAGATCGTTACCCCTGCCGGCTCGATTGGTCGTGCCGACATTGGTATTGCCGGTGGCCTGGTTGTGCAGATCGGCGGCGCGTTTGAGGGACGGCAGGAGCTTGACGCAGAGGGTAAGCTTATCCTGCCTGGCGGCGTGGACGCGCACGTGCATTTATCCTTTCCCAGGAAAGAGGACGATCAACCCGGATGGGTTGATGACTTCACCAGCGGGTCGGCCGCAGCACTGGCCGGCGGGATTACAACGCTTGGTAATATGACCTTTCTAACCCCGATAGAACCCCCACTCGCCGGGTTGGAACGCGAGGCGGCCGTGGCCCGCGATCAAACTATCGTGGACCTCTTCCTGCATCCCGTGCTTGGCGAAATCACCCCTCGGGTCTTGGACGAGATCTCGATGTTGCTCGACTCGGGCTGCAACAGTATCAAGCTCTTTACGGTTTTCCCCCGTTTCGACTCTCAGGTGCGCGACTATGTGGAGGCGATACGGCGGGCCGGTGCGAGCGGTCTGATAACCCTGATCCACTGCGAGGACGATGCCCTGATCGCGGACGCCACGGCGAGGCTTGTGGGGGCAGGAAAAACTTCGCTCCGCCACTATGCCGCAAGCCGCCCGGTGATCTCAGAGGTGGTTGCAACGCAACGGGCGGTGGCTTTCGCAGAGGCGACCGGCGCGCCTGTCTACATCGTCCATCTGTCCTCAGAGCGCGCCCTGGAGGTTTGCGCCGAGGCCCAGTCTCGCGGCATCCCGGTCTACGTTGAGACGCGACCGCTCTATATGCACCTCACGCGCGAGCGTTTTGAGGACGACGATGGAGGGAAGTACGTTGGACAGCCACCGCTGCGCGAACAGCGGGACGTCGAGGCTCTGTGGGCCGGAGTTCAACAAGGTGTCGTGCACACCGTGTGTACCGATCACGCTCCCTGGTCACTAAGCGCCAAACTGGACCCGGCCCACACCCTCACCAACCTGCGGCCGGGTGTAGAGAACCTGCAAACTATGCTGCCCATGCTCTACTCGGAAGGGGTGCGCACCGGCCGCATCACGTTAAGTCGCTTCGTTGAGGTGACCTCTACCAACGCGGCCAAGCTTTTTGGCCTCTACCCGCGCAAAGGCACGATTGCGGTTGGGGGCGACGCAGACCTGGTGATCTTTGATCCAGACCTGACGCGCACGGTCAAGGGCTCTATGCTCAAATCCAACGCAGACTACTCGGTCTATGAGGGATGGCAGGTGACTGGCTGGCCGGTGCTCACGCTGCGTCGCGGGGAGATCGTCTTCCGCGATGAGGAGGTAATCGGCCAACCGGGTAGTGGCGTTATCCTGAAGCGTGAGGCGACCCGTCCTCTCTAGACATCTTCATATGATGCATCTTTTGGGGGCATCCCAGATATTTGGCAAACAGTGCGTAACGCCTAAACGACAGACTCCAAATGTCGCAGAAGGACCCGGGCTTCCATCAACTTTCTTTCGCAGGTAGCCAATTCCTGACGGGCGGCTTTTTCGCCCAAGGCAATGAGGGTATCAACCTCACTGAAGTCCAAAGAATGGTCCACGAAGACAGAGGGGTGGATGAGTACATCTACCAGAGGGAATTGAGACTTTATCTGCTCTGTTTCCACAGAGCTGATGATGCGTGAGATGATCTGCAAGAAGTGAGGCATGGCCTCAAATTTGGGTTGGCCAGGATCATCGGCGAAGTGCACGACACTGGAGCCAATGATGAACTTGGCACCGCGGTTGTACAACACGCTGGCGGGCATGGGATTGACGACGGCCCCATCCACCAGGAAGCGATCCTCGTAGTACCAAGGGTCCGCGATGCCAGGGATGCTGATGCTGGCGCGCACGGCGTCGGAGACTGGTCCGCTGTCGAATACGATCTCCTCACCGGTCGACAAGTCGGTGGCCACGACATAAAAGGGAATCTCCAGGTCAGAGAAATGACGACCGTCAAGCCAGTTTTCGATCAAATCACGGGCACGGCGCCCCTTAATCAGCCCTGCCTTGGGAGGAAGGTTGATGTCCCAATTGCGAAAAGTATTGACATCTTTCAGCTTGCGGGAAAATTTGACTAACTCTTGATCTGACCAGCCAGCAGCGATCAGGGCACCGAAGAAGGCACCACCACTGGAACCGGCAATCATGTCTATGGGAATACCGGCCTGTCTCAGTACCCGCATCACGCCGATGTGAGCAGCGGTCCGGCTACCACCGCTCGACAGTGCCAGCCCCACCGTGCGATCCGTCAGCCGACGGGCAACACGTTGGACCGATTCATGCGAAGTGTCGCACTTAAGAAAACGATTGGCGGGAGACATGTCCTGTATCCATCCAGGAGGAGCGCCGAAGCTGACGATGTAGTCCGTCATCAAATCGAGAGCCTTACACGCCGGCGCAGTGGGGTACCTCGGAAGGATAATGAGCACGTGGTCGAATTCACTCAATTGACGACTCAAATCCTCAGTCAGTGCCTCTTCGGTCAGTCCAACCTCTATAAGCTCAACGCCTGCCTTGGAAGTTATCACGTCCATATAGGTTGAACTACCCATGGGAGGCAGGGATCCGATCAAGGGCACAATCCCAATGGAACCCCCAGTCTGATTGGCTAAGGCCAGCAACAGTTCATACCAGTAATCGCCCCAAACGCAGGTAATGGGCGTTTTCTTGGGCGGCGAGGCCTGGTGGCTGGTGGTAACCAGCCGCTGCCCCAGCTCATGGGTGAAGTGCAAGGCAATAGAGGGATATTCAGCCAGCAATTCTTCCAGATCCTTTTTGTGAAGTACCCACAGATCGGCGTCAATGACCACCTTAAGAGTTGCTGAGCGGGGTTGGCCTAACAATAGAGCGATTTCGCCTACAAAGCTGCCTGGGCCAAGATAAGCCAGGGGATGCTCACCATCTCCAAAGCCCGTGGTTACTTCGAGCTGTCCGGACTCGACCACATACATTGCATCGCCGACATCTCCCTCACGAAAAATAATGGCACCCTGAGGGTAACGCTTTTGTTTCAAGCGTGTAGCAATGGACTTCAGGCTCCCGTCCGGCAAATCACGGAAGAGAGGAACAACACGTAATCTATGATTGAGCACTATGGTCGTCCTTGGAAGGGTTACAATTAACACGAAATCTATTATCATTATATCTAATTTTGAGTGGCTTGTCAGCGGGCCTATGGTCCTAGATCAAATAGCAAATGGCAAATGGCAAATGACAAACGGCAAATGACAAATGACAAATAGCAAATAGCAAATAGCAAACATCAAGCGGTAGGGAAAACGATTAAGGATTTGAGATTTGGGCCAGGGCCCAGGCAGCGTGCTCTCGTATTAACGGCTCGGGGTCGTCAAGGGCGCGGCGGAGGGCAGGGACAGCTTGGGGATTCCCCCAATTGCCCAGCGCAACGGCCACATTGCGCAGCAGGCCGCGGCGTTTAACACGCCAAAGAGGGGTCTGCCTGAAACGCGTTCGAAACTCATCGTCGTTCAGGCTGATCAAGTCCAATAACTTAGGAGCGATTTGCTCGGGGTCGTAGTTGAGGAAGTCCAGGCGCGAGGGCCGGGAAAAGCGACGGGGCCATGGACAAGTCGACTGGCACGCATCGCAACCAAATATCCAATTGCCAATCATGGGACGCAGTTCGAGGGGAATGGAGCCTTTTAGCTCGATGGTCAGGAAGGAAATACAACGGTTGCTGTCAAGGATATAAGGAGCAGAGAACGCACGGGTAGGACACGTCTCCAGACAACGAGTGCAAGCACCGCACGTGGCAACCCGCCGAGTACACGGTGAGGATACTCCGAAACCACTCCCGCCGCCCCTGTTGATTGCTCGCCCCTGACGGGCTTCGAACCCAATCTGCGCCCCAGAGTCGGTTGCTGGCTCGTCGTAATCCAGCTCCAGATTCACCAGGATCTCGCCCAGGAACAGATAGGACCCCATAGCAGGGTTGATGAGGCAAGTGTTCTTGCCGATGAAGCCTAAGCCAGCCTGAGCCGCGAAATCACGTTCCAGCACGGGCCCGGTATCCACGTACAATCGGCTTTGCACCTCGCGCCGTGTCTGGCGGGTGATGAACTCAGCTAACTGGCGCAGGCGGGGCACCATCACCTCGTGATAGTCAGCCCCCCAGGCATAGCGGGCAATCCGGCCCCGCGATGGATCGTTCCATAGGTCAGCAGGGGGATCAGCGACGAAATACGACAGCCCGGCTACAACGACTGAGCGGGCGCCAGGCAACACCCGGCGCGGATCTTGCCGGCGTACTACATCACGAGCCATATAGCCCATCGTGGCCGCATAACCGGAATCGACCCACGAGGCGTAGGCATCGGCATGAGGCGCTCGCCTGGCGGGAGCGATGCCGATGAGGTCAAAGTCCAATTCGTATGCTTTTTCCTTGACAACCTCCGTCAGGGACATTGGTGGACGGTAAGCTGCTAGCGTACGAAACGCTTCAGAAGGTCATCAAGCGAGAAATCGCTGCCTGCTTTGTCCCGTACTTGGTCCACGCGAGCGTGATGAGACATTTGCTCCTCTTGGTAGAGAACACCCAAATACTGGACATCGGTGGTCATCGCCAGTTTCATAGCTGCCGCCCGGTCGGAAGAATCGTGGTCTTCAGGGATCGGAGCGGTAATTTCTTTGAATCGAGCATAGGTGTCGTAAAAGGTGACGCAGGGACTGATCACCTGGAGGAAGGCGAATCCAGGGTGTTGAACCCCGCGCTTGATGAGCTCTGTTAATTCACGCGGCTGCGAGGAAAACCCACGCGCCACAAACGTCGCGCCATATGAAAGCACCATCGCGGCAGGATTGAGCGGAATATCGTAGGTGCCGTAGGGGGAAGCCTTCTTCTCCATACCTACCGGACTGGTAGGGGACGGTTGCCCCTTGGTCAAACCATATATCTCGTTGTCCATCACGATGTAGGTAATGTCCACGTTACGACGAGCCGCGTGGGGCAGGTGCCCGGCGCCGATGCTGAAGGCATCACCGTCACCACCAACTGCAAAGACGGTCAACTCAGGGTTGGCTATTTTGATACCGGTCGCCAGGGGCAGCACCCGGCCATGGACACCGTGGAAACCGTACGTGTTGACAAACGCCGGGAAGCGACCAGAGCAACCGATGCCCGAAGCAATGGCCACATGAGTCGGGTCAAGCTTAAGGTCGGTCAAGGCCTTGAGCACGGCGTTGAGCACGCCAAAGTCGCCACAGCCGGGGCACCAGATAGGCTTCACGTCACTTTTCAGATCTTTTACCTTGAGCGGTTCTGTCATGGTTAACATATTATCTACCTCTCCACTTGTCTACGTACCTCGAAAGAGCGCTGGGTAGTGTTGACATTTGCGCATTCCCAGAGGTGCATTTCGTTATTTGTTGCGGGGTTCTCAGGCGCAAAGACTCAAATGTCAACACGGCCTAGTCGACGCTGGCACGCTCGGTAAGCAATTGGGCCACTTCTACGATCTTTTCGAATATCTCAACTGGCCTGAAGGGCAGCCCCTGGTACCTGGTCAGGGAAATTACCTCAATGTTATCCCGAATCAACTCACGACTATAGCGGTGCTCGATGACCCGGGCGAATTGGCCACGTTGGTTCAACTCAGGGATGATAATCGCCCTTCGCCCTCGCATGAACCGCTTGATCCGCAGATCGGGCATCGGCAGCAGGACCTTGGGGAACAGAGCCGCTACCTTGAGACCGGCTGCCTGCGCGCGGGCTATCGCCTCTTGCACTGGCCCAAGCGAGCTGCCCCAACCCATAACAGCGATGGCTGCTTCGTCATCGCCCCACTCCTCGACCACGTTGGACCACAGTGCCAACTCCTGGCGGGCGATATCGACCTTGCGGCGCCGCTTCTCCATCATTTCCGAGTGCATTTGGGGTGTGTAGTTCGGATTCCCCTTTTCGTTGTGTTCCAACCCTTCAGCCGTGTAGTGTCCCCCTTTCATGCCGGGAACGGTCATGGGTGATACACCGGTCTCGGTAATCCTGTATCGCTGGTAATCCCCATTTGCATCCAGATCGGCCAGCTCTCGGTCCAAGGCCTGAACATCATCCAAGCGGAAAGGATCGCAGGTCTCGACACGAGGAGCCAGAGCCTGGTCGCTTAGCACAATCACAGGAATCTGATAACGCTCGGCCAGGTTGAAGGCGTTGACCATCTGATAGAAGCAATCTTCTACCGAACTGGGGGCGACGACAAATCGCGGTGGGTCGTCGTTGCCAGCATATAGCGCCAGGTATAGGTCACCCTGTGCCGTTTTGGTTGGCATGCCCGTGGCGGGGCCAGCGCGTTGCACGTCCACTATTACAACGGGGACCTCGGTCATGCTAGCCAGCCCCATAGCCTCAACCATAAGCGACAGGCCAGGCCCGGAGGTAGCCGTCATGGCGCGGACGCCGGCAAAGGAGGCGCCGATAGTCATGTTAATAGAGGCAATCTCATCTTCGGCCTGTATGACCGCGCCCCCCACCTTAGGCAATTCTTTGGCCAGGAACTCCATAATGTCCGTCGCCGGAGTGATGGGATAGCCAGCAAAAACCCGGCAGCCGGCTGCAATGGCCCCCAACGCCAGTGCCTGGTTCCCAGTCATCACCAGGCCTTCCTCAGCTCCCTCCATGGGTGGCTCCAGGTAAACCGGAGGTCGTTGGGTGAAGTTCTCTCGGGCGTAGTTGTAGCCCAAACCCAACGCTTCCAGGTTCTTGGGCAGCAAGTCCTTGAAGCGCCCCAGCCGACGGCGGACCATTTGCTCCGCCTTATCCAATGGCAGGCCGAATAACTGGACCATGGCGCCAATCATTACCAGGTTTCGCCCGCGCACAAAGTCGATGCTGCGCGCCAGTTCATCCACGGGGATGGCATACAATATGTGGTCACCGGCGTCTCCGGCGGGTGCGGCGGTCGTGCTATCATAGAGGACCACGCCACCCGGCCTTAGTTCATCGATGTGATTGTCATAGCCCTCTTGATTAAGGGACACCAACACGTCAATGTCATCGCCTTGCGACAGCACCGGCTTGTCGGCAATGCGCGCCTGGAAGGTCACGTGCCCTCCCAGGATTTCAGCCGGGAAGGTGCGAAAGGTATACACCTCCAGACCAGAGAAAGCAGCGATGCGTACGAAGATTTCACCAATGGTTACAATTCCTTCGCCCGACTCGCCGCCGATACGAATCACCATATCATTTGCGGGCATTATAGAATTCTCCTTAAACTACAGTGTACTCGAAACACGACTTTCTTACTTACCAAGGAAGCGTCCAGAAATAACTTTCTATTTTCAGGCCAAAATTCCGAGTGAAATATTTCAAAATGCACAAAGTTATTCTTGGACGCGGCCCAAAGCCAGCCAGAGCAACTACACTTACCACTCTGGAGGCAGGAAGCAACGTCTCTGTGTATAGAGCTCGTAACCGAGCCTTTGGTACAGGGAATAAGCCATGGGCGTCGAATAGAGCAAACTTGCGTCACAGCCGTCGTCCCAGGCATCACCCAGTAATCGTTCCATCAAAGCTGTTCCCACTCTCTGCCGACGGACGACATCGTGGGTTGCTACATTCCACACACTAACAATCCCTTGTTTCAGAACTCCTGTTCCTGTCACCACGGGCACCTCGTCCATATAGCCCACATAATGCCGGATGGCCTTGTCGTGCAACTGGTTGACGGAAAACAGGTGGGTCGTTTCGGACAATGGTAGACCAAATAGCTCTGATATCAATCTGCAATATTCGCTCAGCTTGGCCGGTGTTTCCACCTGCTCGATCACCAGGTCTGGATGGGAACGCAGCCGCCGGGGTGGACCCAATAAGACCATCCCTGGCAAGGGAGGAAGCGGCTGGTAACTACGGGTGTGTAGAAAACTGGTTCCACCGGAAAACCAGTGTTCGTCGAAAGCAACGACGTGGGGCACGCCCTGTTCGTTGAAATAGGCAGCGGTATCGGAGAGGAGATCGTCGGTGAGAGCTTGACTTCTCAGGAGCAACAGAATGTTAAAGGTCGATATCGTGGAGCCGGTGAATCCCCTTACCCAATCATCGGTCCGCTCGAAAATACCTCCATCTACTGACTGATAGAGGTGCCGATGTGCTTCGAGAATGTGTTTGTCCAGACGTTTGATAATGTGTGTGTCCATAGTGACTACGTCCGTGCGTGATAGAAATTGACGGAATGCTTGTTGATAACTAACACCCGCGCGTGGTCAGTTGGCAGCTTACGGGTGGGAACCAAGGGATACAGCCGGGCATCGCTCACCGAGAGGAAATCACCGCCGATCACGTTGAACATGTTACTGATTGGCATATCACCCGAGGGATGCATATTAGCCTGGATGATGAAACGGTCAGTGTATAACACCGCCAGCTCAGCATGTGAGGTCAATTGCACTGAGGCTTGTGCTTCGGGGCTGACCAGGTCAATAGCCTCAACCTGCCTCTTGGGCAACGTAACCAAAGGCTGCGATAAATTGACCAATGTCGCACTGGGATCCAGAGAGAGACCCTCTACCTCGAACAAATCAAGGGTCTGCTTGTTGGGGTTATTAAGCCAGCCCAAAAACGCATTGGTCGACTCGCCTTGTCCGATGAGTACATATGCTGGAGTGTATACGCGAATGATGAAGCTCATAGTCGGACTCCTTTGTGGAGCCAATGATTGATGGAGTTTAAAGAATTATCAGGTAACGCATTGTTACCTGTTGATCTCTTAAGCTTGATCTCTTAAGCTTCATAAATCATCGGCTGATAAGTGATCTGATGTCCTCAGTGATCTCAGCAATCAAGTCAAAACGATTGAAAGCGGGTATCAAATATACCCCAGAAGACGAAGTCATAACTGAATCTACCATAACGACGAGCCATCGCCGCCGGTCAGGGCGCGATCGATAACCTCTTGCGCCTCGGGCAACACATCGCCATAAGCGCGGACCAGACCATAACACCCGGCAAGCATCATATCCCCGAAGGGGGTGGCGAAGTAAGGGCAATGGCGTGAGTGCCACAGCAACCTTCGCCGGGGGCCGGTGACGGCCACGTAGCGCAAGTCGGGTGGAATGGCGCCACCCTGGAAGAGAATGGCACCGTGGCCATTGCTATCAAAAATCTGGGCGTGGGTAAGGCTGCCTTCGGCCAACTGATCGAGGAACGTCTCCAATTGTTCGACGCTGATCTCGCCAGTATGGTGCTCAAAAACACCCTCGATACCACCTTCCCCCAACCGAAAGGCCAGACAATGAAAATTCCCGACATTGGTCACAATGAGCGGTCGTCGCTCCCCAACGGCGGAATCCTGAAGCGCACCAAGCACAGCCGCAGGCGCGGTGTCCATCATCAGCAGGGGGATATCGTCGCGGGGCACACTGGCGACGACGGCTTGCATACGAGTCATAATGGACGGAACGTCCTGGGCCAGGAAGGCAAAAGCCGAGAGACGATTCTCAGCACGGATACGTTCTGCCAGGTATTCAAAGCGGAAGAGACGATCGCTGACACCGGGTGGCGCGTCGCCATGATCAAAAACCCCAATGGCGAGTCCATCCAGGTCTCGATCCAAATCCACATCGAAACAGGCAAAGGCCTGGGCGATGGCCTGGTAATCGAAGTCAGCCATACGCAGCCGCACCACGTCTCCGTTCAGCGCCCCAGCCTCGTCCTCACCGACCAAAGTAATGCCCATTTCAGCCACCGCATCCAGATCATCATTAAAGGTGCGCGCGGCGGACGGTGTGACGTAAACGGGATAGCCAGCTCTGAGATGATCCTCCACGGCCCAGGCGCAAGGCCCACCGCCCATCAATACGCCGGTCAGCAGTACGCCATCACCCCGACGAGTAGCCCTCCGAACAGCGTCTGCCAGCCGCAGCGTAGGAGAGGGCATTACCATCTTGAGACAGTTTTCCACGTCGCGCTGGCTATCGAAAAGCAAAATATCTTGGGTGCCAGTGCCTACGTCCACAGCTAGAATCAACATTCCCTAAACTTGGCTTTTTTCAGATAGGTTAAGTCCATTTTGCCGGACATTATACCACAAAGCGCAAAAAGCCCACAACCACGTGTGAGCTTCCGGTGTCTTTCAAATACTCACTTCCCAAGCAGGGCAAAGATTAGGCCGTGTTGGCATTTGAGTCTTTGCGCCTGAGAACTCCGCAACAAATAAGGAAATGCACCTCCAGGATGCGCAAACGTCAACACTACCTAGACATGCTCGCGTTTTCGTCGGTCTTGCCAGTTTCGGGCCAATGTGCTATAATCGCGGGCCAACTCATCTGAGCGATATCAGATCTCCTGGAAACCCGCGCTGTTTTGCGCGGGGGGACCGAAGCTTGGGCGACCAGCAAGCCAGGCAAGTCACTAATTACCGGATGCGTTCAAAGTCGAACGCCCGCTGCTAAAAGGGGGAGATGAGATATGGCAGGCAAAGAGAACGATTTGCACGTGAAAAAACTAGAAGAAGAACGCGAGCAGGCGATCGAAGAACTGACGCGCCTGCGTGAGGCCCTTAAGACTGAAGTCGATCCGGACGCCGATGAAGGGGACCCAGACTTGGTAGAGCGTGAAAAGGTAATGGCTCTTGTGCAAGGGCTGGAGCGGAAACTTGAGTCGATTGAGTATGCCTTGCGCCAGGCCAAGGAAGGGACGTACGGCGTCTGCGAGCGCTGCGGGGAGCCAATCGACCCGGCCCGACTGGAGGCAGTGCCGGAGGCCACTCTGTGTGTGAGTTGTAAGTCGATCGTCGAGCGGCAGTCGCGGGTAAGAACGACAACGAGCCAGTTTTAGGCTTTTCCAAGCACCAAATTGCGCAAACGTCCCGCCAAGACTCGTTGAAACAAAGCCGGACAAGTAATGCCTGGAAAATCTATTATTTTCTTGGCATTGCCCAATGCCCGAAGCCGTTCACATACTGGGTCTGGGTTCACCTGGACTGATGCGAGTTTGTGCTTTGGGCTATTATTTTCTTGGCATTGCCTTAGCAGGTGATGTAAACACAAGAAACAGGGCGCGGGGTTCCCCACGCCCTGTTTGGTTGTCAGTCGTTGTTTAGCCCTGTCTGCGGCGCACCAGCAAGCCAGTTCCAGCCAGGGCGAAGCCTGCCGCCGTTAAGACGATTGGCACCGGGATCGGCACACCGCCCGTAGCGGGCAACTCGGCCGGCGTGGCTTCTGTGCTTTGTGTGATGCGACCCTCTACCGCTGGCGATACGGGCGAATTAGCAGTGATGTACTCAGCCACGACGTCCGCCAGTATGGGACCATAATCGTAGGG
Source organism: Anaerolineae bacterium (assembly GCA_034412795.1). Classification (GTDB taxonomy): domain Bacteria; phylum Chloroflexota; class Anaerolineae; order 4572-78; family NAK82; genus JAUVPY01. Next base: position 13,821 of record DAOUMD010000194.1, read on the forward strand.
ATCGATAGCGTTCTCAGCAAACATGCTGTAGTCGTCGCCGCCACCGCGTATGAAGTTGTTGGCCGCTAATTTGTAGGTGGCAGCCAGGTCAATGGGGCTGTAAGTGCCATCTGGGTTCTCGACCTCGACACTGACCACCCGAGCCCCCGCCGGCTGGTCGGGGTTCCACGTATAGCGCAACCCAGCGACCTGCGCGAAGCGACCGGTCCCTTCGTTCTCAGGGTTCTCAGCGCGACTTACGCCGTTCTCCAAGGCAGCCCACACGTTGGCGCCGGTCAATTCGAAGGTAGCGATAGAGTTGCCAAAGGGAAGCACCTCCAGCACATCGCCCAAGCTAACATCTCCAGCCTGGATGCTGGCACGGATGCCGCCTCCGTTCGTCAAGACGATTTGGGTACCTTCGGCGGCCGTCTTCCACAGGATGGCATCGGTGATGAGATTGCCCATGTTGCACTCTTCAAAGCGGCAGGATTCACGCTCACCGTTCAAGTCAACGGCTGCCGATCCAACGATCTGGTTGCGCAACTCTTCCAGTGGCTCGTTGAGCGACTGAGCTTCGGCCAGGACGTCGGGATCTTCTGCCACGCTGGCGTCCAGCGTAATCGGATTCCCTTCCCAGGCAACCGGAACCCCATTTTCATCAAAAGTGACGTCGAGGCGGCCCAGGTATTTGCCCCAACTGGAGTCGGAGACGATCAGCACGGGGTCCCCGCCGGGTGAGTTAACTACTACCGGATAAGGGCCTTCGGCGTCCTCGTCGGTGTTCGAGAGGTAGGTATGGGTATGGCCGGCGACGATTACGTCAACGCCATCCACCGCAGCCGCTACCTCTTTGTCCCGCCCAAAACCAGCGTGGCTGAGGGCTACAATCTTATCGATGCCCATACCTTCCAACTCAGCCACCGCAGCCGCCAGCGTCTCCTCAATGTTATTGAAGACCACGTTAGAACCAGGGCTGGAGAGAATAGCCGTGTCTTCGGTGGTGTAACCGACGACGCCAATTTGTTCACCGCCGACATCAAGCACGGTGTAGGATTCGACCAAATCAGCCAACTCGGGCTCGTTGCTGACGTCAACGTTGGCGCTTACCACAGGGAAGTCAGCGCCCTGGACGAAGCTGCCCAGTACACCCGGCCCATCGTCGAACTCGTGGTTGCCGATGGTCATGGCGTCATAACCCAGCTCGTTCATAAAGCGTTGGGCTTCCTCACCCTTGTACTGGTTGTAGAACAGGGTACCCTGGAACTGGTCGCCAGCGTCCACAAGGATCACGTTTCCACCCTCATCGCGGACATCGTTGATCGCAGTCGCCCGGCGCGCTACGCCACCGAAACAGTTACCTTCGGCGGCATCCTCTTCGCTACACGCGCTGCCGGATGAGCTGAACTGCAAGACGCGGGCGTGTACGTCATTGGTGTGCAGTACAACCAGTGTGAATTCGCCTTCTTGTGCCGTCACCACAGGGACTACGCTCAGCAGGAGCGCAACCAATATGGCAAGTGTGATGAGCCAAACGGTGACTCTGCCAGGTGAAGTCTTCATAATGCTCTTTCCTCCTTTCTCGTTAAGCATTATCGCAAAGAAACTGTACTCAGAATCAGCCAATCCTACGCGATGTGCCGTCTGCTTTCCCCCCTTTCAGGCCGGATATCTCGGTGCTCTCATCACCTAACAAACATTATAACAGAATTTACATCGCCTGACAAGGAATTTCAAGGATAGATTAACATCGGGTTAATAGAAAGCCCAGCCCCCATTCCAAATTACCTATTGCAGTTCTATGACAATCTGTGGTAAAATGGGAGCACCATCGCCCTCCGATGGTAAGGGGATGTAGTGACTAACTTACAGAAACCGGAAGACCGCGTCCGGTCGTCTCTACGGCGCGGCCTGGCGGCTGCGCGTGCCGGCGATCATCCCGAGGCACGTCGCTGGCTTCGGGTTGCCTTGGAGACAGAGCCGGACAATATCACCGCGTTACTGTGGCTGGCATGGCTGGCACCTTCCCAGCAGGAGAGCTTGACCCTGATCAGCCGTGTGCTGGAGCTGGACCCGCAGAACGAACGCGCCCGGGCTGCTCTTCGCTGGGCGCGGCGATGGCCTTCGGCCAGCCAAGGCGACAAGCCAAACGCATCGGACCCACTTGATGCCGGACAGCCTGAGGGAGAGCCACCACCAGCCAGGCCGGAGCTTCCCAGTCGGGCTGATCTCCTGCGCGATGCCTTGGGTTCGCCAGAAGCTCATGAGAAGGCTCGCAGCGGGGTTACTGCGCAGCGCGCCCGCAAGCTGATAGGGCCGTTGGGGCTGCTGTTGGCCATCGCCGCCTGCGTGTTTGCGATTGGGGTGACGCTCATCGCCTGGTACTCACCTTCGGCAGTGTTGGCCTGGATGCTGCCGACGGCCACACCAACGGCGACACCTGTGCCAACCCTGGCACAAAATCCTATGGCCAGCCCAACGACCAGCATTGTATCCGTACCTACATCCGCATACACACCTAACCCGACGCCGACCGCTCTTCCCACCCATACCCCCAGCCCAACGGCGACACCCACGCTAACACCTGCGCCGCCCACCGCCACGCCGATTCCAGCACCGGTATCTCAACCCTCTGCCAACGACGAGAAGTGGATCGACATAGACCTGACGCATCAGCAGCTAACGGCTTACCAGGGGAAAAGGCCCGTCTTTCAAACCAGCGTTTCGACCGGTCTGCCCAACACGCCCACCGTCGTGGGTGAGTTCCGTATCTACTGGAAGCTAACGTCTACGGACATGGCTGGGCCCGGCTACTACCTGCCTGGCGTACCGTATACGATGTACTTCTACGCGGGCTACGCGTTGCATGGGACCTATTGGCACAGCAACTTTGGCCAGCCAATGAGCCACGGCTGCGTGAATCTGGACACAGAGGATGCCAAGTGGCTCTTCAACTGGGCCGCCCCCCCTCTGCCCACCGGCACCACCCAGGTACGCTCCAGCGATGCCAGCCCCGGCACGCTGGTGGTTGTTCACTACTGAGCGCTTTACTTGGCGTAGTCCACCGCGCGGGTCTCGCGGATCACCGTCACCTTGATCTGGCCCGGATAATCGAGACTCTCTTCCACCTTTCGAGCAATGTCTTTTGAGAGATTGATGGCCGCGTAGTCGTCGATCTCCTCGGGCCTGACGATAATGCGAATCTCGCGCCCAGCCTGAATGGCGTAACTCTCATTCACCCCGCCGAAGGAGTTAGCCACTTCCTCCAGCGCCTTGATGCGCTTCACGTAGGTCTCCAGGCTCTCACGCCGGGCGCCCGGTCGCGCGCCGGAGATGGCGTCGGCGGATTCTACAATGATGGCCTCTAACGACTCTGCGTCTAGTTCTGTTTCGTGATGATGCGAGGCGATGATGTTCACCACTTTGGGATGGACCCCGCATCGCTTGGCAATATCAGCGCCGATCAAGGCATGTGGACCTTCCACCTCGTGATCTACTGCCTTGCCGATGTCGTGCAGCAGTGCTCCCTCTTTGGCAACGCGCACATCGGCACCCAGTTCGGCAGCCAGGATGCCAGCGATGTGAGCACACTCGACGGCGTGCTGATGCTGATTCTGACCGTAGCTAGTCCGGTATTTGAGGCGACCCAGAAGCTTAATGATCTCGGGATGTAAGCCGTGGACGCCGGCCGCCAGGGCAGCCTGCTCACCCTCTTCAACGATTGTCCGATCGACCTCTTGGCGCGCTTTTTCCACCGTCTTTTCAATGCGTGCCGGGTGGATGCGGCCATCGGTGATCAGCTTGGTCATCGCGACGCGTGCAATTTCACGTCGCACCGGGTCGAAACCCGATAGAATGATAGCCTCCGGGGTGTCGTCTACGATCACGTCAATGCCGGTGGCATTCTCAAATGCCCGGATGTTACGGCCCTGTCGCCCGATGATACGACCCTTCATATCCTCGCCAGGCAGTGGTACCGCCGACACGACTGTCTCGGCGACCTGGTCAGTGGCGATCCGCTGAATGGCATCTGTGACGATTTTGCGCGCGCGCTGCTCACCCTCAGCCTTGGCCTCTGCCTCGATCTCGCGCACGATACGTGCCATATCGGGACGTGCATCTTTCTCCACTTCCTGCAGCAACAGCTCTTTGGCCTCTTCTTGAGAAAGACCTGAGATACGCCGCAGTTCAACCACCTGCTTCTCGTAGAGAGTGTCAATCTCATTGGCACGCCGGTCAACCGCACTCTGGCGCTTGCTCAGCGCACGCTCTCGGCCCTCAACACTTTCGAAGCGGCGATCAACCCCCTCCTGACGCTTTTGCAACCGCTCCTCTTGCCGCCGAAGCTCGGTGCTCCGGCGTTGCATTTCCGTCTCAGCCTGGTTGCGGAGCTTAATGGCTTCCTCCTTCGCCTGGATGAGTATGTCCTTCTTTTGGGCTTCGGCTTCAGTCAGAGTACGCTCTGCCTGGGTTTGGGCCGTTTTGAGCTTGGTTCCCACAACGTACTGGCTGAGGAAATAGCCCAGCGCAAAACCGATTAGCCCCACGACGAGGCTTGCTACAATTATGACAATAGGATTCCCCATATTTATCCTCTTCTTCTCGTTTATATTCTCAGTGCGAAACGCGACACCTGACCCTTTACCTAGCATTGCCCCAGTGCAAGTGCGGGCTACCCGTTTCGCACCGATGGTTGATTCGTACCTAACACAAAGTTTTCGGGGCGGTTAGGCATACTTCCCGAGTCGAACCTGACTTTCTAAACGTTTCAGGTTATCTCATAGAAGAGTCAGCTTTGCCTGGTTTTTTTATGTTCGGCTCAGTAATCTTCAACATCCAGTATCTGACTAGCTTTTTCAAGTGTCAGAGATATGGTATTGTAATCGAATCCACGTCGGCTCAGATGGCCGACTATCTTTTGACGAAATTCATCACTCGGCAGGTTAGCCCAACGAGATAGACGACCTTCGATGGCGCGCCAGGCAGACGCCTCGTCGTCCATCTCACTTAATACCTGGGCGATTATCTCGTCGCCCACGCCCTTCTGGCGAAGTTCGTAGCGTAGCGCGCGTTGGCCACGAGGCTTAAAGCGTTCGCGATTCTCCAGCCAGAAGCGGGCAAATGCTTCGTCGTCTAAGTACCCTGCACGCTCCAAGCGCGCGATGACGTCGGCTATCACATTCTCTTCAACCGACTTGCCTTGCAGGTAGCGCTCCACCTCTGTTCGGCTGCGTGGCCGGTAGCTCAGGAAACGCACCGCTCGATCGAAGGCCCGGTTGCGTTCATCTTGTGCTTTAAGAGCAACGATCTCGGCATCAGATAGCACCTGGCCTTTACGCAGCCGCGCTGCCTCAACAGCATCTAGCCCAAAGGCATACTCACCATCCAGGTAGATATTGACACGTTCGTTGTTGCGCTTCTGAAACTTCAGCTCTGTGATGGTACCAGTCATTGTCCCTGTGCGCCCTGGCCAAAAGTTACCTGGATAGTCGCCTCCGGCGTAGAGGTCGCTTATCGCCTAAAAAAGAAGACAAGCTATGGCATGGCGTGCCACAGCTTGTCACGACAGTCAAACAGTAAATTGAGCTTGTTCGTCGATTAATGTTTAACTACTACTCTTGTCCTCAAAGGTCACCGAGCCTGAGTTATAGACCAGGTATTGGCTAAACCAGATTGGACACTTGATCATAGAAGAATTCTTAGCAGCACCTGGTTTTCAAACCAGTCTGTACCTGGCCATTCGGCACTATTGACGACATCGCCGGTTCGGCTGCCTATCCCATTGTGCTCACCCTCGTCTCGTCATTCACCTGTTCGTTCTGTCCTTTCCACCGCGATACAGGCGAATGGACGGGCCTGAAACTCTGCTGCGAAGCACGACATTCTTGCCCCAACGGGCTATGATCATATTATCGACGAACCGCCGAGAACTGTTCCTCCGGCTCCCAATCAAGGTGCAATTGGAGTCCTGCCAGTCCATTTAAGGCGTGCGGTTCAAGCTCAAAAGTTTACTGCAATCTCTCAAAAGTTTTTAGCTGTGGCGCCTGACCGGCGAATGGATGCCTCTGACGATAAGGCCGCGTCCAAGAATAAATTCGTGCAGTTTGAAAGATCTCACTCGGAATTTTGGCCTGAGAATAGAAAGTTATTTCTGGACGCTTCCTAAGAATATGTACAAGCGCATCGCCAGCCACTATGCACTTGATTCTTGAGTATCTCTTTCCGCTTCCGATGAGATTTCGAGAGGCGGCAGATCTTTTGTCTCACGAACTTGGTTCTCGATTTCCACTGTGAGGTCGGGGTTCTCACGCAGGAATTTCTTGACGTTCTCGCGACCCTGGCCCAGGCGGGTCTCGCCATACGAATAGAAGGACCCGCGCTTCTCCACGATCCCCTCGTCCACCGCGATGTCCAACACATCCCCAACCTTCGATATCCCCTCGTTGTACATAATGTCAAACTCCACCACCCGAAACGGCGGCGCTACCTTGTTCTTCTTGACCGTCACCTTGGTCCGGTTCCCGATCACCTCGCCCCCATCTTTGATGGCCT
>DAOUMD010000195.1:0-8745 GCA_034412795.1 Anaerolineae bacterium
TACTACTCAGCCCAATGCTCGCGAGGGCCCTCGGCTCACGAGGGATGACAATCCCGAGCCTGATCGCTTATGAAGCCCTGTTCAGGACCTCTGGACTGTCGTCCATCGGGAGCGGCTGAGTAGTAACCGGGAACTTATATATTTACGGATCCTCAGGAATAGATCTGGTTGTGGAGATGAGGTAGCTATGGAAGCGAATTTTGAGCGTTTGCGAATGGCTCTGCTTTGTCAAGGCGAGCCCGACCACGTGCCATTCGTTGACGTAGGTGTTTATCAAGGGCACAAGGCGCGTGTCATCGGCCGCCCCCTACAGGGACTACCTGACGAAATCGAATTCGCGCGTCGCATAGGCTACGATTTTGTGCCTATCGAAATTGGGTTGCAACGGACACCGATTGTGCGCGGTGCCATGCAGAGCAAACACTACGTGGTCAACGGCGACTCGGTGAGTGACGAGACGAACCCCGCCGAAACAGTCGAGCGGCGCTGGGCCGCTGCGACGACTGGCATCATCACCAACGAGGCCGATTTCGAAGCATTTCCGTGGCCGGATCCGGAAACGTTTGACGATTCGGCCTTTGCCCTGGCGGATCAAATTATGCCCCGTAATATGAAAGTCATCTGCCACATTGGGAAGATCTTCAACCCGGTGTGGTGGTTGATGGGGTTTGAGGACTTTTGCATGGCGCTCGTTGATAATCCCGGTCTGGTAGAGCGCATGTTTGAGAAAGTGGGTAGCATTCAGTTCGGGGTACTGGAACGGGTACTTGAGCATCGTTGCGTGGGCGCCTACTGGCACTCCGACGATGTGGCTTTCGCCACGTCGCTGATGGTATCACCTGACGTGTTGCGGTGTTATGCTTTCCCGTGGTTCCGTCGCCTGGTGGAGCTGGCCCACGACCGAGGGGTGCCGGCGGTCTATCACAGCGACGGTAAGCTGGACTTGATATTGGAAGATATCATCGATATCGGATTTAATGGCCTCAATCCAGTAGAACCCAAAGCTATGGACATCGTTGAGTTGAAGGGGCGGGTGCAGGGGAGGCTTTGCCTGCTAGGCAACATTGACTTGAATTACACGCTCACGTGCGGAACGCCCCAGGAGGTTGATGAAGAAGTGAAGGCGCGTATTCGCGCCCTGGCCCCCGGCGGCGGATACTGTCTAAGCTCAGCCAATTCGATACCAGACTACGTTCCTTTCGAGAACTACCTTGCGATGCGAGAGGCGTGGCTTAAATACGGAAGCTATCCAATTCGATGTGACTATGCTTGAGGAGGGCATGTATGATGTTTCAATCCTGGCAGTTTAGACAGCCGACTATTTTGCATTATGGCTTCGGCGTTTCTGAGCAGACGGGGCATTTCGCCTCTCAGTTGGGAGGGAAACGGGTGCTCGTGGTTTGTGGGCCACCGCTAGATAAACTGGATACCACAGCCAAGATTGTGCAATCCATCCGGGACTCCGGGATGGAAGTTGCTATGTACAATGAGGTGCAACCGGATCCTGACATAGAAAACGTGCAGCGCGGCCTCGATTGCCTGCGCGAGACTGACGCTGATCTCATCGTGGGGGTCGGCGGCGGAAGCGCCATGGATTGTGCCAAAGCAATTGCCATCCTGTCCACCAACCCGGGACCTATCACTCTGTACGAGGGTGTGGACAAGGTCAAGAATCCGGTGTTTCCCCTTATCCTGCTGCCGACAACCGCCGGGACTGCCAGCGAGGTGACACTCAACGTGGTTGTCACCGACCCAGGGCGCAGGATGAAGTTAGGTATTCTATCCCTCTACGCAGCGGCGCGTTACGCCCTGGTCGATCCAGAACTGACTGTCTCCGTACCGCCTGACGTTACCGCAGCAACCGGCATGGATGCCTTTACCCACGCGCTGGAATCATACCTTTCCCGGCATGCCTACCCCATCAGTGAGATGTTGGCTCTCGAAGCGATGCGACGCATTGCCGGCAACATTCGCCGCGCGGTGGCGCAAGGTGATGACCGGCAGGCACGCGGCGAGGTGATGATGGGATCGGTTATGGCCGGCCTGGCTTTCAATAATACGCGTCTGGGCAACAGCCATGCTATGTCTCACCCTCTGGGCGGGTATTTCCACGTGCCACACGGGGTTGGAAATGCCATAATGCTTCCCCACGTGATGGCCTTCAACGTGCCCGCCGCGGCAGAAAAACTGTCCCGGGTGGCCGCGGTAATGGGAGAGGACACGGCGGGATTATGCCTCGAAGAAGGGGCCTGGAAAGCTGTTGAGGCGGTTAAGAAACTCAACATCGAACTTGACATACCCCGGGGACTCAGCGAATTCGGCGTGGATCCAGCCGCCATCCCCGACATGGCCGGGGAAGCCATGACGAGCGGAAATGTCAAAGCAAATCCTCGGGATACCTCTCTGGAAGACATCATAGCTCTTTTTGAAGCAGCTATGTAGAACTGCGTGGAATGGATCTGGCTATCTTTTACTCAGTCCGCTGGCTCATGATGTTTCGTTAACAGAGCGATGGCAATTCAGCATAAGGAGCCAACAAATGACCGGGAAAGAACGCATTCTGGCCACGTTAGCTGGTGAAAAACCAGACCGTGTCCCCTTCATTCCCAATATATGGCAGTGGTTCTATGCGAATCGATACAACGAGATGCTGCCCGACGAGATTCACGACGCCCGAAACCCAATTGAGGCCCTCAAAAGAATGGGGGCCGACGTTTTCGCCAGACCTGAGGGAAAGGTTGCCAAACCCGTCTATGATCAATGTGAGCACACGGTCGAATTCGACAAGGAGATCCCAGAGGGGAAACAACCGCCGTGGGCCTCCTTCACCACTTTTGAGAAGGGCTTGGTCCGAAGGGAGAAGATTGAGACATCTTTCGGTGCACTAACTCATACCTGGGAGTATCGGGCAAATGCTGGTGCGCCCTTTGAGTCGGAGTACTGGTGGAAGCGGTTTGATTCTGAATACCCTGCCATACGGTATTGGCTGGAAAACACCGAGTGGGTACTTGACGCACAAACATTGTGTGCCAAACTGGCGGAGGTTGGGGATGATGGGATCATGCCCCTACACATCTTGCCGACCCCGCTTAAGCTTTTCCACTGGTTGGCAGGTCAGGAGCGATCAACTTATTTCATCATGGACCACCCTGAGGAAATGCGTGAGCTGGCATACATCCAGGAGAGGAAGTCGCTGGAGCTGTTGGAAACACTGGTAGACTTGGATGATGTGTGGGCCTTTGTAGTGCCGGACAACGTAGATAGCTTATTCTACACGCCCGACTGGTTCAGAGAGTTCTGTTTGCCTATTTTGAGCAAAGAGGCGGACGTCATCCACGCCCGTGGTAAGTATCTTTTCATCCATGCCTGCGGTCATCTCAAAGCGCTGGGACCGCTTTTCGTGGAGGCCGGCGTAGATTGTATCGAAGGCCAAACCCCACCCCCCGTAGGCGATTGGCATCTTCACGAGGCGCGCTCCCTAAGCGAGCGCTTGATCGTCAACGGCGGAATGGTGGCGCCCGAGCAAGAGCTGACGGAACCCAATGCTGCCCAACACATCGATACGTACGTACGTGATCTCTTTGCCACACTGGGTGACAAGCGTCGTTTCCTGTTTGCCTCGAGCTGCAACACGTCGCCACGCACGCCATATTGTAACTTGCTTGCCTTTCGTGACGCCGCCTGGAAGTACGGCACACTATACTAAGCCATAAGGAGAGTCAATACAGCTATGAATATAGATGAACTATCTGGGGTTATCCCCCCGGTCCTTACACCGTTTGATCAGAGAGGCAAACTCATCGAGAGTGAATTCAGGGACTACCTGTCCTTTTTGCTGGACAGGGGTGTCAATGGCGTCTTCATCCTGGGAACTGCGGGTGAAGGTCCCCTGCTCAGCCTGGCAGACCGTAAGGCGGTTGCTGAGATTGCCGTTGACGAGGTGGCGGGACGAAAACCGGTTGTCGTCCAGGCTGGCGCTATGAGCACCCAGGAAACTATAGAATTAGTGAAACAAGCAGCTTGCATTGGAGCCAGTGCAGCGTGTATACTTCCCTTATGGTATTTTGCGATGGACGATGAAGCCCTCTTCCAACATTATGCTGCGATCTCACGTGCGGCCCCAGATCTACCTATGATGATTTACTACTACCCGTCGATCGGCAACGCCGTTTCCCCCCAACTCGCCAAGCGAATCACGGATGCCTGTCCCAATTTCGTGGGTTTGAAGGACTCGGGTGAGTCCATTCCCGCGCTGGTTGAGTTTCAGCACCTCTTGTGTCCCGGTTTCAGGATTTTCACGGGCTCAGTCCACCTGGTAGTAGTCTCACTGTGGATGGGCGTAAATGGAATAATAAACTCCATGTCACAGACATTTCCGGAGTTAACTTTGGCTTTGTACAAGGCCTGTCTGGACGGCGAGCGTGAGCGAGCCCTGGAGCTCCAATCGCTCTTGAGCACTGCTCGCAACTGCATGAGCCGACCTGTTTTTTTGGCTCAACAAAAGCTGATTATGCATTGGCGAGGCTTCGGGCGCTGGAACGTTCGAGCGCCCAATCGGGAGTTGACGTCCGAAGAAGCGCACGCGTTGCGGGGGACGTTGGATGAATTGGGTGGGCTGGAAGCCCTCACGGATTTCCAGTACACCGAGGCGTAAATAAGCTTGCAGTTAGTTTTGCTCCAAGGGGATTGCCAAATCCCCGTTTAAGGCACAAAAGGCCGGGATTTGCCAATCCCTGGCGAGCAAACAAGTATGGGCCTATTTACGCCCGAATATACTAGTTTTGTGAAAGGGCATTAGCTCTGGATGGGCCTGGCATTTCTTGAGGGTAGCGAGGCTCAGCGGGGACCTTAAAGATATTGGGTCTACGCAAAATAGTGGGGTGTAACGCCATTTGTGGCGCATGTCATCCTGAGTGACGTCAGGAGCGAAGGATCTCGTTTTCCCTTGTGAGGCGAGATTCTTCGCCTATGGCTCAGAATGACATGACCTCTTTTGGCAGTCTGTATTGTTCATCTACCCCACTAATCTGCGTAGAGCCAAGATATTCAGGAGGAGTCAAGTGCAAGGATTGGTCAAATTTGCACCCGGACCGGGCAACGTTGAGCTTAGAACCGTTCCCAAGCCCGAGCCGGGTCCCGGTCAGGTGCTGGTAGAGGTAAAGTATGCCGGTATCTGTGGTTCAGACATCCACATTCACGATTGGGACATTCAGTTGCGGTTGCAACCACCGGTGGTTATGGGGCACGAGTTCTCGGGCACGCTTGTGGCTCTTGGGGGTGGTGTCTGTGGCTTCGAGGTGGGCCAGGCCGTGGTAAGCGAAACTGCATTCAGAACCTGTGGACGATGCTGGCCGTGTAATTCGGGGTATGACAACGTATGCGCCGACAAGGAGCTGATTGGATACGTGCACGACGGCTGCTTTACTCAATACGTTGTCGTGCCAGCCCAACGCATTCACCCTATGCCGGATGGCGTGGATTTTCTCAGCGCGGCCATGACTGAACCACTGGCCTGTGTCGTACACGCAACACTGGAGTTGACCCGCATTTCGGCAGGCGACCTGGTAGTTGTAGCCGGACCTGGCCCTATCGGCCTGCTAGCAACCCAGACGGCCAGGTCGGCCGGGGCGCGGGTGATCGTTAGCGGCGCCCCAGGTGACGAGAGTCGATTGGAAATGGCCCGGCAGTTGGGTGCCGACATGACCGTCAACGTCGTGGAGGAGGATCTCGAGCACGTTGTTCGCGACCAGACCGCTGGTGAGGGTGCCGACGTTTATCTTGAATGCTCTGGAGCCCCGGCGGCGGCCCGTAGCGGCTTTCAGGTGCTTCGGCGTCTGGGACAGTATACGCAGCTTGGACTGGCGGGCGCGCCGTTTGAGATTGATTTTGCTCTGATCGCTTACAAGGAATTGCAGGTTAGAGGTTCGCTGGGACAGAAATGGACGGCCTGGGAACGGGCGTTGGCCTTGCTGGCTAGCGGCGAAGTGGTTACCCGTCCCCTCATCAGTCACGTTTTGCCTTTAACCGAGTGGAAGCATGGGTTTGAGTTATTTGAGGCTCGGCAGGGGATGAAGATCGTTCTGACTCCGTAGGAGCGACGGTACCGGAGCCTGCCTGCCGTTCGTCTTATCACGCTCCCTGCCATCCACCGGAGGGCTTGATGGACCTGACGGGCTAAACCCAGTACATTTGGGCGTAAGTAACTCGATAGTTGTGTAGCATCCTGAGCCCGTCGAAGGATGCGGGGTTGCACAGGGTCCGCCGATTGACCCGCACCCTTCGACGGGCTCAGGATGCTGACCGATCTTCGGCTGACTGCGGACTTATTTATGCCACTGTGTACTAGAACGACGCGATGGCCTTGTTGGGATCGACATGGATATCGAGAAACATGTCAAAGCCCGCCATACGCAAGACTTGGCTAACGTTTTGGTTTGGATTGAGCAGCTTAAGATGCGGAGACTTAAAGGTGCCGTCGGTCAATCCCTTGTGTACCACCTCGTCGCTTTCGTCGGGCGACTCGCTACGCAGCATGTTGAAAATTCTGTGAAGCGTCCTCAGCCCGGCGCTGCTAAGGAGCGAGACCTCGGACAGGTCGATGAGCATATCTCGTGCTCCGTCATCGTAGGCCTGCTGGGCCTGGGCTTGAAACTCATCGGCGGTAGCCGAGTTGACATCACCCTTGACGTGCAGAATGGTGACCGGAACCCGGCCTTGCTCTTGTGTGACGGTGATTTCCATAATGTTTCTCCTTTAGTGATGAGAGGTACTTTTCAGTAAAAACGCCACCCAGATGCCTGGGCGGCGTGCTGGCGGCTGGACTTGTGCCTGACGACAGCAGGAAGAAGCTGATTAATTGGAGGTAGTTTGTCGCCTAACGTTATTTTATCATAGTTTTCTACAGGTGTCAATATCAAGTCGTGATCAAGTCATCGACCTTTTGCTGATGAAACGCCTCACGGCCCCCGTCATCCGTTTGACAGCCTGTTTGACCTGGCGGATTGGCAGGCGCGTTTCACTGAAGCGTATGACCAGATCGTTGGCGGCTTCCTCCATCAAGACTTGATCCCCATAGTGTGTCGCCAACTCCTCCTGGTTTTGGCACAGCCAGAGGTACAGGTCGGTCTCGGTGCGACCAGGAAAGTCTTGAAGGATATCGCGTTGGCGAATAATGTCGACGATGGGCGTGTAGCGCATGTCGCACCACAAGACCACCGCTTCATCGAAAGGCATATCCTCTTCGTCTATCTGGGAGAGGATGCCCTGGTAGGCTTGGATCTCGTTCAGCAGATCGGCATATGCGTCCGGCCGGGTGAGCCTGATGTCCAGATCAGGGCAAAGGTGATCGACGTGGGTGCGTTCCAGAAAGCTGGTGTGGGCGTTTTGACACAGCAGCGCGTCTATGTCGGTACTCGGCTCCAGGGCGATATCAGTTTGATATTCCCAGACGTAGGCCTGAATGGTGGGGAAGTGGTGCTTGCGGGCCACCGAGACGCGATGGTTGCCGTCGCGGACGAAGTAGACCTCGCCGACCTTGTAGAGTTCGATGGGGGGCAGGCCACTCCCCTTGGTTACCAGTCGGTCGATGCGCTGCCAGCGATTTTTGAGACTGTCCTGTCGGGGGAAGAAAGCGCGGGTGAAATCCTGGTAGCGGCTCACACTGCCCACGATGTGGTCCAGGGGCACGTCCTGGAGACCCAGCTCGAACACGTTCCTCAGTTGCAGCTTGCAGCGCACCTCTTCAAAAGGCAGTAGATCGGCCGAGCGCTGGGTGAAAGCGGCCAAGACGTTCTGGGCGAAGGCGCTTCGGCGCGCTTGGTCCCATCGGGTTTGCTCTCCACGATCTGTTAGCGATGTGTAAAGGCCGCTCATACACTTCAGTCACTCAATTGTGTCATCAAGTCGTCGATCTGTCGATGATGAAACGCTTCGTGGCCCGCGTAGCCTTCAAACCACTCCAGGCCATTCATCGCCTGGAGACCACCCTCATGGGTCAGGTCCAGATCTGCATCAGGGGGCCAATTCTCAAAAAAGTGGTGAGTCTTGGTGCGAGCGCGCTGGAACCAGAATTGGATGACATCCTTTTCGGTTCCGTACGGTGGCGGTGGTGGAAGAAAGCGCACACCGTCCGGTGGTTTGACCCCCTCCAACAGAGGCCGCGCGATCAGTTCCCGCAAGTAGATCTCGTCGATTGCCAGATGCATAAAGACCTCGCCCAGTGACCACGCTTCCTCGTCATCCCCCCGCCGGGGACGCGTGTCAAGCTGCTCTTGGGTGAAATTCTCCAAACGTTGCAAGGTCTCAGCACGAACTTCCTCTAATCTTCTCAAGACCGTCTGTGGGTCTTTCACAAGGGTAAGCCTCCTTTCTGCCAAAGCTGGTGGAGCACATCGTGCTTTCAGGAAAATTGAAACACGCCTCGTATCTTCTCAATAATTCGGGGTAAGGGCAGCCTGGTAGCACTGCGTTTAATCGTGGTCGGTACGTAGGGCGGGTTCGTAACCCACCATTTGGGGCGGTAGGCTACGAGCCTGCCCTACATATAGGGACGTTCGTCTGATAACGCTGCTATTTTTTGACAGCCACGGTTCAATGCAGTCCTACCGGCAGACCCAAGTGTCTGCTTTTTGAGAAGATACTCAGACTGCCGTCCTGATGCCAAAGCAGCTTGCCTGTGAAAACTCAATCGGTAAGGTAGGAAATCGAGTAAGACGAGGTAGTTTATCATCTACTGGCATCTTATCA
>DAOUMD010000196.1:0-7832 GCA_034412795.1 Anaerolineae bacterium
TACTACTCAGCCCAATGCTCGCGAGGGCCCTCGGCTCACGAGGGATGACAATCCCGAGCCTGATCGCTTATGAAGCCCTGTTCAGGACCTCTGGACTGTCGTCCATCGGGAGCGGCTGAGTAGTAACAATTGGATGACATTAAGCTATCAGTCCTTGGCTGTCAATCGGGTGACACCAGAATCTTGACATTCTCTTCTTTGTGTTTGATGAGGTCGTCAAATCCACCAAGGATATCGTCCAGACCGATCTTGCCGGTGATCAGCGGCGCCCCATCGAATTTGCCTTCGGCCATCACCTGAATGGCTTCGTCGAACACGCCGTAGCCGCCCATACTGCCCATAACTGTTTTCTCACCGTAGACCAGGTCGGTGTAGTCCAGTGGGGCTGGTTCTTCGAAGACGCCCATTACCACTACCCGCCCTTTGCGCCGGGCGATTCGACCTGCCAGGATGCCGGTGGCTTTGATACCGGAGCACTCAATCACCACGTCGGCTCCGGCTCCCCCTGTGAGCTTACCGATAGCCTCTATGGGGTCTTGTTTCACCGGGTCAATCACCGTGGTGGCACCGCATTGGTGGGCAAGTTCTTGTCGCTTGGCGGCCGGCTCAAAGGCGATTATCTGCTCGGCCCCCTGGATGCGCGCCGACTGCAATGCCATCAGGCCGATTGGACCGGCGCCAACGATAGCGACCGTCTCGCCTGGCTTCAGGTTGGCTTGCTTTACCGCGCGATACGTGGCGGCAAAGGGCTCCACTAGTGATCCTACTTCGTATGACACCTCAGGCGGTAATTTGTAGCACATGTAATCGTACACATTTACGTACTGGGAGAAACCGCCGCTATGCCAGGAGACGCCCAAGAAGGCGATGTTTGTGCACAGGCCCATCAGGCCCGACTTGCACCACTCGCATTCCAGGCAGCCGATGATAGGGCACATGACGACTCGATCACCAACTTTCACCCGGGTCACGTCCGGCCCCACTTCTACCACTTCCCCCGACATCTCGTGGCCGAGGATGATCGGTGCCTGGGCACCTGTCAGGGGGTGGGGCGCTTCGGCGGGGATGTAAAGTGGCCCTCCCAGGTACTCGTGCAGGTCGGTCCCGCACAAGCCACACCAGGCAGTTTTTACTTTTATTTGCCCGGCCGGTGGTGACGATGGCTCGGGCACATCTTCCACGCGAACGTCACGCTGGGCATGCCACACTGCGGCTTTCATTTCATCTAACTCCTTTCTTCTTAGCTCATGTTCAGAACTAGAAGGCGCTAAACAGATGAGTTGTGGTTATGCTACGCCGAATAGTCCATAACGCGATATACGGCCTCGACGACGTCTTGATCGTCCGGCAGAATCTCGCGCTCCAGGATGGGAGCGAAGGGAATTGGGGAGTCTTTGGCCCCTACGCGTTCGACAGGCGCCGCCAGGTAATCAAAGGCACGATAAGCAACTTGAGAGCCAATTTCGCCTCCCACGCCGCCGGTGACGCATGCTTCGTGAGCTATCACCAGCCGTCCTGTTTTCTGGACTGACTGCACAATGGTGTCGATATCTAACGGCATCAGGGTGCGTGGGTCAATCACCTCCGCCGAAATCCCCTCGTCAGCCAGCTTGTTTGCTGCTTTGAGCGAGAAACCGACCATGTCAGATAAAGCCACGACCGTCACGTCTGAGCCCTCGCGGACAATATTGGCCTGTCCCCATGGTACGAAGAAGGGCTCTTCTGGCACATCCCATTTTTCATTGTACAACATCTTGTTCTCAAAGATGATCGTCGGGTTTGGGTCGCGCACTGCCGACTTGAGCAACCCTTTGGCGTCGTAACCATTCGAGGGCAAAGCGATCTTGAGGCCAGGGATATGCATAAACCATGATTCCAGGCACTGGCTGTGCTGCGCCGCCGCTGCGCGGCGCCCACCCATCGTTGTACGGATGGTCAGTGGCAGAGAAATCTTGCCGCCGAACATAAAGCGCATTTTGGCTGCCTGGTTCACCACCTGATCCAAAGCCACAGTGAAGAAATCGCTGTACATTATTTCTGCAATTGGCCACAGGCCAGTGGCCGCTGCGCCCACGGCTGCGCCCAGGATGGCCGTTTCGGAGAGAGGGGTATTGCGGATACGTCTGGGGCCAAATTCCTCCAGAAGCCCCAGTGAGACTTTGAAGGTGCCACCAAATTCGGCGATGTCCTCGCCCAACATAAACACGCGCTCGTCGTTCTGCAATTCCTCGCGTAACGCCTGTTTGATCGCTTCTCGATAAGTCATCTCAGTCATTTTACATCTCCGCCGGTAATGGGGTGAAAATATCGGAACGCGCTTCTGCCGGATCGGGCAAGGGGCTCTCCTCGGCGAAGGTGACAGCTTCCTTGAGTTCTTGATCGATGCGGGCGTCAATCTCTTCGATGGTTTCGGCGGAAATGCCCTTGTCGAGCAATACCTTTCGCCAACGCTCGATGGGACACTTCTGTTTCCAGGCTTCGACCTCTTCTTTGGTGCGGTAAATTTCAGGGTCTCCCTCATAGTGGCCGCGAATACGGTAGGTCTTGGCCTCGATCAATGTCGGGCCTTCCCCGGACCGGGCGCGGGCCACTGCCTCTTTGGCAGCCAGGTAGACGGCGCCTGGGTCGTTACCATCCACGGTGGCTGATGGTATGCCATAACCTATAGCTCTGGCTGCGACGTCCTCTATCTTCTGATGATAGGTTTGTGGTGTGGACTCAGCATAAGCGTTGTTCTCACACACAAAAATCGAGGGTAGGTTCCACACCGCGGCCATATTCAGCGCTTCGTGAAACGCGCCTGTGTTTGAGGCCCCATCTCCGAAAAAGGCGACGGCGACCTCATCCTTCCCCAGATACTGGGAGGTCAATGCTGCGCCGTTGATGATTACGATTCCGGCTCCGACAATCGCGTTCGCGCCCAGCATTCCCAGATCGGGCTCGGCTATGTGCATCGAGCCACCTTTGCCCTTACAGTAGCCAGTTCGCCTGCCGAATAACTCAGCCATCATTAAATCGAGCCGGCCACCTTTGGCGATCAAGTGACCGTGACCACGGTGGGTGCTGATGATCTTGTCGTCAGGGCGCAAGTTGGCACAGACGCCGGCTGCCACGGCTTCTTCACCGACATACGTGTGCAAGAAGCCGGGGATCTTGCCCCTGGCGAACAGCTCAATCACCGCCATCTCAAAACTTCTTATCCGCTGCATCGTTTCATAGAGTTGAAGTTCTACATCCTTTGGGATCTTTTCTCCCATAATTGATCGGTTCCCTTTCTAAGAGTTTTGATGGTCAAATTGCTTTCCCGGCTAGCTAGTGCTGATCGTGAAAATTGAACTTGAATCCAAATGGTAAGGCCGCGTCCAAGAATAACTTTGTGCATTTTGAAAGACTACACTCGGAATTTTGGCCTGAATATAGAAAGTTATTTCTGGACGCTTCCCAAGTGGCGCCAAAGAGGGCAATTCTGCACATCTGAACCAAGATTGAGGTGCCTTTAAGGGGAAACAGGGTGGTTTGATCGGCATCGACATGTCACGCTCTCCGTCGTTGCAGAGGTCGTACACATTTTGTGGAAATCAGGTCTCTGATGTGAACCAAAGGCGACAGCTACAAGATCTGTAAGCGGTGCCCATTCGACTGAGGAACTAGATTAAGGGGCCGTTAAGGAATAATTTCCCACGTGGCTATCCATTTCCATCGGAAGTCCGCCTGAAAAGAGGAAAGTTATTCTATAACAGGCCCCAAGCTGCAAATGAGGGGCCGTGAGGTTACATACATAGAGACCTGTCTGTGGTCATACCTCATATATTATACCGCGAGTTGGCGCGTTTGTCAACCTTGAACGACGAATAAAGATTGACTTCTGACTTGCTCCATGCTACTATTGGTTAACTGTTAACCAATAGTAGCATGGAGCAACCCGAGGAGATAAGAATGTCAGATCCAGCTAGTTCACCCGAGGATACCTTCAAACAAGTAGTCCAGATTGGCGTAGTTGTGAAGGATTTGGATAGGAGCATTGAAACGTTGTCTGGGGTTTTTGGCATCGGACCGTTTAGCAGGATCGATGACTGGCCCCCCGACCGTCCTGATTATGAACTATATTACTATGGGGAACCTGGTGAGTTCACTGCCCGCATGGCGTTTGTTGACTTGGGTCAGGTTGAGCTGGAGCTAATTCAACCGCTTGAGGGCAAGAGTATTTGGTCCGATTTCCTTGAAAAACACGGTGAAGGTATTCATCACATCCGTTTTAATACGCCTGACCATGAGCCGGTAATCGAGTACTTGGAACAACATGGCATCGGTGTTAGCCAGATGGGGTCGGGATTACGACCTGGGACGTTTTGGGTGAATCTTGATACCGAAGAGGCAGTTGGTTTTACCATCGAGATCATGAAGTCACTTCCTGGCACTTCAGGGAAAACGCCTGAGATCGTTGACGGCGAAGTACAAGCATAATGGGGAAGGGCATAGACTCTTTAGAATTTACAGACCTTCGAATGGATCATTGAGCGTGCTTCGCCAGAGCAGCTTGATGACTTGGACGGGCTTATAGAGTCTGTAGTCGATAGGAGGCGGAATTGAAGAGACTCGGTACTGGGATCATCGGATGTGGCAAAGTGGGGCACACTCATGCGCAAGCTTACAAAGTGCTTCCTGAGTCTGATTTTGTCGCCGTTTACAGTCGAAATCCAGCCAAGGCCACCTCTTTTGCCGAGGAATATGGTGTCAAGGCCTATTCCGACCTTGATTCTATGCTAAGAGACCCCGGCGTGGAAGTGGTATCAATCTGTACTCCCCCGCATGCCCACCCCGAGCTGACAAAGGCCTGTGCCCATCAAGGAGTCCACGTGCTGCACGAAAAACCGATAGCCCTTGATTTGAAAGGATGCGACCAGATCGTCAGCATTGCTGATGAAGCAGGCATTAAGCTGGGTGTGATCAGTCAGCGGCGCTTCTACGAGCCGGTTCAGCGCGTCAGGCAGGCCATTGACCAGGGCAAGATAGGCAAACCTATCCTGGGTACGCTTATGTTATTGGGCTGGCGTGATGAGGATTACTACAACATGGATGCCTGGCGGGGCAGATGGGATACAGAAGGCGGCGGAGTGATGCTCAACCAGGCCGTCCATCAGATCGACCTGTTCCAGTGGCTCATGGGACCCGTTGATGAGTTGTTTGGCTACTGGGCGAATCTGAATCATCCCTATGTTGAAGTCGAAGATACTGCTCTTGCCGCCATTCGCTTCAGAAATGGTGCCTTGGGTATGATCCTCTTGAGTAACTCGCAGAAACCTGGCCTCTATGGAAAAATCCACGTCCACGGTGAGAATGGGGCATCGGTAGGTGTTCAGACTGACGGCGGCTCGGCATTTGTGTCCGGTGTTACCGAGGAGGTTGAACCACCCATTAACGACATATGGACGGTCTCGGGTGAGGAGCATCTTTTGGCCGAATGGCAGGAAAAAGATCGGTCTCGCTGCGCAAATATCAACGTCATGACGCACTATCACCTGTTGCAGATTCAGGACTTCCTGCAGGCAGTCATCGAAGGTCGCGAGCCAGCCGTTACTGGCCGAGAGGGGCGCAAACCGGTCGAGATAGCTACGGCCGTATACCGCTCCCAACGAGACGGGCGGCCGGTTAGATTCCCCTTAGACGCGGTAATCGGCTCCGAGCAGTTTGATGGCCGCTCATCCTGAGTCAGCGATAACGACAAACCTTAAGGAGCAAAAAATGGCAGACACAGTAATGGTCACCGGCGGATCAGGTTTTATCGGAAGCCATCTTACTAAACATCTCCTGGAGCGGGGGGACAGGGTGGTCAACTACGACATACGGCCTTCGGCCGGGGGTGAACTGGAGTGGATGATGACGCCCTATAAGTCGGACGTCATCTACGAGGAGGGCGGGGTTCAGAATTGGCCGCAGTTGTTCACTGCGATCAAGAAACACAAGGTCAACAAGATCGCACACCTGGCGGCCCCTTTGAAGGTCACTTACCTGAATCGCATGCCGAAGATAGCTTTTGATATTATGACGACCGGGGCGGTGAACCTTCTGGAAGCCGTACGCCTGATGGATATCGAGCGTTTCGTCTTCTTCAGCTCCATCGGCGTCTTGCCCACTGTTCAATATGAACCTATCGACTGCAATCACCCCACCGTTATGGCTAATGAAGGTCCCGGCACAGCCGCCTATGGTGCCGGAAAACTGTCGGGTGAGGCCTTCTGCTGGGCCTACCATAAATCCTACGACATCGATTTCGTCATCTTGCGCCCGTCTGCCGCCTACGGCCTGGGGTCACGCAATCCCATCTACATCAACCAGATGGTGGAGGGCGCGGTGTGTGGCGAGCGGGTGTACTATGATCATGGCCGGGACATCCCACGCGATTATACCCACGTGTATGATATTGCCGGCGTGGCTATAGCCGCCCTAAACACACCCCGCGATAGACTGAAACAACGGACGTTCTATGTCGCCACGGGCCAACCACTGGTGACTGCCGGTCAGGTGGCGGAAATCGTGAAAGAGAAGATTCCCTCCGCAGACGTTGAGATCGAATCCGGTCTCTCTTTCGCCGATACCCTTGAGATCAAATTCCGCGGCGTGCTTGATATGAGGCCCACGCGCGAGCAACTCGGCTACGAGTTCAAATACGCCGACGTTCACGATGGGATCGACCAGCTCATCGATCAATACAGCCAGTACATGGTCTCGATTGGTAAGACGCCAGCAAGGCGAGCCTGATGCTTACCCGAACTTAGCTGGCACGACTCATTCCAGATCCAAGGTGGGATGAGGAGAAAAGAATAGACCTCCCGGTGTATGATTTGCGTGAGAAGCGCAGACATACACGGGAGGTCTGTTCTTTTCCGCAAATTAGATGATCTCTTGGTTTATCTGCCTTGACAAGCTGCACAGTTGGTGATATAATGCACATTAAGGCATACCTAAAAAAATAGCATCTTTATCATATGGTGCACCATAAATAACAGGAGTGAGGAGTCGTGGCCAGCGACAGCGTTGAAATGTATCTCGTCACAATTGCCACGTTGCGGGAAGATGAGCAACCAGTGCCTCTTTCATTGCTGGCGCAGGAGTTGTCTATCTCGCCGGTTTCGGTCAACGAGATGTGCCGCAAGCTGATGGAACGGGGATTGGTCAACTACCGGCCTTACGAAGGGGTAACGCTTACATCTGAGGGAGGGACGCTGGCCTGTGAGGTCTTGTGCCGGCGTCGGCTGTGGGAGGTCTTTCTAGTCGAGAAATTGGGTCTCGGGATTAAAGAAGCAGAGGCCATGGCCGACCAACTGGAACACGCCACCCCGGATCGACTCATCGAACGGCTGGCGGCTTTCCTGGAGTACCCTACCTTCAGCCCGCAAAACCAACCAATTCCTTGCAATTATGGCGACTTTGCGGAACGTCCCGTGCGACCGCTCACCACGCTGGCCGCCGGTCAGCGTGGGCAAGTGGTCAACGTCGTCGCCGCTGAGGAGGTGAAGGGTTTCCTGCGGGCGCAGGGGGTATCTCCGGGCGTCACGCTGGACGTCATGGCAGTGGCAGCCGACGGCTCATTGCTGGTGGAGATGAAAGAACAGCAGCTCTCGCTGTCGCGAGCGCTGGCAGCTTACGTGGATATCACCCCTTTAGAGGGTGAAGACCGGCCAGAGACGTTGCCGGAATTAGAATCAGACGAGGAAATGATCGCATCAAAACCCAAACAAGGCCTGGAACAGGAGGAGAAAATGATAACACAGGTTGCACAAACCACGCTGGACCAACTTCCAAACGGTGGACAGGGGGTCGTCGTCCGCATC
>DAOUMD010000197.1:0-7685 GCA_034412795.1 Anaerolineae bacterium
AAAAAATAGCAGCGTTATCAGACGAACGTCCCTATATGTAGGGCAGGCTCGTAGCCTGCCGCCCCCAAATGGCGGGTTACGAACCCGCCCTACATACCGACCACGATTAAACGCAGTGCTACCGAAATCTCTTCTTTTTCCCAATTTTCCCGCATATTTGTGTGCTCCAATCTCATAGTGGCCTCCTTGTTGAGTGTTGCTAAGGAAGCGTCCAAGAATAACTCTCTATCACCACCTATTCGCTTGTGAAGGAACCGCCGGTCACCTGCGCCAGCCCTTCGGCTTCGCTCAGGACGAGCCGGTCGGTGACGTCGTACGTGTAGCTGTAGACGCCGCCGCTCAGCAGGTTGCCTTTATTGTCATAAGTATACGTCACGCCGTCCATGGCTGTCAAGCGATCCGCGGCCTCGGAGCAGAACATGACATTGTCAAGCTACTCAGGGCAGTTGAAACGAAACTATAAGTTGACAAATTGGCTCCAATAAGATATAATTTATGGGCACTAACCGACCGGTCGGTAATTAGCACCAGGCGAAAATCCTGTGTCTAACCGGCTCCTTCGTCCTTCGTCCATCGTCATTCATCGGCAAGGTATCTGTATGATGTTTAATTGACCTGCCTATAAGGAGGCTTACCCAAAATGTACACATTCATACTCACCTTACACTCAATCTTACGCTGGGTCGTTCTGATCCTGGCCGTTGTGGCCGTCGTGCGGGCGTTTATCGGTTGGTTTGGCCAGAAGGAATGGACGGCGCTGGACAACAGGTTGGGGATGCTGTTATCTGCCGGTATGGATCTCCAGGTGCTATTGGGCTTCATCCTTTATATATTCTTGAGTCCCTTCACCACGACTGCGCTTCAGGATTTCGGAGCGGCGATGTCCAATGTCTCGCTGCGCTATTGGTCTGTGGAGCACGTCTTGTTGATGATTGTGGCGCTGATCCTGATCCATGTGGGACGGGCCACTTCCAAGGTGGCCGAGGAAGCGACGGGCAAGCACAAGCGAGCTGCGATTTTCTTTGGCCTGGCAACTCTGGCCATTCTGATCGCCATCCCCTGGCCCTTCTTGTCCTACGGGCGCCCGCTGATCCGCTTGGGGGTCTAGCACCCTGTCGGAGAGGGCGATTTTGCCAGACTTCGGAAGTTTTGGTAGATGATTTTGCCGTCAAATTGGCTGAATAATACAGGTAACTATGCTGGCAGAGATGTCGTTGGAAACTTCCGAAGTCTTTCTCTGAGGGTAGTTCCGTATGACGTTATCTGACCCAACGGGCATCCGCGAGCGGATCATCGAGGAGGCAACCTATCTGTTCGTGTCGCGGGGGTACCACGGCATTTCGATGCGGGAGATCGCCGAAGCCGTAGGGGTGTCCAAGGCCGGGCTTTACTATCACTTCAAGGACAAAGAAGCTCTTTTCCTGGCCATTCTCACCGGTAACCTGGAACGTATTGAAAGCCTTATCCAGGATGCCCGGGGCGCAGGGGCCACGACATACGAGCAAATCGGCCACATGGTGCGCGCCATATTCGAGCAGCCGCCCGACCAACGAGCCATCATCCGCCTGGCCAGCCAGGAGATGTCGCACCTCGGCCGGGAAGCACGGACCGAGTTTGGCCGTCTCTACCGCGAGAAGTTCATCGGCCAGGTGGAAGATATGCTGGGGGCCGGAGTTGTCGCAGGTGAGCTGCGAGCCATGAACGTTGGCCTGGCAACCTGGGTGCTGCTGGGGATGATGTATCCGTTTTTTTACCCGGCCCACGAGCGTCAGCCAGGCTCACCCGATGAGGCGATCGAGTTGATGTTGGCCATTTTCTTTGATGGAGTGACGGCGGAGGACGCTTGACGGCAGGGGGGGGCACAGGTATAATCATCCTCACATCCTGCATCCGTGTTTTCAAGCAGGACTGTCCTAAAGGGGCGAGGACCCAAAGGGACAAGCGGCTCTGCACCATAGGCGACTGAAAGAGCTTTGAAATTGCCGTCACAGAACCCACCAACGTATAAGGAAGCCACCGGTGCATACACAGGTGGCTTTTTGTGTATTCCCCATCTGGGTAATGATTTTGAACGGCGGAAGCAACACGTCGCTCGAATTCCTCCAGGGATGGCGCGATGAGGTGGTCATTCAAGCTCGGTCAAGTGAGCGGAATCGAGATAAAGATTCACCTCACATTTATCTTCATCATCATCTGGGCGGCAGCCCAGGGTGCGAGCGGCATGGGGGGGGTACGGGGTGGATTTTATGCGGCCGTCTCTATTCTCCTCCTGTTTGTATGTATTACGCTGCACGAATTGGGACATAGCCTGGTCGCCCGGCGATTGGGTATCCGCGTGAGAGACATCACGCTGTTGCCGATTGGCGGGCTTGCGCGCCTGGAAACGCTTCCCCAAAAGCCACTCCACGAATTGCTGATCGCCCTTGCCGGTCCTGCGGTTAACTTCACGTTTGTGGTTGGGTTGGGAGCTCTCTTGGCCTTCATAGGCAGGGCCGGTGGGCTGCCCGACCTTCGTTATCTGCCCTACGTGTTCAGTCGACCCAGAAGCCTCCTGTCATTGCTGGTCTACCTGGTGGCAGCCAACTTGATTTTGGGTCTCTTTAATCTGATCCCTGCTTTTCCTATGGATGGGGGGCGGGTGCTGCGCGCCTTCCTGTCCATGTGGACCAGTTATCCGCGTGCCACCCGGATCGCGGCCCGGGTGGGACAGTTTATTGCGGTGGGATTAATCCTGCTGGGCTTATCATCTTTCGGCAGTTTTATGTTGGTATTGGTGGCATTATTTGTGTTTACTGGAGCCAGCTTCGAGGATCAGGCGGTGCAGGCGCGGTCGATGCTGAATGAGTTGCGCGTTCGCCACGCATTGCCAACTCACAGGGTGCGCCCCGTTGCCGCGGAGGACTCGCTGGCTCACGTGGTGGAAATGTGCCTTAACACTCATCAGCGCCACTTCCCCGTTTTTCGAGGAGGTGTCCTGGTGGGGATACTCTCGCGCGATGATCTGTTGGCGGCGATCCGGGACGGAGGGGGATTCGCACGTGTGGAGGAGGCGATACGTAGCGAGTTTCCGACGGTATCTCCTGATACCCCATTGCTGCACGCCCAGAGACTCATTGCGCAGACCGACCTTAGCGCGCTACCTGTGTTTGACAGAGAGCATTTCCTGGGCCTCATTTCTTTGGAAGACATCAATCGCGCCTATGCAAATCTTTCGTGGCGACGCCGCTGAGGCGAGCGCAGATGTCCTGGCATGCACGTCGTTTGGTTGACTTGGTTGACGGCCTGGCGAGTCGATTAAACAAACGCCGCTACGATGCCTTGGCCGAGCAGTTGGGCCGTTCGCCCGAAGCGTGCGATAGTCGCCGGCGGGGCTTTGTCATCGTCCAGATTGATGGGTTGGCCTACGATTATCTGATCGAGGCCATGGCACGCGGCCACACGCCCCGCATGCGCCGGCTTCTGAGCTGGGGACGGTATCGGCTGGCCCGCTGGCGATGTGGGTTACCGAGCAGCACGCCCGCGGTACAGGCCGGTTTGATGTTTGGTGATGCTTTTGATATCCCTGGCTTCCGCTGGTACGAAAAGGGCGAGGGGTGGTCGGTGGCCTGCAAACTACCCCGGGCTGCGCGGGTATTGCAGGCCCGCGCAGCCGCCGGCCGGCCGGGGATCCTGCGCGGCGGCTCAAGTTATATGAGCCTTCTCGACGGCGATGCCAGCCTGAGCCTGCTCACCCTTGGCTCTCTGAGAAACGGACATATCTTGGAGAATGTAAAAGGGATGGGCTTTTTGTTGCTTTTCCTCCTGAGCCCGTGGCGTGCGGTGCGTGTGGCGTTCTTGTCGGCCTGGGAGTATTTTCGGGACTTATTCAAGCGGTTGATCACCCTCTTCGCACCCGGCTATTACGGGCCGCCTCGTATCATTTCGCCCTTTCTGAAAGTCATTGCGGACGTGGTTTTTCGGGAACTACAGACGTTTTCCGCTTATCTGGACATCCACCGGGGCACGCCGGCGATTTACACCAACTATTATGGCTATGACGAGGCGGCACATCACTTTGGGCCCAGCAATTCGGAGGCGTTTCGCGCCTTGCGCAGCATTGATCGGGACATCGGCCGCCTGGAACGTCTGGCACGCCGGGCGCAGCGGCGTCGATACGACTTTTACGTCATGTCGGATCATGGCCAGACGCCATCCGCTCCCTTTCGCCAGTTGTATGGGGTGACCCTTGGGCAATTGATCACCCAGAACGTCGAGAACACCCTCTCCGTAGATGAGCGGAGCAGCGGCGAGCAGACGTTGGAGGCCCGGGCCCAGATCTTGCTGGAGGAACTCCGTGACATCGAGGCCCGGTTGCGGCCGGCCGGTGCGCGGCTGCTTCGAGCGGCGCGACGCTTTGTAGACGAGCGAGCGCCGCTGTATGACGAAGCCGAATGGGATATGACGCGCCGGGAGGACGTGGTGGTCCGTAACTCAGGTTCGTTGGCCCACGTGTATTTCAACGTCAATTCTCGGGCGTTGGACCTGGGCGAGATCGCCCTGCTTTACCCACCTCTGCTGCCCAGCCTGCTGGAACATCCGGGCATCGGGTGGGTGGTGGGCCGCCAGGGGGGCCAGGTGGTGGTCATGAACCAGGGAGGGACGCTGACGCTGGGGCAATTGGCGCACGTTGAGGGGCATCATCCGTTGGCGGAGTTGCCGGAGCCGGACTACGCCGCCCACCAATTACGACGATTGGCCCGCTATCCGCACAGCGGCGATCTTATCTTGTTGGGGGCCTGGCGTGAGGGGCGGGTGGTGACCTTTGAAGACCAGGTGGCCAGCCACGGTGGGCTGGGTGGACCGCAGGACTATCCCTTCATCATCTACCCGGCGGATACCGTCCTCTCGCTCGACGGGCGGGATGGCCCGGTGGCGCTGTATGAGCATTTCATAGGCTACCAGCGGGATAGTTCATTATTTGGTTGACACTTCTTAGCGGTCAAATCAAAAAAAGTAACTGCGTAAAACGTGATACGTGATGCGTGATGCGTGATACGTGACAGTTGCGTCACGCATCACGTTTTGCGGATGTGTCCGGCAAAGCAGGCCAAGCTGTGCCATCAGGGAGACGCGGGTGGTTACGATGGTTCGTCGGATACTACTACCCAGGCATCGCCTTCCCGTCGCAGCGAAAGGACGCGGGTGGTTACACCGTCCGTATCGCCTCGCGCGATCAGGATTGAAGCGGCTCCATCGTCGTAGTTCAGGTCGTACATGTACAGGTACGTCTTGCCTGTGTCTCGTTTGCGGAAGTATTCACCCTCGGCGAACTGGTTGAGCCAGACGGTGTTCCCGTCTTCGAAGCCCAGGTTGTCGCGGACTTCGGTCAGGCCAAAGGCGACCATGACTTCATCTACCGGGCCGCGCGTCGAGAGTTCGTAGTCCAGCGCCGCGCGCCGGATCTCGTTGTTCCGCCGGGTAACCGGTCCGCCCGTCCCACAGGCGAGTGCGGTCAGGAGAAGAGTAACTACAACTAGAAGTGTTGGGTAACGTTTCATTGGTTCTCTCAGGCTTGAGTTGGGTTGAGTATACCACGCCAGGGGTGAGTTTGGAAATAGTTTGTCTACCTCGCTCGCGGCGGATGAAAATCCACATATTCGTCCTTCGTCGTCCGTCTTTCGTCGCCCAGGCTCATATGCAGAGACCTACGGTCAAATTGCCGAACGTTCTCAAGACGTATTCATAGAGCGACAGGAGTCAGGTCATGCCCGTCACATATACTAACCGCAAGGGGATCACTTACTATCTCTGTCGAGGCATCAACAAGCGTGGCAAGCCCTATTATTACTTCGCGCGTGAAGTGAAGGGTGAAGCGGTGGAAGAGATACCCGAAGGGTACAAGATCAGCGAAAGCGCGAATGGCTTTGTCACGTTGGCCAAAGATCTCCCCCTGGCCATCACTCCGGAGGAGATGGCCACGGTCGAGGCGGCGTTGGGACGCCATCCCAAGGCGCGCAACTACCGGGCCAGCGCCAAGGACAAGCAAATCGTAGTCCACGAGCGAGTAGGCCCGGATGTGGATGAACTCCTCGCCCACTTCCAGGGATTGGACCGTCTGGTCCCTGGCGCGGCCGAGCGGTTGCGAGCAGGGCAGGATCGGGACGCGCGCTTCACGCCGGTGCTGCGCTTTATCCTGGTCGACGAGGAGCAGCGCACCTTTCGTGCCGAGCGCTGGTGCTACCTGGGCAGCATCGACGACTGGATCGACATCGGTGCGCCGGGCCGTCTGAAAAAGTTGACGCGCAATTTGATCCCTAAATTGGGCACGGAGCGGTTTTTTGAGGTGTATTGATCTTCTTTTCGTTCTGTCGCTAGGGTTGAATCCGGTCACCCGGACAAGCGCATTCCGGTCCGAAGTAAGGTATTAGTATACGAACGCCTCCCGCGGCGCCCTGTTTTGCGTTCGTTCCCTGGCTGACAAAATGGATCCATATACTACCGGAAACTCAGGGAGAGGGAGTCGGGGTCCGTAAAGCCTCAAGGCACCTAGCCCGCCCTGGATCTCCGACTTTACCCGTATACACTGCATCCCCAGTCTGGAGCAGCACCAACAACTGTTCAACCGTGAATTCTGTATACGTGGTGCCATCTTTCCCCTCATCGGGATTGAAGAACACATCCCGAGCAGGGATAACCATTACTTGGCCCTCGTCTCTCTTAATGAGGGCTTCGCCCCCCCAAACCGAATAGTCGCCTACGTCTGGCCCAATCACTATCGGACCGCCAAAAGACTCCTCAAGGGCATCTAACGCCTCTAGCGAAGCCTCCAGGCCAATGGCCACGCACACCTGTATAGCACCATGCACCGGGTCTATTTGGTGCCACACGTGAGGCACTTCTTGCCGAACAAGAACGACCACCTGGTTGGAGTAGTCCACAGTTGGCCAAGGAGTCGGCGTCCCTGGCCCCACGACGGTCGGGGTAGCCGTCACGGTAGGTTCCGGCGTGGCTGTGACGAACTGGGTTACAAGCTCCGTGACCACCACAACTGTCTCCTCAATTGGTGTGGGGGAAGGCAACGGAGTAGCCGTGTCCTCCGGCGTAGCTGTATCCTCTGGAGTAGCTGTCTCGACCTCAACCAACTGGGTCACTTCCTTCTCTACCTCAACCACCTTCTCGACTTCAACGGTAACCTCTTTTGTGACCACCACTGTTTGAATAATGGGAGAAGGAACCGATGGTGGTGGCTGCTGCCTGCATTGGGCAGCTAGCAAGGCTAACATGGCTAAACTACCCAAAATTAACCAAACCTTTTTCATTTTTCCACTCCTTCTGTGTCAAAGACCGAGGTGCTAATGCTGGAAAGCTCGCCTCAAAACAAGAACAGCCGAAGGCTCTGTCGGGACTCATCACGTTGCGGTCCACGTTTACGCCTTCGGTGGCTATTTAGAAACGGTGTTGTTTTCCTCCGCTTCGGCGTGTGCAGTATGGTCGGAAAATACGAAGTAGGAGTTGTTATGCGCCGTGCTGAGGAACTACCCTCTTTTTCGATCGCCACCAACACATCAGGAATAATATTCCAGGAATGGCGATTATCATCCATGTACCATAAGGGGCCACAAGGTAGCGAGGGAAGTCATGAGTAATCGGCCAATGAATAAGAAGGACCGGAAGGGCTGCCAGATTGAAAACAACGGTAATCGCTC
>DAOUMD010000198.1:0-4200 GCA_034412795.1 Anaerolineae bacterium
GTGGGAGGATGCTTGGACTAACCGCACCCCTAACTGGAAAACCGATTTATCTGGTTGGCTACGATGTCTGTAAAGAGTCTGGGTCACGATGTAGGTAAAGGATACAGTTACGGTTGAATAACCGTAACGATCAGCGAAGTTGTTTACGGACAGTTTTAAGATCAAAAAAGGACTTGCACCATCCACTGCGGTGCAAGTCCTTTTTTTGCAGCCCTTAATGTTGACAACACCTTGTGTGGATGTCCAACAAATCGGCCAACAGCGCGAAGCCGGTCTCCCGCTGGCCCGCGCCGGGGCCGACCAGGGTGACTTCGCCCAAAAGGTCGGTGACGTAGGTAATCGCGTTGGTCGCGCCGCTCACCCCGGCCAGAGGCGCGTAGGCGGGGATGGCCTGCGGGCCGACGCTGGCCTCTAACCTGTCCCCGGCGCGCTTGATCTGGGCGATAAGTTTCCATCGCTTGCCCGTTGCTCGAGCTCGCTGCACGTCGTCGAGGGTAAGCTGGCTGATGCCCTGGCAACTGACCTGCTCCCAGGTCAGGGGAGTGTCCATCACCACTGCGGCCAGGATGAGCAGTTTGCCGAGCGCGTCGTGTCCTTCGACGTCGGCGCTGGGATCGGCCTCGGCGTAACCCAGGCGCTGAGCCTCGGCCAACGCTTCTTCATAGGTGACCTCTTCTTCCATTTGGGTCAGGATGAAGTTGGTAGTGCCGTTGAGGATACCGCGGATCTCGCTGATGTGGCAGCCGGCCAGCGTTGTCTGGGCCAGACGCAGTGCCGGGGTGCCGGACATCACCGTGCCCTCAATACCCCACTGGACGCCGTGGGCCTCGGCCAGGCGCTTGAGTTCCTGGTAGGCCAGCGCGACCGGTCCCTTGTTGCTGGTCACCACGTGCTTACCGGCCTCGAAGGCAGCCCGGACGTGGCTGATGGCCGGCTCGCCGGTCTCCAGGTCGGTCCAGGCCGCCTCCACGATGGTATCCGCGTTGCTCTCTCGAATCGTGGTCAGGCTGTCCCAGCCCCTGATCAGTCCCGGCGACTCCGGGTAGTCGTTCAGCGAGCCTGTTTCCTGGACCACCCTCAAGGCGGCGTCAGTATCCAGCCCATGTGGGTGATAGATGGCTCCTTTGATCGAGTCCGAAATCGCCACTATCTGGGCCTCGAAGCCGTATTTGGCCTGCAAGTCCTCCGCATTGTCCCGCAATATCTCGGCCAGCCCCTGTCCGACCGTGCCGAATCCGATGAAGGCTAGTTTGTGTGGCATAACATCTCCTTGTTTTTGGTGCAAGTGGTCTTGTGGTTATTTCTCCATTATGCCATGATGAATCCCAACCATCAAATCTGCGTGCAGCATGATGGTCAGGGGTGATTTACTATTTGGTTGACACTTTTTACCGGTCAAATCAAGCAAAGTAACCTCGTCAAACGTAAAACGTGATGCGTAAAGGCTTGAGTTTAGACAACTTGTAAGAAACCGGGTTTTTGAACTTCACTGGGCAACCGCAACTATGAAAAAACACCTTGCAACGTGCCAAAACCTATGGTCAGACGACAAAAACCCGGTTTCTTGGCTTGCTTTACGCCTTACGTTTTACGCATGTGTCTGGCAAAGCAGGTCAAATTGCCAACCGGTTCTCTTGGCAAAATGAACCCTGCCCCATTAGCGGGCTGAATCAGGCTAATATTTCGCTTGCATTTGAGGAAGTTAATGTGTTATACTGATTGTGAACCGAACATCAGGATGATTGCGATAGGTCTGACAGGAGCCTGAAGTTGCCTGGTCCCAACGAGGCCACAACTCGTAAGGAACTCATCGACCCCGCGTTGGAAAAAGCTGGCTGGGGTATAAACAACCTCGACCAGGTCCGCATCGAGATCCCGGTGGATGGCTTTGACCCGGAGGCCTGGCGCCGGCTGGAGACCAGGTTGAGACGTCTCCGCGATGAGGGCGTGCCTTATGATGCCGAGCTACCCGCCGGTGTGTGTGATTACGCCCTGTACCGTCCCAATGGCGAGATCATCGCCGTGGTGGAGGCCAAACGGGCCAGCATTGATCCCCGGCTGGCCGAAGCCCAGACCCATTTCTACGTCACCGAATTGGAGAAAAGGCAGAGCTTCCGTCCCTTCGCTTTTATGACCAACGGGCACGAAATCCATTTTTGGGAACTGGGCCAGGCCAATCCGCGCCAGGTGCAGGGCTTTTTCTCCCCCCTCGATTTGGAGAATCTGCTCTACATCCGCCAGAACAAGATGCCGCTCGTTGACGCGCCGATCAACACCGACATCACCGATCGGGCCTACCAGATGCAAGCCATCCGGCAGGTGGCCGAAGCTTTTGAGCATGGCAAACGCAAGGCGCTGATCGTCATGGCCACCGGCACCGGTAAAACCCGCATTGCCATGTCGCTGGTCGATCTTTTTCTGCGGACCAACCAGGCGCGGCGCATCTTGTTTGTAGCCGACCGGGACGCTTTGGTGGAGCAGGCACTGGTTGAGGGCTTTCAGACCCATATCCCCGACGAGCCGAGAACTCGCATCCACAGCCATCACATAGACACCTCCAACCGGTTGTACGTGGTCACCCTGCAAACGCTGAGCAACTGTTTCCAGCGCTTCACGCCCGCTTTCTTTGACCTGATCATCTTCGACGAGGTCCATCGCTCCATCTTCAACAAGTGGAACGAGGTGCTGTGTTATTTCGACGCGTGTATGATCGGCCTGACCGCCACCCCGGCCGACTTCATAGATCGCAACACCTTTTTGGAATTTGAGTGTTTCGACGGCTTGCCCACTTCTCTTTACACCACGAGGAAGCGGTCGAGGAGGGCTACCTGGTCGATTACGAACTGTACCAGGCGCAGACACACTTCCAGCGCAAGGGCATCCGCGGCGTTGACTTGAGTGAGGAGGAGCGTTATGCGCTGATCGAGCAGGGCCTTGAGCCGGACGACATCGACTTCTCCGGCACTGAACTGGAGGTCAAGGTCAGCAACCGGGACACGCTGCGCAAGCAGTGGGAGGAGATCTGGAATGTCTGTCTCAAGGACCAGTCGGGCCAACTTCCCGGCAAGACCATCGTCTTTGCCATGACCCAGGAGCATGCCCTGCGCCTGCTGGAAGCCTTCGAGGAGATGTACCCCCAGCATCCGGACCTGGCCCAGGTGATCACTTACAAATCAGAGTACAAAGGCACCCGGGTCAAGAATTTCAAGAAACAGAACCTGCCACGCATCGCCATCTCGGTGGATATGCTTGAGACAGGGGTGAACGTGCCCGAAGTAGTCAATCTGGTCTTTATGCGGCCGGTGCATTCACGCATTAAGCTAGAGCAGATGATCGGTCGCGGCACGCGCAGCCACGCAGCCTGCCACTATCCGGAGCGTCTGCCGGATGGTCGCAAAGAGAAGTTCCTGGTCATCGACTTCTGGGAGAACAATTTCGGCAAGGACCCCCAGGAAGGGCCACCCCAGAGCCTGCCGGTCTTGGTACGCATCTTCAACACCCGGCTGGAGTTGCTGGCCCTCTACCTGGGTGACCAGGAAGCGGACGAGGCAAGACGCGTCATCACCGACCTGCGAGGGCAGATCGCCCAAATCCCGCTCAACTCGTACTCGGTCAAGCAGGTTTATCCTGACATCCAGGGGGCCTGGGAGGACTCGTTCTGGCGCTACCTGACGGTGGACAAGCTGGAATTTCTCAAGCTGCGGGTCGGCCCGCTGCTGCGCTATGCCTCCGGGGTGGAAGTGCAGGCGGCTACCTTCACCGGCAAGGTGGAGCGGCTCAAGTTGCAAATCTTGAGTGGAAAAGACCCCACGGCCACCGTTCAATCGATTGCCGAGGATGTGGGCCGTCTGCCCGATTTTGTCTTTCAGGATCCCCAGCGCCGCGAACCGGCTCGACTTTGTCTGAGTCCCAGGCTGAAAACGGCGGGCGTAACCGAGCTGAATCGAGTGATCGAAGCCCTGGCCGACCAGATGAGAAACCGGCGGGCCAAGCCCAATGCCTTTTTGGAGTTGGACCTGCTGGACTACATAGACACTCAGGGCTACATCATCTTGACCGAGCGAGGGCAGCCCGTTTACGTGGAGGAGTACCGCCGGCAGGTCGACCAGCGGGTGCTGGACCTGGTGGTCGACAACCCGGTGATTGAGGCTATTGAACGCGGCGAGCCGGTGGACGACGTCCATCTCCTGCAACTGGAGC
>DAOUMD010000199.1:0-58534 GCA_034412795.1 Anaerolineae bacterium
TCCTGGATCAAACGTTTGGATTGATGATACCAGAAGATTTCTCATATGCCATGCCTGAACTGAATATGTTCGCAAAGTTCAACCTTGGTCAAATACTGGGACATTTATTTCTTTCCACGTCCCTTACTGTTTATACAAATCACTATCCTGCCAAGAATCAGAGTATAGCAGGTATTGATGTAGCATCAGAAAATACCCCTCAGAAGAAAGCAACAGCCCTTGTGAAAGAACACATTTTTATTGTTGACCAACAAGAACAGTTACTAAATCCGAATACGGTCATATCTTTTGAACAAATTGCTGGAAAAGATTTGTTAGGCAAATTTGCAGATAGTGCGCACGGAGTAGGCACTTTTGATAGTTCGAGATTCAGATTTTTCTTCTGGGAAGTTGCACAGTTTGAGCCGTGGTGGCTACCCTGTCAATCGACTGTAAAAAGAACTGCCTTCTACAATGGGCAAGAGCACATTCTTCGCTGGGAGAATGAGTCAGGTGCCCTAGTGGAAATGATAGCGGCTATGAAAGCCAAAGGATACACTAGTGGCAAGTGGAAGGCTGGACAACAGATATGGGGCAAACAAGGGATCGTCGTAAGTCTTATGGGAGATTTACGGGTGTGCCTGTATCAAGGACAACCATTCGATGACAACACAGGTGTCATTATTCCCCACAGCCCAGCTCACATTCCCGCCATTTGGGCGTTCTGTTCTTCTCCTGAATTTCGTAGAGCAGTACGCCAGATTGATCAGAAACTTAATGTTACAGTCTCTACATTAGTTAAAGTACCTTTCGATTTAGAATACTGGCAAACGGTGGCAGAGGAAACTGGCCCATTACCTGCACCCTACTCGGATGATCCAACACAATGGTTATTCAAAGGCGATCCCGGCGACACTATCGAACCGCTGCAGGTTGCCGTGGCCCGTTTGCTGGACTATCGGTGGCCGAACCAGGAGCCGGATCAATACAACCAATACGCCGATAAAGACGGCGTCGTCTGCTTGCCTGCAGTCACCGGTGAAGCCGCGGCTGCGGAACGACTACGAGCTTTGCTGGCCAAAACTTACTCGCCGGCAGAGATCAATCGGCTGTTGGCTGAGGCCGGGTTTCGAGGCAAAACTCTGGAACAGTGGCTGATAGATGGCTTCTTTGCCCAGCACTGCAAACTATTTAATAACCGGCCTTTCATCTGGCACATCTGGGACGGCCGCAAAGATGGCTTCTCAGCGTTGGTCAATTACCATAGGCTGGATGCCCGTAATCTGGATCGGCTCATTTACACTTATCTGGGGCGCTGGATCACCGACCAGCGGGCCAAGCGTGATGCCGGTGAAGCAGGCGCCGATGGTCAACTGGTAGCCGCTCTGGAGTTGCAGAAAAAACTGGAGGCCATCCGCCAGGGTGAGCCGCCGTTTGACATCTACGTACGCTGGAAAGAACTGCACGAGCAGTCGCTGGGCTGGGAACCAGACCTGAACGACGGGGTACGGCTGAACATCCGACCTTTTGTAGAGGCAGGGGTGCTGCGGCGGAAGTTCACCATTCACTGGAAGAAAGATCGGGGCAAGAACCCAGACGGCAGTGAACGGCACAATGACCTGCATTTTGAGCGTGCTGAAAAAATCGAAGCCCGTAAAAGGGCCGGAATAATATAATCATCTCTTGTTGATGGGAGCGAAGCGTTTGTGAGTCAATCAATTACCTTCACTGAAGTCCTGGCTGAAGCAATCAAAGGGGCCGGGCGGTACAATAAGAACATTGAAGTTGCCCCTGATGTTATTCTTTGGCCCGACAAAGAACGGCAGTGGGAACCGTTGTTGCCTGAGTTACGCCAGCGCCTGCCCTTGCTCACGCTGGGTGACTACGAGCCGGACAATCGGATTGGTCCGGCCTACTGGCTGCGCTGCATGCTAGACCGTACTTTGCCCGATGATCAATTGCCAGACGACGTGATCCCGATCATCTATCTGCCCGGTGTCAGTAAACAGGAACTCCGAGCCATTGAGGAGTGCCCTAAATTCCTCAAACCTCTGGCCGAGCTTCAATATCGCGGCACGCTGTGGGTTCACCGCAACGGGCGAGATTGGACAATCGCCGGATTTCTACAATCCAGTGAAGATGGCCTCGATGTAGAAGTGGGCGCCGACAGCGCCACTAAAGAAGCGATGCAGCGGGCGCTGTTGCGACTGGCTTTTGAACCCGTAGCTCATCTCAAAAGAGAAGCGCCGCTTAAAGCACAGTTCTTCGACGATATACTCAATCCGGATCAGCCGCGGCGGATGTTGTTGTGGTTGAACAATCCCCAGGAGCATCCCAAGCAGATTAGCGCTGACGAATGGGACTCGTTCTGTGAAGTATGTCAACGAAAATATAAATTTCACCCGAAAACCGATGGTGAAGTGACGGCAGCTGAATTCTTGGGCAAACAAGAAGGGGAGTGGGCCGTCATTTGGCAGCGTTTTTCCGAAGCGCCGGAAGCCTATCCCAACCTCCCTGACCTGCTGGCCCGCGCCCGGCCAACTCAGTTATCTCTTTTCGAGCTTTCCCCGGCGTGGCCGCAGGACAACGAGGAAGGTGAAACAAGATTACGCCAGAGGCTGATGGATCTAGAGAACGCCCTACCCAATCAGTTGAGAACAACAATCAGCAAGTTAGAACAAGAACACGCTAAGCGGCGGAAGTGGGTCTGGGCTAGACTGGGTCGGTCACCATTGGCATTTGCCTTAGAACATCTGGCTACCTTAGCTCAGGTGACCGAGAAAACACTGGGGGGCACCACAATTGCCAATTTGGCTGATGCTTATGCTGAGTGGGGATGGCAGGCCGATGCCGCTGTCATCGACGCCCTGGCTGCTGTGGAAAAGGCCGAAGATGTTACAGCCGTCAAAAAAGCAATTACCCCACTGTATCGTCCCTGGTTGGAAAACGCCGCGACAGCCATGCAGAACATAATTGCTAATAACCCAACGGATGGCTATACTATCCCTAAGTTACCTCAGGTCGAACATGGCACTTGCATAGTTTTCTGCGACGCACTGCGATTTGATGCGGGTCAACGCCTAATTGCTGGGTTAAAGGATCAAGGTCTTAGGTGCCAAAGCCGGTGGCATTTAGCTGCCCTACCGACAGTAACGCCCACGTCCAAGCCAGCCGTCTCGCCCGTTGCTAATAGAATCTTGGGCGGCGGTAAATCCGACTTGACGCCAGTAGTCAAAGAGAGTGGTGCCGATATTACAGCATCTACACTCCGGAAGTTGCTTGATGCAACAGCCTTCCAGGTGCTCATAGGCGACGATTTGGGACATCCGTCTGGACAAGCCTGGACTGAGCAGGGCGCCATCGATAGATATGGCCACGATCATGGGTGGAAAATTGCTCATCATCTCGGTGCCGAACTACGTATCCTTGAAGGGCGGATTGAGGCTCTCCTTGATCACAGTTGGCAACGTGTCATTGTGGTGACAGATCACGGCTGGCTTATGCTCCCCCAGGGATTCCCCAAAGTTGAGCTGCCCCAGCATCTAACGCTAAAACGCAAGGGAAGGTGTGCCGTACTCAAAGAAGGCACAGATACCGATCAGCAAACTGTGCCGTGGCATTGGGATAGTAGTGTACACATTGCTGTTGCTTCTGGAATTCGGTGTTATGAAACAGGCAAGGAATATGAGCATGGCGGTATCAGTCCCCAGGAATGTATTGTGCCACTCATTGTAGTTTCCAAACCGGCCGAGGCTGTGATGGTTACCATAGAAAAAGTTAACTGGAGGCGATTGCGTTGTGCTATCCAGCTTGCTGGGGCAAGCGGAGATATGCTCGTCGATATTCGCTCTAAAGCAGGTGATCCAACCACATCGCTAGTTGCTACACCTAGAACGCCAAAAGCCGATGGTTCCATCTCGTTGGTTGTACCTGATGAAGATCGTGAAGGTGATGCGGTGATAATCGTAGTTCTCGACCAGGATGGGATTATTCAAACTCAGGCACCCACAATTATCGGTGATTAGCTATGGACTTTGATGCGCTTGACGAGATCGCAGGTCAGGTTTTTGACGGTTACATTGTTCGCAAAGATCTGGCATTAAAGTTCAAAGGGCAATATCCTGTGCCAACCTATGTTGGCGAATTTCTGTTGGGTCGGTACTGTGCCAGTATCGATGAGGAGGAAATTGCAGAAGGATTAGAAATTGTTGAACAGCAGATGCGGGAGCGCGCCGTACGCACCGGCCAGGAAGAGTTGTTCAAATCACGTGCCAGAGAAAGGGGCTCGGTAAAGCTCATCGACTTGGTGTCTGCCCGACTGGATACGTCCACCGACTCTTATATCGCAACGCTGCCAAGTCTGCAACTGAAAGACGTTAGGATTGATACCGAAACAATCGAAGCTAATGAACGTTTGTTGACTGGTGGCTTTTACGCTGAAGTTCAACTTGAATATGACGCTGCGATTGCACAAGAACACGCTGGTCGCCCTTTTGGTATTGTCGCGTTGCGTCCCATCCAGCTTTCAAAACGGAATGTCGTGGACGATCTCGCCCGTGGCCGAGCGGCATTCACTATTGACGAGTGGAAGCAGTTTCTTCTGCGGAGCGTTGGTTTCGAACCTGCGCGCCTCTCTGAACGTGCTCGGGATATCCTCCTTTTGAGAATGGTGCCGTTTGTCGAACGTAACTACAACATGGTTGAACTCGGTCCCCGGGGAACTGGAAAGTCACATCTTTTCCAGCAAGTATCTCCATATTCTCACCTCGTTTCTGGTGGTAAAGCCACTGTAGCTCGCATGTTTGTAAACAATGCTACTGGTCAACGGGGATTGGTTTGTCAATATGATATTGTGTGTTTCGACGAAATCTCCGGTGTTTCCTTTGATCAGAAAGATGGCGTCAACATTATGAAGGGTTATATGGAGTCCGGAGAGTTTAGCCGGGGGCGGGAGAGTATTCGAGCTAGTGGTAGCATTGTAATGGTCGGAAACTTCGATGTTGACATTGAACATCAACAGCGAGTGAGCCATCTATTTGGAACACTACCTTCAGAGATGCGTAATGATACCGCTTTTATGGACCGCATCCATGTGTATTTGCCCGGCTGGGATGTACCCAAGTTGGAAGCTTCTCTATTCACACATCATTTTGGCCTCGTTAGTGACTTTCTTTCAGAGTGCTGGACGGAGTTGCGCGCTGAAAATCGTCTCAAAGACATTCAGGGTCGGATTATCTATGGTAGCGCACTCAGCGGACGTGATACCAGAGCCGTCAATAAGACGGTAAATGGTTTGCTGAAGTTGCTGTATCCTGACCGTGAGATGCCCGTAAGCGATGAAGACATTGAATGGGCCGTTAGATTAGCTATGGAGTGTCGTCGGCGGGTAAAAGAACAGCAAAAACGTATTGGCAGCGCCGAATTCCGTAACACACATTTCAGCTACCGGATAGGGTTAGATGGGATCGAGGAATTCGTCGTAACCCCTGAACTGCAAAGCGACCAGATGATTGGATCTGACCCATTGCCCCCAGGTCAAGTATGGGCTATCAGTTACGGTGGCATCGACGAAAATGCTGGTCTCTACCGTATTGACGTGAACGTTGGCCCTGGCTCTGGCGTCAAGATTGTAAACGTGGCTGCACCTGGGCCTTTCCGAGAAAGCATCAAGTATGGTGAGCAAAATCTGCTTACTCGGTCCCGAGAGTTAGTGGGAGATCGGGATCCTCGACACCACGAGTTTATAGTTCAACTACGCGCTTTTGACGGAGCTAGAAGTGGTGCTTACTTGGGGCTACCGGCCCTACTCGCATTTTGTAGCGCCTTACTAGGTAAAAGTTTGAAGGGTGGTCTGATTGCCGTAGGAGGCTTAAATCTGGGAGGAGGACTCGATCCAGTATATAATGCTGCAGACGTAGCGGAACTGGCTGTTGAAAAAGGTGCCACAACTCTTTTGATACCCATTTCCGCCCGGAGACAACTTAATGAATTGCCGGATGAAATGGCAATAAAGCTGGTAATTCTTTACTACGCTGATGCCAGAGAAGCATTGATCAAAGCACTTGAAAACTAGGAAACTTGACATCTGGGTTTCATTCGCGTTTACCCTACTTGTGTTTTGTCAGGCTTAGATTGACGGGCGTAGTCGCTGAAGTTGGCGCCGAACTCGCATATGGCAAAGGTAGCCACGGGATTACAATTGTGACACTCGAAAGAGGCCGCAAGAAACTCCGGGCCTAAGTCTGCTTTCGTGCCCCCTTATTGATATGCACTTCGCGAATTATATCTTTTCTTTGTCCTATGCCCATTCATTCAGATCTATCAGAACTAGAGAAGGCCCAAAGGACATGCGCAAGATAGGCAGGGACTCCGTTCGGGAGACGTTAGAAAATAGACAGGCGGCCGGGCACCACATAGACCCAAGACTGCTAATAGAGGTCGACAATGAGGGACAGCTTTATCTCCTTCAGTTTGAGGACGAAGCCAGCTTCCTGTCTCTAATCTGGCAGGAAAGTCCTCCCGCGCGCCTGCTCACGCCCGAAGGGCAGTCCCGGACCTTGCTTGATGTTAGTACGAGACTAATTCAGAAAGGATATACTTTTGAGAAGTTGAGCAGAGATTTGGGTCTCTCTGCCAACCAGCATCAGCCAGAGTGGTTCGCCAGATGCATTCATATCGACACTGGCTTTGACTTTGCTCACTTCGGCTGGATAGCAGTCGTCTATCCAAAGGACAGTGAGCGAGAACAATCACCAACTGGCTCATTTTACATTTTTGATGGAGTTCACAAGACTTTGGTGTTGGCCAAGCGTCTCCTCAAAGGAGAAACCGTTTTTCAGCCTATTGAGGCACTTCTCTTGATTCCACGACGTTAAGTCGATCAGGTTGAGTCCGAATTAGCAGGGATGAGCACGCAAGATTAATCATCTAGAACACCTTCGGGCATACGGAGGCGATATAGCTTGTGGCACCTGTCCCGACCTGCGCAGAGCGCCTGCAGACCTTTGAAGAGGTAGGCATACCTGATCCGTTGCCCTATGCTCAGTTGATGTAGGTATCGATGACCAAATTCAGACCGGAGGATCTGCCCACAGGTGATGAGAGCCGGGAGAGCCACGTCGAATTCATCCGTATC
Organism: Anaerolineae bacterium; assembly: GCA_034412795.1. Classification (GTDB taxonomy): domain Bacteria; phylum Chloroflexota; class Anaerolineae; order 4572-78; family NAK82; genus JAUVPY01. The sequence goes on from DAOUMD010000199.1 coordinate 7,115, forward strand.
AACTGGCCCACGGCGGCGGCCTTTGCCTGGCAGCAATACCGCAAGCAAGGTCGAGGCTGCCTTGTGATTGACGTGACCAAGGCCCAAGACCCACCACCGGGCGAGTCTCACTTGTTCGGCGAGACCCCCGGCGCCTACGTGCCGTACAAAGTTGTCCGGATCACCGGCGATGACGACGTTAAGCGCATGGTCAAAGAATACAACCCCCGCCAGGAGGTTGTTTTTGTCTTCCTGAGAAAGGATGGCGGTGTCAGTAGCTATCGCCTCCACATCCGCAATCAGCCATCACCGCCAGAGGCGTATGAGGAGCTGAAGCGAGAGCTATAAGTAAAGAACATTGGTGCGCGCCAAGCTGGAGGTTTCGCCAGAAACGGGAACGGTGCCGCTCGGGATGCGATGAGGTTGGTCACGCCGCCTTGTTGGCGCACCGCCCCCTCGACGGTCAGCAGGCGCGCGGTGTGCAGGATGCGCCGGTAGTGGGTGTAGATCTGGGGGGCGTAGGATGACGTCGATCAGGCCAAACTCGTCTTCGGGGGTGATGGGGTGGTATCCCTTGGCGGAGCACACAGAGAAAACCTCGTGCCGTGGACGCGGTCCTGCACGCCGGAGCCACCTGATCTACCCAGGACTACCCACCTCCGCAGTCTCTGCGTACTTGCCTTTCGAGGGACGATGACGTATAATTGTCCAAAGGTTACAATTCGGATAATTTGTACAATTTTACCAAATAGGTTAAACATGGGGAGCTCTTGATGTTAAAGACCATCTCTTCCTCCAATCTGCGGGCGCACATCAAGCGGGTGCTCAACGAGGTGGGTTACGGCCAGACCCAGTACGTGGTGGAGAAGTTCGGCGAGCCCACGGCGGCCATCATCAGCATAGAGGACTTTGAACTCCTGAACGCCGCCAAGCAGCAACAGGCCACCCGCTCGCTTCAGGACCTCATCGCCGGCATCCGTACCCGCGGCCAGGGGCTCGATCCCGGTGAACTGGATGCGCTGATCGAAGAAGCGCGGGCCGAATTCCACGACTTACGCCGCCGCCCGTCCGATGGCAGTTAGCGCCGTCGTGGACACCAACGTGCTGGTCAGCGGCCTGGTGGCTCCGGCGGGTCCGCCGCGCCAGATACTGGACGCCTGGCTGGAAGAAGGTTTCACACTGGTGACCTCGCTTTACCTGGTGGAGGAACTGGCGCATGTACTGGCCTATCCCCGCATCGCCAAACGCCTGCGCCTGGATGAGGCCGAGCTGGCGGCTTTGCTGGCGGCGCTGTTGTCCAGGGCGCACGTGGTCGCCGGGCAGCTCCACCTGCCGGGTGTTACCCGCGACCCCAAGGACGACGCGGTGGTGGCCTGCGCGGTGGAAGGGGAGGCGGATTACATCGTCAGCGGCGACCAGGACCGGTTGATCTTGGGTGAGTACCAGGGCATCCAGATCATCACGCCGCGTGAGTTTGTAGAGAGCTTGAGCTTGGGCCGCATGTAATGCAGGCGTAGACAGGATTATCATACTCACGATTTCCTACTGATGGTTCTCGCTTGACAAGATCTGCCGGTTGGATAGAATAACATATAGAAATTGACAAATATATTTCTTTTTATCCAAGCTGGGTAGTACACAACCATGTCCAGTTCCATTGAAGATGCTATCACCCACTTTCGACAACAGGGGGGTACGCTACGCACCGCCGAGGCGCTGCGCCTGGGCATCCACCCGCGTACGCTCTACGCGATGCGTGATTCGGGTGTGCTGGAACAGCTCAGCCGGGGGCTGTATCGTCTGGCCGACCTGCCGCCTCTCTCCAACCCGGACCTGGTCACAGTGGCCCTGAGAATCCCGCAGGTGGTGATCTGCCTCGTGTCCGCCCTGGCCTTTCACGAATTGACTACCCAGATTCCTCGTGCCGTGGATGTGGCTACCCGCCAGGGAACCACCCGGCCTACCCTGGACTATCCGCCCCTACGCGTATTCTGGTTCTCAGGCCCCGCCTGGAGTGAGGGAGTTGAGACCTATCAAGTGGACGACGTGCCCATTCGTATCTACGGTCGGGAGAAAAGTGTGGCCGACAGTTTCAAGTATCGGCGCAAGCTGGGGTTAGACATCCCTCTGGAGGCCCTCAAGCTGTATCGCCAGGGAGGCAAGGTGGATGTCAGCAAGCTGGTGCACTACGCCCGCATCTGTCGGGTTGAGAAGGTGATGAGACCCTACCTGGAGGCGCTGCTATGACCCGAGACGTAGCTGCCTCAGTTCGCCAGCGTCTCCTGAACCGGGCCAAGGCGGAAGGGCGTCCCTTTAACCAAGTGCTGCAACACTTTGCCATGGAACGATTTCTGTATCGCCTGGGTTGTTCACCCTATCAGTCTAAGTTGGTGCTAAAAGGAGCGCTGATGTTCACCGTCTGGCAGTCGCCTTTCCTGCGCCCTACCCGCGATATTGATCTGCTGGGGCAGATGGACAACACGGTCGAGAACGTCGTGACGGCGACTAAGGTGATTTGCCAGGAGCTCGCACCGGAGGATGGTTTGCGCTTTGACGCCGAAGGTGTCGTCGGTGAGCGCATTATCGAGACAGGGCAGTATGAAGGCGTGCGCGTGCGCTTCACCGCCTACTTGGGCAGGGCGCGCATTCTTATGCAGAATGGCTCGCCTTCATTCATCGCCACGAGCTTGAAAACACGCCCACCACTTTGGGGGAGGCCGTCCAGGTCATCGCCGCCTTTCTTCAGCCGGTGGTCCGGGCGTTGGCTGAAGGGTATCCCTTTGACCATCAGTGGTCACCGGGCGGTCCTTGGTCTTGAACTGACAGGTACGATCACTGCGAGGCAAGTTGCTTTGGGAAGGTGACCTGAGCGAGATGCGACAGGGACGGTTGGCCGGTGTGGCTCAAGGTCTCTGACAGGGGATGGGTCTGGGAGAGTGCGTCCAGAGCACAAAGGATGACATACTCGTACTCGGTCTGCCCGACCCCCAGTCCCGCCCTGCCCGCCACACGCCGTAACTCGCCCTCGGCGATCACATCAATGCTCCCGCCATTCCAACAGTTGTCGCTCCGGCACATTGACGATCAGCCGCCAGCGGGTGTCTCTTGGCCCTTCGTCCGGCCCGCCGGGGTCCAAGCGGGCGTAGTTACGATCCCTGAAGGCCTCCAATTCCTGAAGCAGCGTCGGGTCTCCGACCCCCAGTCGTTCTAGCCAGAAACCCAAGCGGCGCATGGCCGTCCGATTGCCCAGGCGCTGGCTGTACTCAACCAGACGAGCCAGATCCAGCTCATCGCTTCCGAACCACAGCCCCTTGGCAGGTTCGATCACACCGCCGCAGTATTCCGGATGGTCAAAGCCGTCGGCGATGGCCTTCTCGTGCTCGGCGACCTGTACCGACCTGTCCAGCAGTTGCAGCGTGGTGTAGCCAAAAAACTTGTGCTCACTCAACGTGATAAAGCGGTAGGTGATGCCTTCAACGGTTACCGCTCGCTTGCGCCGGGTGGTCGCGATCCACACCGGGCGCGGTTGGCGTTCGCTGTAGCCGTAGTAGTGTAACGCCGTGGCGTAGGCCAGGTAGTAGGGCCGAACCAGTGCGGCCCCAATCAGAAACTCGTGCTCGGCCCAGTGCGCCTCGGGACCGGCTTCCAGAGGAATCAGCCGGTATTTGCCCCGTTCCAAGCGCTGCAGCCAACGCTTGGCCGCCAGACGATAGAGCAGCCGGGCCACATCAGTGCCATTGAGGTCAGCGATCTGGCGCGCCTCCTCTATGGTGAACACGTGCCGCCCGGCCGCCGCCAGCGCACTCAACAGGCGGGCCTCACGGTCGCTCAGGCTTCTGATCAGGGTGGGTTGGGACACGATATCTTGATCTCCGTAACGCTCATTTAAGAATACGGTATTATCTTAACACAAAACAAGAAAAGGGCAAGAGTGGGGAATCGCGTTTATGTTCGCCATCTTGGAGGCCATTGCAGCGTAAGGCCGGCGTGGTGGGGCGAGAACTCGACACGCAGCGCATCTACTTTGGCCTGTGCGCACGGGCTGGCTTTACGCCCCAGGTAAAGGAGGAAGCCGCCCGGCGCGATGACGTGTGCTGTTTGACCTGCCGCGCATCGCGGATAGAGAGTGAGGTGGCAGGCAACTTCTGTCTACGTTGACGACAAACTCTTACCGAAGTATAATGGTGTATGGAAATATCCCAATGACTTGAGCTCGGGGTGAGCGATGAGTACAAATCCCGTCACTTGGCGTGACGTGCTGACTACTTCTGAAAAACTGTCTATCTCGGATCAACTCCGGCTGATTACCGAACTCTCGCTGCGTGTGAGGCAGTTATTGGTTGAGAGCGAACCCGTAGACCTGCTAACTCTGGCCGGGGTAGGAAAAGAAGTCTGGGACAAAGTCGATACCGATGACTATCTCAATCAGGAGCGGGATAGTTGGGAGAATTAAAGGACATCCTCAGCAGCCATACGACTATTGGATTGGATACCAATCCCTTTATTTACCTCTTTGAGTACCATCCTCGTTATTTCCCCCTGACTGAGGAGTTATTTGCTTATCTCAAATCGCCTGGTGTCCAAGGAGTTACGTCCATCGTCACCCTCATAGAGACATGCGTGCAGCCACAACGTGATGGACGGAGTGATCTGGTTAGGATCTACGAGCAAACCTTGTTGAACTCCCGGCAGGTTCAAATGATCAGCATTGACATAGCCTTGGCCAGACGGGCCGTCCAAATACGTGCACAACACGGCTTTCGCGTCCCTGATGCGCTGCAATTGAGCGCGGCATTAGAGCACGGGGCTACACTTTTTGTGACTAATGACCGGCGCATGAAAAAAGTCACAGAACTGCCAGTTTTAATTCTGGATGATTACGCCTCATAAGTCGTAAGGATCTCACACTATCAAAGGTATTCGCTGGCTGTGTACTGGACGGCGCTCTTGCTCATTTCTGGAATTTCCCCTGACAGTCGTGCACTGCCCTACTCAAAACCCTGAACACAGCTTACCTCTGATCCTCTTTGGGAATGTGCCTTTACGCATCACGTTTTACGTTTTACGTTTTACGAGATTACTTTGCTTAGTTTGACCGGTAAGAAGTGTCAACCAAATAAAGTGAACCATCCCGGGGCCTGGCAAAAAAGTGCTCACGCCAAACCACAGCCGTTTGCGGGCTGTAGCTCAGCGTGAGCGTTTGAGACTTTCAGTCTGTATAAGAGGGGGATGCTCGAATCTGTTACGTTCAGGACCCGTCGGATTCTATGGACTTCTGCCAGTTCTCCAATTGGCGGGCGGCCAGCTCGCGCCCGCCCAGGCCGAAGGCGAGGGCCACAGCCACGGCGGCGGCGCCCAGCGTCAGGCCAAAGGCCAGGTTGACGATATCGCTGCCCAGGCCTAATTGGCTCAGAGCCATCGCACCGGCCAGCACCCAGATGGCGAGCCGCGCGACCAAAGCCAACAGACTGGCATTAGCCGATTGACCTGCTTCGATGGCCTTACCGGCCAGGTTGCCCAGCCAGAGACCGATGCCAAAGATGACCAGGCCCAGGACCACGCGCCACAGGAACACCGTGAGCCCGGACAGCAGCGTGGCCAACTCCGCGAAGCCAACCAGCGCCGCCGCCTCGATAGAGGCGAAGAGCATGATCACCACCAGCACCAGGTAGCCGACGGCTTCGGACGGGCTGCGCTGACCCGCGCCGGGCTCCTGCTTGGCCAGACCTATGCGGACCAGGACGGTATCGAAGCCCACCCCAGCCAGCAGCGTAGTGACCAGGGCTGCCACCAGACGCGCGATCACGTAGGTGATGATCAGCAGCAGGGTAGCGCCAAAGATGTTGGGGAGCGCCCCCAGGAATTTGTTCAGCATATTGGAGGCTGGCGCGGTCAGCGCCTCTAATTGCAGTGCGTTAAGGGAAGCGATGATGACCGGGATGAGGATCAGAATGTAGAGAAGCAGGCCGACGAGCCCCGACAGGCTCTGCTCGCCGATGGCCGACTTCAGCCCCACGCGCTCGCTGAGCCGATCGAGGCCAACGCCCACCAACAGGTTGGTCGCGATACGCTGCACCAACTTGGCCACGAACCAACCGACCAACAGCAGCAGGCCGGCGGCAAAGAGATTGGGCAGGAAGCCGAGCACCGTGTCCACCATATCCTGGACAGGTATCAGCAATCCCTGCAAGTTCAATGCAGTCAGGATGGCGGGCAGGAAAAGCAAGAAGACCAGCCAGTAGAGAGCGTCGCCGATCGATTTCGTGACCGGCATGCGCTCTTCCTCGACGCCGGCCGAATCGCCCAGACGCTTATCAACGTTGAGGGCACCCAGCCCGCGTACAACCAGCCACCTCACCGCCGAGGCGATGATCCAGGCCAGCAGCAGCAGCACACCCGCCCCGAGTATTTGGGGTATGTACTCAAAGATGGTGTTCAGCAGGCGGTTGAGGGGTTGGGTAATGGCGGTCAGGCCCAAGGCCTCGAAGAAGGCGATCAACACGAAGATCATGATCAGCCAGAAGACGGCCCTGCCAACCGTGTTCTCAACCTCCATTGGCTTCTTTTCATCCTCTTCGCCGGTGATCCAGCGCGCGATGCGGTCGTCCACTGTGGTGCGACGCAGTATGGCACGTACGACGGCAGATACGATCCAGGCGATGATCAAGCCCAGGACCAGAATAATCAGAGCCCCAATCAGGTTAGGGATGAAGGCTCCAACGACTTGGGTGATTTGGTTCCAAACAGTTTGCATCAGTCTACCTCCCTTTGTAGTTACATATTGCCGGACAATGATTTGCCCGAGCACCCCCCAATGCTTACGCGCCAACAACGTGGCGTTGACTACGCGCCAACAACGTGGCGTTGACTACCTCATCATTGTTTGTGACGTATTTGGGCGATACGAAATACTCACCAGGACCGTATTGCGTACTGCGTACCGCGTATTCCGTTTGATTTCGGGTATGAGTGTCGCTTTTTGAGAAGGCTCAACGAACTGGTTAGGAGGTATTGCCTGAATGTGGATAGTCTCAAAGCTCGCGTAACCGGCGAGCTATCCCCCCCTTGCCTGTCGAGTTTTCTCGGAAAGTACCGTTCGCACGTGGGCGTGCTCACTCCGCCCTGCGTAATGAGGAGCGAGGCACCCCCAGGTGCCGAAGCATCTGCCCCGTTTGACACACTTTCCGAGAAATCTCTGTCAGGCGCGCCCAAGTGAAGACAACCTGCTCATTCGAGCCCCCATGGAATGAGCGAGGAAGCCAATCGTTCTTATACTTGCCACCTAAAATTATAACATAAGCTCGGTATATTTGCAATGCTTGGCCGATAAGATTTTAAACATCATCCACTTTGTAGGATTTCCGATTGGCCTGGTCTGGAAGGATATTCGCCGCCGATAGCGCCGCGCGCACCCGATCCACCACTTGGGATGGTTCCAGGTCGTCGGTGGGCAAGTAGAGATCGCAGTGGGCGCGGGCGTGGGCCAGACGAGCGTTGAGTACGTCAAGACGTTCCTGCCCCCAGTCAATGCCCCGCCGCCGGGCGATGGTGTCCAGCCGGGCGTCCAGATAAATCAAAAAGTCGGGCCTGGCCATCCGACGCCACATATCGGGCACGTAGGAATGGTCCTGGGCGCAGGAGCGAGCATTGTAACCCAAGACTCGCAACCGCTTGACCAGCTCCGTCTTGCCGGCTGCGTCAGGTCCAACTACGACCACGCGTGGTGGTTCGGGGGTTTTGTGTGTATCGCTCATGGGCAGGTGGCAGGTAGCAGTTTGCCAATCAGAGTGGCCTACATGAGAGAAAGTAGCTTTTATGTTAACTAACGACTGATTACCGGTGGTAGCGGGAATGTGACGAACATGCGACGTACGTCGGTTTTTGAGAATGGAGCGGGCTCCTCGTCACGACACCGGGCGCGCACCGTCAGCACCAGAATCGTGATGTCATCACCGGCCCGGCCCTGGTCGAGCTGCAATGCCCGGGCCAGCAGTTGGTCGGCGATGGACTGGGCGGCGCAGCCCTGGCCATCACACAAGGACTGGACGGCGGTCAAGATATCCAGCGAAGCGCCGTAGCGCCGGCCCGCGTCCAGCAGGCCGTCGGTGAAGAGCACAACCGTGGTAGGCGCCTGCAAAGGCATTTCGACGACAAGCGGCTTGGTACCACGATGTACCCCGACTGGCCGGGATGGTTTGTCCAAAACGCGGGTTCCTGCGTCGGTGACAATCAGGATAGGGCAGTGGCTGTTACGAGAAAGCACGATGGTGCGGCTGACCATGTCAATGGACAGGATGTTTAGCGTTGCCAGGACCTTGCCGCCGCGATACATGTACAGGTAGTCGTGCGCGGCGCGAGCGGCCGCCCCATCGCGCACCCCCTCGGCCAGCAGGGAAATGGCTTTGTGGGCGACCAGGTTTGAGATGGCCTTGGCAGAGCGGCCCGAGCGCTGACCATCCACCATTACGAAGCTGAGCCCGCCGTGGGGTCTTTCAATCATCTCGACGGTATCTCCGCTTTCACTGGTGGCGTATTTGGCAACTTTGGCGACGGCAACTTGAACTTCCACGTAAGCTCCTTTGGTAAATGACAAATGACAAATGGCAAATGACAAATGGCAAATGGTAAATGGCAAATGGTAAATGGTAAATGGCAAATGCAACTAATACGTACTGATCTCTAATCTCCGGTCCCCAGTCGCCAATCTCTGACTGTACGCCTGACCCATTGCTCTGCCTGCTCGCGGGTTGTTACATGGCCGGTGGCCTGGGCTTCTTGTAGGGCGGCCAGCAAGCGGCCGATGGCCGGTCCCTCTTCCAGCCCGAACAGGTCGATCAGGTCACGACCAGTGAGCAGTAGGGCGGGCGCTACGACGGTTCTCCGGCGATTGAAGTAAGCATCCAGCAACGAGGTGACGGTCTCCAGAAGGAGCCGGTAGTCGTGGGCAGCCTCTGAAGAGGCAGCCTCTTCAGATTGGGCGGCGTCATCGTAGCCAGTGGTGGCGCGGTTGTCAGCCAGCGACAACAGCGCTACCTCGACACCGGCGTCGCCTGTATCACGGAAGAAGCGATGGATGGCTCTCTTGCTGAGCACTCCCCCCCACGTCAATAACAGCGGGCGCAGATGGTGACGGACGATGGTCACTACCAGCCGTTGCGCGTCCGTGGAAAAGCGGGTGCGATGCAGGACGCCGGCCGCCCTGGTGGCGCCAGCGCGCTCGTGGCCGATAAAGCGTGCCCGCCCCCTGTCATCGACGGTGGCTGTATCTGCTTTGCCCACGTCATGCAGTAGAGTCGCCAGCGTCAAGAGCAGCCGGCGGCTGTGTCCGCCCGTGAGCACGGTGGCCAGGTGATCGACAGCCTGCTCGGAAAACGGTATGTCGGGATGCGGGAGAGCACCATCAAGGGGCAGCAATATCTCCAGACCAGCTACGGCTCGCAAGGTGTGCTCGTAAGCGTCCCAACGGTGGTGTCCGGTCTGGGTTACTCCCTTGAGGGCGGTGATTTCTGGCAGGATTTCGGCCAACAGGTCCAGCGTGTCTAACTTGCGCAGTGAATGGGCGACGCCCGGGAGGGAGAGGATTTTGCACAATTCGTCGCGCAGCCGCTCGGCGGAAACACCAGCCAGACCGGGCGCGGCGTCCCGGATAAGTTTCTGGGTACCCGCCTCGATCTCAAACCCTAGCTGGGCCCCAAAGCGCACAGCGCGCAGGCCACGCACCGGGTCGGCGCGGATGGCTTGAGGGGAGACGGCGCGCAGTTGCCGTACCTGAAGGTCGGCCTGACCTCCGTGGGGATCAATGAGGCGGGGTGGATCGCAGGTCACGTCCAATGCCATGGCATTGATCGTGAAATCCCGGCCAGCCAAATCGGCCATCAGGTCCGGTCCCTGGAAGCGGGACACATCCACAAACCGGGCCTGGCGCTGATCTTCGGTGAGCACAACCCGGCCCACGCCTCGTTCGAGATCGAGGGGATAGTAGGCCCCGCCCAACGCGTCTGCAATGCGACGCGCGATACGTAAGCCATCGCCAGGCACCGCAAAGTCCAGATCGTACGGGCAGGATGGGCCAGTCGTCGCGACCTGCTGAGCTTCGAGCATTTGGTCGCGAACGGCACCACCGACCAAATAGGCAGGTGTGCCCATCTCACGTATTAAGGGTAAGATCTGGAACAACAGCGTATCTACAGGACTCTCATCGGACATGGGTCAATTGTAACATTGGCTCAGTGCGATTGCAAGCGAGTCAGGCCCACTAAGCGACGATGCGTTGACCTCCAGATGGTGCTTCTGGGTCTCGACCGGTCGCTAAACGCGCCCTTGAGTTTGCCTTAGTCCGCAACCAGATTACTGTCACCAGGAAAAGAGGTGCCAGATAAATGGTGCGTACCAAGGGATACATTATGGGCGAGACTACTTGTGACTGGATCAGCACATCGTAGAGACCGCCAACTCCCAGGAAGAAGGGGAAGATCAGCAACGCGCTGTTTCCTTGTGGATTTTGCTCACTTATGTTCAAACACTTGAACCTCTGGATGGTTCAGCGCCTCTTCATAGATAGGACCCTGGGCTATGAAGCCCAGCCCATAGCGGCTTCCGCGCACCGTCAACAGCCGGTCCCCCGGCTTCAGGCCGATCTCCGGCGGCACGATCACCCCTCCGCCCTCATGGAACCGCCCGCGACCAAGTTCACGCATGGCGGCGCCCCCCACTCGCCTGGAAACTGAGGCCATCAGTCCGGGGGTGCTGATGCTGAAGCCACCGGAGCGGCGGCTGCCTGGGATAAAGACCGCCTCACCTCCGGCCTGAAACCCAAACTCACGCCACGCGTCCGGCGGGATGGTTATCTGTCTCGCTGGCCCCACAATGACCCAGCCGTAGGTCCACTTGGCACCCTTGACCAACCTGGGCATGTCTAGGGCTCCTTCACGATCATCAGATCCATGAAGTCCTCGACGATGCGCCATCCCGTAAGCTGTGAACGCTCTAAGATAGACTCGAGCTCCGCCGTGGTGTACGACGACTTGATCGAGTTCCAGTAGTGCACCCGAAAGTCGGGCGGGATGGTCATGCCAATCGCCCAGGCAAAAACGCGAGGCGCCCAGCGCTGGAGTCGTTTCGAGTCACGGATGATGCACGCGCCGTCGTCTTTTAACACGCGCGCCACTTCGTCAAAAACGCGCAGCGGGTCCCGCCAATGGTGCAGCGAGCCAGATGAGACTACAACGTCAAACGTATTATCCTCGAAGGGTATGGACCTGGCGTCGCCCTTGCGCCAGGCCAGGGCACCGTTCAACCCCATCTGCCCCGCGTTCTCGGCGGCCACCGTCAGCATGGCCTGGGATAGGTCCAGCCCGATGACGTGGCAGCCATCTCCCTTCAGCAGGCGTGCAATCTCAATCGCCACGAAGCCGGGCCCCGTCCCTACGTCAAGCACCATGCCCCCCGACGGCACGCCCATCTCGACCACGTCGCGGGCCAGGCGGCGGTATTCGTGCTGCACCAGCCGGCCGCTCATCACCTGGCTGTAGCGGTGGGCGTCCTGCATTTCAGCGATTGCCTCGCTCTCCGGTAAACGTTCCATTGTGTTCCTCCTTTGTATACAATCTAGAATACACAAACTTGTATAATTGGACAAAAAAGAGAGGGTCTCTTCAGAGAGCCTTTTCAGAGGGTCTCTTCAGAGGGCCTCTTCAGAGGGTCTCTGAAGAGGTGGACTCCTACGGATACTCCCCTCGTTCGACCTTGTTCAGCATATCCCGCGTCCAGTCCAGCTCGGCCCGGAAGTGAGCCCGTGAGTGATCGAAGACGGCGGCTGCCAGACGAGGCACCCCCTGGTCCGCCAATTGCTCAGATTGGTGGGAGTCGAGGTGCTGGAGAATGGTCTCCAACTGCGCCACTCGCCCGCGCAGGTATCCCGTGACTTCCTCGACAGGCAATGCCCTCACAAAGAAAAGACCAATGTCGATCGTAAAGTAGTGGCGCTCTACCTGGCTCCAAACCTCCCGCAACAGCCGCATAAACTCGGCCTGGCCGGCGTCGGTGATCTGGTACACGGTGCGGGAGGGCCGGCTTCCCTCTTGCTCTGTGCCCGCCTTCTCAATGAAGCCTTCTTCAGCCAGTTTGCCCAGGGCGAAATAGATGGAACCGAAGGCAATGGAGGTCCAATCGCCCATGTGGTCCTCGATGATGTGTTTGATCTCGTAGCCATACAGCGGCCGCTCCCGCAGGAGCCCCAGGATGACGAGTCGAGTAGACATTATAGTGAACCATCCCCACTTCTTTAATCGACTTAAATATACAACCTTGTATATTATAACACGAATATTTGCGCTTGTCAAGAGGCTTTCAGCCGACCTGGGAAGTTGACGCCCGGGCGGGGATGATATACACTGGCAAGCTGTTGAAAACTACCTCCGGGAGACGAACAAACTATGACCTCTGAAGTTGAAGCTGCCATCACGGCTGCCCGCGCTGCCGGCCAGCTCCTGCGCGAGCGGCTGGGCACTACCTACCAGGTCAGCCACAAAGGTCCGGCTGACCTGGTAACGGAGATAGATCACCAGGCCCAAGATCTCATCGCTGGCATGTTGGGAAAGGCATTTCCCAGCTACGGATTGGTGGGCGAGGAAGGGAACGGATCAGACGTTTCCGATGGTCCTGGCTGGATCGTGGATCCTGTGGACGGGACGATCAATTTCATACGCGGCTATCCCTTCTTCGCTGTGTCCATCGCCCTGGAGCGGGACGGTGAGCTTGTGGTGGGCGTGGTCTATAATCCCATCCTGGACGAGTTATTCGTGGCCGAGAAGGGGAACGGGGCTTCGCTTAACGGCAGTCCGATCCGGGTTTCTAGCACTGCGAGGCTGGAAGAGAGCGTGCTGGCCTCCGGTTTTCCGTACGACGTTTGGATCAACGACGAGGACGACAACAGCCGCGAGTGGCATCGCTTTCTCAAGCGTGCGCTGTCGATGCGCTGCGATGGGTGCGCATCACTCGATCTATGCCACGTGGCCATGGGGCGTCTCGAGGGCCATTGGGAGTTCGAGTTAGGTCCGTGGGATATGGCCGCCGGGGCTTTGATGGTGCAGGAAGCCGGGGGCAAGGTGACCCAGGTGACCGGCGAGCCGTTTACGCCCTACGGGCGGGGTATATTGGCCAGCAACGGTCACCTTCACGCCGAAATGCTGGCCGTGCTGACCCAGAGTTAGACACAGTCGGGCCGCCGGAGGCTGGGAAACCCTCCGGCTACGAGGTGAAAGCCCCTCTGAGTCATTTGTCCCAATATTAAATCCAGCGGCCTCAGACGGCGGATATGACTATCCGCCGCGAGCGTCAAAGACACGTTTGCACTTGTTCTGAACATGAGCCTCAAAACTTATCTGACGGTGCAGTAGTCAAGTGTCTAAATATTTTTGGATTCACCTGTCACCCGCGATAATCTCGTCGACTGCCACTTCAAATCCGTCAAGTAGCTTTGAATGGGCCTTTTCGCCCGATACAGCCTTGACCAGTAACGTATAAGCGTCGTCTTCGAGGGCAAAAACCTCGATGCTTTGCGCCTGGGGGTCCACCAGCCAATACTCGCTGATCCCGGCGCGAGCGTACTCTACAAACTTTTCAATTCGGTCAGTGCGACGCGTACTGGCAGAAATGACCTCCACCACCAGATCAGGCGGGCCATAGGCCTGCTCACCAATCCGATCGGCGTGGGAGTGAGAGACGTACAAAATGTCCGGCTCGCGAATTTTGTCCGGCCACAAGCGTACTGGCAGCGGCGCAAATCGAACAACGCCCAAGTTATGGGCCTCGACGAAGGATTGGAAGGCCAGCACCAAGCTCAGAACAACGCGCTGGTGCGTTTCGGTTGGATGAGGAAGTATGGTCAATTCTCCCTCCGACAGTTCGATGAGCCTATTGGTATCAGGCAAAGTGAAATAATCTATCTCGGTCCAATCTCCCTGCAGAGGCCATAACTGGGCGATCTCGGTCACAAGACGGGATCGCGCTTCCTCAGTAATCTCATAGCTCGCCATAACAGGATCTCCTGCTAAGACACTAACAAACCATCGCTGAGATTATAACACCATTATTAAAGAAAGAAACAACACTTGATTGAATGTGGTCGCAGGATGCGAAGGGGAGGTAGGGGCGACGCGTGCGTCGCCCCTGAGTTTTATGTGATGATCATCCCTTGTAACACAGCACCGGTGAACGGGCGGCCTTCACCTCGTCCAGCCGGGTGACCGGCGTGGTGTGCGGCGCGTTGTGCAGCAACTCGGGGTCGGTGCGTGCCTCCTCCGCGATGCGCGTCATGGCTTCCGCGAAGGCGTCGAGGGTCTCCTTGCTCTCGGTCTCGGTCGGCTCGATCATCAGCGCATCGTGGACGATGAGCGGGAAGTAGTTGGTCGGCGAGTGGAAGCCGTAGTCGATGAGCCGCTTGGCCACGTCCAGGGCGCGGACGTCGGTACCCTGTACGTCGCCGTGCGAGACAAACTCGTGCATGCAGGTACGCTCCACCGCGACGGGGAAGTGCGGGGCCACTTTGGCCTTGAGATAATTGGCGTTGAGCACGGCGTTCTCGGCCGCGGCACGCAGCCCGTCGGGGCCCATCATGCGTATGTAGGTGTAGGCCCGGATGAATATGCCGTAGTTGCCGTAAAAAGCTTTCAGCCGTCCGATCGACTGCTCAGGCATCACCAGCTTGTAACGGTCGCCCTCGCTGGCTGCGATGGGACCGGGCAAGAAGGGAACCAAGCGTCCGCTGACGCCAACCGGGCCGCTGCCAGGGCCGCCGCCACCGTGCGGGGTGGAAAAGGTTTTATGCAGATTGAAGTGCATCACGTCGAAGCCCAGGTCGCCGGGGCGAGCCACTCCTAACAGAGCATTGAGGTTAGCCCCATCGCCATACACCAGCCCACCACAGGCGTGGATAGTCTCATTCACCTCCAGCACGTGTTCCTCAAAGAGGCCCAGGGTGTTGGGGTTGGTGAGCATCAAACCAACGACGGTCTCGTCGCACTCAACTTTGAGGGCCTCCAGGTCCACGTTGCCGCGCTCGTCGGATGGGATCTCGACGGCGCTGAAGCCGCTCATGGCGCTGGAGGCAGGGTTGGTGCCGTGGGCCGAGTCGGGGATGAGTATCTTGGTGCGCTGGGTGTCACCCCGGCTCTCGTGGTAGGCACGCATAATCAGCACCCCCGCGAACTCGCCGTGGGCGCCGGCCGCCGGTTGCAGGCTGACGCCGGCAAAGCCGGCGATCTCCTTGAGCGCCTCCTGCAATTCATACATCAACTGCAGGCTGCCCTGAGCCGTCGCCTCGGGTTGGAGGGGATGTACATGGCTGAGCCCTTCGATTGACGCCGCCTTCTCGTTGACCTTGGGGTTGTATTTCATAGTGCAGGAGCCAAGCGGGTAGAAGACGGTGTCGATGGCGTAGTTCATCTGGCTCAGCCGCGTGTAGTGGCGCACGAACTCCAGTTCGCTGACCTCGGGCAGGTAAAGATCGTCTCGGACATAACCTTCAGGCAACGACGCGCGGGGCACATCCAAATCGGGCAGAGTGTAGGCGGCCCGGCCGGGTGAGGAGATGTCGAAGATCAGAGGTTCAGGTTGCTTAGTCATCTTACACTCTCCTCCTACAGAGACCCGAGAGCGGCCACGAGCCGCTCGATCTGCTCGCGGGTGTTCATCTCGGTGACGCACACGAGCATCTCGTTCTCTGCGTGCGGGTAATCCTGTTCCAGATCGTAGCCACCCAGGATGCCTTTTTCCAGCAAGGCAGCGTTGATCTCGGCCACCGGCTTGGGACACTTGACCGGGAATTCGTTGAAGAAGGGAGCGTAGTTGACGACCTGATAGCCGTCGAGCTGGTCGATTTGGGCGGCGGCATAGTGGGCCTTGTGATAGCACATCTCGGCGACAGCCCGGAGCCCTCGCTTGCCCATGTAGGCCAGATACATTCCGGCCATCAGCGCCACCAGGCCCTGGTTAGTACAGATGTTGCTGGTGGCCTTTTCGCGGCGGATGTGCTGCTCACGCGGGGTGAGGGTCAACACGTAGCCACGCCGTCCCTGGGTATCAGCGGTCTCGCCCACCAGCCGGCCCGGCATGCGGCGTACGTAATCCTCGCGGGCGGCAAAGACGCCCAGGTACGGGCCGCCGAAGTAAAGACCGGCCCCCAGCGGCTGCCCCTCGGCCACCACGACATCCACGCCGTAGTCGCCGGGCGGCTTGAGCAGTCCCAGGCTGATGATGGGATTGGCAACCACCACCAGCAGCGCACCCGCACTGTGAACGGCGTCGGCCAGGCCATCCACATCCATCAACTCCCCAAAGAAGTTGGGGTTCTGGATGATGAGGCAGGCGGTGTCGTCATCTAACATCCCCTGGAGGTCGTCCAGGTTGGTGCGCAGGTTCTCGTCACCGGTGATGGTTACCTGCCCACCGGGCAGATAGGTGCGCAGTGTGTGTCGATACTGGGGATGGATCCAGGGGGAGACGAGGATTTTGCGACGCTTGCCGCGCGACACATTGACGGCCATGATCGCCGCTTCGGCCATTGAAGTGGCGCCGTCGTAGTGGCTGGCGTTGACCACGTCCATGCCGGTTAGTTCGGCGATCATACTCTGATATTCAAAGATGGCCTGGAGCGTCCCCTGGCTCACTTCCGGTTGATAGGGGGTGTAGGCGGTGGCGAACTCCCCCCGGCCGGCCAGATAAGGGATGACGCTGGGCACGAAGTGGTTGTATGCGCCAGCGCCCAGAAAAGTAGCAAAACAGCCAGTCGTGCTGTTTTTGAGCGCCATAGCATACAGCTCGTCCAGAATTTCCATCTCTGAGGCAGCTTTGGGCAGCTTCAGCTCTGGGAAACGAAACGACTCCGGAACGTCGTGGAAGAGCTCTTCCACCGAAGAGGCGCCGATGGTGGCTAACATCTCACGCCGGTCGGCGTCCGTGTGAGGCAAGTATGGCATAGCTACTCCCCCCCTGTTGAAGCCTCATATCCCTCCGGCGTAAGCAGATCATCCCATTGGCTGGGGTCAGACGGTTTGAACTTGATCATCCACCCTTCGCCGAAGGGGTCCTCATTGACGATTTCCGGCGAGTCTTCCAGAGCCTCGTTGACTTCGGCGATTTCGCCCCCCATCGGGATATACAGGTCCGAGGCGGCTTTGACCGATTCGATCACGCCGAATTGGTCACCCTTGGCCAACGTGGTGCCTACTTCAGGTAACTCCACGTAGACCACGTCCGACAGTTCCTCCTGGGCGTGGTCGGTGATGCCACACACCATGAGGTCGCCCTCTTTGCGCACCCATTCGTGGGTTTCAGCGTACCGTGCATTGGAATCGAGTTTCATTTTGAGTTGCCTCCTGTTCAATATGTTAATGGTTTACTGCGTAGTGCGTACTGCGTACTGCGTAGTGCGTATTTCGTACTGCGTATTTCGTACTGCGTAGTGCGTACTGCGTGGTACGTAAGTTGCAATTATGGCATTGGTGGAGAGTCTAACAGTGTTGTCTGGTCGATCTTGTAACTGGCCTGCTCTTCTGCAAGGTTGCGAGTGCGCTCTTGCGGAATAATCGCCAATAGCATACGCGCAAGCTCGGCCAAGAGATTGATACGATGTTCAGTCACCCGGTCAGCTAGCACGTGGCGCCCTTCATAGTACCAGTGGCGACTTTCACGTGCGGAGCCTAAAGCGTATTCGTAGAATCGCACGCGGTCCCTGCCAGACTGACGGCTGTACCCTTCAGCAATGTTGGCGCCAACGGAACCGACTGCTCTGAACAACTGATCAGCCAGGCTCACTGTACGGTGATCGGAGGCCAACTTGGTAACGTCATGCCATGCCAGGTCGCCGAGAAACAGTGCCAGACGGTACACCTTCATCTTCCACAACGGATCGGCTGTGATTGCTTCGGGTACAGTTGCCAGCCAATCATCGAAGTTCTGCATCATTGATTGATTCTCTACGCAGTACGCACTACGCAGTACGCAGTTTTCTAGCGCCGATAAGCCGGCACGTAAAACGGTCGCTTAACGATTCTGGCCCGTTTGGGTTTGTCCCGAATGATCACCTTGATGTCAGTACCCGGGTCCGAGATTTCGCGGGGGACACGGGCCATGCCCAGATAACGTTCCATGGTGGGAGAGAACATGCCAGTGGTTACCTGGCCCACACCGTGACCGTTCTGAGCGACTGTATAGCCGTGTCGCGGGACGCCTTTGTCAACCATCTCAAAGCCGACCAGGACGCACTCAGGCCCTTCCTGCTTCTGCTTAAGCAGGGCCTCGCGGCCAATAAAGTCCTTGTCGAAACTAACGGCGAAAGAAAGGCGAGCTTCGACGGGCGTGATATCGGGGCTGAGTTCGTGGCCGTAGAGCGGCATGCAGGGCTCGAAGCGCAGGCTGTCACGCGCGGCCAGGCCAATAGGTTTCACACCCTCGGCTTCGCCTGCATCCAGGATGCCTTCCCATACCTTGAGAGCATACTCGGCCGGGAAGAAAAGCTCGAATCCGTCTTCGCCAGTGTAGCCGGTGCGCCCTATCAAGACAGGCACATCCTCAAAGATGACATCGGTGACAGCGGTGAAGCGGGAAACTTCCTCCAGATTCACGTGAGTGAGACGATCCAGAATCTCGGCTGCCTTGGGGCCTTGAAAAGCGAGCATATAGGTCTCGTCGGAGAGGTCACGGACCTCGACGTCGAAGTCGCCGATGTGGGCTTTGATCCAGGACACATCTTTCTCACGGTTCGTGGCATTGAGGGCCAGGAAGAAATAAGGGCGTCCGGCTTCGTCGGACCGGTCGGGTAACTTGTAAACGAACAGGTCGTCCACCACCCCACCGTCAGGGTAGCATATCAGGGCATAGTGGGCGTCGAAATATTCCATGCGCTGTACGTCGTAGGTGATAAGCCAGTTGACGAAAACTTCAGCATCGGGGCCGCGCACATCCACTTGAGCCATGTGGTCAATGTCAAACAGGCCGGCGGCCCGGCGAGTGGTGTGATGCTCCTCAATGGGGCCGGTGGGATATTGCACCGGCATCTCCCAGCCGCCGAAAGGTACCATACGCGCGCCGTGATCCACGTGCCATTGGTAAAGACGCGTTCGCTTTAGGGATTCTGCCATTTATCTGCCTCTCAGTCCAGGTAGGTAGTTGGTTGGGTGGGTGGTTGGTTAGTTGGTTGGTTGGTTGGATGGATGGTTGGATGGTTGGATGGCTACTAACCAACATAAAACGGACACGAAATAACGTGTCCGCTACTCTGTCCTGGACCTGAGAGATTCACCCCATCAACGGAAGCAGAATGGCGAGGGGTTGCCCCTTCGGTGCGGCCTGAAGCCGGCTCTCCAGAGGGCCGTCGGCGGGCGATCCTTTCGCCTGAGAGTGTCGCTTGGGGGATAGACAGTCCAACAAGCTTGCCCCTTCGGCGGCCCCATCGATGGAGCTCTCTCTCACCCGCGTCATCCGGCAGATATTCAATTATCAAGTACACTGATTTTATCACACGTACAGCGGTTTTGTCAATCTTTTTGCCGAAAGATGAGAACCGGTCTTGATTCCGCGACTCAGGTAGCCGCAATTTCCCAATCGCGCGATTGTAGCCGGCCCGCGATTGGGAAATTGCGGTCACCACATTTGACATGTGTCGGGTAACGAACTTCATGCCAGCACTTCGGGATTCACGCAATTGGGTAATGGTTCGCCTCGCAAACCGGCCAGCAAGTTCTCGGCGGCCATAGTGGCCATCTTGGTGCGGGTTGCTATGCTGGCACTGCCGATGTGAGGCACCACAATACAATTCGGGAGACTCAACAGAGGATCATCCTCTGGAATCGGCTCCGGTTCTGTCACGTCCAGCGCAGCGTAGGCAATCTCCCCGTCGCGCAAGGCTTCATACAGTGCCTGGGGGTCTATCACCCCACCTCGGGAAGCGTTGACCAACACGGCGGTGGATTTCATCTTGCGCAGTTCCTCACGACTGATGAGGTGATAGGTTGCCTCCGTCAGGTTTACGTGCAGGGTGATAAAGTCGGACTGGGCCAGCAGGGTGTCCATGTCCACGTGAGTGGCGCCCAGGGCGGCCGCGGCCTCAGTCATGGGCAGGATGTCGTGGTACAGGATACGCATATCGAAGCCCCGGGCGCGACGGGCTACTGCCTGACCGATGCGCCCCAGGCCAAGGATGCCTAACGTGGCGCCGTGAAGGTCCGGGCCCATCAAAAGCATCGGCCCCCAGGTTTTCCAGCGCCCCCCACGCACGTAGTCCGCCCCTTCGACGATGCGCCGGGCTGCGGCCAAAAGCAGCGCAAAGGCCAGGTCGGCGGTGGTATCGGTGAGAACCCCAGGCGTGTTGCCTACCGGTATGCCCCGCGCTGTGCAAGCGGCCACGTCTATGTTGTCGTAGCCGACGGCCATATTGCTGATGACGCGCAAGCGTGGCGCAGCGTCCAACAACTCCTGATCAATCCGCTCGGTGAGCAGGCAGTAGAGACCGTCGATGTCGCGCACCTTGTCCAGCAGGACATCGTGTGGGACAGGGCGCTCTCCCTCCCAAATTTCGACCTCACATTCTGGCCGCAACATAACGATGCCTTGTTCAGGCACCTGGCGTGTGACGTAGACTTTGGGTTTCACTGTTGTTTAACGCCCTCTCAGTCTCGCCGCATAAAGCGGGGCAGTATGGTTGCCCAGTTGTGTAACAACACCTCGTCACCCAAGTGAATATCCGCCAGATCAGCTTGGGGCTTGCCCCTGAGGTTGAAGAGGCCGATGCTTGACCCCACGTCGGCATAACGTTTCTCTACATAGGCCATGCCTATCAGATAGCCCTCGCTATCGGCTACACACGAGGTCACCCAACCTATGCAGCGTCCGCGCCGGTTGACCAGCGGATCGCCTTCCCTTGGTGGCCGTATCCCCTTCTCATTCATACGGAAGCGGATGATGGCCATCGTGCCGATGGCAGTCATCGAGATGGTATGCATCTTCTCAATGTACGCCCTGCGCCCGACGAAGAAAGGTTTGTGAAGCTTGACGTAGGAGGCGAAGCCACATTCGGACGGGCTGATGTTATGCGGCCCGGCCAGTTCGTGACCGTAGAGGGGCAGCCCAACCTCGGTGCGCGTCGAATCGCGTGCCGCCAGGCCAGCAGGCTTGACACCCAGATCGTCACCGGTCTCCAGTATGGCATTCCATAAGCGCGGCGCCTCGTCTGGATGCACAAAAATCTCGTAGCCTACCTCCTCGCCGGTATAACCGGTGCGGGCAATGACCACCTCCAGCCCGGAGATGCGCGCATCCATCAAGGCGGTGCGCTGAAGTAGCTGCAACCCGCGGCTTGTCTGCGTATCGTCGGCCAGACGCCGGAGGATGGCGCGTGAGTTCGGCCCCTGCAGGGCAATATCTACTTTCTGCCCCGGCCCTACGGCCGGGTCCTTCAAGTTCTCGATCACGGCCGGCCCCTCAATGCTCTTGAAGGAATCCTCCCTATCGAGGATGACCTCGCCCCGGTTCACGGCATTGAGCCAATCCCAATCCTTGTCCCAGTTAGCTGCGTTGACCACCACGATATAGTCATTGGCCTGGCGGCGGTAAACCATGATGTCATCAATGACGTCCCCGTCGGGGTCCAGCAGGTATGAGTACTGGGAATCCCCATCCTGCAGCCAGCGCACGTAGTTGGTGGTAACAGCGTCCAGGAACGAGGCGGAATTAGGGCCGCTCACGGCCAGGACACCCATATGGGACACATCAAATAGGGCAGCGGCGCTACGCGTGGCGTGATGTTCCTCGGAGACGCTGGCGTAGCGCACCGGCATCTCCCAGCCCGCGAAAGGCACCAGGTGGCGGGTCAGCTTGCGGTGTTCTTCGTAGAGGCAAGAGCGATTGAGAGGCGCTTCTTGTTCCTGCCACGACCAGTTGCGTTTCTCCACCGGCGGCGCCAGGGGGCGCAAGCTCTTTTGCCCCACGAAGTAAATCTTGTGCAGGGCGAATAGGCTCTGGTGTCCCATCTGATATAGGTCCAACCCGGTAAGGGGCTTATCTTGTGAATCGGCCAGCGGGCGGTCTTCTCCTTGGATCGCCGATAACAACGCCTTTGCGTCTTCGGTAAGCGAGGTTTTGCCATCTCCAAGGGTATCCACCACCAGGTCCACGACCACGGCAGGCCCTTCGACCTTGGCGAAGATATCGTCCGGGTCAAAGAGCAAGTAGCCGTCGGCCAAACCTCGAAGCCAGGCCTTGACCCGCTCGGCGCGAGCATTGTGCACCGCCATAAGGAAACGATCACGTCCCCGCGCATCGGGGGCCAGCCGCTCCACGAACACGTCGTCGATCACCTGACCATCACGCCCCAGGAGCAGGGAGCGTTGGTACTCGCCGACCGGCAGGCAAGCGACGTCGTTGGTGGCGGCCTGCTGGACAAAGGGATGAGCGCGCCAGCCGGAGATGGCCAGAACACGGCGGCTCTCCAACGGCTCATCTGAGGAGCCATCCGTTGCCGGCATGATGAAGTAGTGGGGATAGCCAGTGTCACGGGAATGGGTCTCACCCGGCTTTTCAACTGCCAGTTCCGCCACATCGCGCTTCACAGACTCCAGTACATCCAGGGGCAGTTTGCCGCGAGGCAACGTGCCGATCAGGCCCTCGTAGGTGAAAGGCTCGATGGCGGTGACAACGCGATAGATACAATCTGCGATACGATCCATCTCGGCCGGCCCCATGCCGCGCTGGGTCACCCACGGGGTGCCCAGGCGCACGCCACGCGCCATAGCGGTGACCGTGTCGCCGGGCACGGTGTTCTTATTGGCGACGATCCCACATAACTCCAGGACGCGGACCACGATCTCACCGAGCAGGGGATGGCCGTGAGGCTGTGTCATACCACGCAGATCAAGCATGAGGAGATGGGTGTCGGTGCCGCCGTAAACCAGATTCAGCCCTCGCTTACCCAGTGCCTGGGCCAAGGCCTGGGCGTTGGCTATGATCTGGTGCTGTAGAACCTCGAACTGGGATGTGGTGGCGATCTTGAATGCTACGGCCATGGCCGCGAACTTATTGGTGTGGGGTCCGCCCTGGGCACCGGGGAACACGGCCGAGTCGACCAGCGCTGCCTTCTCAGGATCAGTGGTCATGATCACTGCGCCCCGGGGTCCGCAAATGGTCTTGTGTGTAGTAAAGGTGACCACGTCGGCCAGGCCCACCGGATTGGGGTACACCCCGGCTGCGGCCATCCCGGCCGGGTGAGCGATGTCCGCCAGGAGATAAGCTCCCACGGCATCGGCGATCTCTCGAAAACGGGCCCAGTCCGGCGCCCACGGGAAGGACGTGTACCCGGCCACGATGAGCTTGGGCCGGTGCTCCATGGCCAGGTCCATGATGCAGTCATAATCCAACCGCTCGGTGCTCGGTTCCACGCCGTAAGACACCACCTGGTAACGTTTGCCGGAGATGTTGAACTCGCTGCCGTGGGTCAGATGCCCCCCCTGAAAGAGGTCCATGCCCATCAGCGTATCCCCGGGCTCCATAAAAGCATCGTAGACCGCCAGGTTGGCCGCCGCTCCAGAAAGGGCTTGCACGTTGACGTAGATATCCTCGGCCGGCACCTCGGGGGTGGCAAAGAGACGGGCGCAGCGTCGCTGGGCCAGGGTCTCGACGAAGTGCACGTAACCTGCCCCTTTGTAAAAACGTCGATCGGCGTAGCGCCGGTAATGGGCCAACTGGTGGTCAAACTCCAGGAGTAGATCTTCATCATCCTGACACATACGGGTCGGCGGGTAACCCTCGGCGTAGACGTTGTTAAAGACGGACCCGAGTGCCTGGCGCACAGCCAATGGCGCTATGCTTTCAGAGGGGATGAGGATGATGTGACGTGCCTGCCTTTCCTCCTCCAGGGCGATGGTGTGCTCGATATCGGGATCAACGCTCGCCAGATCGGTCCCCAAGAAACGCTGCGCGTAAGCTGAGTCATCCACGGTGCAACCCCTTTCTACAAACCTTCAAGATCTACTTTGAGCTATCCCACAGGAATGCTGACCTATCACAAACGCGCAACAGCATCTTTGATCAAATCCAGTGCTTTGGCGATGTTCGTCTCCGAGGTGGCGTAGGAGAGGCGAAGGAACCCTTCGCCGTAGGCACCAAAACATGTGCCTGAAAGCAGGGCCACGCCGGCCTCCTGCAGCAGGTAATCGGCCAGCTCCTGGCTGGTCTTACCGGTGCCCTCAATGTTGGGAAAGACATAGAAGGCGCCCTTGGGCAGCAGACAGCGAAAACCGGGGATCCCATTCAGGCCGTCCACGATGAGGTCACGCCGGCGGCGAAAGGCGTCCACCATCTCAGCTACCGCGTCCTGGGGACCCTTCAGGGCCTCAACGCCGGCCATCTGGCTGAAGGCTGCCGTACACGAGTTTGAGTTCACCATCAGCTTGGTGATTTGTTGGGCAAGTTCGATGGGCATCACCCCGTACCCCATACGCCAGCCGGTCATGGCATAGGTTTTGGAATAACCATCCAGGATGATGGTCAGGTCCTGCATCCCCGGGGTGGTGGCTATGCTGGCGAAGGCTTCGTCGTACAGGATATGACTGTAGATTTCGTCGGCCAGGACGGGGATCTGGCGTGCCAGGGCGATCTCGGCCACCTGGGCCAGGTCATCCGGGGCAAGCACACCGCCCGTTGGGTTGGCTGGCGAGTTAAGGATGATCAGGCGCGTGCGGTCGGTCACCAGTCGCCGGAAATCGTCCAGGTCGAAGCTAAATTCTTTCTCCATAAGAAGAGGAATAGGAACCGGCGTGGCACCGACGAAGTTGATCATGGACTCGTAGATGGGGAATCCAGGATTGGGGTAAATGACCTCGTCACCGGTTTCGCACAAAGCCAGCAGAATGAAGAACATGATGGGCTTGCCGCCGGGTACTACAACTACCTGGTCGGGGTGCACCGGTATGTCGCGGGTCTGGGACACCTCCTCAGCAATGGCCTCGCGCAGAGGCGGCATGCCGTTGGCCGGGGTGTAGTGGGTATGGCCGCTGCGCAGCGCCTCGACAGCCGCATCAATTATATTGGCCGGGGTGTCGAAATCCGGCTCGCCGATTTCGAGATGGATGATCTCCCGCCCCTGGGCCTCCAGAGCCTTGGCCTTGGCCAGGACTTCGAAGGCTGTTTCAGTACCCAGACGTGACATGCGTGTTGCAAGCTTCATTGGAATTTCCTCCTTTTTTGCCATTGAGATTGGAGATTGGAGATTAGAAATTGGGGGTTGGAGATTAAGATGGTGTGACCAATCTCTAATCTCCAGTCTCTAACAGTCTGCAATCTTCAACAAAGAAACGGGCGCATGGATTTCATGCGCCCGTGACTCTGTCCTGAACCTGAGAGATTCTCCCCGTCAACGTCGGTGGGGTGGCAGGGGGTTGCCCCTTCGGTGCGGCCTGAAGCCGACTCTCCAGAGGGCCGTCGGCGGGCGATTCTTTTGCCTGAGAGTGTCGCTCGCAGGATAGGCGGTCCGGCGAACTTGCCCCTTCGGCGGCCCCATTGGTGGAACTCTCTCTCACCCGCGTCGTCCGGCAGATATTCAATTGTCGGACAAATCAAGTGTATCACACGGGGGGTGGTTTGTCAATCTCTTTTGGGTGCATTCAGATGATTGACGACATTCGTGATTGAGCGTGAGTTTGGTTGTCGAAGGTGTCGCCCTGATTCACTGGGAAGATGAGGCGCCCCCTAGACATTCGTACAGGTACTCACCTATCTTTTTGGCCTAGCCAAATGGTCATTGAAAAGCTGTACGTTTGACTGTTGCACAGGGAGAATATCTCGCTTATAATTAGATTAATTTGGTAGTCTATGACAACTTACCCAAAGAGTTGCTACCCTGACAATGTCATATTCGTTGATGACGGGCCCTCACCCCCCACCCCCTCTCCCTAAGTTGGGAGAGGGGGTGCCTGAGGCAGAGTGGAGGGCGGGGTGGGGGCTGTGTTCAGCAAGACATGACATTGTCAAACTACTCAGGCAGGCGATGAAACAAGAACAGCGCACTTGCAGAATAAGGATTTCTCAGAAAGGAGACTGCATCTAAACATGGATCGATTTAGGAATTGGAGCACGCTTGAGTTTGCACTGCTGGCCGGCGTTGTCCTGCTAATATGTGTCATTGGCGTGGTGATCGTGTTGTTGGTTGGCGGCTTCTTTGTTGAAGAGGAAATCGCGCGACAAGCCGACGATGCTACCCCAACGTCAGTCGCTGCCGCGGCCCCAACCGCCATCGGAGTCACCGACCCAGGTGAAGGATCAGCAGCGGAAGGAGACTCAGATACCCAAAGCATCACGCTGTCGGCCACGTCCGGCGAGCCGGGCACGGTCATCACCGTGTCGGGCGAGGGCTGGCCGTCCGGCAGCCGGGTGGTGGTCTCGCTGGTTCCCTCGGAGCCGCCGCCTTACGTAGTCAACAGCGCGGTGGTGGATGAGAACGGCAGCTTCTCAGTAGAGATCATCGTCCCCAGCGACCCACGCTGGTTGAACGAAAGCCCGGTGCCGGTG
Organism: Anaerolineae bacterium; assembly: GCA_034412795.1. Lineage (GTDB taxonomy): Bacteria > Chloroflexota > Anaerolineae > 4572-78 > NAK82 > JAUVPY01. The sequence goes on from DAOUMD010000199.1 coordinate 33,650, forward strand.
CTGGTCCAACTGGAGGACGGCAGCGGGTCGACCCAGGCTATGCTGACCATCATCGCTAGCTCGGGCGATACGGCCCTCACCCCGGTACCCGTGGTTGCCGCCACACCGGCCCAGCCCACCCCGGCGCCCCCGGCCGAGGGCGTGGCCCAGCTAACGGTCACTGCCGCTGCGCTCAACGTGCGGACGGGGCCGGGCACCGACTACGATATCGTGGGCGTGCTGGTGAGCGGACAGAAGGTTGAGATCACGGGTCGCAACGCCGACGCCACCTGGTACCAGATCAAGTTTGCCGGGGCAGAAGGGGGCGTGGGCTGGGTCTCGGCCACCTACGTCACGGCCGAGAACGTGGGCAACGTGCCCGTCGTCGAGGCGCCGCCACCACCACCGCCACCACCGCCCACGCCAACTCCGGCGCCCCAATTCCCGGACTGGGTAGGCGGGTATTACAACAACCCGGACCTGAGCGGCGCACCGACCCTGGTGCGCAATGACCCGGCCATCAGCTTTGATTGGGGGCTGGGCTCGCCCGCGCCAGACATCCCGCCCGACAACTTCTCGGCGCGCTGGACTCGAAACCTGAACTTCTCGGCCGGCATCTACCGTTTTTACACCCGCACCGATGACGGCGTGCGCCTGTGGGTTGATGGCGCGCTGGTCATCAACCAGTGGAAGGACCAGTCACCCACCACCTACGCTGCCGATGTATATATGTCGGAAGGTACGCACCACATCCGCATGGAGTATTACGAGCGGACGATGGGTGCCGTGGCTATGCTATCCTGGGAACGGGCCGACCAGTTCCCCGACTGGAAAGCCGAATACTTCAACAACCCGGACCTGAGTGGTGCTCCCGTCCTGGTGCGCAATGAACCCAGCATCAACTACAACTGGGGCACCGGTTCTCCGTCCCCCGGCATCGTGCCCAACGACAATTTCTCAGTCCGTTGGACGCGTCGCCTTTCTCTGGAAGGCGGGGACTACGTGGTACGAGTGCGTTCCGACGACGGGGTACGCGTTTGGGTCGACAACAACCTGGTGGTCGACCGCTGGCAGGATGGTGATACCGGCTGGATAGAGGTTAAACACGGTGTTCCCGCCGGCATTCACGAATTCCGGGTTGAGTACTACGAACGGACCGGGGACGCCTTTATTTCCTACGCAATGTGGAAGGAGGACCGCCCGGACGATCCGCCCACGGCCGTCATCAGCGCCCCCTCCGATGGCCTGGTAGGCAGCCCGGTCAACTTTGATGGCGGGCGCTCACGTCGAGGCACCAATCCCATCGCCCGCTACGAGTGGCAGTTTGGCGATGGCGGCAAGGCCGAGGGCCAACGGGTGAGCCACACCTACACCGCTCCGGCCGAATTCAAGGTCAGGCTGAAGGTCATCGACACCAAGGGGCTGAGCGATGAGACCAGTGTCAAAATCCGAATCCAGCAGGACCTGATCGCGTCCATCCCCCCCATCGCCGTTATAGACGCGCCCTCGACGGCTATGCAAGGTGAGCCGGTCACCTTCGATGGCAACGATTCGAAGTCGGCCAGCCCGATTGCCGAGTACAATTGGGCCTTTGGCGACGGAACCACCGGCAATGGCCCGTCCGTCAGCCATACGTATGACCAGGCCGGTACCTACGATGTACGGCTGGTCGTGGTCGCCCAGAACGGGCTGCGGAGCAGCGCCAGTCAACAGATTCGTATCGATAGTCCCCAAGCCCCGGCGCCGGTGGCCGTGATCAACGCCCCCGGCCAACTGGAAGTTGGCCAGAAGGGCATGTTCGACGGCAGCAACTCCAGGCCCACCGACCAGATCGTCAGATATACCTGGAACTTCGGCGACGGGTCGACAGCCGATGGTAGGAGCGTGCCGCATACGTATAGGGCGGATGGGACCTACAACGTGACCCTGACCGTAATCGCCCAGGATGGACAGAGCAACACGGCCGGCCAGCAGGTGGAGGTGGTCCTGGCACCGGGACCAACGCCGACGCCGGTCCCGCCGCAGGCTCCGGTGATCAAGAGCTTCACGGCCAGCCCCCAGGAGATAACATTGGGAGACTGCGTGCTCCTGTCCTGGGATTACGCCGGCCAGGACCTGGCGTTGTCGCGCATCTTCCGCAATCAGGATGTCATCGCGACGGATCCACCGCTCACCGGGTCTCAGCAGGATTGTCCGCCAAGCGCAGGCCAGGTGGAGTATCAACTGGTGGTCGACGCGGAGTTTGGCGGTTCGGCGCAACAGTCGCAGTTCGTGAACGTCCTGGACTCAGGTGGACCGACGCCGACGCCAGTCCCGCCGACGGACACACCGGTGCCAGAGGCCACGGACACACCCGTACCAGAAGCCACAGACACACCGGCACCAGAGGCCACGGATACACCGGTACCAGAGGCCACGGATACGCCGGCACCAGAGGCAACGGACACACCGGTGCCAGAGGCCACGGATACGCCCACGCCAGAGCCTGCAACGCCAACACCGGAGCCACCGACGTCGGCGCCAGAGCCGCCTGTAGCGGTTATCAGCGGGCCGACACAAAGCGTGGTGGGGGAAGGCTTGCTGTATGACGCCACCTTCTCTCAAAGCAGTGTGCCCATCGTCGAGTATGTCTGGGACTTCGGTGATGGCACGGTCGATAACACCAGCGGCATCGGCGTGGGCCACAGCTACAGCGCGCCCGGGGCGTACACGATCAGGCTAACCATAACCGACGCAAACCAGCAGCAAAGCACCGACACGCTGGATGTTCAGATCGACCCGGCGCCAGCGCCGCAGCCGCTGCCTGCCCAGCCCCCCCCCGAGCCCGTGCAGCCGACGCCGGAGCCCGCCCAACCGGCGCCCGCTGGACCACCGCCGCAGCCAGTCATCAACGGGCCGACCCAAGGCTTGGTGGGTGATGGTCTGCTGTTTGACGGCAGTTACTCCCAGTCCAGCACCCCCATCGTCAAGTGGGTGTGGGACTTTGGCGACGGCATGAGAGATGAAACCAGCGGCATGGGCGTAGGCCACAGCTACGCCGCACAGGGGACCTACACTCTGACCCTGATGGTCACCGATCAGAACGGCCAGACGGGTAGCACCAGCAGTGTGGTTCAGATCGATCCCGCGCCCGTGGCGCAGCCGCAACCGGCTCCAGCGCCACAGGAACCACCGCCGCCCGAGCCAGCGCCCGCCGAGGAAGCACCAGAACCAGAGGGTGGTGAAGGCGATGGTGGAGGTGGCTGACCTGTCTCGATAGCTCAAGATGAGAAGAAACCTGGTTTTCGGTCTCTGTGGACACAAGCAAAAGCCCAAAAGCCCGGCTTCCAAGATAAATGAGACGATCAATATTCCCGGTAATAGTAAGGAGAAACACCATGTCGAAACGACTGTTTTGGATGATCACGATCGTGGCGGTCCTGTCTTTGTTGACCGTCACTGGCGCCGCCTTCGCCCAATCTCGGGCCAGCACTTCGCCCTCGACCCAGGGTGAGGTTGGCCTGGCACCGGCCGCCCAGGATGGCGAAAAATATGGCCTGATTGCCGGCGACATCAACGACGGCGGCTTTAACCAACTGGCCTGGGAGGGCATGCAGCGCGCCGCCGAGGAGCTAGGCGTTGAGGTCCAACACTTGGAGACGGACGCCGCCAGCGCCGAGGGAAACATCGCCCAGTTCGTGGACGAGGGCTATGATGGCATCGTCACTGTTGGCTTCGACCTGGCCGGTCCCACCCGGGCCGCCTCAGAGGCCAACCCTGATATCCCCTTCGTCAGCGTTGACTTTCCCAACCAGACCGAGGGCGACGTGGGGCTGCTCTTCGACGTGGACGCGCCCTCGTTTATGGCCGGTTACCTGGCGGCGGGTATGACCCAAAGCGGGGTCGTATGCACCTTCGGCGGCCTGCAAACACCACCGGTGTTGGCCTTTTTGGTCGGCTTCGAGGGCGGGATCAAGTACTACAACCAACAGAATGACGCCGACGTCGTGCTGCTGGGTTGGGAGACCGACCCGGCCAGTGTGGTGGCTGGCGAGGGCATCTTTGCCGAGACCTTCACCGCCCTCGACACCGGGGCCGACATCGCCGCAGACCTCTTTGACCAGGGCTGCGACATCATCTTCCCCGTAGCCGGGGCCACGGGCCTGGGCGCAGCCCAGATAGCCCAGGAGCAGGGCCTGACTGTGATTGGCGTGGATGCCGACCAGACTCAAACCGAGCCGGACCTGGCCGACGTTTATCTGACCAGCGTCATAAAGCAGATCGACGTGACCGTTTTTGAAGCGGTCAAACTCATGCACGAGGGTGCCTTCCCCGGCGGGGAGAACTACATCGGCACGTTGGAGAACGACGGGGTGGGGCTGGCTCCCTTCCACAGCTTTGAGGACGAGGTGCCCCAGCAGCTTAAGGATGACCTGGCCGAGATCGAGCAGGGCCTCGTCGACGGCAGCATCTCCACCGGCTGGCCTATCTACAAGATTCCCAATGTGCTGCGCTTGACCCCGGAAATGCTGGGTAACCTGAGCTATCCTTCTGAATACACAGCCGACGGCACTGCCCCGCTGACGGATGGCCAGTACGAAGAAGCAGCCGCCCCCGGTTCGGCCACCAAGACCCAGGTGCAGTTGTTGAGCGATACGACCGCCTTTGGCGACCTGGACGCCGACGGAGTGGACGACGCGGCCGTGGTTTTGATCAGCGACCCGGGCGGCAGCGGCACTTTCTACGACCTGGTGGCCGTGCTCGACAGGAACGGCAACGCCTTCCCGGTGGCCACCACGTTCCTGGGCGATCGCATCGAGATCAACGCCGTGACCATCGAAGATGGCCAGATCGTGGTGGATATGCTCACCCGGGGTCCGGATGAGGCCATGGCGGCTGACCCCACCCAGCCAGTGACGCGGGTATTCGGGATCAAGGTCATTCTGGAGGAAGCGGTGGAGCCGGTAACCGCCACCGAGGTTATCGAATACGTACCCGACGTGCCCAGCGAAACCCAGGGTGGCTCGTGCTTCACCAGTGCCTCCGGCCTGCAACGCGAGGATGCTTACCGGTGCATGACGGCCGATAGCATAATCTACGATCCCTGCTTCGTGGTGGATGAAGCGCCGACCGTGGTGTGTGGGGCCAATCCCACCACCGGCGAGGCCGGCTTTGTGATGGAGCTGACCGAGCCGTTGCCGGAGCCGGAGCTGGGTGCCCTGTCCCAGCCGTGGCTGGTGGAGCTGGAAGACGGCACCATCTGCGGGCTGTCGACCGGTACCGCGCCGGTCATCGACGAGGAGCGGGCCGACTACGCCTGCGATGACTTCTCCAACTTGCTGGGCGAGCTGCAGCAAGGGGAGATCTGGATGGCCGAAAAAGCCATCATCGACCTGGGTGACGACGGTTTCGTCCTGGTCGAGTCGGAGATGGTACCTATTCGCACCGTGTGGCAATAAACTAATCTATAAGTTGCAACGGAAGCTTCTGACCGCCAAATTCAAAAAGTAACTTCAAGAAAGGGAGGAACATTGTGGACATTGTGCAAATCATTCTGTGGATCGTATTGGGCGGCGTTGCCGGTTGGCTCGCCCACCTGATCACCGGACGCGGCGGTGGCTTGATCACCAACATCGTGGTCGGTATCGTCGGCGCCATCATCGGCGGGTTCCTGATGAGCCTCATCGGGCTTGGCCCCGCCACCGGCTTCAACCTGTACAGCCTGGTGGTAGCCGTCGTGGGTGCGGTGGTTCTGCTGGTGATCCTTGGCCTGATCAAACGCTAACCGCACGTAGGGCCGGTTTCTTACCCGCCATCTTGTGGCCGGTATGGAATCCGGCCCTACAGGTTGTGCACTTCTGGCGCGGCAGTGCCGCGCTTTTTCAGTCCAAACTTGAGCACGATACTTTTTGATAAAATACAAGGAGATCAAAATGAACGTAGATATTCGGTATCGCCCGTCCTATTCATTAGCTATGGTCACGCTTGACCCCGGAGAGTCTATCCAGGTCGAAAGCGGTGCCATGGTCGGTATGTCGCCGGGCCTCGAGATGGAGACGGAGGCCTCAGGTGGGCTGCTCAAGTCGCTGGGCCGCAAGATGTTCGGCGGCGAGAGCTTCTTCTTGAACACCTACACCGGTTCCTCTCCGGGTGACTCGGTCGCCCTGGCGCCGCCTCTGCCCGGCGACGTCGCCGTCATAGAAATGCGGGGCGAAGCGCTGTTGGTCCAGTCCGGCTCATATCTCGGCTCGTCCGAGGGGGTCAAGGTGGACACCAAGTGGTCGGGCGCCAAGACCTTCTTCGGCAGCGAGGGATTGATCATGCTCAGGGTGAGCGGCAGCGGCACGCTGATCGTCTCCAGCTATGGGGCCATCCACCCGGTGGAACTGGAAGCCGGTCAGAGCTACGTGGTGGACACCGGCCACCTGGTCACCTTCGAGGAGCACATGAATTTTGAGGTGAAGAAGGTGGCCGGTTGGAAGAGCACCCTGTTCAGCGGCGAAGGTTTGGTGGCCGAGCTGACCGGGCCGGGCAAGCTGACGTTACAGAGCCGCAGCCAGGATTCGTTCCTGTCCTGGCTGCTTCCCAAGATACCCGAGAAGACAACTTATGTGAGTAGCGACTAAAAATACCTTTTCAAGGATATGGATGATGACTACCAAACGTTTAATCCTATCCCTGATGGTTATATTGTTAATCCTGGCTACTATTCCCGTCGCCCAAGCCTCGAAGCCCAATGCTCCGTGACGTCCAAGTGGTGCATTTTTACTTTGCTGTTTTTGGTGCACTTTTCACATGTTGACAACACACATCTCTCGCGCCTACTGATTTTTCGCTGAATAGGTCGAGCGTGCTATAATGGAGTCAGGTGGTAGGGAGTCGGGGAATCAGGAGACCAGGGAATCAGGAGATCAGGAAATCAGGAGTTAGGGAATCAGGGGCTAGGGAATCAGGAGGCAGGTGAAAAGGCAGCTTGAAGCCCCTCCTGATCCCTGATTCCCTGGTTTCCCGATTCCCCGATTCCCTGATTCCCTGATTTCCCGAGAAACTCAAATGACCTTTTCTTTCGACCTCATCAATGAAGACAAGCGCACCAACGCCCGGGCCGGGATGATGCATACCCAGCACGGTGATATCCCCACGCCGGTCTTTGTCCCGGTGGGCACGGCGGCTACGGTGAAGACTATGACGCCGGCCGACCTGCACGACTTGGGGGCGAGTCTTATCCTGTCCAATACCTATCATCTCTACCTGCGGCCTGGCGCCGACCTGGTGGCGCGTATGGGAGGGCTGCATCGCTTTATGGGCTGGGATGGCCCTACCCTGACCGACTCGGGTGGCTTCCAGGTCTTCAGCCTGGAAAGCTTGCGGCAGATTAACGACGACGGCGTCACCTTCCGTTCGCACATCGACGGCTCGACGCACACCTTCACACCCGAGCTGGTCATCGCTACCCAGGAGAAGCTGGGGGCTGACATCATGATGGCCTTCGACGAGTGCCCCGATCCCAGCGACTACAACTATAATGTGCAGGCAATGGAGCGAACTCACCACTGGGCGGAGCGCTGCCTGGTGGCCAAAACCCGTGGCGACCAGGCGCTGTTCGGCATCGTGCAGGGAGGCGTCTTCGCCGACCTGCGGGCGGCGAGCGCCGAGTTTCTAACTTCACTTGATTTCGATGGCTACGGCATCGGCGGGCTGAGCGTGGGCGAGACCAAGGCCGAAATGCACGCCATGCTGGAGGTCTTGCATCCGTTACTGCCCCGCCGCAAGCCGCGCTACCTGATGGGCGTGGGCAGCCCGGAAGACCTGTTCGAGTGTGTGGCGCGCGGGGTGGACCAATTCGACTGCGTGCTGCCCACCCGCATCGCGCGCAATGGAGCGGTGTTCACAAAACAAGGACGTCTCAATCTGCGCAACGCACGGTTCACCGAGGACCCGTCGCCCATCGAGGAGGGTTGTACCTGCTACACGTGTCGCACATTTACTCGCGCCTACCTGCGTCACCTGGTCATCGCCAAAGAGATCACCGGCCTGCGGCTGACCACACTGCACAACCTGCACTTTATGCTGGAGACGATACGCCGCATCCGCCAATCCATCCTGGACGGCACCTTTGCGGACTACAAAGCGGGGTTCCTGGAGTCGTACCAGGTCGTGCCGGAAAACGGAAAACGTAAAGCGTGAAACGTGATGCGTGAAACGTGATGCGTGAAACGTCAAACGTGATCCGTAATTCGTCAGCCCCTTGGGGAAACGTGAAACTTCTTACGCAATACGAAGTACGCAATACGCATCACGTTTCACGCATCACGTTTGACGGAGCAGCTTGCACTAGTGGGTCATTTGTCACGAGATTTGCCATTGTTTACGCCTGAGATATGGCAATAAGCATGTCAAGTGCCCCACTAGCGATCTATCCTGTTGTAAGCAAATTCACCAAGTGGAGAGCCAATCATGTCATTATTCCAAGCCCTCATCATGGGCATCGTTCAAGGTGCCACGGAATACATCCCTGTTTCAAGTTCGGCCCACCTGGTGTTGGTGCCCTGGTTGCTGGGCTGGCCTGATGCGGCCTTTACCTTTGAGGTGCTGGTGCAATGGGGCACGCTGGTGGGGGTGTTCGTGTACTTCTGGCGTGATTTGTGGGACATTGCCTGTAGCGTGGTCGTGGGTCTAATACGCCGCCAGCCCCTGGCGACAGCCCCGGCGCGTATGGGATGGTACATTGTGCTGGGCACCATCCCGGCCGTGATTTTTGGGTTTCTCTTGAAGGACATCTTTGAGGCAGTCTTTGCGGCGCCTGTCTCGGTAGCGGCGATTCTGCTCGGTACGGCAGCCATCCTGATGATGGCCGAACACTTTGGCCGGCGCACGCGGACCGTCAAAGATTGGGGCTGGCTGGACGCACTGATCGTTGGGTTCTGGCAGGTGCTGGCCCTCTTTCCGGGCATCAGTCGCAGCGGTTCGACCATTGGCGGGGCGATGCTGCGTAACTTTGACCGGCCAGCGGCCGCTCGCTTCAGCTTTCTGCTATCGGTGCCGGCGCTGCTGGGGGCGGGGGTGCTGGCCATCGCCGACTTGCTGGGGACGGGAACGCTGCGGACCGAGCTACCGGCCCTGGCGATCGGCTTTGTCGCAGCGGCAGTGAGTGGCTATCTATGCATCCGCTGGTTGCTGGGCTATCTTCAGGGTCACAGCCTGCGCGTCTTTGCCATCTACTGTGCCCTCTTTGGGCTGTTTTGCCTGATCGTCGCCCTGATACGAATGTGAAATGGCAAATGACAAATGACAAATATCAAATATCAAATATCAAATATCAAGACGCATCATTTGCCATTTGACGTTTGCCGTTTGTTATTTGATATTTGTTATTTGTCATTTGTCATTTGTTACTTGTTACTTGTCACCGCTTGCGGCGCGACGGTGGAGCCACCGCAGCCGGTTTATCTGACGGCCGCCGGGTCCACGGCGATGACACCCCTGGTGGAAGAGCTGGCAACAGCTTTTCAGGAGCGCGAGCCGCACGTGACCATCGATGTCAGCGGCGGCGGATCATCGTTGGGGCGGGAGTCGGTAGCGGCCAACCAGGTAGATTTGGGACTTACCTCCTGGTTCCCCGATGAGCCGCCAGCCGGTACCCAGTCGACTGTGATCGCTCGCGATGGAATTGCCCTCGTCGTACATCCCACCAATCCCATCACCGGCCTGACTCTGATCCAGGCTCACGATTTGTTTTCAGGCCGAGCCGTCGAGTGGGAGCAGATTGGTGGCTCACCTGGACTGGTGCAGGTGGTCAGCCGCGAAGATGGCTCGGGGACGCGTGACGCCTTTGAGACGATGGTGATGGCAGACGACCAGGTAACGCTCACGGCGCTGGTTATGCCCAACAGCCAGGCGGTCGTGGATTACGTGGCCAGTGACCCCCTGGCCATCGGCTACGTCTCGATGGGGTACCTCAACGGAGAAGTGCGGGTGGTGCCCATCGAAGGGCTCTTGCCCACGCCCGAAAGCGTGTCACGCGGCGAGTATCACCTCACTCGAGAGTTCGTAATTCTCAGCCGCCGGGGCGTCTCGCCTGAGGGGCGGGCTTTTCTGGATTTCGTGCTCAGCCCGGCGGGGCAAGCTATGGTCGCCCAGCGCTACGGACGAGTGCGCTAGGCCACGCATTATCCCTCGCACTGCAATTGCCTTACCGTCAGGAAAGCGTAAGGTTAACCCCCTTGACTGAACGTACAAAGTATGCTAAATTGTCTATGTATGTTGATAGTCTAGGTAATAGAGAGGCTTGTATTGACTGAGCTTGGACAGTGTTTAGTCTGAGACGTGAGGCGTGATGCGTAAAGCGTAAAACGTAAAGCGTAAAGGCGTAAACACCGGTATTGCACAACTCCCTGTTACGTTTTACGTTTTACGCATCACGTTTTACGCATCACGCTTCACGTTTTACTTTCAGGGAGAGGAGGAGAAGGAAGAGGTGAGCAAACTCGATATGCGCACCGGTAGCACAGGGGTGATGGTTTTACGCCTGCTGGCCGACGAGCCGATGTACGGCTACCAGATGGTCAAGGAATTACAGGCTCGTTCGGAGGGCTACTTCAGGATGGAACAAGGCACTCTCTACCCAGCCTTGCACCGGCTGGAACGAGACGGCCTGGTGCATAGTGAGTGGCAGATCGTCGGTGAGGGGCCACCCCGCAAATATTATCACATCACCGATGCCGGACAGGCAGCGTTGCTCAAAAGCGCAGCGCAATGGGTTGATTTCTCGCACAGCTTGTTAAAACTGCTGGATGGTCTAGCCTGAGCGGAGGGTTTGATCCTATGTCACCCATCGATCGTTATCTTCGCGACCTGGCCTGCCAATTGCCATCCCACGCGCGTGCTGAAGTCCTGCCGGAGGTCCGCTCGCATCTGTCAGAGCTGGCCGCCGAGTCGAGGCGGGATGGGCTGTCCCCCGAAGAGGCTCAGGTACGCGCCGTTGCCCAGTTCGGCGACGTGCGGACAGTCGGCCGCCAACTGCGGGTCGCCCACGGCTTCGTAGGTTGGGGAGACGTGGTGCTGGCGGCGTTGCCAGTGCTGGGCATCACCGGGCTGGGCTGGCACATCATCGGTCAGCACCTACCGCTGTGGTGGTACTTGCTCGTCTTTGGTTGGGGGGCACTCGTCGCCTGGCGACGCAATTGGCCCACCTGGTGGTATGCCTGGCTCGGCTGGCTTTTCCTGGCCCTGGTTGCTGTAAATCAGACCGCGGCCCTGTTTTTTTTCATCTTTCCAGTGGCTGTCACCCTGGTTGCTATTGAGCGCTGGGAGCACGCCACCTTGATGGCCCTGCCCTTTACGACGTACCTGGCCTTTGCCCGGCTACTGGGTCCATCCCCGCTGCTGGCCACCACCGGCTGGGGGCCAGGCCCCGTGTATCCCGGCAACATCGTCTGGCTGGAAACCGCCTTTTCAGTCCTGTGGATAACGGTGTTGGCACTGAGCATCAAAACGGCACGCCCCCATCGGCGGGGTATTTATCTGCTGGCGGGATTGTTAGGGACTCAAGTCCTCTACATGGCCGCCCTGCTGACCGCCCTGGGCCTGGCCAAGGTGCTGCCGCACCTGTTCGTCAGCGCTTTGACGGTTAAACTCACGCTGACCGACAAGTTACCCATCGCCGCTTTGGTGATTGGCCTGACGCTCTACCCGCCGATTGTACGTCTCATCGCTCGCTGGCTGCGCCAACAGCGGTCGGGGCTGCCGGGGCTGTTTGCGAATTAAACTTCGAGGACACGCGTACTGATGCAGTTCAATCGCCTTCGCCAGGTCCACCAATTTCTGGCACACCAAGCTCTATACCCTATTTTGTTATCAACCCTTCTGGCCTTTGGTCTCTTTGCCGCTCGGGTCTTCAGCATGGACAAGTTAGCCGGCGGGCCGATTCTCTCAACAGCAACAACGCAATCACACTTGCAGGAGCTGGATGAATCTGGACGGGCCGGGACGTCACGTGTAAGTGTACACTCCTGGATAGATGAGAACGAACATTCGTTTATCCAATTCGTGGTTGAATTCTCATTGAGGCGTGCCTTTGAACTGCAATGGCAAGAACTGGGGAAAGTTGGCAGATTTGGAGTACTGAAGGTGTTTTTGATCCCACTGGTAGATGATCGGGGGCGCGGCCTGGTACGATTTCTGGCTGAACTCTCCCTGAGCCATACCTTGACTTATGCCTTTTTGATATGGAACCTCTTCCTGGCCTGGATCCCGTACGTTGCTAGCCTGGGGGCGGCTTTCCTTCATCAACGCCATCCCGGTCGCTGGTGGTACTTGCTGATCCCTGGCGCGTTATGGCTCAGCTTCTTCCCCAACGCTCCTTATATTGTCACCGACTTTCTACACCTGCGAGAACGGGCGCCGATTCCACTCTGGTACGATATTGGGATGCTCACCGTCTTTGCCTGGACCGGACTGTTTCTGGCCATTTTCTCGCTGCGTACGATGCAGACGTTGGTCAAGAGTTTCCTGGGCTCAGCAGCAAGTTGGCTGTTTGTGGTTGGCAGCCTGGGACTGGGTGGGCTGGGCATTTACATTGGGCGCTTCCTGCGTTGGAACAGTTGGGATTTGCTGCTTAACCCACACAGTGTGTTGGCCGATGTGATCATCCGGCTGTCAGATCCGTGGAATCATCCCGGTGCGTTGGGAGTCACGTTTATGTTTTCCGCTTTTCTGTTGGTTTGCTACTTGACTGTTACGATCATTCCATCACGCGAACGCTCTGCCCTGAGGGGCAGTGAGTGAATTTAGGAGCTAAAGTGACAGAATTTCCATTATCTTTAGTTAGATTTTTGGGGCGGCTGATCATCGCTGCCGCCTGGGTCTTTGCTGTTAGTTTAACCGCCTGGAACGTGCTGCGCATCTACCCGGGCGATCGCTGGTTGCTGGTGCGGTTGGGCAACTATTTTGCCCCCTGGTTGTTTATGGCCCTGATCCCGGCCCTGGTCGTCGCGCTATTGACGCGCCGGCCCTGGCTGACGCGTGTCGCATTGTTGCTGGCGCTGGTCTTTATGGCGCGCTATTGGCCTGTGCTTGTCCCACGTCCGTCTCAACTCAGCGCCGGAAACGACGTCAGCGAGCTGCGTGTCATGACCTTCAACGTTTACTACGCAAATCGAGACGTCTCAGATATTGCGGACTTAATTCGGGCCGAATCGCCGGACGTCATCGCCCTGCAGGAATTGACCCCAGGTCTGGCGGGGCCGCTAAAGGCCAAATTGGCGTCGGAGTACCCCTATTTCTTGTACGACAGCAGACAGGGGCTCACAGGGTTGATCAGCCGTTACCCCTTGACGGCGGAGGCTATTCACCCCATACTCCGGTACAACCAGCGCGCCAGCATCGAAACGCCGGGCGGCCCGGTTAACGTATGGAGCGTTCACCTGGCTACTGCTTTGTCACAGAACGGATGGGAGGCCCAAAGAAGCATGGCGGCTGCGGTTGCCGAGGAAGCCGAAAAGGAAACGAGGCCGTTCGTGGTGTTGGGGGATTTTAACACCACCGACCAGACGGAGAACTACCGCCTGGTGGCCGACCAATTGACCGACGTTCACTGGTCTGTCGGCCAAGGCTTTGGCTTCACATATCCTGACGTGCGGCGTTACGGGGCCGACTCACCCATCCTGGGACCGGTAGTGCGTATCGACCACATCTTTGTCAGCGACCACCTCACGCCGCAGGAGATCCACGTGATCCCGTCCGGACATGGCTCAGACCACCAGCCGGTGGTGGCCACTCTGCGCCTTAACAGCAGGTAACCGTGTTACTTTGCAAATTTTTTACACTTTCTTAGTCAATCCTTAACACCTTTCCCCTATAGTGGCAGGTAGGGGATATCATCGTGAAAGACATCGTTCGCCATTACTGGATTGACTTGCTCCTGGCCTGTGTGTTGTTTACCACCTCGCTGGCGGTATACAACGCCACGCTCACCCCCAGTCTGAGTTATAAAAGCCCTGACGGTAACGAGCTGGCGACGGTGCCCTACCTGTTGGGTCTGGTTCACTCAACCGGCTATCCCCTCTACACCTGGCTGGGCAAGTTTTTTACATTCCTCCCCATAGGTGATGTGGCGCATCGGATGAACTTGATGAGCGCCATGCTGGGCGCCGGGGGCGTAGGGCTGCTATATCTAATCCTGATGCTATGTACGGGACGTGTGCACCTCGCCGACGTCGGGCCATCAGAGCCGGTGACCGGGATAGGGGCTCGGCGACTGGCAGCGATGTTCGCTGCTCTCCTCTTTGCTTTCTCCCTCACCTTTTGGTCACAGACGGGCATCGCCGAGGTTTATGCCCCCAACGTGTTTATGGTCACGTTGACCTTACTCACCCTACTCATCTGGGCTCGGGTGGAGGAAAGGGACCGGGCCAAGCGGTCCACCCCAGAAAGCTGGCGCGCCTTCCTACCGAGCATATACTCGTTGGGGTTGCTGTTCGTCTTTGGCCTGGTCTACGGTCTGTCGCTGGGCACCCACATGAGCAACCTGGGCTTCGCGCCCGCCTTTGCCCTTTTTATCCTCCTGGTTAGCTGGCGGACGGCGCTCAGCCCGGTGGCCATCGGAGTGGCGGGCGCAGGCTTTCTGCTGGGCCTCTTGCAGTTTTTGTGGCTCCCCTACAAATCTACCAGCCTGAACGATCCGTTGATGCTGCGCCATGCCCCCGCGACTCTACGGGGGATCTACGATTACACCCTGGGCGCGTTTCCGCAATTCAAGTTTGCCTTCGAGTGGTGGCAGTTGCCAGAACGCATCGTTCTCTATGAAGACATGCTGCGCCAGCAATATCGTCTGTGGGGCATTATCCTGGGGCTGTACGGTATGGCCGAGATGGTCTGGCGACGGCCCAAACGTTTTTTTCTGTTCGTCGGAATGTATCTCTTTCACGTCTGGTTCTTCATCCAATACCGCGTGTTTGACCTGGACGTATTCTTCATCCCGGCACACCTGATCTACGCGATATTCATCGGCTTTGGGACCTGTTGCTTGCTGAGCTATCTGGGGGCTACCTGGAGGCGGGCAAGGCTTCCGGTGTGGAAGTGGCTACGGCTGGCGGCCGTCGGTCTTCTTACCCTGCTGATGGCTCTGGCAGTGGTGAGGCAGGTTTCCGCTAACTGGGAAGCCAACGATTATTCCAATGACACGGCCATAAACGACTTTTACACTAACGTGTGGGAGATGTTACCTTCAGACAGTGTGCTTTTGGGGCAGCGTGGTGTCTTTGGCTATGATATGTTCTATTGGCGGCTGGTCTACAATGTGCGACCAGACGTGCTTCTGCCTATGCTGACGGCGCTTCGGCCCAATCCGGCTGATTTGACGGGGCGTGCGATATATAGCACCGTCCTCGTACAGCCCAACGAGCAGCGCAATCCGCAGGGGCGGCAACAGCGTAATCCCTGGTCGCCTCCCAACTATTTGGTGCCTTCTGATGCCTGGTACGTGCCGATTTTACTCAACGCTGGAAGCGACGCACGGGGGATACCCACGGGCCGTGCGCAGGGGCTCACCCTGTATCGAGTACAGACGGAGCCGCCCCAGCTCACCACCAAGGATGCCATTCCCCAAGTCGCGGTCGGAGGGTCACTCGGTTCCCTTACCCTGACCGGATTTGACCTGGCTTCAGACACAGTTCGGCCCGGGGGGCGGTTGACCCTGACCCTGTACTGGCAGGCCAACGGCCAGCCCGGCGGCCTGATCGCCACTAACCTGGGAGAAACGACCGTGGAGACGCACGAATTGGGGCTGGGCAACCTGGCGCGTTATAGAGAAACAGTTCGGCCCAGTCCAGACGACCTTGTCATAGAGACCTATTCGGTGGTCGTACCCTCCACGTTGCCGCCGGGTGAGTATGATCTTACGGTGGGTCTGGAGCGGCGGTGGAGGCTGCTTGCACTCCCCACCGAGGATCAATCTCAGGGATTGACGCGAGTTCTAACACTGGCTAGAATATCCGTGTTGGAATCGTCGCAGGAGTGAACATCGACAATGGAACCCAATCTCAATATGACGCTCGAACGCAAGCTGCTCATCGCGACTGGAGCTTTGATCGCCGCTCTCATCATCGCCATTGGCTCCTTCTCGTTGGGGCTGTATGTGGGGCAACACGATGTGCTACCCGGACCTCCCAGTGTGGTCGGTTCTGGGGGCCTACCCGCACAGCCCCTTCAAGCGACAGCCGTTCCCGATCAGCCCAGGCTCGCCAACCCCTCTTCCAACCTGCCAGCCGGCCCGCCCGAACTCATCGGCCCGCTGCGAGCCGTCGAATCGGAAGGTCTGGTCATCGGCACACGCCAGGGTCCTCGCCTGGTGCACGTGGATGACGATACCCAGATTTCCAATGCCCGGGGCGAATCAGTGTCGCCAGAAGAGTTGACGGTCGGAGCTCAACTGGCTGTCTTCGGCCACCTGACCGACGAAGGCCGAACGATGGTTGCGGAAACTGTGGTCATCCTGTCTCCGTCACGCAATGAGCCTGGCCCGCTACAATAAGTGATTGTCCAAAATTAACTTTAGTTCCGCACGACCCGATCCTCCATCAAAGAAAAAGGCTCATGTTCAGAACAAGTGCAAACGTGTCTTTGACGCTCGCGGCGGATAGTCATATCCGCCGTCTGAGGCCGTTGGATTTGTCAATCCAGCGAGAGCAATCACTTGTTCTGAACATGAGCCAAGAAAAATAATCCCAAAATACTATTGAATATCAGTGTCTAATGTGGTATTCTTAATATATATTGAGGCTTTCGGGGCATCATGGAGGAGGTGGGCTATGTGGTACAACAGATGTACTATGCATCATATTGGATCCTGTCCTGACGAGGACATCTTCAACAGCCGGTTGTCATTCGATCCGATTCTGACCAGAACAGACCCTGTTTGGCCTAAGATTGATCTAACACCTAAACAGCCTGGGTTCTATCACTGTGGTGAACCCGGCTGTCCCGATCACACAGCCGGGTTCGGGCGAAGGTGTCTACCTGGGGCGGGTCCAGGATTAAGGCTTGGCCCCCCTGGCAATCCAATGACCTGGTAGGCATCTGGGAGCAGAAGCTGATCGATAGGACCAACACTCTTTCTCAAGCCAAAACCCCGCCTTGTCGGCGGGGTCTGTCTTTGCTCCGTTTGCGCCACCAGTACATAACGGCGCAAAGTAAGCCGCGATACGATCCTTGATACGCCCCTCGCCGATCTTGAGGCTTGTGGGGCGCAAACTGGAAGGGGTTGGTTTGGATTTGGCAATCCAAACTGAGCATATTTGGAATTGCTGCAAAGTTTGAAAAAGACATGACGTATCGATATATTTATGGTATAATGGGGCAAGTTTAGGCGACCTTGCCCTCGAAACAAAGGAGACACTATGTCGGTGGTCATTGCCATTGCCAACCAAAAAGGGGGCGTTGGAAAGACGACGACGGCGATCAATCTGGGAGCTGCATTGGCCGAATTGGGACGCCATACGCTTCTGATGGACATGGACCCACAATCGGCTCTATCGGGGGCGGTGGGTCTGGACTCTAACAATCTACCCCAGACCATCTACAATGTCCTGGTTGACTCCGGGGTACCTATGCGAGCCATTATTCGCCAATTACGTCCTAACCTGGACGTCGCGCCCTCAAACATAGATCTGGCCGCGGCCGAAGTTGAGTTGGTCTCAGCCATGGGCCGGGAATACATTCTCAAAGAAGTGATAGCCCCGGTTCGGGATGATTACGACTATGTGCTCATCGACGCACCTCCCAGCCTGGGATTGCTGACCGTCAACGCACTCACTGCGTCCAATGAGGTCATCATTCCGCTTCAATGTGAATACCTGGCCTTGCGCGGTATGCGCTTTCTACTTGAGACAATTGAAAAGGTTAAGACCAAGCTCAATCCTGAGTTGGAGATACGCGGTATCCTGCCTACCATGTACAACACGCGCACGCTGCACGCCCAGGAAGTGGTTGAAGAGATACGCTCTATGTTTGGAGACAAAGTTTTTGATGTCGTCATCAAGTCGAGTATTCGATTTGCCGAGGCACCACTCGCCCATCAGCCTATCCTTGAGTATGACCCGAATCACGCTGGTGCTATGGCCTATAGACAGCTTGCGGAGGTGATCGTTGATGGTGAGAAAACGAGCCAGCCTTAAAGATAAAGGGGAGGAGATATTGGGAGTGAAACGAGGTGGCAAGGGCGCAGATATTCTGTTTGGCACCGAGGGCGAAGCTGAGCCTTTATCTGCCGAAGAGGAAATGCCCCAGGGAGAAGCTGATCTGGATGAAGCACTGGGCGCTGAGGCTGAAGCCGCGGAAGTAGATGAAACCGGCATAACAATGGCCGAGTATCCCGCGGTCGAAGAAGGGATGCCTCAAGGGGAGGCAGACATCGACGAGGAACTCGACCTGGACAGCGTGCTGAGCGCTGAGGCTGAGGCAGCCGAAAGTGAAGCAGCTTTGCCTGAGCTGGCCACCACACCGGCCGCGTCAGCACCTCCATCGCCGCCAGAGCCGACTACGTCTCCACCGGTGGTGGAACGGCCCGCTCCGACTCCACTTCCGGCGACACGGGCTTTGGTGGAACCTCAAGCTGCGCCCCCACCAGGCGTCGAGCGACCGGCACCCGCGCCACCACCTTCAAGCACGGGGACAGCGGCCCCGCCGGCAGTCGCGCAACCGGCATCGACCCCGGCGACGTCCGCGGCCGCCGCAGCACTCCCGCCGGCAGCCGCGCAACCGGCATCGACGTCACTGCCTTCGGTCCCGGCGGCTGTGGCAGCGACCTCAGTTGCTGCGTCAACTCCACCTCCAACACCAGCGGTAGCGCCGCCCAGCACTACCACCGGCGCGCCTGACCTTTCGGTGCCGCGTTCGCCACGCTACATCGAAATGGTATCCGGCGATTTTGATTTGCTTGAGCAAGATCTCCCGGCCGAGGCAGCGGCCGCCGCGGCCATAGGCCCACCCGAGGCTGTGGAGTTGACCGAGGAGGAGGAAGCCGAGCTTCTGCGCCGTCGTGCGGTGAAAGAGGACTTAGCCAGGCTGGACAAAGCCATCGATGCTCAATACGAGCGCATACTGCGCGACAACGTAAGTGTTAACAAGTGGATCACCGATTGGTGCCATAATCTATTGGCTGAGGCTCGCAATATCGTACTATATCGACAGATGGAACATCTGGCCAGGGCTGAGTGGAACGTACAGCAGGTACGCGCTCGCCTCGACCGGGCGGAAGAGAGCCGGAAGCAGGCCAACCGTTACGCCTGGCCGATCGCCATCTGGGGCGTGATCTGGTTTGTGATCTTTGTCTACCTGATCTTCGAGCCAATGGCCCTTCTGCGGTATTTCCCCACAGCGGAGAGTGGAGAGTCATTTCTCATCCCCGATATCTTCCTGCGCGCCCTCTTCTTCGGCGGTATCGGGGGTGTAGCGGCGGTGTTCTATCACCTCTTCAAATATGTGCAGGAACGCAGTTTTGATAACCAGTTTATCCTCTCCTACGTCGCCAAGCCGTTCATGGGGATGATCCTGGGAAGTATGATCTACCTCACGCTTTTTGTGTTGTTGAGGGCTTTGCAGATCCTTCCGGCCGGATTGGAAGCGGGCGGTATCGAGACGGTAAACGACATGATGTACGTAGCACTTTTATATTTCGTTGCCCTGGCGGCCGGTTTTAAGGAGAACCTGGCCTTCGACCTGCTCAACCGTGCGATCAGGGCTGTGCTACGCCGTGGTAACGAAGAGGAAGAGCAACTCGCCGCGCCTCCCCCAGCCGCAACGGAACCCAACGCGTAGGCGGGGATCATACTGCCGCCGACCGGCAAGACTTAAAATAACCGGTGGTGGGCATCTGTTTCAAACCTAATCTAGTGGTCTATCAACCGTGATTTGAGGAGTGCGGCCCGGTATTTGGGGATGCCCACTCCTCTCTCATATGAGCCTTGACAGGGCACTAATTGCTCGCTGAGTAGATGACCGTATCCGGCTTGAAGGCGGCCCAGGAGAACCAGAAGTGGTCGCCGTGGACGATGGGCTCCAACTGCTGACCGGCCAACGGCCCATCGATGGCCTGGCCCAGGATGTTCCAGGTGCTGCCTGTCTCGGCATCGACGATGGCCTGGCCGTCGCGCTGGAAGGTCAACATCTGGCCGTCCAGGTTCGGATCAAACACGCCCGTGGCGCCGACGTCCTCCGCCGCGGCGATGGTCCGGTCGCCCAGCGCACTGCTGGTGCCGCCGGTATGGAAGACCACCAGGTCACGTCCGCCCCGGTTATCGTTGATGACCCCCACTTCGGAAAGCGTACTCAAGGGGTAGGCCACATCCACAGCCTGTCCCGAGCCTGCCGAAGCCTGTCCTGAGCCTGCCGAAGCATCCAGGGAAACGGTTACCACGCGTTCCACCGCGGCCAGGCGACCGTCGATCTCACCGCGGAATAAGAAGGGTGACGACCCGATACTGTCGTAGCCGACGTAAGGGTTTTGGCCGTAGCTGCGGCTGAACCCGGTGTCACGTGAGAGCACGACACCCTCGGGATGGGCCTCGCGGAAATCGGCGAAGCTGACGATGCTTGACGGCAAGAAAGTCAACTGCGCCCCGGCCAGATCGCCAGCAATGGCCTCACCCGTGAACTGCTGCCACAGGCCCTCGGTGGTGCGGTCGTACATGACCAGGTCCGAGTTGCGCAACAGCCCCGAGGTGCCGAACTCGTAGACTTCGCCGTCCAGGCGGCGGTCAAAGGTGATGGCCGAGTTGCACAGCGGGCAGAAGGTGACGGCCACCGGCACATCCGCCACCACGTCGTTGACGATCTCGTGCCAGGTCAATATCTGCAACGGGTAGGCTCGCGCCTCGCCATCGATCTCCAGGGCGATCACCGGCTCGTTATCAGCCAGCCATTCCTGAGCTGCGTCGGGGCTGATGAACCCCGGGTCGTCGATGGAGGGGATACCATTCCGTGGCGGGCCGCCGGAGAGCAACTCGTCGTAGTCAATAGTGTGCTTGTTCCAGTTCGTGGCCCAGCCGCTGGTAGCGGAGCGCAACTGGGGCGAGCGGTCGTCTTCGGTCAGGATAGTCACCCCCTGGGCCGCAACCGGCCCGGCGACCTCCACACCGGCCTGGGACACTTCTTGCCCGGCGGCAGGTTCGTCCGCCTCCAGCACCGGCGTAGGCTCGTCCGCGCTGGCGGCCAGCGTCGTATCGTCCCCGCCGGAGGTGGCGACGGCGTACACCACAATGGCCAGCACGAGCAACAGGCCAAGTACCAGCCAGGTTCTGGGTTGTGCAAGTCTATCTAACATGGCTTGACTCCTTGTCTGGAAATGCAATCTTACTGAATCTGATGACGCATCGAGTGTATGTCTTACCATTACGGAAACAGGGCCAAGCCGCCGTAACGCAATTCAAAAGTTGACCTCATTTGTCCCCTTCGACCCCTTCGGGTATAATGCCGGCATGGTTCATTTTGCCAAGAGAACTGGTAAACAATTTGGCCCGCTTTGCCAGACAAATTCGTAAAACGTAAGGCGTAAAGCGTAATGATTCTGGGCGAATACGTCTTACAAATGGGCCTTTGCGCATCACGTTTTACGTTTTACGAGGTTACTACCCTTGATTTGACCGGTAAAAAGAGAAAGCAATGTCGGAAATCAGAGATCCAGGACCGGAGCGTCCCAACACGCAGTTGCTGCCCGGTACGATCAAGCTCTACCATATTCTCTATCAGGATGGTTCGGAAATAGGGTAACACTTTCTCAGCCGGACGAAGGACGAAGGACGAACGACGAAGGACGAAGAGATCTGGGCCAATAAGGGACATCTGAACCATCCTCTCTATTCACGTGAAAAGGACGGAAGAATGACCAAAAGCGAAATAATGAAGTTGATCCAGAGCGGGCGGGAGGCCCTGGAGCGTGTGCTGGCGGGGTTGAGCGAGGGGCAGATGACCCAGCCCGGCGTGGAGAACGACTGGTCGGTGAAGGACATTATGGCCCACATCACCGATTGGGAGCGACGCATGGTGGGTTGGATCGACGACTCGCTACACGGCGAGGTGCCCCAGCGCCCGGCACCCGGCATGACGTGGGATAACCTGGATCAGCTCAACGAGCAGATCTACCTGTCGAACAGGGACAGGGACTTGCGTGACGTGTCGGCCGACTTCCACCGCTCTTACGAGAATGCGTTAGCCAGTGTGGAGGCCCTGACCGAGGAAGACCTGACCGACCCCCAACGCTTCGCGTGGCGGGAGGGCACCCCGCTGTGGCACCTGGTGGCCGCCAATATGTGGGAGCATTACCAGGAGCACCGAGAGTCGATAGAAAAGTGGCTCAAGGAAGGCGAACAAGGAGCATAAACGTGGCATTCATCCAGACCATATCCGAAGAAGAAGCAAGCGGCCAACTGCGCGAGCTGTATGACGCTCGTGTAGCGAAACGGGGCTATATTCCCAATTACCTGAAAGCCCTCAGCTTGCGACCCGAGGTCTACCAGGCCTGGTGCGACCTGGAGCTGAGCATCCGGCGCAATATGCGCTTCAGGCGCTATGAGTTGGTGACCATCGTGGCGGCCGCCAACCTGGAATGTACTTACTGAACGCTAGTACACGGAGCGGTGCTCCGTAAGAACCAGTTCAGTGCCGAGCAGGTCGAGGCCATCGTCAAGGATTTCCGAAACGCAGGATTGGAGCCAGCGGAAGTGGCTATGTTGGCTTATGTCGAAAAGGTGATACACGACGCCCACGGCATCACGCCCCAGGATGCAGACGAACTGCGAGCGCATGGCTTCGCCGATGCGGAAATCCTGGACATCACCTTGGCGGCGGCAGCCCGCAGTTTTTTCGCCAGCGTGCTGGATGCGGTGGGAGCGGAACCGGATGAGGTATACCTGGAGTTGGAGGAAGAACTGCGCGACGCGCTGAGCGTGGGGCGGCCTTTCGACGAGCGAAGCGTTTCAACATAGTGAATCATCCCGACTTTAGCGAGTTTATTTCTTCAACTTGTGATTTGGTCAACGGACCATATTGCATAGCTTTGGCGTTTTCCTCTACCTGCTCGACGGTTTTAAATCCGGGGATGGGTATGGTACATTCACTCCGTCCCCACAGCCAGCCCAACGCCCCCTGTACCAGGCTGCGACCATCGCTGGTGAGTACTTCGCGCACTTTGTCGAGCATTTCCAGAAAAGACGGTTTGGGGTGACCGCCCTCAAAGTAGCGCACCCACTCGTGCCCTGCACCACGGAAGTCGTCTTCAGAGATAAGGGTATCAGCCGTGAATTTTCCACTCAAGAAGCCGTAGGCCAGCGGCGTACGGTTGATGCTAGCCAGGTTTTCAGCCTCGCACAGGGCCAGCATCGCCGGGTTGTCGTGGAGGACGTTCATCTCGTGCTGGACGGCCACGCAGTTGGGGCGTGGGGCAAAGAGCGCGGCATCCTCAGGGCTGTCGGTACTCCAGGCGTAGGCGCGGATATAACCCGCGACAACCAGCTCATCCAGGGTATCGAGTATGGCTTCAACTTCGCCGGGCGAAGCCCCACAGTGCAACTGGTACAGGTCGATGTAGTCAGTATCCAGGCGTCGTAGCGACTGCTCGCAGGCCCACCGGATGTATTCGGGTGAAACATCGGTGCCCAGGAGTTCTTTTTTGGCTTCGTCATAGGTAAAGCCGAACTTGGTAGCGATTACGACCCGTTCTCGACGACCGGCGAGGGCCCTCCCCAGCACCCGCTCACTATGACCGGTGCCGTAAGCATCGGAAGTGTCGAAGAAATTGACGCCCAGATCAAGAGCACAGTGAATGGCACGAATGGATTGGGCATCATCGACATTGCCCCAACCGTCGGCCTTGCCGTCCATGAAGAACGGTCCCCCAATGGCCCAGCATCCCAGCCCCATAGCGCTGGTCTCAATACCCAGCCTTTGGATTTTTCTTTTCATTTTTCATAACTCCTTTTGATTCTCATGAAGTTTGAGACTTTTCGGAAAGTCGGGCTACACTACAACGAATTGAGAAATCAACGAATTATTCTTCTTTGCCAGGCAATTCGTTGTATTCCAAATTCGTTGTAGTGTCCCACAGCAAACACTTTCCGAGAGAGCTCGTTTGTCTATGGGGGTAACATTCAGATCAATTGTAAATGATAATTGGATATGAGTATAGTGCCACTATTGACGTATTTTTATAAGTCCACTATATTAATATCCTCATAATGGTATTGTCAAATGCAGGGGCTTCGACATACTTGCGAAGGTGAAAAATGCGTATTCCCCTCGATCGCCAGAGTGCTGTCCCATTATATCAACAGATTGAAAGCTACCTACGCCAGAATATTCTGTCAGGCAATCTTTTACCTGAGACACGTCTACCAGCCACCCGCCGCTTGGCACAAGATTTAGGCGTCAGCCGTATCACAGTCACCAATGCCTATGCTGAGCTGGAAAGTGAAGGGCTGATATACAGCCGGGAGGGCAGTGGCACCTATGTCCTGGCGCGTGCTCCGCTTTCACCTGTACTGACGAGCGACTCGGGGACGGACTGGCCGCTCTGGCAGCAAGAAATTGAAGCAGAGGTAGAAAAATCTCGCGAAATGTTTCCAATGCAAATGCCTCAGAGTGCCGGGCATCCCCAGCCAATTGCTTTCACCGGCGTAGGCGATCCACGGCAGTTTCCGGTCAAAGATTTCTATAAAGCCATGCAGACAGTCATGCGGCGTGATGGTATCGCTGCTCTAGAGTATGGCGAATTCGACGGCGGATACGCCCCCCTACGTAAAACCATGACGCACGTTTTGGCCAGCCAGGGGATACTGGCTCATCCAGACAATATCCTCATCACCTCCGGCTCTCAGCAGGCCCTGGCATTGGTCTGCCAGATACTGCTTAAACCGGGCGACGTCATTCTGGTGGAAA
>DAOUMD010000200.1:0-15907 GCA_034412795.1 Anaerolineae bacterium
TCCTGGATCAAACGTTTGGATTGATGATACCAGAAGATTTCTCATATGCCATGCCTGAACTGAATATGTTCGCAAAGTTCAACCTTGGTCAAATACTGGGACATTTATTTCTTTCCACGTCCCTTACACTGTTCCTCTTTGTCCCTCTGACCCATCGCTCGCTGAAACTATCGTGTTGTTGGTTGTTCTTGAGATGGGTGGTCCGTTGGCAGTTGTTACGTATTTAGCTATAGGGGTGCTGATTACATTACTGCAGGCCCGGGAACAACCTGTGGAGATTAGAAACGCGATTATAGATAGTGTACTGGCCTCCGTGCTAGCAACTATTATCAGTGTCATAATCGCTCTAGGTTTCATCGCGTTAGTAAGGTATTACGAGCAAGCGGTTCTAGTACCAAGATTACAGAGTAAGCCACAAGCCGAAGCTCAAATTTTTGCCCTTATCACCGAAGGGCTTTCTAAACAACTCCTCCAGTCAAATTTATTCGGCAGCTTACTTCGTTTGTGGCTGGGGGTTACTTTCGGTAGCGTTGTCAGCTCAATCGGTGGCGGTTTGACAGGACTCTGGATGAGTAGACGGAGAACGTCCGCGCCTAACGCAGAAGGCACATAGATCTGGCCCAGCTTGGCTCTCACAATGGGGGGCTCAATGCGTTAGGTGTGGCCTATGGAGCTGTCGCTCGCGTCGCCAGCCGTCGGCCTGGCGCCTCACCCGTCGCGCCGTTATATAGCCGGGAATCATCAAATACTATGAACTCGAGTGTCTTTGGAGTGACAGAATGACAGAAATCACCTCGTTCCAAAAATCATCAATTGGGCAAGTTTTCTTTTTTAGATGGATACTGGTCAATGCTTTAGGGGGAGCGTTAGGTTGGTTCGTAGCTTTTGTCATAGCTATAGTGACGGTTGTATTTATTACCGTAGTAAGTCCGGTTGTGAATTTGGAATCGCAAGTGATTTTTACCTTGGCTATAGGCACGGCAGTGCTCACAGCCTTAATAACGTTCGGGGTTTTGCTTGGAACCATACAATGGCTTTTCCTGAGAAAGCATGTCTTTCAGGCTACTTGGTGGTTGTTTGCTAGTGCTGCGGGGATGATTGTAGGCTCAGGTGTAGGATGGGCTCTAGGCTCATATCCGGCACTGGCTACAATTGGAATTGTAGCCGGAGCAATTCAATGGTTGGGTCTACGACGACAAGTTTCTCAGGCTGGCTGGTGGATATTGGTTAATCCTATTGGCTTAATTACAGGTAGTTATGTGGGGGGGATTATATTCGGAGATGTATTAGGGCAGGTCATAGGTGCAGCGGAAGCTTTGCGTAGGGGACTTATCGAAGAAACTGATGTTATGCGTACGATTATTATCATGATTGTAGTTGTGGCTTTGGGTTTAGGTCTAGTTGGAGCCATATATGGAATAATTACGGGACGCTTGCTGGTTTGGTTATTACAGCATCCGAAAGCCGAGACGCAATTTACTACAACCAATGTTTATTCTTCGCTTGATTCTGACGGGGACATTCCATTGTAACAGCGTGTTTTGCAATAACTGAAAGGGCCATATGACAAGGCGCATGAACCTGACGCCCAAGCGGGGCTTTTTATCGACGGGATATTGCTTATGAAGTTGCTCCGTCTTGGAGTTGAATTTGCTAGCGGAGTTGGTGTATCTTCAGCGGCTTGACATCCGCTGCTAGCCTACAGCGGGTAGGTTGGGTCGAGGCACGAGACCCAACACCCTACACCCTCCGGTTTGGGGTAACATCTAGTTATGAAGCAGGAAGCATCTACCCAATCGCCTCCGTCGCGATCATTCCAATACTCGGTACATATGCAGTGCCATAAGGCAGGGTCGTAGGATATCTGGTAACCGTTACCAGATGGGCCGGCGGGGTTGGGGTGGGGGAGATATTGGCGAGCTCGCTTCGTCCCACTGCGCCGCACCCCACCTTGGGGCCGCTCATCGCGCGCCGCGTTAGGGGGTTCCGTTATGCAACAAGAAAAAATCGGTGTGGGAGCACTGAAAGACATAGAGGTGCTTTACAGAGGCGACATCTACGATTTGGCGCGTTTGCTCCTGAAGATACACGATGCGAAGGACAAGGGCACTGGTCACCGGTCACGTCACACCGTGCACGGTTTAGCGACCACATACGCTATGATAACAGATGTGAACCGGGATAGAATTCGCGAGATTTTCAAAAGGCATGGTTTGCCGTTGGGGGCAACGGTTGAATATGACGAGGACGTGAGTTGATGCCAGAAGAGCTTTTCCCTTCGTCGTACCTGTGTGATTGTGACCATCAGTCTGACTTCTTGGGATGGCTCCCCAGTATGTGATGAGAAAAGGAGTTATTTGTGGGCCATTCGGACATATAACAACGAATTCCAGGATTGAACGAATAGGGAAATGAATCACGATGAGTGGGAAAAGGGCGTGGGCTTGGTCTGTAATCGTGACGGTGGTGAGCCTCATTGGCATGTTAGTGGGGGCTGTATTAGAGTCAAATAGCCTGATCATTTTGTCTGGTATGCTTTTGGTTGCTCTTATCATTATTGGAAATATTGTAACGAGTCGCCAACAACCACGGCGTTTGGGGGCAGATACCGTGCGCAAAGATGCCACTCGGTCAGGCCAGCTTTTTCTCGTGGGGATCGTGATAGCCTTGGTCGCTGCTGTTATCGGATTTGTTGTTGGGGGACTCACCTGCGGGTTCCACGGAGCACTGTTGGGGACGATTAGCGGTTTCTTGGTTTTCGGGATACTCCCTGTCGATCTGCAAATCTTGGTCAGGATGAGCAAAGGGCAATTGTTGGTAGGACTGGGTTTCGCTCTTAGCGGGGCGATGTTTGGGTTCATTGCAGGGGCACTGAAAAGTGGTTGGAGTGGCGGACTAATTGGGGGAAGTATTGGCTTCCTTGCTTTTGGCATAGTCTGCCCCATATACTCGCGATACCTGGAGGAAAAGCATACGAGGCGAGTTCCTGTATCTAGGGAGACTGTTGAAAAAGTGATACACAAGATAGGGGAGTTGTAGTCGAACTTTTTGAAGGTGTCTTTTGGGTGAGGCATGAAAATGACTTGTTACACTGAAATCAGATCAACTTTACCCGTCCTTTCTCCCAAGCAGTCTGGGATCAACGAGCTATGGCTGGCAAACCGTCATCTGCGCACGTACGTCGGGTGTGAGCTGGGCTGTCCATACTGCGATGCGTGGGCGTATAGTGAGCGCCCAATTGACGAACGCATCGGCTGCCCAACTGACCTGCCCCAACGCTTGGAGGACGAACTGCAGTTATGTGATTCTAATGACGTAATAGGGCTGGACTTCGGCGAGCCCTATCAGCCGGCTGAGAAGCAGTACCGTGTGACCAGACAAGTCCTGGAAGTGCTTGCCGCACACGCGCAGCCTTGTGTCATTCTGACGAAGAGCCCGAGTGTCCTTGAAGACTTGCCGCTCTTGCTGGAACTGAACCAAAAAACACTTGTACTGGTCGTGTTCACGATCGTAACGGTTGACGATGCTCTTGGTAGGCTGGTGGAACCGAACGCACCGAGTCCCGAGCAACGTTTTGAGGCAACTGCTTGTTTACACACGGCTGGGATTCCATGCGGGTTCGCGTTACTCCCTATAATTCCCTTTGTAACGGACAGCGACGACCTGGTTGTGGCCTCTCTCGAATCTCTTGCCGTTGCCCAGCCGGATTTCGTGGTGTGGGATTACCTGTTTCTGCCCAATGCCGGACATCGTCAACGTATTGTGCGGTTGCTTGCAGAAAAAGTGGAAGACCTTGCAGGTCGATATGGGCGCCTTTACGGAGAGAATCCTCATCCGAGGGATTCCTACAAGAAATCGACCGATCAACTGATTCTATCTCATTGCCAGCGCCTCGGACTTGAGGTACGCGTTCCCGCGACTATTTACTCGGATCGCTTGCCGTCGGACGTGACCGCTGAACTGATTCGCCGGCGTGAGGCGTTTTTTGACACAGATCACCCCTCATTCCACTGAACGTTCATCGATTTGCCGCGCACCTTGTTCCTGAACTTCACCGCTGGATATCCCAGCCCAAGCGTGCCAAAAATGCGCTCATGCTTTTCCAACCCCAGGCGTTTCCGGACTGCATTACTTCTGTTGAGAATCGTCTGATTTCCCACCAGATTGCGACACCCGATCCCTTTGACCTGGGCATAAAGGCTCATATTGTATAGAGCGTACTGGGCGCTGGGCTCAGAAAGCGGGACCCGCCTGTCACCGACGACGAAAACGAGGGCCACCGGCGGACTTTGAAAGGTGCACCCCCTCTCCAGCGTGTTTTCCAGCTTCGGCCTGGCCCGGACATACTCCGGTTCGTATGCGGGCGCTATCCTTCTGAGCAGCTTGTACACGATCTTGGGCGCGTAGAGGAAATGGTATAGCCTGGACGTGAAGCGCATAATGACCGCATCGATCAGCCCGGTGATCTCCTCATCGTCCACCACAATCGCTCTAAAGTTGAAGTTATGGGTTGGCGCGTAGACGCTATACCCGACAATCTCCTCGAGTAGCGCCCTGTCAATCTTGTCGCTTTTGAAGTGCCTGATGGTGCGTCTTTCCTTGAACAGCTCGTCGACCTGCTCCGGGGAAGGCAAGCGCGCCTTGTCATAGGCTACGGGCGGCACGTGATTCCAGGAAAGCGCCCTCTGTGGACAGACGGCAATACATTGCGTGCACGTGCTACAGAACTGGTAGTCGATGCTCACTCTATCATCGACGAGGGTTATGCAGTGTTCGTGGCAGATTTTCACGCACGAACCACAGCCTCCGCACTTGTCTTTGTCAACGACGATCATATCGTCTCCTTTATCCCCGGGTTTTGCGAGCAATAGTGCAAACAATGCTTTCGCCAATTGCCTGGGCTGCCGTGATTTGCAAGTGCGGGTCGGGGTCGTTCGTCACGCCAGCAAGGTTCTCGGTCGCGTGGTCTGGGTACATAGATTGACCCTCTGCCTTATCTTTCTGGCAGGATACATTCTATAGCCGTTTGGCGGTTTTAACAACCGTACTATTTAACCTTCCGTCCCCTCAGGAGGCTTGGATGGCACTGGCAATTGCCAAATTTCGGCCGGTTCTGGTACAATCATCCTGGCTTTCTCGCATAAGGCGGGCCACTCGCCTCTGTTTTTTCTTGCTTAATTCCAAACAAACCCCTCGCCTCCCAATACCAGGCTTGGTTCAACTCTGGATGATGGGGCGGTGGGAATCCGGGGGAAAACACAGTAGTCGTGGGCAAGAGTTGTTCTGAAAAGAGGGAGGGAAAATGGATCAGAATAATGAATCCAGGAACAAAGTGGCGGAAATATCGAAGGAGGAAGAGGGGGTAAAAAATATACAGGAGAAGTTCAGGTGTAGGATCACGGTCTTAAGAAAGGCATTCCATGAGGATCTTTATCAGCAGTATCCTTATGGAGCAGCAAGTCCTTGTGGCAGATTTGAAGAAGGACAGGTGTTTACTACAGACAATCGATGGGATCCCCCAGAGGGGTTTTGTCAGTGGGCATGGAGTGATCTACGGCCAATGATTCATAGTGTTCACGCGGGAAATTCTGTAGCAATGATTTCATGTTGTACAGATGGATTAAGGCCGGTAACGTTCAAGTTAGAACAAGTAGAAATATAAAGAAGACAAGTGGTACCACGACGATTTTCATTGAGAGTCGCCTTGCGTGGGTGAGGCGGTTTTGGCAATCCCCTTGGAGCAAAACTAACTGCAAGCTTATTTTCGCCTCGGTGTACGAGTAAGCTGCCTTGGCGTTAGGCCCGGTAAGGACTTCGGCGCTCTTCATAGCCTCTCCATAGCGAGGATGGCCCGGTCGGTGAGTTTGACGTGCACGCTCGCGGGCTCTTTATGGTGTGAAACTGCGAAGTACGTGGTATAATTCCTCCCGCGATGAACCGACCCTGGCATTTTCTGACCGTAGTTATTATAATCACCCTGGCTGTTGCCTGTGGCCCCCTGGGCGATCTCCGTTCAGGGCACAATACACAGATTGACCTTCAACAGATTTATGGAGCCTCGCTCCAAGACTGGGCGGGGCCCCAGATCGAGACACTGGGGCCGCTGCCTCGTTACAGCATACAGGCCGAGCTGACCCCAGCCGGCGACCGGTTGGAAGGCCAGATGACGGTCGTCGTGCCGAACACCGGCCTCGCCCCCTGGACCGACCTGGTCTTCCGGCTCTATCCCAACACGCCCCACTACGGCGCTGCTGTGGATATCGCCCAGATCCACGTCAATGGAGACCCCGTCACACCTGAATTCGTTGCCGAAGGCACTGCCTTGCGTCTGCCTTTGACTGCGCCTTTGGCTCCGGGTGAGGAAGTGACGGTGAGCTTTGTCTTCGGCGTCGACCTGCCCCGGCGCGATGTGGGCTACACGCTCTTTGGCTGGGAGGACGACATTCTCAGCCTGCCCGGTTTTTACCCGACGCTGGCGGTACGCGACGCCGGCCGCTGGGTCAGCGAGGTCCCGCCTTCATTCGCCGATGTCCTGTTTAATCCTATTGCCAGCTATGAACTCCAGTTCACCGCCCCGGAGGGTCTCACGGTTGTCGCATCCGGCACGACGTTGGAGAAAACGATCGACCAACAAGGGAGGGCTACGTGGCACGTCGTGGGCGGGCCACTGCGGGACATGACCGTCTTGGCCAGCCATCGCTTTGAATCGGTGGTTGACACGGCAGCCGGGGCAACTGTGACCTCGTACTATCCGGCCGACGCTCAAGCGGCCGGCCAGGCGGCCCTATTCCACGCCGCCGCTGCCCTGCGTCTCTACTCTGACTTGTATGGTCCTTATCCTTACACCGAGTTCGATGTCGTGGTCGCCCCTTTGGGCTTCCGAGGCATGGAGTATAGTGGTCTGGTAACCATCGGTGAGGATCTGTACAGCCACAATCGTGACCAACTCCCCTTCTTGGTGGCCCACGAAACCGCCCACCAGTGGTGGTATGCTCAGGTGGGCAACGATCCCTTAGCCCATCCCTGGCTTGACGAGGGACCCGCCGAATACGCTGCCTTCGACTACTACCGGGACGTGTACGGCCAGGCAGCGGCCGAAGCCCTGTTGTCAACCCGCTGGCGTACGCCTTACGCCGTGGCTGCTGGTAATGGGATTGATGGTCCCATAGATCAGGCCGCCGACGCCATGTCCGAGGCCAATTACGAGTTGTTAGCCTACGCCAAAGCGGCGCTCTTCTTTGATGCGCTACGCGGTTGGCTGGGCGACGAGATGTATGGGCAGGTGATGCGTGCCTATGTAGAAGCCTATCGCTGGCGAATTGCGACACCGCAGCACTTTCTGGGTTTGGCCCAGTCTCTCTCGGGTGTTAATCTCAATTCGCTGGCTGAACAATGGTTGGATTGAGAATTTGAGTTTAGATAAAAGCCAAGAAACCGGGTTTTTTGCCGTCTGACCATAGGTTTTGGCACGTTGCAAGGTGCTTTTTCATAGTTGCGGTTGCCCACTGAAGTTCAAAAACCCGGTTTCTTATAACAGTAGTCAGAATTCAGGAATTGGAAAGAAGGATGTTTAGACCCATGCATCGTTTTTCGAAAATGTCTTTTTATGTCGCTATTGCCATCCTGGCATTTGTTGCGCTGATCCTTGCTGCCTGCAACAGCTCTATACCCATCCCCTTGGTTGGGGAAGCCGCCACGGCATCTCCGGCAGTAACAGTTGCCAGCCAGGACCCAACCCCGTCGTCCACCCATCCTCCTCGGGAGGATACGCCTACGCCTACCCGCGCCCAGGCGACAATTTCGCCGCTGCCGACTCCCATCCCCCCTCCGGCCGTCGACGTGGAAGAGTTGTCGCTCTTCCGTTCGGCGCTGAAGCCCGAGTTCGCGGCCGATGTGGAGGCCGTGCCCGATGCCCCTCGCTACTTCATTCAGGTGACGCTCGACCCGGATGAACCGACTGTGTTGACCGGCGTGCAGGAGGTTCGCTATACCAATCAGGAGGATGTCCCGCTCGACGCCCTCTACTTTCGCCTGTATCCCAACCTGCCTGGCTACGGCGGTTCGATGACGGTTGAGAAAGTGGTGTTGAACGGCGTGCCGGTTGAGACAACGCTGGAAGCACAGGACTCGGCGCTGCGTGTGCCCTTGGCCCCCCCCCTGCCCCCCGGAGATGTGGCCGACCTGACACTCTGGTTCGAAGAGACCCTACCCACCGATACCTCAGCCGGTTATGGCCTCTATGCTTACGTCGACGACGTATACGCCCTGGCTGGTTTCTACCCGACCATCCCCGTCTACGATGACGAGGGCTGGAACGTAGAGGTCGCTCCCCCCTATGGCGACGCCACTTTCACCGACGTGGCTCTCTATCAAGCCCAACTGACCGTTCCCGAAAATCTGACAGTCGTGACCTCGGGCAGCACCATCGAGACGTCCGACAATGACGATGGGACGCGTACCTGGGTTGCCGTCGGCGGGCCGATGCGTGACTTCTTCGTCGCCATGAGCCCCGACTATGAAGTAGTCAGCGAGGAAGTGGATGGCACGCGTGTCAACAGTTATTACCGTTCGGCGCAGGACGAGGGGGGCCAACTGGCGCTGAGATACGCGGCCGACGCGCTGCGTGTGTTCGGTGAACGCTTTGGGCCTTATCCCTACACCGAACTGGACGTGGTCGCTACCCCCACCAACGCCGGTGGTATCGAGTATCCGGGTGCCATTGTCGTCGCTCAGGCGTTATACGGCGATGAGGGAGGCTTCTTTGAACTGGCCACCGCCCACGAGGTGGCGCACCAGTGGTGGTACGGCCTGGTTGGCAATGACCAGCTCGACGAACCCTGGCTCGACGAGGCATTGACGAACTACAGCGCCTATTTGTACTACGCAGATACAGCAGGGGAGGGCGCGGCCGACCTCATCAAGCAACGTGTCTTTGAAGGCCCATATCGCACCGCCCAGAAGGATGAGCGCGACCGGGCTGTGGGTGGCCCGGTTGCCAGTTTCAGCGAGGGTGACTACGGGACCATCGTCTACGGTAAAGGGCCACTTTTCTTCGATGCGTTGCGATCCCAATTGGGTGACGAGGCCTTTTTTGCCGCGCTGCGCGCCTATCTGGAGGCGCATCGCTATGGCGTCGCTTATCCCGAGGACTTGATCGCGGCTTTTGAGGATACGTCGGGCCAGCAAGTGGATGATGTGTACAAGTTTTGGATTTTGGGGCAGACCGAGTAACTTGAGTTTAGATAAAGGCCAAGAAACCGGGTTTTTTGTCGTCTGACCATAGGTTTTGGCACGTTGCAAGGTGCTTTTTCTAGTTGTGGTTGCACACTGAAGTTCAAAAACCCGGTTTCTTACAAGTTGTCTAAACTCAAGGAGTAAAGGCTGGACATTCTCGAAAGGAGCTTGGGCCGGAAGACCTGCCACGGCCAATCGGGCGTCTGGGCGATGGATACTAGCGGAGTAAGCCCTCCGGTTTAAAAGTGGCAACTACCCGCGCCCCGCGTTCAAGTTGCTGTCGGTCCAGCGTGACCAGGGCATCATCCATCTGCTCCGCCAGGGCAAGATAGATCGCGTCACAGCCACGCACCTGGTAGTCGGCCGCGATGGCAGCCGCTCGTTCCGCCATAGCCGGGATTACCGGGACTAATTCAATGACCTTTGAGTGCTGCAACTGCTCCACCACCCGATGGGCCAATGCTGAGTCCCCAATACCTCGACTGATAGCCGATGCCACCTCGGCCAATAGGATGACCGGCGCAAGTATAGGTTCCCTCGCGGCTTGGGCCTCCTGGAACCACGCCCAACTACTGGCGTGATCAGCCTCGTGCGTGTTGATCAATGCGACGTAAACACTGGCGTCAATGGTAGGCATATCATCTTCGCCCTTCTTCGACAAGTTCCACGCCGCTTTTGGGTGACTTCCAGGCCTGTCCGACTTGCTGGGCCAGGGTTTTCATCTCTGCAAGGGCTTCGTCTATCTCGGCCTGGTGTAGCTTCCGAGCATCCTCATCAGTGAATGGCCGTAGCACGGCCACGGGTTTCCCTTGCAGAGTGATCACGTATTCGGCCATTTCCTCGCGTACGGCGCGCACGATGCGAGAAGCCTGGTTTTTCAATTCACGTACGCCAATCCTGGTGGGCACTGGTTCATCTCCTTGATGTGTGTGGCTACTCTGTAGCCACATTTTAGCAACAACCATTTATCGTGTCAAGAAAGAGCTGGCTCAACTTGTCGATGAGTAGTCTTTTCTCCTTTTTACGCTTCGCATTCCGCAATATGTGGAGCCGCAAAAGCCGTACTCTGCTGACCATTGCTGGCATCGTGTTGGGCGTGGCCGTGGTGCTGGCTATTGCCATCACCAACGAAAGTACCCTGGCCTCTATTCGCCGTATCTTCGATGAGGCATCGGGCCGGGCACATCTGGTGATCAATAGCAACTCAGTAGTGGGAGATCCCTTTGATGGGAGCGCACTGAGCCGGGCGGGTAACCTCCCGGGCGTACTTCAAGTCGCACCCAGCGTCAGCCGGAAAACACTGCTGGCCGCCGACGCCGAAGAGTGGGGATTGACCTTCAGTGTGGCGGGTGCCAGCAGCGCCAACGACCTGCTCATCTTCGGGGTGGACCCGGCTTTGGATCAGGTTGTACGCGATTACGAATTAGTCGCGGGTAACTGGCTGCCTGATGACCGGGACGCTTATGTTGCCTTGTTGGTGCAAGACTATGCCGGCGACAAAGGACTGACGGTTGGTGATGATCTGACCATACTGGTCGCGGACCGCGAGGAGGCGTTTCGTATCGTGGGCCTCATCCGCGAGGCAGGACCCGGTATGCAAAACAACGGGGCGGTGGCCATTGTGCCCATCGGCGCAGCACAGGCGATCTTCGACCTGGGAAGCGACCTGAGCCAGATTGACGTGCTGGTGGATCCTGACATCGCCGAGTCCCCTCGCCGGCTGGAGGAACTGAAGTCGCAATTGGCCAAGACTCTGGGGCAAGGCTACCAGGTTCTCTATCCGGCGGCGCGGGGAGCGGTTGTCTCTAAGATGCTGGCTTCGTATCAACTGGGCCTCAGTTTTTTCAGTGCGGTGGCTCTCTTCGTGGGAGCGTTTCTTATCTACAACACGTTCACAATGACGGTCGTGGAACGCACCCGCGAAATCGGCATGTTACGCACCTTGGGGATGACCCGCTCTCAGATCACACTACTGATCCTGGCTGAAGCATTGCTGCTGGGCGGCATCGGTTCAGCAACCGGCGTGGGGTTCGGGGTTCTTCTATCGCGAGGGCTGATGCGCTCGATGGGTGCCGTCACTGCCACTGAAATCACGCAGATCACCATCCCCATAAACGGCCTGCTGACCGCGCTGCTTATAGGATTGGGGGTAACACTGGCTTCAGCCTCGCTGCCTGCCTGGCGTGCGCGAGATATCTCGCCCCTGGAAGCGTTGCGTGTCACAGCTAAACCCCAGAGCGTGCCGCTCGGGCGCTATGGTTGGCTGGTCGGCATTGGCCTCATCGTGGCAGCTTACCTGGCCCTGTACCGCATCCCTTTCCGGGCTGAGGTACAATACCCGGTTGGGGCCACCAGCGTCTTCACTTTGTTGATGGGGGCCACCCTGGCCGTCCCGATCACCATTGGTGCCTTCGAGCGTCTGTTGCGCCCCATACTGACGGCCGTCTACCGGGGCGAGGGACGGCTGGGGGCCAGCAATATCCGTCGGGCGAGAGGGCGCACGGCGTTAACCGTAGCCGCTTTGATGGTGGGCATCGCCATGATAATTGGCATCCAGGCCCTCACCACCAGCTTTGAGATAGACATAGACAACTGGGTACAAACGGCCATCGGCGGCGATCTATATGTCCGCTCACCGATCCCCATGCGTGAGGAATTTGGCCGAAGGCTTGAGGCAGACCCAATAGTTACGGCGGTCAGCCCGGTCACCTTTCACCTGGTGCGACGTGTTCCGCCCAACCGTGATCCCGAAGAGGCTGACACGCTGCTCTTCGTCGCCATCGACCCGGAGACCTATCCCCAGGTGGCATCCTTCGTATTCGAGGACCCGGACGCCGATATGGCAGAAGCCCTGGCCGAATTGGCTGCTGGCGATGCACTTCTCATCTCCACGACTCTGGCCGATCGCTACGACCTGGCGCTGGGTGACACATTACGACTGGAGACCCGGCGCGGCGAGCGCGACTTCCAGGTGGCCGGGGTGGTGGTAGACTTCACCAGCCAGGGCTACGTGGTCAACGGAACCCGAGCCGACCTGGCGCGTTACTTTGGGGATAATACCGCCGACGAATTCATCCTCGCCTTGGAGCCCGGTTCCAGTGCTCAAACTGAAGCAGAGAGACTGGAGGAACGTTATGGGCGGAGCCGCCACATCACCATCGAAACGGCAACCGACTTCCGAGCCAATGTCAGCAGCCTGACGGCCCAGGCCTTCGCCCTATTCGACGTCCTGGGGCTCATCGGCGTGATCATTGCTGCCCTGGGTGTGATCAACACACTGATGATGAACGTCTTTGAGCGACAACGGGAAATTGGTGGCTTACGCAGTCTGGGTATGACCAAAGTTCAAGTCGCCCGTATGGTGTTGGCTGAAAGTGGCGCGATGGGCATCATCGGCGGCATCTTTGGCACTATCTTCGGCTTTTTCCTGTCGCAGGTGTTCTTGCTGGGATTAGAGGTGATCGGCGGCTATACGGTTAATTACAGTTTGCCGCCGATGGCACTGCTCGTTAGCCTGGTCATTGCGCTGGTGGTTTCGCAGGGCGCCGCCCTGTATCCAGCCTGGCGCGCAGCCACGGTGAGGCTTATTGAGGCAATACAGCACGAGTAAAGAGTAAAACGTAAAACGTGAAACGTGATGCGTGATGCGTGACGCGTGAAGACGCGGCACTTGCCTATCACGCATCACGTTTTACGCATCACGTTTCACGTTTCATGTTTCACTCTTTACCCACTGTTTCTCCCAAACCTTAACAGCCGCATGGCGTTGGCCACCACCACCAGCGTACTTCCTTCGTGGAGGACGACCGCCAGGGTCAGACCGGCCAGGCCTGTGACTGACAATCCAATGAGCAAAAGTATGACTCCCAACGCAATGCCCAGATTCTGATAGATGACCTTATGCGTGGCCCGACCAAGACCGATAGCAAAGGGTAGTTTGCTCAGGTCATCGGCCATCAGAGCCACATCGGCCGTCTCCAGGGCAACATCGGTCCCTGCACCCCCCATCGCGATGCCGACTGTGGCCTGGGCCAGGGCTGGGGCATCGTTCACGCCATCGCCAACCATAGCAACCTGGCCATATTCGGCGGTGAGCGATTTGATAGCTTCCACC
Organism: Anaerolineae bacterium; assembly: GCA_034412795.1. GTDB lineage: Bacteria > Chloroflexota > Anaerolineae > 4572-78 > NAK82 > JAUVPY01. Next base: position 13,349 of record DAOUMD010000200.1, read on the forward strand.
TTTTGCTCCGGCAGCAGGTTGGCTCGATAATGGCTCAATCCTACACGTTGAGCGATTACGGCCGCCACCCGTTCGTTGTCTCCGGTCAGCATCACTGTCTTACGAATCCCCAACGACTTCAGTTCACGCAAAGCGGTCGTGGCCGTCTGACGCGGGGTATCGGCCAGGGCAATAGCACCCAGAAATCGTGCACGTTCGTCGCGTGCTGGCCCATAGACGAGCATGGTAGTCTTACTCTCACGCTCCAGGCTCTCCACAATAGCCTGGAGTTGGGAGGGAACCCGGATATCCTCATCCTCGAACAGGCTGCAATTGCCTATGAGGATGGAGTGTCCACTCAAGGTTGAACGCACGCCGCGCCCGCTGACCACCTCCACGTTTCCGGTGTCGGGGGTGGTCAATCCACGCGCCCCAGCGGCCCGAACAATAGCCTGGGCCAGGGGGTGGCTGCTGCGACTTTCCACAGCAGCAGCCAGACTTAGCAAGCCATCAGCAGTCAAATGTCCATCGTCGGTCACTATCACGTCGGTTACCTCCGGCTGACCGCGGGTAATGGTGCCCGTCTTGTCAAAGGCCAGCGCGTCGAGGGCGCCCAAGTTCTCCAGGTGAACTCCACCCTTGATCAATACGCCATTGCGGGCCGCCTGGGCGATGCCGGCCAAAACAGATGCCGGCGTGCCGATGACCAAGGCGCACGGGCTGGCCGCCACCAGCAACACCATGCCTCGGAAAAAGCTGTCGGCCCAGTCGGTCCAACCCAGCAACGGGGGCACAACGATTACGACGCCGGCCAATACCAAAACCGCCGGCACGAAAACGCGAGAGAAGCGCTCGGTAAGACGCTGGGTGGGTGATTTCTGGCTCTGTGCCTCAGCAACCATCTGGATCACCCGGCTAAGCGTGGTGTCCTCCGCTCGTTTGGTAACCTCAAGCTCCAGTGAACCAACCCCGTTGACAGTGCCAGCGAAGACCTCATCACCCGGTCCTTTGTCCACCGCTAGACTCTCCCCGGTAATGGGGCTCTGATCTACAGCCGAACCACCTCGCACGACACGGCCATCGGCGGGAATGCGTTCGCCATCGCGTACGAATACGATGTCGCCTAGGTGGAGGTCAGCCACCGGGACTTCCATCTCCCGGTCGCCCCGCCTCACGCGAGCCGATTGGGGCGCCAGGTCAGCCAAGGCCCGGATAGCGTGGCGAGCGCGGTCCATTGCGTAATGCTCACCGGCATGACCCAGGCCAAAGAGGAAAAGCAAAAATGCGCCTTCTGCCCATTCGCCTAGAACCGCCGCGCCGATGGCAGCAAAAATCATCAATACATCGGTGTCAAAATGCAGCCTAAAGAGGGCCGGAATGGCGTGGCGAGCAACGTCATAACCGGCAGCGATGTAGGCCAGGATGTAGAAACTGATGGCGACCGAATCGGGCAAGTCAAAGAAAGTCTCTCCAACCCAGGCGATGAGGAGGAAAAGACCGGCCAGGCCAATGAGGACAAATTCCCAATTGCGTCTCCACCACGTCTCCTCTTTATTTTCGATCACGCGATAGCCGAGATGCTCGATACGTTGAAGGATAGCCTTACGCCTGACAAGGGCCGTGTCATACTCGACCCATACCTGACCTGCGGCATAGTTGGCCCTGGCACTCAGCACTCCCTCCAACCGGCCCAGGCTGTGCTCGATGACCAAGGCACAGTCAGCACAATCTATGCCGTCAACAGGCAGTGCTTCGTGGCGGTAGCGACCGGTCAACTCAGCACCAACCTGCTCCGCAGCACGACGCACCTCAATCAGGCTTAATAGGCCAGGATCATAATGGAGGCACAAGCTGGCAACACCGTTTTCACAGACGACGTGGGCCCGGTTCACACCCCGGCGGGCCAACAGATCTTCTTGAAGACGGGCCACGCAGCCATCCTGCTCGTTAGGGATGTCGGGAAGCAAAAGAGGGATCTCAAGTTGAAGTTTCTGGATCATACAGCCCTGCCGGTCAGCCGTGCTCGACGTGTTCCAGACCTCGCCGAAACAGGTCGTGGATGTGTTCGTCGTCAAGTTGATAATAGACGTGCCGCCCCTCTTTGCGATAGCGTACCAGGCGCATCTCGCGCAGCGAACGCAATTGATGCGAGACAGCCGATTGGCTCATACCCAGAACCGCCGCAAGGTCGTGGACGCACAGCTCGGTATACGTTAGAGCGCAGATAATACGCACCCGGGATGGGTCTGCCAGCGCCCTAAACAGCTCGGCCAGCCTGGTCGCCACGAAATCATCAATCATACGCGCGTGAGCCTGGCGCACCCTGTCTCCATCGACAAAACGGTCTTCACCCAAGTCAGACATCGTTTGTTCAGCCCCTTATCTATGAATACATGTTCATATATTCAATTATAACACATGGGCGCTCATGCGTCAAGCTGCTTTTCCACAGGGGGTAGCACTGCGTTTAATCGTGGTCGGTATGTAGGGCGGGTTCGTAACCCATACGCATCAAGTTAATAAACAAGGTAAGTTGTCGTAAGCGATGGTAGATTTTTGTATATTCATGGCGGGCTGCTG
>DAOUMD010000201.1:0-16386 GCA_034412795.1 Anaerolineae bacterium
CGTAGCCTGCCGCCCCCCAAATGGCGGGTTACGAACCTGCCCTACATACCGACCACGATTAAACGCAGTGCTACCCAACAGGGGGACCACCGGATTAAGGGTCTGCATAAAAGAGACTACATAATTAGTTTCATAGGTCCCCCGGCAATACGGCGTGGCGTAAGGAGAAAATGCATCATGGCTGGTTCCCGTCTGTTGATCAATGTGGTCAAGGTCATACTGATGTCGTTGCTGGTGTACCTGCTGGCCTTCCTGACCCTGGCCTGGATGGTCGAGCCGGCGCCCGTCCGCGCTGGCGTTCCACCCTATGTGCCCTCGCCGGTTATCTCCGGTCCGGTGGTGTACCAGGCTCACGCCGGTGACAACTTCACTCTGAGCCGCAATGGGCTACATATCCAACTGTGGGACGGCAGCCAGACCCTGCGGCGGCAGTCGGACTACCGCCTGACCAGCCGCTTCGTCTTGACCGGAGCGGATGGAGTGGACGACCGGCTGATAGTCGATTTCAGTGGTGGCAACCCTATCCCGAGCGGTGGGCTCAGCTTCGAAGGTGGCGCAGGCGGTTTCGATACCCTGGTGCTGACCGGGGGGCGTGTGGACACGGTGACGCACCGCGCGCTGAGTGCCAGCAGCGGCCTCATTGACATCGATGGTTATGCCATCAACTACACTGGCCTGGAGCCGATTGCCGATAGCCTGGTGGCAGGCACGCGTATCTTCACTTTCAGCGTCCTGGCTGACGATATCACCCTCGGCGATGATGCCAACCCCAGCGACGGATTCTCTCGCATCGAGAGCGTCAGTTCCAGCGAGACTTACATCTTCGCCAATCCCGCTGCCGAGTTAATCATCTACGCCCTGTATGACAGCGACTTGATCAACGTAACTGGCTTGGACGACCAGTGGAACGTCGGCGTGCCCGTCACTATTGACGGCGGCTTGCCCAGCAGCGCGCCGGGCGATACGTTAAATTATGCCCTCGGGCCGGGTCCGGCCACAGACTACCCGACCGGCACCTGGGAGGGTTACATCATCCAGGCTGGCGCGCCGACGGTCTACTACCGGAACATCGAAACAGTGATCGGAGCCACCTCGGCGCCTACTTTCAGCATCACGGCCAGCCAGCCGGTGGCCCATGCCATTAACGTACCGCTGACGAGCACCATCGCCGCCACCTTTAGCGCCAACGTAGACGGCAGCACGGTCAACACCGGCACCTTCACCGCTTTTGGGGATCAGAGCGGTCTGCTGACCGGCACTTATACCCTCGCTGGCGACGTGGTGGCCTTCGATCCCTTCTTCGACTTCACCGCTGGTGAAGGTGTCAACGTCATTGCTACCGTTCGTGTCCGCAGTAGCGATGGCGCGGTACTCAAGCCTCACCAATGGGGCTTCACCGCTGGAGTTACCCGCCCCCGCTGTTTCAGCCGCTTCACCGACATCGGGGCCGGGCTGGAGGGTGTTTGGAACGGCGGCGTTGACTGGGGCGACTACGACAATGACGGTGACCTGGACATGCTCTTGTCTGGCTTCCCGACCGCCGGTCCCAGGGTGAGCCAGGTGTGGCGCAACAACGGCGACGACACCTTCACCGACATCAACGCCGGGCTGGTGGGATTCCAGCAGGGGGACGCCGCCTGGGGCGACTACGACAACGATGGTGACCTGGACATCCTGCTGACCGGATGGGCCGGTGCCGATACCGTCACTCAGGTGTGGCGCAACAACGGCGACGATACCTTCACCAACATCAACGCCGGATTGCCCGGGGGTGGGGATGGCTCGGTCGCCTGGGGCGATTACGACAACGACGGTGACCTGGACATCCTGCTGACTGGCTACGATTCAGCCATTTTTAATGCGGTGAGCCAGGTATGGCGTAACAACGGCGATGACACTTTCAGCGACATCAACGTTGGGCTGCCGGGCCTTAATAGCAGTGCCGCCGCCTGGGGTGACTATGACAACGACGGTGATCTGGATATCCTGCTGGCCGGAGATAATGCGGCCATATTTAGCTCGGTAAGCGAGATCTGGCGCAACAACGGCGACGGCACTTTCGGCTACGTGGATGCCGGGCTGACAGGAATTAGCTCGGGTTCCGTCGCCTGGGGCGACTACGACAATGACGGTGACCTGGACATGGTCCTCACTGGACAGAGCGGCACCGACACGCGCGTGAGCCAGGTGTGGCGCAACGATGGCGATGACACCTTCGCCGATATCAACGCCGGACTGACGGCGCTTCAATCGGGATCGGTCGCCTGGGGTGACTACGACAACGACGGCGACTTGGATATCCTGCTGACGGGATGGACCGGCACCGACGACAACTATGCCAGCCAGGTGTGGCGAAACAACGGCGACGCCACCTTCACCGACATCGACGCCGGGTTGCCGGGGGTCGGTGTCGGTCCCAGCGCCTGGGGCGACTACGATGGCGACGGCGACCTGGACATCCTGCTCACCGGCTACGATGGCGTCAGCCCCTTGAGCCAGGTGTGGCGTAACGAAGACTGTGCTAGCTTGGTTATCACCAAGACGGTAGAACTGGCCAACCCTGCTGCGCCCAGCCCCGGCGATCCCATCACCTACACCATCGTGGTGGCCAACAGCGGCGGTGATGCCGAAAATGTGACCGTAAAAGACAACCTGCCCGTCGGGGTGGATGGCAACAGCCTGGACTGGACAGGTACGGTTAGCGCCAGCGGCACGCTTACCTTCACCATCAGTGCTAGCATTGCGTCTAATGTTGGCTACGGTATGATCATCACCAACACGGCCAGCTTCAGCCATACTACCAACAGCGGCAGTGATACAGCGGCCTTCACCGTCGTCGATACCACCCCGCCCGACATCTCTGCGCTGACCTTGATCACACCCACCGGCGGCATTACACTCACCAATGCGCAGCCCACCTTTGATTGGAGCGATGCGACGGATAGCCAGAGTGGCGTGGTCAGCTACACCTTGCTCATCACTCGCAGTAATGGTAGTGTCAGCGTGACAACCACCGACTCCGGCTTCACCCCAACGGCTGATATGGCAACGGGCGTCTACACATGGACCGTCCGCGCCCACGACGCGGCGGGCAACGCCAGCGCTTACGTCAGCCCGGCGGAGACGTTTAACATCGACGCCGAGAGTTCCTGCATAAAGGTTTATCTGCCGATTGTGCTGAAGGAAGGGTAGCTCTCACCCCTGCCCTCTACTCCGCTTCGGACACCCCCTCTCCCTAAGTCAGGAGAGGGGCCCTCTCCCTAAGGGTCCGTAAATATATAAGTTCCCGCACCTAAATTATGTCATTTCGAGCGATAGCGAGAAATCCCCATGAGCGTTGGCCGCGCAATCCACCTTGAGAGGGATTAAGCCCCAATACGGTTTAGTTAAGGATTACTGAACCGTATTGGATTAAGCCCTGCGGTCGAAATGACACACGGGAAGTTATTCTTTTATGAACCCTAAGTTAGGAGAGAGGCCGGGAGGTGAGGGCTGTTATCTTTGTTCATGCAGGCAAGCGCGCGCATATTGACAAGCCCAGGTATAGTTGCTACAATTGCAGTGATTTGTGATGTTTTCCACCAAGTCTGATACCCCTGGAATTGTGGTTTTAACAAAGGGTCTCATTTTCGCTTGTGAGACGAGATTCTTCGCCTATGGCTCAGAATGACATGACCTCTTTTGGCAGTCTGAATTGCTCATCTACCCCACTAATCTGCGTAGAGCCAGTAACGATGCAATACTCTAATGAGGAGGACTCATGCTAGCAAAGAGATATCTCGACAAAGCACTCGAACTGATCCAGCGTTTTCAGGATACCCAATTAGGAAATATAGAGCAGGCCGCGGAAGTGATCGCGCAGGCGATTGCCGACGGGCATACTCTATATGCCTGGGGCGGCCCGCACTCTTCCTTGCCCGTACAGGACATTTTCTGGCGAGCTGGTGGGTTGGCCTTGGTCAATCCAATATTTACGCACGGGCTGTCTCTGGAGGTAGGACCGATTTACCTGACTTCTTTCCTCGAACGCACTGAGGGGGCCGGGCGCGAATTCTTCAGCCAGATTGGCGCTGAGTCGGGAGATGTGATCATCCTGATTTCTACCTCGGGGCGAAATGCTTTCCCCATCGAGATGGCCGCGTCGGCCAGGGAAGCAGGCCTGAAAGTGATAGGCGTGACCTCTATGACCTATACAAATTCTGTGGAGTCGCGGCACTCTTTGGGTACTAAGATGTATGAACATTGTGACATCGTGCTCGACAACTTGACAATCCCCGGAGATGCCGTCCTGGAAGATGAGCGTCTACCTCAGAAAGTAGGGCCGACGTCAGGTTGGATGGGGTGCCTTATGTTGCAAGCGTTGATGGCCGAAGTCGCTGAACGCCTGGCGGAGAAAGAAGTCGTACCCCCCATTTACTTCGCGCTCAACCTGGATGGGCAAGAGGAATACGTACGCTACCTGGATGGTCTGCGCCGCGAGCGGGGCACCAAATTTGGTGGCATCTATTCGCCCAGACGCAAAATGTAAATGGGTGCATTCAAAATGAGTGGTAGGGGTGGGTCTTGCATCCGCCCCAGGGCACCCGCAAGGGGCGCCCCTACCAACCCATTTTGGACACGCCCAATGTAAATAGTGAACCATCCCTTCTCATAAGGAGAAATATGCGGTACGTCTTGGGAATCGACGGCGGAGGTTCCAAGACCGCCTGCCTGGTTGCCGATGAGACAGGGCAGCTCCTGGGCTACGGTCACGGTGCTTCAGTTAACACAAACTACGTGTTGCGTCCGCAGGCAGTGGCATCTCTGAGGGGTGCCATAGACACTGCGCTTGAGAAGGCTCGGCTTCGTGGAGAGCGGGTCGAAACCCTGTGCATGAGTGCCCCCATGTCGCCCGATGCCGTCGAAGAGGTGGCCGAAGAGTTTGGCATCCGGCGCATAAGCAGGGCCGCTGAAGGCGAGACCCCGCGCTGGGCGGCACGCTTTTGGATTGACGGACACATCGGCGTCACAGTTGACGCCGGCACGGGCTCTATTGCGAGAGGTTGGACGAGGGATGGCAGGCAGGCGGGCGCAGGTGGCTGGGGAGCCACATTGGGGGATGAAGGAAGTGGATATTGGATCAGCCTTCAAGCCATGATAGCCGTGCTACAGGCCTATGACGGCCGCATTGAAGAGACGAAGCTGGCGGACCTCGTGCTAAAACACTTTGGCATGTCCGATGTACTGGAAATGGTGTTTCAAGTATCTCAAGGATTGGTGAGGGCCACGGCTTCTGACCAAGTCGGGATCGTCCCTGATTCGGGTTCGGGGGGTTCCGACTCGGAAGAGGCTTCAGTTGGAGGAGTGTTTTTCCATAAGCGGGCCCGAAATGAGCCTCTGGCTCGACACGAAGTGGCAACGCTTTGCCCAGTCGTGGTGGAGGTGGCACGGCAGGGAGATTGGAAGGCGATTGAGATTCTGAGAGAGGCCGGATTAGAATTGGGGCGATTGGCCACAGCCATCATTACCCGTTTGGGGATGGAAGAGGATGAATTTGCGGTGGTGCCCTTTGGTGGTGTGTTTAGAGCGGGGGAGCTTGTCCTCCGTTCCTTCGAGCAGACGGTTACGGCGGTTGCGCCGCACGCCAGAATAGTGAAGCCAAAGTTCGAGCCAGTGGTTGGAGCAGTGCTGCTAGCCCTGAGTGACATTGGCGTAGTGACCGGTAGTCAAGTTATTCGTGCTATCGATCAAACCTCGTCTCGTTTTTCTGCTTGTCGAGTTGACTGACATGAGGATGTGTGGATCGGATATATTGTCAAAGTAGTTACGTGAAACGACTCTACTGAAAAAGGGTTCCAACCGGCTATAAGTGGGGCGAATGCACCTAAAAACCAGGTTTTTTGTCGGTGCATTCCCTGAAATGCACCCATTCTGGCCAGAATTTGGCACACCATCCCTTTCATCTCGTCAAAAACCTGGTTTTTCAGTAGAGACGTGAAATCAAAAATTGCACTCAGCAATTCAAGGGAGGCGATATGCGAGGACTTTCAATCGGTATGAACGTGGCAGACATCGATACACCGGCCTTGTGCTTGGATATTGAGGTAGTGGAGGCCAACATCAAGCGCATGGCCGATTACTTCCGTGACACTCCTGTGCGCCTACGCCCGCACTCGAAGACGCACAAATCACCTACGCTGGCCCATATGCAACTTGAGGCCGGCGCCATCGGCATCACCTGTGCCAAATTAGGTGAGGCTGAAGTTATGGTGGCTGCGGGCATCAAGGATGTATTGATCGCCAATCAGATCGTAGGCCCTGGCAAAATCGCTCGGCTGGTGAATCTGGCGGCCCACAGTCAGGTGATGGTCGCTGTAGACGACGCGGGCAACGTGGCCGATTTGAATGCGGCCGCCCAGGCAAAAGGCGTCCGGTTGCGCACCCTGATTGAGGTTGACATCGGTATGAAGCGTTGTGGCGTGTCGCCTGGGCAACCCGTCCTCGACTTGGCAAGAAAGATCCTCGCCTCGCCTGGTCTGCGCTTTGAAGGCCTTATGGGGTACGAAGGGCATACCATATTCACCGAGGACATAGACGAGCGCACAGCAAAGACCGAAGAGAGTCTGAAGCTCCTCACCGACAGCGCAGAATTGCTACGCCAGGAAAGCATTCCGGTCCAGATTGTCAGCAGTGGTGGCACGGGGACCTACTTCATCACCGGTGCTTACCCGGGCATCACTGAGTTGCAGGTGGGATCGTATATCTCTATGGATAGTCAATATCGTGGGTTGCCAGGGATTGACTTTGACTACGGCTTGACGTTACGGGCTACTGTGATCAGCGTTCGTGATGGCGATCACGTCATCACTGACGCTGGAATGAAGGCACTCACCCATGACTTTGGACTTCCTGTGGTCATTGACCCTCTTGGCTGGCAACTGACCAATCTGGCAGAAGAGCACGGTTTTCTGAAGCGTATTGACGGACCGCGCCTCCAGCGCGGTGACCAGGTGACGGTCGTGCCCAATCATGGTTGCACCACGATAAACCTGCACGATCAGTACCACGTCATACGGCGCGGCACACTTGAGGCGGTGTGGCCCATCGCAGGTCGCGGCAAGACGTATTAGAGGGGATAGGACCCCAGGGGTCTTCGGAAAACCCCTGGGGTTTACCAAGACTGGGACGCGCCCGAGATCCCAAAAATGTTGCCCTGTCCCTTAACCTGTGCTATAATTATGCATAATTCCATGCTATTCACGTCTGACAAGGAGCCTCACTCTCCCCCGCTCCTGGCCATGTTGGCTACGAAATCCGGTAATCTACTTCCTACTATGCTGCTTCCGAGCGAAAAGTTCTCCTGGCCGAGGTGCAGCCCATCAAGGGTATTTGGCTTGTCGTTGGAGACGAACCAGGTTGGCGAAGTATTCTTATTTCAATCAGTAACAACTCCCGAAAGGGGAATATACAAGAAAGGAGAAATGCTTCATGGCTTTCGACTACGCTTTGGCTGATTTCATTGATTTCAAGGACAAGGAAGCATGTGAAAGGGTACGGCGTATTACGCGGGAAGAAATCACCCAGCATCCCAACCCCGAGTTCAAAATCGAGGTGATTGAGGACGTTGGAGAATTCTACGGCGCTTTCGCCACCGATATCGTCCGCCGCATCAAGCAAGCACTGGATGAGGGGCGAAACTTCGTGGGGATATTCCCGGTTGGCCCTATGCCTCAGTACCCCATCGCGGCGCGCATGATCAATGAGATGCACATTCCGATGCATCACGTCCACACCTTTAATATGGACGAATACGCTGATGAGAACGGTAACACGGCGCCCGTCGATTGGGAGGGGTCCTTTCAAAGGGCTATGTTTGAGAGTTTCTTCGACCTGATCGACGAAGACCTGCGTCCACCTTTAGAGCAGATCCATTTCCCGACCAAGGATGCCATCGGTCACTATTACGACTTGATGCAAGAGGCGGGTGGTGTGGATGTGTGCTACGGTGGTATCGGTTGGTGTGGACACATCGCCTTTTGGGAGTCCAGTCTGGGTCACGAGTTTGGTGATGATCTTGATGCCTATAAGCAGGCCAGAGCGCGTCTGGTAACGCTGACTCCGATGACGATTATGCAGAATGCGCTGCATTCGTTCAGCGGCGACTGGTCGTGGGTGCCGCCCAAGGCCAACACCATTGCCCCGGCCGAGATCTTACTAGCCAAGGAACGCAGCTTCTGGCTGGATGGGCACATCCTGGGAAACATCGCCTGGCAGCGTTTCATCGCTCGACTCGTAGCTCACGGTCCTGTAAACACCCTGGTGCCCGGTTCCATCCTCCAGACGGCACCGACCACGTACACAATGATAGCTGGGGTGGCTGATAACATGGTCATTAGTATGCACTAGAGAAGAACCGGTGAATTGGAAAGAAACCGAGTTTGAAGCAAAACCCGGTTTCTAGGTTGATACTCCGGGAGGAACAAAGGTGAGAGAGTTTGATCACATAGGGCTGACTACGACCGAAAAACAACCTGACGAAATGTATGTTGAAGCTACTAAGGTTTGGGTGACTAATCCGGCAGACAGCGCCCAAATGGTCGAATACTTGCGTTATGAGCCGGACAGCCCGGTGACCGGCCCCTTGAGAGAGGTACCCCACGTCGCCTTTAGGGTTGATGACCTCGACAAAGAGATAGAAGGCGAGGAGGTCATTCTGGGACCGTTTAGCCCCAATGAGCATCTACGTGTGGTGTTTATCTACAAGGACGGCCTGGTTTACGAGTTCATGGAGAGTTCAGCGGGCAAGGACTGGCACACAACATAATAACCTTGTACTGCTCAGCCATGTCATTTCGACCAACGGGAGAAATCCCTAAAGCATTACTTTTAGCAGTAATAAAACCCGGCATGGTTCATTTTGCCAAGAAAACTGGTAAACAATTTGGCCTGCTTTGCCAGACACATCCGTAAAACGTAAGGCGTAAAGCGTAATGATTCTGGGCGAATGCGCCTTGCAAATGTGCCTTCAAGTAATCCACCGAAATGAATTACACGGAGACTCAGGCTTCCAGGCTTCATAGCAACACCAGAACAGTGCAGATAATTTCGGTGGATTACTCACGCATCACGTTTTACGTTTTACGAGGTTACTTTGCTTAATTTGACCGGTAAGAAGTGTCGACCAAATAGTGAACCATCCCCAAAACTCTAAAGGTTTAGGTAATGAAGAAGGGAGGAGGTACAAGATGAGCAAACTCAAATACGGCATCATCGGTCTGGGGTGGTTTGGGGAGTATCACGGCGATGCGCTGGCCGGGCTGCCCAATGTCGAACTATATGCGCTGTGCACCAGAACCGAGTCGCGGTTGAAGGAGCTTGGCGAGAAGTTCGGCGTCAAGCATCTATACACAGATTATAACGAGATGCTGGCTAATCCAGAGCTGGAAGCTGTCAGCGTTACCACCATGTGGGATCAGCACAGGGCGCCGACGCTGGCCGCCCTCGAAGCAGGGAAACACGTTTTCCTGGAGAAACCTATGGCCTCCAGTGTGGCTGATTGCCGCGCCATCGTGGACGCGGCCAAGGCCACCGACAAGTACTTCATGGTGGGTCACATCGTCCGCTTCCAGCCCCGCTACGCCGGTGCAAAACGCGAGATTGAGGCGGGGAAGATCGGCAAGATCGTGTCCATCTATGCCAGGCGCAACATTCCCGCCTCGCTCGGTACTGCGGTGCTGCCCAAGATCGGCCCCATTATTGGTGACGGGGTACACGACACCGACATCATGTTGTGGTACACAGGGGCCAAGATAGAGACCGTGTATGCCCAGACGCTCGACGTACGCGGATATAAGTATCCCGACATCGGCTGGACTATGTATCGCTTTGATTCAGGTGCCATCGGAGTCTGTGAAAACGTGTGGTTTATGCCTGACAAGGTGCCCTATTTCCCCGACGAGCGAATGGAGATCGTCGGCACCGAAGGCTCCATCCACATCCAGGAGACGTATCCCAGCATTTCCGTCGTCGGCGCAGAGGGCGCCTATACGCCGGACACGACCTATTGGTACGAGGTCGAGCCGGGTGTACGCAAGGGCGCGCTGGCCGATGAACTCGGCTACTTCGTGGACTGCATTCTCAACGGGACGCCTCCCACCATTATCACGCCTGACGAGTCGCTGGCCGCTACCCAGGCTTGTCTGGCCGCCGAGGCGTCTGCCGCTTCGGGCCAGGTCGTGTCGGTCCAGGATTTCAACGACTAGCTCACCCTCCCAAGTGCAATGCACCTCGTACAGGTGCGTTGCACTTGGTGCTTCTCAATTCTTCGCCAATATCTCCTTCGCCGCCTGGATCGTCTTGGCGTAGCCCCGGGGTTTGATCCCTGCCTGTCTGATATACTCGCAGCCGCCCGCCAGGCGTTCACCGGGCGCCAGTTTGCCTGCCACACCTCGAACGCCACGCTCGATTGTGTCGCCAAAGTGTGGGTTGAAGAAGCGTTCCAGGAGACCCAGTCCATACCCCTCGATTTCCTCCTGCCTGGCGCAGGCGTGGGTGCGGACGATGGCCGGAACCACCTCTTCCAACATCACTTGCCTCGCCTCTCGCCGGATCCAATGTGGGGTGTCGCTGAAAAGCTCAGCGCCTTCCAGGAAAGCGTGATAGCTCACAAAGGCGTGCATGCCGTTATGCATATACAGTTTGATGTCTTCCCACAGCAAAAACTCGGCGTGCGAGACGAGCGAGAACATCGGGCCAAATGGCCCCGAGCCACACAAGTCGGCGCTCAGCGGCAAGAAACTATACTCTTCCACAACCAAAGCCCTATCGTTTCCCGGCCAGAGTGGCTCGTATACGCCCTCCTGTGGACTACCGAGGCGGCACATACGTGACATCACCGTATCTACCAGAATCGTCTTGGGGCCAAAGCTATCGGCGTAGCTGGCTGCGATGTGCCGTCCGTTTTCGCAGAAGAGCAGCCAACCTTTCTTAACGCGTTCATTCATAGCCGGGGCGATCGTCTCTACCACCTTATCCAGTAGATTCCTTCCTGTGACGGTAAGGACCAGGTCGGCCTCGCGCAATGCCTGGTCCAGCTTCACCCGGCCTTCAGGGCTGTCAGTGAGGACTACCTGGAAATGGCCAACAACCCGTTTAGGGGATACGTCTTCCAGGCTGCACAGATTGAGCGTGAAGCCTTGGTCGTCCTTTATCTGGCGCAACAGCTTCTCGTTCGAGCTGAGGTCGGCCAGGTACAAGTCGTAATCGCTGGCTAGTCTTTCGGCCAGAAACCCCAGCCCCAGTGCCCCGGCCCCGATAATTACTGTCTTCGGACGTGTCACGTTACCTACACCACGCAATTGCTTCACCCACCGCTCACAAGGGATGACAATCCCGAGATTGATCTTACGAAGAAGCCTGTTTCGGCTATACCATGAACAGCGCTGGCTTCAGACCGTCGGCGTCGGTCGTGAAGAACTCGTGGGGCTCGTCATCCAGGGTGAAGCGTTGTCTTGAGATGAAGCCGCGCAGATCCAATTGTCCGCTCGCCAACCAGTTGAGTATCGTCTTCATACAGTCTGTTGAACAGCCGCTGGTACCTATGGTCTTGGCGGCACGATAGTGGTTGGCGTCCAGATTGGCCGCGTCAACCAATTGATGCGTGCCTCCAAAACAGGCACCCACGGCGTAGCCCTCGGGAGAGTAGAGTCTGAGCATGAGGCGTTGCGCCGCAGGTGAGGCACAAGCAGCGACCACGTCGTCGAACAGGTAACCGTCCGTCAGAGCAGACAGATCGTGTACGATTGTGTCTTCGGCCTCAAGCATTTCAGGTGTCGCGTCTTCAGCCGTACGAGGGGCGATGTAAACTTCGACCGTGTCGCCCAAAACCTCCTCTACCAGCTTTTTCTTGTATTCCGAGCGAACAATCATCACGATGCGCCTGGCGCCTTCCAGGTAGGCCAGCCTGGCGTAGATCATGCCCACCGTGCCCGAACCAATGATGCACACATAACCATCCGGCTGGATGCCGGCGCGATAAATGTGCCGTCCTTGCTCATCCACGCCCGTGGGGTGGGGGGTGGCAAAGATTGACTCCAGGGCACAAGCGGCCGGCTCGACCAGGCAAGCTTCTTCGTCGCTGATGTTGTCAGGGACACGCAGCACCGACTCGGAACGAATCATGGTCTCCGGTATCAGCATATACTGAGAATAGCCGCCGTTGATTTGGAAGGAGAGGTTGGCGATAGGCTTGGGGATGAGCATAAGCCCTTGCCTGTGGCGTGCGATGCGGCCCTGAACGGTAATGCGCTCCCCCGGTTGGAAGTCCAGGTACTCGGGCGGAAGCATCTGCCCGTGGCGATAGCCGATTCCCTCTTTGAGCGTGTGTACCTCGTTCCCGACTTCGACGACGCGGGCTACCAACTCGTGCCCCAGAACCACCGGGGCATAGGGGTCTACGTTGGGATGGCCGGTGCGGTAAATGGTCTTGTCCGTCCCACACCTGGCACACATCAGTACCTCAACCACCAGGTCCCGGGGACTACATTCGATGCTGAGGGTCTGGCGCTCCATTGCCTTTGGACGTCCCAGATAAACGAAGGCTTCAGATTCATAAAGGGTCATAGCAGATCTCCCCGCTCAGTCCTCGCGGAAAAACGCCCGGCAGGGCGCACCACTTACGCCTTCAACCCGTAGTGGAAACGCCATCAATTCCCCTCGTGGAACCTGTATCTTGTCCAGATTGACCAGTGGGGCCAAAAGCAATACGCCCTTTTGGAAAACGGGGAGCAGCATATTGCCGTCATACTGCGCCCCATCGGGCAGGGGCCAGGGGGGCTGGATGCACGGAACGTCCACGCCCAGCAGAGAGAAGGGCTGCTCAAGTAGCCAGGGCAAACAGTCTGGGTGGTAACTCGGCCCGTCCAGTACGTAATTGGGCGATCGCCACTGCGCTCCCCACCCGCAGTCGATCAACAGCGCGTCGCCCTCCTGGATCGGCGGGCAGTGCGCCTCTAGCTCGGCAGCGTGGATAAGCTGCCTGGCTTCTTTGCGCGGCACGTGGCACACCACGGCCGGTCGGATGAAGTCGGCAGGTGTAAGAGTATCTGTCTCGGGATCACCCTCGATCAGGTGGGCGCTGGTCTCCAGGTAGGTGCCTGAGAGGCTGCTCATCGCAAAACGAAACGACTCGAATCCAGTGCGCTTTATCCAGGTGACCTTCTCAACCTCAAATTCCGGCAGGGGCGTGTCCAGTCCCGGCAGCGCATTGTAGCTCCACATGCCTGCGTACAAGGGACCTGACAGGTCAATCAAAGTATTCATCGTCTACCCCGCACCATTCGAGGATGAACAGCAGCAGGCTCTCGGCAAAGGCAAAAACACTTTCCAATTCGGCGTACTCGTCTGCAGCGTGGCTGTTGCCTCCGGCCGGGCCAAACACAACGGCCGGCATGTTGAAGCTTCGGTGATGCGCCCACATATCGCATTGGTATGGAGCACCCTTTACCTCGGTGGGCTGCCCGGTGACTTGAGTGATACACTTTTGCAGAGTCGTGACCATGGGGTGCGTCGGATCGATTTCGGTCGGGTGCATCCAACGCAGCCCGTACTCCTTTTCAGGTTGGATGGAGAAGGCGTCTTTGTGCCTTTCTATTACGCTGTCCAGCCAATCTTCAACCTCTTTCAACACCTTAGCTTCTTCATCGCCGGGCAGTGTTTCCACAATAAGTTGAATGCGGCCAACGGGCGGCACCGCGATGGGCACCTCGCTGCCCCAGCCTCCGGCATACACCTTGGTGATGGTCAGCGAGTAGGGATCGGCGTAGCTCCGGTACATGTCAGGTACCGGGTGGCTGCGCCGGACTTCGCGCAATTCGTCCAGGTGTGCTAGAAAGATACCGATCTGCTCGACGGCGTCGGCCTGCTTACCTTTCTTTCCCGTCTCGAGCCACGTTCCTTCGGACTTGAACAGGAAATTGAGGATTAGCGCCCCCCGAATGGACGGATAGATATTCAGCCCGGTGGCTTCGGCCACGATGGCCGCATCCATCGGGCCATCTCGTAATCGCCCCGCAATCGTGGCGTTAACCCCTGCCTCTTCCTCATCCACCACACTTTCGTAAGTCAGCGCACCGTGCAGCGGGACCTTCTGCTCGGCCAGTGCCTTGAACAGCACCAACATGGCTCCCATTTGGCCCTTCATATCGGATGCGCCCAGCCCGTACATTTTACCATCGTGGATCTCTGCATCGAATGGCGGTTTGGACCATACGTTGTCACCCAGCACGACCGTATCGGAATGTCCGGTCAACAGTAGCGATCGACCGCTCCCTTTGCCTTTCAGGGTGGAACACAGATTGGGGCGATCCGTGTAATCCCGTCCCGGCCAATAGTCGGGATGTTCGAGCAATCCCCCCACTTCATCCGGTTGGTAAAGCTCTACCGCCAGACCCGCCCGCTTGAGGAAATCGGCCATGTATTCCTGGACCGCTTTTTCGTATCCGATCGGGGGTTTGTTCTGCGAAGGGATGCGTAACAAGTCCGTCATCACCTGGATCATCTCATCCCGGTACCGGGCTATCAAGTCTTTGGCAAACGCACGCCGATCCATATAATCTTCCTCCTTAGCGTCTCAACCGCCCCCCTCCCCCCCCATCCTGGGAGAGTAGCGCGGTTTCCCCTCAGGATTGGGGGGGGTAGGGGGGCGGCGTTACCTTGGCGAAATGTTATAGTATGATGATCTCGCGGCGATAAGAGGTGAGTTCCTCGATGCCATCCTTGGTGACCAGGATACCATCTTCGTAGCGCAATCCGTACTCACCGTCGCTCAGCCAGATGTCTACGTTAAATTGCATCCCAGGTTGAATGACCAGGTCGCTGCCGGCTCCCAGCCATAGACCCTCAACCTCCGAGGTGCCCGTGCCGTGGGCGGGACCGTACAGCGTGAACTCCTCGTAGCCGTAACGCGCCAGTGTGTCGTGGTAGTTTTTGAACACATCCCGGGCTGCCACACCCGGACGGATGTCGCGCAGGGCACCTTCGAATCCCTCCAGGGCCACGCTCATCAGTTTGCGGGCCTTCTCCGGCGGCTCGCCAATCGAGAAGGGACGGCACATATTGCCGCAGTAGCCCATGTAACGTGCCCCGAAGGTCAACTGCACCAACTCGTTGCGTTTGATGCGTCGGTGCGTGGAGCGACATAGACTCTGGCGGGTGTTAGGCCCTGAGCATACCCAGATGGGGTAGGAGGTACCTTCCGCTCCCATGCGGCGCATGGTGGTGTGAGCGTGAGCTTCTATCTCCCACTCGGTCTGTCCCTCGCTGACTCCGTTGAGCGCGTCCATCATAGCCTGCTCGGTGATCCGGTAGGCTTTGCGGATAACGGCTATTTCGTATTCAGACTTGATGGCCCGTACCCGCAGCAGGATATCGTCGGCAGGCAGCATCTCGGCTTCCGGAGCCGCTTTTTGTAGGTCCAGAAGGATGGGGTGCGGGAAGATGTTCCAGTCTGTCACGCCGATCCGGCGCGGAGGACTGGGGCACACCGCAGACAAAATAGAGCCGAAATCCTCGTACTCCACTTCGGGGACCCAGTCGGGCGCGGAACTCTCCACGAAGAGGGGGTGGATGTGGAGGTTCCTGATGCGCGAGAACTGCTCGGCAAACTCATATGACTCCGGCCCACCTGTAATCAGAGCTGCCGACCCCTCACGCGGGACTACGACTCCTGCAAAGTCGAAGAAGGGCCAGAAGTCGGCCAGATAGCGGCTGCTGGCCGGCTCGGACTCCGATGAGTAGGTCACGATAACATCCAAATCCGCTTGGGCCATCTCCTCCTGGAGCCGTGCCACGCGCTGTTCGTAATCAGAGTCAGGTATCATAGGGGTACGCATATTGCTTAGCCTCCTCCTTGAGAGTGTATGTATAATAGGTGGGAAAAACAATACAGGGGTGATCTGATAGAGAATTATATCACATATGACCTTGATTGACAACCAATTCTGTCGATTGTACACGCCACGGGCCGCGGAGCGGAGCACCCCCAGGTGCGGAGCGGCATTCGCGAATGTCACTCCGCACCTGGGGGTGCTCACTCCGCGACTTTGCAGCAGACCCGAGTTTGGTGCATTCAAAATGGGGTGGTGGGGATGGGCCTTGTGCTCACCCTGGGCACCCACAAGCGGTTGCCCCTATGCTCTCAACCCTCAAGCAGAACCCTCACCGGACCAGATAGGGGTGCCCGGATTCCCCCGGCAAAGGCTCGCAGCGTTTCCCTGTTGATCCTCTTATCAATTGTGTGGGGTGACGTGACCGCATGGGCGGCCACCAGCGTTCCCAGTTCCTGGGCCTGGGGCATCGTCAGCCCTGCAACCAGAGCGGTGATGATACCCGCCAGATGTGCATCGCCGG
>DAOUMD010000202.1:0-21369 GCA_034412795.1 Anaerolineae bacterium
TTCGTCCTTCGTCTGCAATTGTTACCCCCTGGAAGCGTCCAAGAATAACTTCCTGTATTTCAAATTGTTATCCTATCCGTGTAAATCTGTGTTCATCCGTGAGCCATCAACTGGGCGATTTGAGGCAAAGCTTCGCTAGTACTTGCCGATGAATTACTTGCTACTGCTGCAATCAGTTTACGCCCAGTTTCCTGATCAAAATGCAGATTATGATTGGACAAGTACAGATGAAGTATCCTTAAGCTTGGCCGACGAAGAAAGTCACGCATCCTATCGTGTGAAGGGAATGCTTGGCGAAGTTCCTCTCAAGATTTTCCTCCAGGTCCACCAAATCGTCGTTTCTGTTGTTCAGTATCCGCCTTGAATTGTAGACAGCCATAAAGAGTCTACCCAGCAGGTTAAACTCGACACCCCGTCCCAGAATCGTCGTGCCAAATAAGACACCACCCGGGTTCAGGAACGGCTTTAGATGGCTGAACACACGTCCTTTGTCTACCATGCTCCCCGGAAGACAGTGCAGCAGGTAATTGAGGCCGATGGAATCGAAGGGGGGCAGCTCAAACTTTATAGGCTCCAGGACATTGGCCAGATAGGTCGCAGGTGTGTATCTGCGGAGTCGTGCCGACGTGAACTGGAGAGAGTTTGGGTTGAGGTCCATCAGGGCCAGCGTCGGATCATCAACTGGAAACTGGCATTTATCCAGTAAATGGCCGGTGCCTACCCCTACATCCAGGTGGTTGCCTGAAACGTGCCGGTTGTAGTGACCCAGTAGAAGCCGCGTAGGGCACTTCCAGACAAAGGCGTTTTCGAACCTGAACACCAGAGGATCGTAGATCGACAAGACGAACTTGGTGTAGATCGCTGCGCCTGCCGCTGCATCTTGAGGTGGTGAGGTTGCATCGTAATCAATCTCGTTCGTCATGTTTTTGCTCAAAAACCACCAGCGTTCCACCCCCATGATGCTTCCCATTCTCAAATCGGGCCATTACCAAAGATTATGGCTCATGTTCTGAACAAGTGCAAACGTATCTCTTATACTGGCCGTTGAACAATTCTAATTTCGTCCTTCGTCTTTCGTCTGCAACTGTTGCCCTAATTTCAGGGACTTCTGAACCATACCTTTCTGTGATATAATAGACGAAGGAGTACTTCGTCACTTCACCAAAAAGGAGGAATACCCCCAATGAGCGAGCTGAAATTCGGCTGGCATATGCCCTCGTTTCCCGTCGACGGTAGCAGTGGACCTGTCTTCATCAATCAGATCCATCACACCCTGGAGCGCATCCAGTCTCACTTTGACTCAGTCTGGGTCGACGACCACATGTGGCCCTGGGCCGGGTGGCAGTCCAACGACACGCCCTACCTGGAATGCACCACCACCATCGCTTATTTTGCCGCGGCCTACCCCAGCCTCAAATTTGGAGCCAGTATGTTCTGCCAGTCATACCGCAACCCCGGCCTGCTGGCCAAGACGGCGGCCAATCTACAGCTCGTCACCGGCGGACGATTTCTGTTTGGCATCGGGGCGGGCTGGATGGAAGAGGAATACCGGGCTTACAACTTCGACTTTCCAAAAGCGTCGGTGCGCATCGCCCAATTGGAGGAAGCCATCCAGATTGTGAAAAAACTATGGACTGAATCCCCCGCCAGCTTTGAAGGCACCTATTATCGTATCCAGGACGCCTATAACGAACCGCGTCCCGACCCCGTCCCGCCGGTGCTAATCGGCGGGGGCGGCGAACGGCTTATGCTGCGCGTGGTGGCCAAACACGCCGACTGGTGGAACATCCCGGGCGGGACCTACGAAAACTACGCCCACAAGCTGGACGTGCTACGCCAACACTGCGCGGCCGTCGGTCGCGACTACGACGAAATCGTCAAGACCTGGTCGGCGGAAGCGGTCGCGGTGGCCGAAACCGAGGCGGAAGCTCGACGTATCGCAGAAGCGTCGCCGTACAATGAAAACTCTATCGCTGGCACACCGGACCAGGTGGCGGAACAGCTTCAGGCCTTTGTCGATCTGGGGGTAGAGTACCTCATCGTGCGCCTGCTGGACTTCCCCAAAACGCAGGGCATTGAGATGTTTGCGCAGGAAGTGATGCCCCGCTTGGCGGCCTCAAGCTACTCAGCCCACCGCTCGCGAGGGCCCTCGGCTCACGAGGGATGACAATCCCGAGCCTTTTCTCACGGGGAAGCCCGTTAGAGACCTCCGGACTGTCGTCCGTCGGGAGCGGCTGAGCAGTTACGACGAAGGAATCGTTGACGCCGTTTGGAAACTATGATAAACTGACATTAGGCGACAGATTTACCCCATCTACTTCTCGTTCTACACTTACAGATCCTCCTTCTTCTCCACGTCTTTGTCGCCTCACATTGTGTCGAGCGCCGCAAGGCAGCGAAGTTTATTATGGAATTCGCCCACGGGCGCATGCCCATGAGGCTAAAGGAGAAGAGCGATGAACCAGCAAGCAGATGTAACACGGGTCAAGGAATTGCACAAAGAGGCCATCCTGGCGAAGCCGAACGTCGTCGGCGTCGGGACGGGCTACAAGGTGAGCAAGGGGCAGACGAGCGATGAACTGTGTGTGGTGGCGCTGGTGCGTCACAAGGTACCTAAGGCCGGCCTGGATCCAGAGGCGTTGGTGCCCCCAGGGATCGATGGGGTGACCACCGACGTAATGCAAGTGGGCAACATTTGGGCACTCCAGGCACGCACCGACCGCTGGCGTCCGGCCCCTGGTGGGGTGAGCATAGGCCACTACCAGGTGACGGCCGGAACCTTTGGAACCGTCGTACGTGACCGCGCCACCGATGCTCGTCTGATTCTCTCCAATAATCACGTACTGGCCAACAGCAACGCCGCCAGTCCGGGCGATGCCATCCTCCAGCCGGGCGCGGCGGACGGCGGACAGGTGGAGGATGACACAATCGCCCACTTGGAGCGCTTCTGCCCGATCGAGTTTAGCGTCTCACCGCCGACTTGTCCTGTGAGTATGGGCGTGGCCAACGTGGCGAACGCCCTGGCGCGCCTGTCAGGCTCAAAACATCAGCTCCAGGCCTTGCAGAGCGATCCGCAGGCTTCCAATCTGGCGGACGCCGCCGTGGCCCGCCCATTGGAGGACGACGAGATCCTGGACGAGATCCTGGAAATTGGGGTTGTGGACGGCACGACGACTGCCGCGCTGGGGATGTCTGTGCGCAAATCGGGTCGCACAACGGGGCTTAGCACCGGCGAGATCACCGTATTGGATGCCACGGTGGACGTTAGCTACGGCGTCTTTCAAATCGCCCGCTTCGAGGGGCAGATTGTCACCGGTCCAATGTCGAGCCCGGGGGACTCCGGCTCATTGCTGGTGGCGGGCGACTCTCAGCTTGCCGTCGGCTTGCTATTCGCCGGCTCGGATCAGACCACGATCCACAACCCGATTCAGGCGGTGCTCGACTGTCTGGAGGTGGAGATATGAGCCAGGGGTGAACAAGAAGGCTGATATGCAGGCCGCCTATGAGAAGGCTCAGGCCGTCAAACGAGTCCACGAGGTCGAGTTGATGGGCAAGGCGAATGTCGTTGGCGTGGGCGTGGGCCTCCGCCAACGTGGGGGCGTGCGAACGAGCGAGGTGGCACTGGTGGTGATGGTCCGCCAGAAGGTACCGCGAGCTCAGTTGGCGCCCGCTGACGTGATCCCCACCGAGATCGAGGGCGTGCCGGTGGATGTACAAGAAGTGGGAGAGATCGTGGCACACGGCTAACTTGACTGGGGGCCAGGAAGGAGGAAAAACATGCCCACTAAACGGACCAGGGTCATAAGCTGGGGCCTGTGGTTGCCAAGTGTGCTGGTAATTTCCACTCTCTTAGCCGGATGCACGCCGCCTTCCCCCGATCGAGGTCAGCCGACGCCGTCACCGGTTGTCACGAGCACCCCAGCGCACGACATCGGAGCGGTGCTGGATGAACACCAAGAGGAATTGATGCGGCTGCCCGGTGTCGTCGGAGTGGGCGTTGGGCAGGACGAGACGACGGGTGAGCCTGTCATCCTGATTCTGATGGCGGAGCCAGCGCCTGATCTGGAGAAAGCCCTGCCGCAGAAGCTGAATGGATACCCCGTAAAGCCCCTCGTGGTAGGCGAGATCAAAGCCCAATGAAGATTGACCTGATTTGGGCTGCGCCCGAGTGAGCGCGGTAGATTGGGCCTAAGCTGACGATGATCATCTGTTTGTAGTAAGCGGGCGCCCACCCACAGCGCGCACCATCCAGCCGCGAGAATTCTCAGAAAGTCGGGCCATACTACAACGAATCGAGAAATCAACGAATTATGGGATGGTTCCGTACATTGTGATACATCCAAGATATTTGCGGATTTATAACCGGATGTCATTTCGAGCGCTACATGCACTGGTCTCAGTCATTAACTAGATTAGGCATTGTCTGCCACTATGACCATTTTACCTCTGATCAAGGCACGTCCTTAAAGGAGAAAATCGTAAATGCAAAGCCGCGAAATTGTCCGCCGCGCCATCGAATTTGACATACCACCCCGCCTACCCTTCTTCCTGGGCGGCTCGTGGAGCGATAAGCTGTCGCGGGTGATACAGGACTTTCCCAACGATGTGTGTGACTGCTGGGAGATGGACCGCCAGGAGGCCGGCTGGTTTTTCGATAACCCGGTTCAAGACGATTGGGGCTGCATGTGGCGCAGACCGCTTTCGACAGTGTGTCCTGCTCAGCCTGGGGGACGGTCCACATCTGGCGCTCGCAGCGCAGGGTAATCAAGGTCCTCAATTCCCAGGCAGGTGCCGGTGGGGTGAACAGACAGACGATTGGTCATCGCTATATGTTTTACCTCATCGGCACTTCTTTGTCCATTATATGCTAACAGGTGTAGACAACCGGCATCAATCAGGTGTTTGATGTCGGCCGCGCTTTCCTCGTCGCCCGGCCCCATTTCGCGCACGCCCCAGTCGAAACCGCAACTGATACCATCATAGCCCAGGAAGTCGCCCCGCTCCGCGATCGCCATCTGGCTCTCCATGTTCGTGGGGTGGATTTGTACGTGATCCATGATGATATGTTCCAGGCTGGCTCCTTCTTCCTCAAGGATGTCTATGATCCGCGCCCGGTACTCGTACGAGCGCGCCGAGCCGCCCGGGCCGCCCCGCGCAGCGATTTCTCCTCATCGGCGGAGAAGTCCATGTATATGCCAATCTTGCCGATGATGCCTGTCCGCACACTCGTCCCCGGCACACCCTCTGTCAGGTCGCGTACGATCTCGTCCGCAATGTCATCCGCCGACATGCCGCGCACGTGCAGGGGATGCGCGAGTTCGATGTAGTGGCCGGCTCCCATAACGATCTGTACGCCCATCCTGCGGCTGACCATTTGCAGTCCCAAGGGATCACGACCAACGCCGTCGAGTCTCATCTCGACAATCGTCCGCCCTCCCCAATGGCGATATTAGTCCACTTCTGAGACAGCCAGGTCGAGATCGGTAAGGCGCTGGTTGTCGCGATTGCACTGGGAGAGCAGGCGCACCTCTCCCAGGATGTCCATCGTTAGTGACTGGTGAAACAGTGCCTTGCGCGATGCTTCGGGGGGTTCAGGCCCGTTGCAGCCGCAATCACTCAGAATGTGCTTGTGCGTGAGAGTAACACCCAATTCCTCCACCGAGATGGGACCCAAAACAGTCATGACTTGCCCGCTGTGGACGCCGGTCCCGCTGATAGCGGGTGAGAGCTCCGAATGCATTCCATTGTCCATCGTTACCTCCACTATGCTTGCTCACTGGTGATGGGGGATTGATCAAGAAACGAAAGGAAGCTGGTTGCGCCTGGTCAGTGACAATGCCACCTTCTCCGTCGGTGGACAGGCCTATTACATCGGTCTACATTGGATCGGCCAACAACTTGATCTCTGTTTTGATACCGACGACCAACTCCTGGTTTGCCGCAGTGAAAAAGTACAACTCGTCAAAAGGTTCCCTTTGTGCGGCGTGACTATCAACAGCCTGCTCGGTCAACTCGAGTTTTTTACGACTTTGCCCACCTTCTAACTTGCCCTTCCTTTCCCCTGCCAAGCTCAAGGGGAGGTACGACTTTCTGAGACAATTGCAGCACGACTTAGTGATCATTGACACAGGCTTGTGCTCTGGGCCTTTGAACTACGCTATTTGAAAAGGAAAGAGCCGCTTCGGGTTGTCAACCATGATCGTCCGCAGCTCCTCGTCACTGATGCCGTATGACCTGAACTTGGGAACGAGATTCTTGAGGATATGGGCATACCCATATCCACCCTTCAAGCGCAAACAGAACTGGCTGGAGATGTTGTGCGAGATGAGAATCCGCTCCAGCAGCCCGGCAGCGATGAACCACCGCAGCGAGGCGACCTGAACCTCAGGCGGGGTGTGGCGGGTAAGTTCGACCATCTTGGGCCATAGCTCCTGGCCAAAGAGATCGAACTCGACGTAGCAGCCGCGCGCTGTTAGCTGCTGGCAGAGCTTGACCTCGTCGGGTCGGCAGATAAAGTGGTCCACGACCACTCGCTTGAGGTCGGCGCCCGCGGCTTCTAGGATGTCAAGGACGTGATTGTACTCGGCTGCGCACCCACCGATGTCGAAATGGACGTTGATCGCGGCTCCGGTCCGGCGCTGAGCTCTAGCGGCCGCCTTCAGCGCTCTCTCTTCAGTGGCTGTCACCGGGCGGCTGACGCCCATCTCGCCGATGACCCCGGAATGCACACCCATACCGTCCACCCCCTCCACGATTTCCTTGACCATTTGGCTGGTCATCTCTTCGACACTCATGTCGTGAACCTCGGCTGGTAACCAGGCATCCTTGTAGTAACCGGTGCCCATGACCAGGTTGAGTGACGCCACGGCTGAAATCCGTTTGAGCGCCAACGGGTCACGGCCACGCCCCACATTGGTCAAATCCACAACGGTTCGGCCACCATATTGGGTGAAGCGCTGCATTTCAGCCCGGGCAACCACCGGGTCGGTCAGGTCCACCAGTGGTCCCTGGTGGACACAGAGAAGGTGCTCGTGAGGCAGTGTGACCCCCATCTCCTCCGCAGAAATGAGCCCGCGCACGGTCATCACTTTGCCTTGCCATGGTTCTGTGTGTGAAATCATCAATATCCCACCTTTCTCGAAGGCACTGTCAATGAGGCAACCCCTTCAAATGTGGTCAGCTTGCTAATTCTGAAAGGGGAAAAGTCGCTTTGGGTTGTCGACCATCATGGTCCGGATTTCCTCGTCGGTGATGCCATACTCCTTGAATTTCGGAACGACGTTCTTCAGGATGTGGGCGTAGCCAAAACCGCCGTTCACTGTCATAAGCGTGAAATGGCAAACATCATGGGATAGCAGAATCCGCTCCAGCAACCCGTTGTCTATGAACCCTTTCACAGATGAAATCTGCACCTCGGGGTCTGTGTGCACCAGATCGTTGACCAGAGGCCATCGCTCGTGGCCGAAGAGATCAAACTCGATGTAGCATCCTCTTGAGGCAAGTTGCCTGTAGAGATCCAAATTGTCAGGCCGGGGCACAAGATGATCTATGACAACCCGATTCAGATCAGCTCCCTCGCTTTCCAAAATATCCATAGCGTAGTTATATTCGGACGCATCCATGTCAATGTCGAAATGCACGTTGATGGCCGCGCCTGTTTCTTGCTGGGCACTGGCAGAAGCCGCCAGTGTCTTCTCCTCGGTGCGGGTAATAGGGCGGCTGACTCCGATCTCGCCAATCACCCCAGCGTGGATGCCTGTATCTTCCACCCCCTCCACAATCTCTTTCACCAATATCTGGGCCATCTCTTCCACACTCATGGCATGGACCTCAGACGGTAACCAGGCATCCTTGAAGTAGCCGGTACTCATAACGACCTGCACCCCCGCCTTGGAGGCAAGCTTCTTGATAAACAGTGGATCTCTCCTGATATACGCATTGCTCATTTCCACCAGTGTTTTACCGCCTGCCTCTCGATATTGGACCAACTCCATGAAGGCAGAATTGAAATAGTTAGGGGTCTTGCAATCCCACTCCTGTACCGAAAGATGTTCGTGTGGCAGAGTAATTCCCATCTCTTCGGCCGGTATCAGTCCATGGACGGTCATCACCTTGCTTTGCCAATCTTCTGTTTGTGGGTTCATGGAAATCCTTCCTTTCCTGAAGGTATTGTCAAGTGCTATCTGCCATTGCCGTCTTCCCCGTGCCAGCTAGACCATCTCCATCACCGCAGCAATGGACTCATCCAGGATTCCGAGGGCTTTGTCTATGTCCTCTTTGGTAGCGATCAGGGGGGGCGTGAAGCGGAAGGCATGGCGCAGGCCACCTGCCCCGATGAGGAGCCCCCGCTCCCGGGTCTGCTCGAACAACTCGGTCACCGCCTCGTTGGCCGGTTCTTTGGTCTCGTGGTCTTTGACGAACTCCAGCCCCTGCATCAGACCCTGCCCGAGGATGTTGCCGATGATCGGATACTTCTCTGCCAAGGCTTCGAAGCCCTGGCGCAGGTGCGCGCCTACTTCCTCCACGTGGCTGGGCGGCGCTTCCTCTTTCAGCACCTCGAGTGTCGCCAGGGCAGCCGCCATCGAGACCGGGTGCTGCTGGAAGGTCGAGATGATGTTCACCCCCAGCCTGGAGGCAATTTCGGGCGTGGTGACGGTCGCCGCCACCGGCATGCCGCTGGCAATGCTCTTGCCACAGGACATGATGTCCGGCACCACGTCCCAGTGCCCGCAGCCGTACCAGTACTTGCCGCTCCGGCCAAACATGGTCTGCACCTCGTCGGCGATGAAGAGCCCGCCGTACTTGCGGGCAATACCCACCGCAATCTTGAAGTATTCCGGCGGCGGTGTGATCAGCCCACTCACCCCGGCGATGGGCTCGGCAATGAAAGCGGCGATCTGGCCCGAGGTCGTTTTCTGGATGATCTCTTCGATATCGTAGGCGCAGGCAATCCCGCACGATGGGTAGGTCAGATGGAAGGCACAGCGGTAGCAGTTGGGTTGTATTGCGTGCTTGACTCCCGCCATCTGGGTGGCGGCCACCCGCCAATTGGGCGCAGCCGTCAGGCTGGTTCCCAGCGCCGAAAGGCCGTGGTAGGCACCGCGCAGGGCGATGATCTCGCTCCGGCCGGTGTACTGCACGGCCAGCTTGACCGCGTTTTCCACCGCCTCGGTGCCGCTCAGACCGTAGAAGGACTGGGTCAGGCCGGGCGGGGTGATCTCGGCCAGCTTCTCGGCGTAGGTCACCGCGTTCACGTGGGGATAGACGCTCGAACATTGCACCAGCGTCTGCGCCTGTTTGACGATGGCCTCGGTCACTTCGGGATGGCAGTGCCCGCAACTGACGCTCAGGATGCCACCGAACATGTCGAGATACTGTTTGCCCTGTGTGTCCCAGACATACACTCCCTGGCCGCGGGCAATCGAGATGGGGCGCTTGTAGTAGTTCATCTGGCCCCACATGTACTTCTGCTGCTTCTCCAGGATCGTTTCGATGTCCATACTGATCTCCTTTGAGTATTGGATACTGTATTTGACCCTCTCTAAAGCAGGGTTTCAAGCGGTGTATACTCCAGGCCGAAAGCTTCGGCGACGGCCGGGTAGGTGATCTTGCCTTGGTAGGTATTCACCCCCCTGGCCAGGGATGGATCGGCCTGGATGGCGGCCTCGGCCCCCATGTTGGCCAGCTTGACCACGTAGGGCAGCGTGGCGTTGCTCAATGCGTAGGTGCTGGTGCGGGGCACCGCCCCCGGCATGTTAGCCACACAGTAATGGATGACGCCATTCACCAGGAAAGTCGGCTTGGAATGGGTGGTGGGATGCGTGGTCTCGATGCAGCCCCCCTGGTCAACCGCCACGTCTACCAACACGCTGCCCGGATTCATGGACCTGATCATCTCGCCTGTCACCAGCTTAGGCGCTTTGGCTCCCTTGATGAGCACCGCCCCTACCAACAGATCAGCTCGCTGCACGGACTGAGCGATGTTGATAGGATTGGCGCTCAGCGTGGTTAGCCGCCCGCTCATCACCTCGTTGAGGTAGCGCAGCCGGTCCAAGTTAACATCAATCAGGATGACGTGGGCCCCCATGCCCAGTGCCATCTGGGCGGCGTTGGTACCGACCACCCCGGTGCCGATGATGACCACATCGGCCGGTCGCACGCCGGGCACACCGCCCAGCAGCTTGCCGCGACCGCCGTTCATCTTCTCCAGGTAGTGGGCGCCGATCTGGATGGCCATCCGCCCCGCAACCTCACTCATCGGCGTCAGCAAGGGTAAGTAGCCGTTGGGAGGCAACTCAACCGTTTCGTAGGCGATGCCGGTCAGCTCTCGTTCCATCATTTCATAGGTCAAGCGTTCCTCCGCTGCCAGGTGCAGGTAGGTGAAGAGCACCAGATCAGGTCGCATAAACTCATACTCGTTGGGTTGGGGCTCTTTGACCTTGATCACCATCTGGGCGCCCCAGGCATCGGCGTCGGTGGGCACGATTTGAGCTCCGGCTGCCTCGTATTGTTCGTCGGGGAAGCTGCTGCCTTCGCCGACGCCTGTCTCGACCCATACCTGATGCCCGGACTCCGTCAACTGGCGGACTCCCCCTGGCGTCATGGCCACCCGGTATTCACAATCCTTGATCTCTTTGGGCACGCCGATAATCATCGTTGTTACTCCTTGGCTAAATCGGGCTCCCTCTAGTCGCTGAATTCATCTGGTGCACGCACGATTGGTTGCTGGGTTTACGCCCTTATTTGAGGAGGGGGGTTTCTACCCCTTGATGGCGCCGGCCATGGCTCCCTCAATGAAGAAGCGACGGAAAACAAGATACACCACGACCAATGGGAGGATGGATAGGAAGATGGCCGTGTATACCACCTGGAAGGAAGTGGTGAACTGGCCTGAATAGAGCTGGACGAAGGGCACCAGGGTTATGTTGTTTTGATCCAAATAGACATAGGGATGCAGGAAGTGATTCCAGAACTGTGGCAGCATGATGACCGCCAAGCTCACGATGGGTACCTTCAGCAGAGGGAATAGAATATGGTAGATGTACTGCGCGGTAGAACAGCCATCAATCTTAGCGGCATCCTCCAGCTCTTGAGGGATGCCGCTGATATAAGAGGTGAAAATCATGGTTGACAATGCCCCACCCTTGATGTTGACCAGGACAACGGCGATGATCTGAAGCGCATACCGTCCTATTCCGGGAGAGTCGTAAAAGGGAAATAGCCGCAACAACTGTTGGACGATGACGAACTGGGGCAAGATGATGAGCATGGGGGGAAGGACCATCTGCAGCAAATAAAGACTATAGATAAACATCTGGTCTCTGCGTTCCAGCCTGCTAAGTCCGTAGCCTGTGCCAATTGATAACACAGTCACACCGATCAGACTAAGGACGGTGACCACCAGCGTCCTGGCCAGTGCATTCCAAAAATCCTTTCCTCCCAGCAGCGTAATCCAACCGTTGTAAGTATAGAATCCCCTAAAGTAGCGCTCCATCCTCTCAATGGGTATATCGAACCGTTCAGCAATCTCCTCCAACGTGGACCGGGCTGGCAGGTATTCGGTGAGGGGGATACCCAGGTCCGTCTTCACCCGTCTCAAGTCTAAATTGTAGAACTGGGCCAGGTTCCCGATCTCAGCATCCATAGGGATATCTTCCGGCTCTGGAATCCAGAGATGCAATTCCGTCGAGTCCTTGGTCCCCACGAACGTACGCACAAAGAGCGCATAGAAAGGGAAGATGGTCAAAACGGAGTAGACAATCATAAACACCAGAGCGGCTGCCCCGACCACTTTCTTCCGTCCACGAAGAGTCAACAGTGGCTGCCGTGCAGCCGGATGTTTTGTCGTTTCACCCATGGTCGCCATAGTTGTCCTTCGCCTCCCGATCAGTACTGTAGACGACGCTGCAGCCGCTGCAACACCACGCCCAAGATGACCAGGGGCAAGAATGTCTGGACGGCCATAGTCAACCCCAGGGCCAGCCGGTTAGTTCTGAAGCCAGCCGCAAAGAAAACGATGCTCAGAAACTTGGCCTCCTGATTAGCGTACAGGGCGCCCATGGCCACCAATTCATCAAAGACGCCAAAGGAACCGATCAAACAAAAGGCCGTGGCCATAATGAAGGAGGGGGCCATCTGGGGAAAATAGACGTGGACAAGCCGCTGCCAATACGATGCGCCGTCCACAATGGCTGCGTCAATGGTTTCCCGGGGAATAGACAGCAGGCCGGACAGAAAGATGGCCATATTGAAGCCTGCAAAACGCCAGCCCACCAGGAGCGGCAAGACGATGGCCGTCCCTCGAGCCGACTGAATGTCAATGGGCTTCTTGATCAGCCCCAACTCCAAGAGCAGCAGGTTCGCTGTCCCGGTTCTCTGGGAGAAGAGCATCAGCGCCATAAAACCAACCGCCAGACCGGACGCCATCAGAGGCAGATAGACGACCGTGAAGAACCCGCCCCGGAACCCAATCTCATACATCAACAGCGCCAGGCTCAGCCCGAAGATATACACCATCAGGTAGTTCAAGAAAACGAATATCAGCGTCCTGCGTAGGGCCGCCATATATTCAGTCTGGATGGCTGGATCTGAAAAAATCCTCGTAAAGTTGGCGAACCCCACCCCGTTCACGGCGGGATCATCGAAGGTCGCCATGTCGGTAAACAGAATGGGCAGGGCCACGATGAAAGGGACAATCGTCAGGCCGACATACAATATCAATTGAGGAGACAGCAGAGCATACTGCGTCAGAATGGTACGCCATTGGCGCTTGCTCATACCTTGTACCATATAACTCCTCCGTTCCGCGCGTGTCGAGTCAGATGGTTTGGTGTTTACCCAACTCACTGCTCCAACACCAGAGGCGAGGCATTCTAACGGGGACCTTGTGCTGTGTAGGCCCTCGGTCGGTGAAAGGAGCCTAATCTGGCACTCCCAACACCGGAGGAACGCCTCGCCCCTACGTGATGATGTCTCACTACACCCTAAAAACTCATGAAACGCTGTACTGGGCTTACAGCGGCAATCCTTCGTAATCGTTTTCCCAGTTGTTCTGGGCCCAGTCCAAAGCGTCCTGGACCGTCATCTCGCCGGTCAAGACGCCAGCCCAGATAGGCTGATTGCCGTTGGCCCGATAGTCCCAGACCTCCTTACTCCCCTTCACAGCGTAGATCGAAGCCTGCTTCCAGCCCTCGATCGAGTTTATGATGTGGACATCGGGGAATGCCCCGTCCGGGTTACCAAGATCCTTCCTGACGCCCAGGTACTGGGGGCCTGTCAGGTCGAGCGGCTCGTCGAGCTTATAGGTGGGCACACGACCCTCCGCCTGGGCCCGCATGGGGATGACCTTGGGGCTGAAGAACCAGAAGAAGGCATGCTTGACCTGCTCCCATTCAGGCAGCTTTTCCACGCCAGTTCGGATGAAGTACTGGCGGTTGATGTCTGGCGACCATTGATGGTAATTCCAGACGGGCTGGCCCTCTGCTGGCGGCGAGGGTGGCAGGCCGAGAAGCTCCGCGCTGGGGTTACCAGCCGCCACCTTGTCCCAGATCCAGGGGCCGTGGAGGGTCATAACTGTCTCCTTGGCTATGAAGGCCGCTTCCATGTCGGCTTCCCATTCCTTTGTCCACCAACTATCGGCCAGCCAGCCCTTGTCCGTGGCCTCTTTGAAAAACTCGAAACAGTGACGGTAAGGCGAGTCTGGAGCGTTGAATTTGGCTTCGCCCATAAAGGTCGCGACCTGCTGTTCCCGTTGGCCATCGGGAAACGCGATTGCAACCACGTCCGGAACGTGCCGGCAGTGCATATAAGGTTGCCAGGCATGATCCCAGAAGGCCACTACGTCGTCCTTCTGGTTGGCCCAATCGGTCCCTTCCTGGAGCCACTTTTTCATGTCATCCCAGGTCTTGACGTCTTTACGTGGGTCCAAGCCGGCCTCCTCCATGAGATCCGCGTGGTACACCCATGTACAATTCAACCCCTCGTAAATCTCTAAGGTGCGCGGACCGGGCAGTCCGTACATATCAGACCAGGCGTGCTCTACGTCAAAGGTCCAGCGATCGAACCAGGGGAATCCGATCTCGCCCAGATTGACACACGTCTGGTAATTGGTCTTGTCCACGTAGAGCTGGAGGAGTGTCGTGTTCTCCATATGCGGCAGGTACCCGCCTGCTACCTTGGCTTGATAGGCCGCGGTCGTATCCTCGTTGAGCCCGAAAACATTGACCGTAATCCCCGGGTTCTCCGCTTGATACACGTCCCATATTTCTTGGTAGACCGAGGTATACTCGGACGCAGGTGCCATGATCTCCAGAGTCACCTCCTCTGCCGCCGGGGGCGCGGCGGTCGGCGCTTCGGTGGCAGCCGGAGCTTCCGTGGCGGCCGGCGCTTCGGTCTTTGCTGGCGGGGCCTCGGTGGCAGATGGAGCCCCACACTGGGCAGCTACCAGGCCTGCGGCAGTCAGCGCGCTGGCACGCAGAAAATCTCGCCGACTAATGTTTTTCTTATTCATTTTCTACCTCCTTATTCTACTTTACAACAGGTCATGCCGACAATTCAAGCTGAACCTTATTCGAATTCCACAGTACCTCCTCTCCTCATTGAGGTTATAAGCGATCCAGACGGACTCTCCTAACTGGTCAGGATCACTGCCAACATCACCAGCGCCATTAATCCAATCAAAATACCGGCGACGCTCTCCAATTGAGCCTGCGCTGCAACGAGGAGGCACAGCCTTCACTATTATGAGCAGCATAGATAATCCGGCCCCTGAAGAAAGTTTTAATGAAAAGACTGATACGCCTCCTCCCCACCGCGTCTCTTCCTTCTTCCACCAAACAACATGGGGAGAAGGAAAGGGGGTGGGGAGGGTACGCGAGGAAGAAGAAATGAAAGACAACCCAGTCCGCGGATAAATTTCGCTACCAACAATTCCCTCGATGCATCGTTTTTGCTATAATACGACAATAGCATATAATCTCATTATACTAATTGTCGGAGCTTGTTTCAAGGACTTTAATCCCGTAACAGTCCGTTACGAGTCCCAAAATGCCTGAATCCTCTCCGTCTCCTGGCCGCGATGAGTTCGTCGAGTGGGTACACGATGCACTCAATTGCCTCTATGACTCCCCATATTTGCAGACTCATCCGCTGGTAGATTTGCTGGCCGATGGGAGACATGACACGGTTTCCCATAGCAGCCAGAACCTGCGTCGCGTGCTGCTTGAGGCAATCCGGGCCATGCGTCCCAGTCCCGGCGTACCGGCTCGGTCTCCAGACTGGCGCACTTATCGCATCCTGGAGTTGCGTTACATCGAGGGGCTCAGTCCAAATGAGGTTATGAACCAACTTGCTTTGGGCAAAAGCCAGTTTTACCGCGACCAAGCACGTGCCCTGCAAGCATTGGCTGACGCGCTGTGGAACCGGTGGCAAAAGGCCCGTCGGGAGGTCGCCTCTGTGGTGGACACCAACAGCGCAACACGAGAGAATCTTATCGACTCGGAGACATCTCGGCTGATAGCTAACGCTACATGGGAACCAGTGGACGTAGGGGAATTGCTGGACGATCTTCAGACAATTGTGAAACCTCTGGCCAGGGCAAAAGATGCGTCGGTTCACTTTGCCCCACGGTGCCATCCAATCACGCTGAACGCTGACCGGGTGATGCTGCGGCAGGCCATCCTGAATATCGTGACTTATGCGCTGGATTTTGCCCGGCGAGGACACCTGGACGTAAGTGATTTTGCGGAGGGAGATGGGACCGGAATTCGGATCACGGCCCGGAAGGCCATAGCCAATGCCCACCCGACGAGTAGTCCACAACGCCTAGGAAGGGGCATAGACATCTGTCGCCAGTTGATGACTGCCATGGGCGGCACGTTCCACCTAGAGACCGGTAACGAAGATCACTGGAAAGCAAGCCTGGCGTGGCCGACCTCTCTGCTACGCACACTTCTGGTTGTAGATGATAATGAAGGCTTTCCAGATCTCTTTCGCCGTTACCTGACCGGCTACAACTGGCAGATTATCGGCGTCACTAACGGCACCGAAGCGCGTCAGATTATCTCCGAGACGCCGCCGACGGTCATTGCCTTGGATGTGATGATGCCTGGCGAGGATGGGTGGGAGTTTCTGACGGCGCTCAAGGGAAACAAGGATCTCCAGAATCTGCCAATCATTGTCTGTTCGGTGCTTAATGAGCCTCAACTGGCCCTGGAGTTAGGGGCAGTGGCCTATCTACCAAAGCCGGTGACCCAGCAAGCGCTCCTCGAGGCATTGGCTCCTTGGACTCGGGCGAGTGCCAACCTGGGGCCAGCGCGTTGAAGACTGCCTCCAGCACGCGCACAATCTCCCCTAATTGAAAGCCTTCCAGCCTGGCAATCTGAACCGAGCCAGAAAGCTGCATCCTGACGTAATCCTGAATCCGCCCTGAGGCAATGATAGTCGGAATACTCGCCAGGCCTGGGTCCGCCGCCATTTTCTCAAGTACTCTCCGACCGTCTAGTTCTGGCATGCCCAGATCCAGCAAGACGAGGTCGGGCTCTTCCTCCTGTATCAAGCGCCAAGCCTCCTCACCAGTGTATGCTTCCAAAAAATCTGGGACTGGTGTGAGGGTGCGTAGCATTCGCCGGAATAACCTGACCATATCAGGGTCATCATCGGCGATAAGAACACGCTGCACCGACTGCCCCATGCGTTTTACTGAAGCCAGCAACTCCTGGCGAGAGACAGGCTTTGTCAACAGGTCATTTGCTCTCAGGGCTTCAGCCGCTTGACACCGGTCAGGCAGCGGCAAGCTTACCACAAGCGTGCTACCCAGGGTCGGTGGTGTTTCTTGCCTCTGGTCCGTCACCAAGGCTATGGCCTTAATTTCCTCTGTCAAGGCCACCCCTTCCCGGATATCCGCGGCTCCTACCACCCGGTAACCATCCAGGTAACGTTGAAGTAGAGACACAACTTGTGGATCATCGTGCACTAAGACCACAATCCGCTCGGAAGCCCCCAGGCGTACGACCGGGTGAGGCCGATCCATAGGCGACAGACTCTGCTCAGGCACCGGGGCCGGGGCGCAGGGAAGCGTAAACCAAATCGTGGTGCCCTGCAAATAGGTGCTCTCTACGCCCATGCGCCCACCGTGCAATTCGATGAACTTCTTGCTGATCGGCAGGCCCAGCCCCGTGCCAGTGTGCCACCCCGAGAGAGGCTCATCGGTGGCATGAAACTCTTGGAAGATCATAGGCAAATCCTGCTTGGTGATTCCCTGTCCGGTATCCGTCACCCGCACCACAACCTCCCCACCCTGCCGGGATATGTCCACGCATATCCAACCCCGTTCGGTATAGCGGGCAGCGTTCACTAGCAGGTTCAAAAGCACCTGGCGAACGCGCAGGCGATCCACCCACAGCGGAGGAATGTCTTCAGGCACACCCACCCGCAACTCCAGCCCTTTGGCAGCAACATAGTCGTGCACTATGTCCACGGTCTCTGCCATCAGCAAGGCCAGATTAACCTCTTCGCGCGCCAGCGGGATCTTGCCAACCTCGAGGCGGGCCAGGTCGAGAACATCGTCCACCAGCGCCAGCAGATGCTGCGCGCTGTGGTAGATGGCGTTCAGGTCGCTGCGATAAGGGCCGGGGATCTGCACGTCGCCGTAGCTTTCGGGTGATGTCAGCATCATCTCGCTAAAACCGACGATCAGGTTCAGGGGGGTGCGCAGTTCGTGACTGACGTTGGTCGCAAACTCGGCTTTGAAGCGCTCCGCCTCCTCTGCTGCCTTCTGAGCGGCAACCAACGCAGTATTGGCCCGGTGCAGGCGATAGTAAGCCCGATCCAGGTCCTTCAGTGCGCAGGCAAGCTGCGCCCGGTGCTGGCGGGCCGACTCCATATTCTCCCGCGCCTGAGCGAAGCTGAACACATACCACCCCAGCACAGTCAGAAGTGGACGTGTCGAAGCCCAACCCAGAAACCCGGCCAGGGCTCCGGCGGTAGCAACTCCAAGGCCATAGGAGGTAGGCAAAAATGGCATGATTGGGCTGCGGGAAATCCACCACATCACAGCGATCACCAGCCCCTCCGCCAGCAGGCCAGCCGGCCAGCCCAGGGTGACGACTGCCACAAGCGGGAGTAATGTGTAGAAGAAGGCAATCTCCGGCTGCCTATAAAGATAGATGGCCAGCGTAATTACCCCCATTAGCCCCATCTGCCAGATGAGCTGGGCTACCAGAAGCTGCTTCGGGAGCAATCCGTAGGCGAGGACACAAGTCAAGGCAACGATGGGCATAATAAGCCAGGGATTCCAGCTTTCCGGCCAGATGACTATAGCCACAAAGTGCCAAACCAGGTAGACGCCACCTGTGGTAAGAATGAGGCTGCGCGAGGTAGATTGCAGTAAATCACTGGCTGTACGGGCTATATCAGGGCCAGCCTCCGGCGACATACGTAATCCGTACCACATGGAAACCTCCGTTTCTCACACGAGCCGCGTATGAGCGCCTTCGTACAAGAGTCAGGATGATCATATCCTACCACACAACTTTCAGCACTGCAATAACCCTCACCAACCCGGTAGGGCAATCGCATACTAAATCAAGGGATGGTTCACTATTTGGTTGACACTTCTTACCTGTCAGATTAAGCAAAGTAACCTCGTAAAACGTAAAACGCGATGCGTAAAGGCATATTCGCCAAGAATCATTACGTTTTACGTCTTACGTTTTACGGATGTGTCTGGCAAAGCAGGCCAAATTGTCAACCAGTTTTCTTGGCAAAATGAACCATGCCGACAAATGACACTATATAGGTTTTTCAGGTCAAGCGTTGGACGTACGTCTATCTGGCGGTAGACGTCTTCACCTACGACTTGCCCCGTGGTACGGGACGTACCGTTGCACATTGACATCTATCCCTACAGTGGGAAGTAGGTAGCTCGCGCTTTCCTGCAGGCACTCAAAGCCAAGGGCTACCGCCCACAGGTCATCGTCACCGATATGAACCACGACTACTCCGAACCCATCCGCACTGTGTTCCCAGAAGCGGTGCATCACGGCAGAACCCGCTCACTCCGCTGACCAACAACACGGTGGAACTGGTCATTCGGCGTTTTGACCAGCACTACCAGAAGAATATGTGCGGCTTCGACGATATCGGGATGGCACGCAAGTATCTGCATCTGTTTGAGTTGACCTATCGTTTCACCCCTTTCGCCAAAGACAACCGGCCGGTGAAGGGACGAGAGCTCGACATTCGCGGCAAGTGTCCTCTGGAACTGGCTGGCTATGACATCACTCACATGCCTATTGCCCAAATCCTGCGTGGACAATTTCTCGGATGGCCTCCCAAAACTCTCCAGGAGCTTGTCCCTAATGTGTAACGCTCTCCGAAACCTGAAGCCAAGGAAGTCTTTTTTGTGCTATAATAGATAAAAAGCAGGCCTGCCACCGCACTGGTCGAAAGCAAGAAGAAGCAGATTCTCTCAGAGTCTACTGAACTGATTAGGAAGATGCTCATGGGTTTGAAGAAGCTAGTCAAGCAGAGTATCAAATCTAGGAGGTCTTCTCGGTCGAAGTCTCTTACACGAGAAGAACGTTTGATCCGTCGTATCCAAGGCGCATTAAGCCTCGATCTACTCCACCCTAAATACGGCCCTTCTGAAGCAGCTTATGAGAATGCAACGACTGGCCATTGTTACATTGCTGCGGAGGCTGCCTATCATCTGTTTGGTCGTGAAGCTGGGTTTGTGCCCTACGTCCATAACTATGGAGATGGTAACACTGGTGGCTTATCAACGAAGCGACAGGAGAGATTCTTGACCCCACGAGCCCTCAGCATTGCGGTGAAGAGTATCCCTACCATCTAGGTCACAGACAGCCGTTTCTCACTAAGAAGCCATCAAAACGTGCTGCCGAATTGATCAGAAGAGTAAGAGCAGCCGAGAAGAAGTGGCAAATCAACGCAGAATGACTACTCGCTGGTATCCCCTGCAAGCTGCTGTTTACCTATGGGTGAAAGCCCGCTTCAGTAGGCACCGGACATTCGATGCACAAGATGAATTGTCGCCCGAACGTCGCACAAAGTTTGTTACACGAATTAGACTCGATCATTAAGTAGATTAGGCTCTGTCTAAAGGGCATTATGAGCAGTTCACTTCTGATTGAAGCATGTCCCTAAAGGAGGGGCGCAAAACATGGAAAGCCGCGAAATTGTCCGCCGGGCCATCGAATTTGACACGCCACCCCGCCTGCCCTTCTTCCTGGGCGGCTCGTGGAGCGATAAGCTGTCGCGAGTGATACAAGACTTTCCCAACGACGTGTGTGATTGCTGGGAGATGGACCGCCAGGAGGCCGGCTGGTTTTTCGATAACCCGGTTCAAGACGATTGGGGCTGCATGTGGCGCACAACCGAGGTGGACAACATGGGCCAGGTGGTGGGCCATCCCCTGGAGGACTGGGGTAAGCTGGCCACCTACAAACCGCCCGATCCCTGCAACCCGTTCTACTTCGCGAGGATTGAGGACGACATCCAGGAAGCCGGGGACCGCTACGTGGTACTCACCAGCCACTTCACTCTCTTTGAACGGCTCCACATGCTGCACGGCTTTGCCCGGACGCTGGAAGATTTTTACCTCGAACCGGAGAAGATCCATCGCCTGCTGGACATGATTCTTGAATACAAGATCCAGCACATGGATGAAGCCGCCCGGCGCTTCGGCGATCGGGTGCACGGGGTGCTGCTGACCGACGACTGGGGCACGCAGCAAAACACCATCGTATCCGCCGAGATACTTAAGGAGTTCTTCCTGGACAGATACCGGAGACTGTTTGAGACCATTCATGCGCACGGCTGGCACGTGATGCTGCACAGTTGTGGCCGGATCAACGATTTTGTGCCCTATTTCATCGACGCCGGCGTAGACGTGCTCAACATGCAACAGCCACGGGCTTACGGTATCCAGGAGTTGGGGCGCTCCTTTGCCGGAAAAGTGTGTTTCCTGACCACCGTCGATATTCAAGCCACCTTGCCGGGGGGTGATCCAGGGGCGGTGCGTGCCGAAGCCAGGGAGCTGGTTGAACACTGGTCAACTCCCGAGGGCGGCTTCATCGTATTCAACTACGGTGATTCGGACAGCATCGGCACCAGCGACCATATCGCCGAAGTGATGTTCGAAACCTTCTATGAACTCCGGGAGTATTGGACACAGCAGGATGGTTCAGAAATAGGGTAACACTTTCTCAACCGGACGAATGACGAATGACGAATGACAAATGACAAATGACAAATGACAAATTATTGGCCCAGGTCTCTTCGTCGTTCGTCTGCAATTGTTACCCCATGGAAGCGTCCAAGAATAACTTCCTGTTTTCAGGCCAAAATTCC
>DAOUMD010000203.1:0-20290 GCA_034412795.1 Anaerolineae bacterium
TCCCGGCGCGAGGCTTCCTTCATAAATTCTGTGGGCGGTACAAGACTTGAACTTGTGACCTCCACGATGTCAACGTGGCGCTCTAGCCATCTGAGCTAACCGCCCTATCGCGCAAATTATACCAGCCTTGACTCAATTACGCAAACGTGAAACCAAACTCAGCCAAACTTAGAGGCCAGGACCAGGGCCAAGATCAACAAACCCACTGACAACCCGAGACGGATCAACAACCTTTGCCATTCCCGGGGTGAGAGGTACACCTCGATCGGTCTCTTGTCGCGTGTCACGGTATTGGATTAGCTCCTTTCGGTAATATCTAATCTCTGCTCTCCACCCCCCTGTGCCACGACGAAG
Source organism: Anaerolineae bacterium (assembly GCA_034412795.1). Taxonomy (GTDB): domain Bacteria; phylum Chloroflexota; class Anaerolineae; order 4572-78; family NAK82; genus JAUVPY01. Next base: position 355 of record DAOUMD010000203.1, read on the forward strand.
GCTACGGCGTAGTCGGCGGTGTGAGAAAGGCTCAGGGCGAATTGGTCAAGGTGGAGACGTGCTGCCAACTGGGCGGCGTTGCCGTGCAGTACCAGGTCGGGCTTGCCCTGGCCGTCACACACTACTTCGATCTCTTGAAAACTCACCTGGCCGATGCCGGTGCCCAGTGCCTTGGCAACCGCCTCTTTGGCCGCCCAGCGCGCTGCCAGCGCCGAGAGCCGCCCTTTGGCGTAGGCCAATTCCCCCTCAGTGTACACACGCTGCAAAAAACGCTCTCCCTGGCGCTCTAGCATCGTCTCAATACGGCTGATCTCAACAATGTCAACGCCTGCGGCCAGCACAGTATGCCCTATGGATTGGACTGGGAAATGAACGGTTCGGCAGCGGTGAACTCGGACGACTGAGCTTCTTCCTCCGGAAGTTGGAAATCGGTGCCGATAATGACCCGGATATCCACATCGCTCTTCAGGTTCGGGCTTTGACGGATGTTCTCATCGGCCACGTTAAAGATCTCGGTCAATACCATCAGCGTGTAGGTCTTGCCCGTGTAGTCCACAATGACAGTGCGTGGATAGTCGGCGCGATCCGCTAGGCCAAACTGGACCACCGTGAAGCCTTGGTCTCGCAGATAGTCGGCGGCTTCGGCTGCCAGGTTCTGGTGGGCTGTGCCGTTCTGCACCACGACCCTGGCTCCTTCGTCCTGCAAGGCGGCGGCTACCTCCGCCTGGCGTTGCGCCTCGGCCTCGGCTTGGGCCTGCGCCTGAGCTATCAGCGCCGGATCAGGCGTCGGGGTCGGCGGTGGCCCGACCGGTTCGGGCGAGCTGAACATGTCGTCCATCACCGGGCGGATCTTCTCGCGAACGGGCAGCAGAACCTGTGCGCCGGTGTTGGTCTTGTAGTCCACCGTCATGGTGTAATCGATGACGGCGCTCTGGATGTCGTCGCTGTTGATGTCGTCGGACAGTTTGGCCAATTCGAGGATGTCGACCAACTGCAAGTCCGTTTGCATCGTGTCGGCCATAGTCGTCCACAACTCCGGGATCTTGGGGACGGCATCGATGGCCAGTGCCTTTTCGCGGATGGCAAACAGAACTTGCTGCTGGCGCCGGGCCCGGTCGAAGTCGGCGCCCGACGTGGCGCGGGTTCGCGCATACTTCAGCGCCATATCGCCATCCAGGTGCTGGGGCCCGGCTTCGATGTAGAAAGGATCGTAGCCGTAGTTCTCGTCAGGGTACTTGGGGTCGTTGATGGTCTGCGGCACGTCAACGTCGATGCCACCCAGGGTGGTCACAATGTGGCGGAAGCCGTCAAAATCGACCCGCACGTAGAAGTGAACCGGTACGCCCAGGTTGTATTGCACCGTCTTCATAGCCAGAGCGGGCCCGCCGCCCGGATAGCCGTTATTATCGCCCAGATAGTGGGCGGTGTTGATGCGTCGCTCGCCATAGCCCGGAATGGTCACCCACAGGTCACGCGGGATGGAGAGCATACCCGCCTTGCCGGTCGCGGGGTCAATCGTGACCAGGATCATGGTGTCGCTGCGGGCGTACTGCTCATCTGGGCGCTTGTCAACGCCCAATAAGAGAATGTTGACCCGTTCCTCCTCCTCCCAGTCGGGCAAGGCCTCGCCGCTCAGGCCGGTGACGGGCTGTGGGTTGTTGGCGGCCCGCGGATTAGGATATTCCTTGTTGGCTGGGTTGACAACCGGTAGCGTCAGGTCAACATAAGGCATAGTGGGCAACTCGGAGTGAGCCACCACGTCCTTTACTGTCACATAAAATACGTAACCAGAGTATCCTCCACCGACCAGGAAAGCGAGAGTAAGCAGGACGATCAGGAGACGGGTAAACCAAGAGATGTGTCGGCGCGGTGGAGGTGTTCTTCGCAACTGCGCTTCAGTACGTGTGATCATGGCTCCATTATATCACAGGCAGGTTGATCAGCAAATTCGCGTAGGCAAGGTGGCGTAGCGAAAAAAGTCGTGCCGCGATTTCCCAATCGCGCCCGCGTTGCGTTGTTGCCATTTCGCGATTGGAAAATCGCGGCTACGGGCTGTTATTCGATGGGCGTGATGTTGGCAACGTATAAGGCGCTGTCGTTGAGGAGATAGAGCTTGCCGCCGAGCTCATCGACGAAGATGGAGCGCAGGGTGTTGAAGTCGACCGATTCCTCATCGCGGGGTTTGAATTGGCGCACAAAGCGACCATCCTTATTGAGCTGCACCACCCGCTTGTTACCCGCATCGGCCACGTAAATGAACTGAGCCTCATCGTCGGGTGCGGTGTAAATGGCCGTCGTCCGATCCAGGGGTTTGTCCATCTCGGTGACCTGGAATTCGACAGGCACTCCGCCCTCGAATTTGCGAATGGTCCCGTCGGCGTACAGGACGTAGATAAAACCATCGATGGCTATATCCACCGCGCCGGTCAGATCCACTGCGACGTCGTCGGGGAAGTAGTTATCGGCCGGAATGCTGTAATCCTCAGCGCTGGGTAGATAGCGGAAGATCTGCCCGGCTTGCGGATCGAGGATATAGAAATTGCCGAAGTAGCTACCGACCGCCGTCGGTAGCGACCATGCCTCTTTGTCGGCAATCGACACCGGGACGAGTCCCCAACTTGGATTATACTCCAGCAGGCCGCCGCTCTCTAGTATCAACAAATCACTCGTCTGACGGTTGCCACCGGCCGGCATCCACACCAGGTCGATCATCTCTCCGACGACTGCCGTGTCTACCTGCTGGCCGCGCCGGATCAGCACCGGATCATTCTCGTCGGGCTCCAAGGCATCGTTGGCCGCGTCCAACTGGTGATGGTATACCTGATCGTTGCCGTTATCCAGCACATAGACGTTCAGCCCGCTGACCACAACGCGGCGTGGTTGGGTTCCCGGATCGTCGTAGCTGCGTAGCTCCCCTACCCAGTACAGGCGCTCTACCTTGTCGATGCTGTCCTGCTGCTCGGCGATGGAGCCACGCAGTTGACCGATGCTTGCCTCGCCCGGTTTTATGGCCTCGGCCTGGGCCAGCAGAGACTCGGTCTGAGTTAATAAATCGCGGGCGGTGGCGTCGTCGGCACCGATGGCCTGTTGGTAGGTGATCTGGGCCTGTTCCATCAGCTCATTGAACTCATTCTCGCGGGCCAGACCCTTTTGCCAGTAAGTAAACACCACAATAAGTATTACGATCACCGGGATGAGCATGGCGACCGTTCGCAGTGTCCCCTGAGGCAAGGACGAGGTGCGGACGCGGTGCGCCTGGGCGGCAGCGGCTGCGTAATGTCGTGATGACGCGCCATCCTCCTTGTTGGGCAGCACCCGGCCGATGAGCGTGCGTAGGCCGGTCCAGATGACCATCACCAGTGTCAGCAGCCCTTTGGTCAGCCCCGCCAACCAGCGTCTAACTGGCAGTTGACCTATGCCCTGAAGCACTCCGGTCAGTGCCGCCGCGCCTCCGGCTCCAACTTCCGCCACCGTAACGCGCGGCTCAGGATCGGGAACCGGCTCACGTTCGGGGGCAGGGCTCGCCGCCGAAACAGATTTTCTAGCAGGCGTGGTAGGGCTTGCCGCTGCGGCCGGCTTCTGGTTTCGAACCGGCCCTTTGGATTTGGCTTGGATCTCTACCACCAGGGCCGTACAATCGTGGCCGCCCGTCAGCTTGCCCAGATTGTTCAGTGCGCTCTCCACACCTTGATAGGGGACTACTTCCTCTACCTTGCCCGGTGATGTGTGGGCCGCAAATCGACTATCGCCCAACACCAGTATGTCGCCCGGCTCGACAAGGACGTGGAAGAGCTGCACATCCAGACTGGACCGCCGGCCCAGAGCTGGTGCACCCGTCGCCTGCGGGTCGGCCATGTCTAACCAGGGAGAGGTTCCCGGGAATTGGGTCACCATACCCCGGGTGACTGTGTAAGCGACTGCTGGCCCCACTGCGGCGATGAAGGCATCTTCGCCGCGCACCGCAGCCGCCGTGACGCCTGCCACCAGCCTGATGTCCCCTGGAGGGCGGCCCCACTCCGGGGCGCCTTCGTTGCCAGCACTGGTATTGTTCTCTGCCAGCAGCCGCTCGTTGGCTGCCAGCATTGCGCGTCTCAGGCTGGCGGTGACGCTGCCGGACGACTGGTAGTACGTGTTGCGGATCGTCTTTGCCAACTCGTGGCTTAGTTCATCCTTGTCCGACTCGTCACAATCGCCGCGCAGCTCGACGACGACGAACAAATCTCCCTTAGGAAAGCCGTCCTGCAGCCGGCCCTTTGGTTCGCGTACCGCCATGGCGTTGGGGGCTTCGCTCACCCAGCGTCCCCGGGCGATGTTCATCTGTCCCATCACGGTTTTTAGTTCGATGCTCATTTGAGTCACTCCCTATTCCCACTCTATGGTCGCTGGCGGTTTGCTGCTTACGTCGTAGACCACCCGGTTGACGCCGGGCACCTCGTTGACGATCCGATTGCTGATCCGCGCCAGCAACCCCTCGGGCAGACGTGCCCAATCAGCGGTCATAAAGTCCTCGCTGGTGACCGCGCGTAGGGCGATGACACTGGCATAGGTACGTCCATCGCCCATCACCCCCACGCTTTGCACCGGTAAAAGGACAGCAAAGGCTTGTGCTACCTGATCGTACCAATTAGCCGAGCGTAGCTCCTCGATGAAAATGGCATCTGCTGCGCGTAACGTCTCCAGCCGATCCCACGTCACCTCGCCGACCACACGCACGGCTAATCCCGGGCCGGGGAAGGGGTGCCGCCACACGATCTTGCGCGGCAGACCCAGCGCCTCCCCGACCCGCCGCGCCTCATCTTTAAAAAGGTAGCGCAGCGGCTCCACCAGATCGAACTGCATGTCAGCCGGCAATCCTCCCACGTTGTGGTGGGTTTTGATCTTGGCTCCTACGGCCCGATCGGGTGCCGTCGACTCAATCACGTCGGGATACAGCGTTCCCTGTGCAAGCCAATCGACCTCTCCCAGTCTGTGCGCCTCGGCCTCGAAGACACGGATGAACCGCTCCCCGATACGTTTGCGTTTCACCTCTGGATCTGTCACACCCTCCAGGTCTGACAGAAACCCCTCGGTGGCATCTACGGCGACCAGTCGCACGTGCATATGATCTCGAAACGTGCTCACCACTTGCTCTGGCTCGCCAAGGCGCATCAGGCCGTTGTTGACGAAGATGCAAATCAACTGGTCGCCAATAGCCCGGTGCAGCAGAGCCGCCGTCACCGCCGAGTCGACGCCGCCCGAAAGGCCACACACCACACGCCCCGCGCCGACTTGAGCTTGCGTCTGATCGATGGCCTGGTCGATGAAGTTGCCTGGCGTCCAGCTTCCCTGGCATCCGCACACATCGTACAGAAAGGCGCGCAATATCTCCGGACCTTGGGGCGTGTGGACCACTTCGGGATGAAATTGCAGACCGTACAGCCCACGCGCCGGGTCTCCTATAGCCGCCACCGGGCTATTCTCAGAGCGGGCCAGCGCCTGGAAGCCGGGCGGCATCCGGTCGATCCGGTCGCCGTGACTCATCCAGACAGATAGAGATTGGAGATTGGAGGTTAGAGATTTGCCATTTGGTATTTGACATTTGATATTTGCGAATAGCGCATTATCTACCTCGGACAAATCGACCCTGGCCGGGCCGTACTCACGTTCGGGGGCCGGATCCACCTGGCCACCCAGGTGGTAGGCCAGCAGTTGCATACCATAACAGATACCCAGCACCGGCCGGCCGCTCTCCAGGACATAATCCGGTAGATGCGGGGCGTCGGGCGCGTAGACGCTGGCCGGTCCACCGCTCAGAATGTAGCCCGCCGGGTTCAGCCGGGTCACCTCTGCGTCCGATGCGTGATAGGGTATCAACTCGCAATAAACTTCCGCCTCGCGCACCCGGCGAGCGATAAGCTGGCTGTATTGGGAACCAAAGTCAAGGACGACAATAGTTTCGCGCTTTCTTTTCCCCCGTGACTCGTTACTCATGACTCAATCCAGTGGTCTATCAACCGTGATTTGAGGAGTGCGGCCCGGCATTCCCAGATGCCGCCTGCTCCTCAAATGAGCCTTGACAGGGCACCAGGTGCAGCACACTTCAAACCCATGTGCGTTGCACCTTCACATCAAACGAATACGATTTCGTCGTCCGTCATCTCCTTGATGACGGCCAGCGAATAGATAGGTACATTCAGGTAGGCTAATTCCTCCCGTCCCCCCTCGAAGGCCTTCTCGATCACAGCGCCGATGCCCTTGATCTCGGCTCTGGCGTCCATAGCCAGCCGGGCCAGCGCATCAATTGTCTTACCCCGGGCCAGGAAGTCATCGACGATGAGTACTTTGTCGTCCGGGCCAAGGAACTCGGGCGACGTCATCAGCTCTACGTATTCCCCCTTGGTATGCGAGGGGGCCGACTCGCGGTACACTTCGTCGGGCATTGTAACCGGCTTGGTTTTGCGCGCGTAGACAACCGGCACACCCAGGGCCAGCGCTGTCGTCAACGCCGGGGCGATGCCCGAAATCTCGGCGGTGAGCACTTTGTTGATACCCATCGCCCCGAAGTGGGCTGCCAGTGCGCCACCGATGGCCAACATCAAAGCCGGATCCACCTGGTGGTTAATAAAACTGTCTACTTTGAGAATACCCTTCCCCAGGTTCTTGCCTTCGAGTCGGATACGTTCCTTGAGAGCTTCCACTAATAGCGCTCCTTATAAGGGCCACCACCGTGGGCCCACGTTCGTGGGCTGCACCTTTGTGGGCTGAATGCTGAATGCCCATATTTTGTATTGTGTCTTGTATTATACCACAATATCTTGTGTTTGTGTAGTAGGTTCTTTCTTAAAATGTGAAAGTTGGGTTGACCTTGTCGAAAGCTTTCGAAGCGTGCTACATTGGCCGCAAAATGGTTCTGAAGAGTGATTTTCATAATTGCCAGAATGCCACAGAAGCTTTCGGCAAGATTTGCGAGTCGTTGACAAGGGTGGACAGGCATGATATGCTGTGAGGCCAGAAAGGAATCACAGCGTGGAAGTCAAGATTGTGCGTAGCAAGCGGCGCAAGAAGACAGTGGAGGCTCGGCTGGAGTCCGGGGTGCTGGTGATCCGCGCGCCGGCCGCCATCTCCGACGCAGAGCTTTCCCCCATCATCGAAAAGCTCAAGGCAAAGGTAGAAAAGAAGCAGCGCCGTCGCCAGTTTGAGAGCGACGCTTCCCTGGAGGCTCGCGCCCGGGGGTTAAACCGTCGCTACTTTGACGGAAAACTCACCTGGAGTTCGATCCGCTACGTCAACAACCAAAACAAACGCTTCGGCAGTTGCACGCCCAGCTATGGCACCATCCGCATCTCACACCGAGTAGCAGACATGCCGGCCTGGGTGCGCGATTACGTCATCGTCCACGAGTTGGCCCACTTGGTTGAGCCCAACCACTCACGCGCTTTCTGGGACCTGGTCAACCGCTACCCCAAGACCGAGCGCGCGCGGGGTTATCTTATCGCCATCGGAATGGAAGCGGACGACGACTAAGCGGCGGGCATCGGGATGCCGGGCAATTGGGATGCCTGGCCTACGATTTGCACCGAGAACCTCACAACGCGCGTCGGTAGATACGGTGTCGCTTGTACCATTCCACCCCAATGGCCGCCATTTCACCCAGGCTCTTGTCGTTGCATTCCTCAATCTGGACCACGTCGGCGTGTTCAAAGCTGAAGTCGTACACACTTTTGGCTAACTCCGTGTACAGCACCGCATTAGCTCCCACACCTCGATGTTCGGCCACCAGTCCCAGGCCGTTGAGATTGATCCAGTTGGTGCGTTTGAACTCGCGCAGCAGGTAAAACCAGCCCAAGGGCCAGAGTCGTCCCTTCGTCTTCTGGATGGCGGCCGAGATGTCGGGAAAGGCAAACACGAATCCGACGATCTCGTCGTCTTTCATCACTACCTTCATCAGCCGGGGATCCGAGATGGAAAGCAATCGGTCGGCGACGACGTCCATCTCTTCTTCAGTCAGCGGGCAGTACTCCCAGTTATCGACAAACGTTTCGTTGTAGAGTTTCCCGGCGCGCCGGACCCAGCCGCGCATTTCTCTCTGGCTGGTGAAGGATTTGATCCGGAAGCCGCGCCGCTCCTTCACCCTCTCGGCGATTTCGTAGAAACGCCGGGGCAGCCGATGATCGCCACTCAGGTAGCCGGACAGGAAATCGGTCTCTTTTTCGAACCCCGAGTCGCGGACTAATGCATCATAATAAGCATAATTGTAAGGGATCCCCATAGCCGGTCGATGATCGAAGCCTTCTACCAGAATCCCCATGCCTTCTCCCTGTAAGAAGCCTTTGGAACCGATGATTTGATCCAGCCCCCCGCTCCGGGCCCAGTCGAAGGCAGCGTCGAAGAGGGCGCCGGCCACCTCGGCGTCTTCAACCGACTCAAAGAAGTAGAAGAAGCAGGTTTTTTGTCTGTGATACTTGTTGTAGTTTCGGTTTTCCATCACCGCGATACGGCCCAGCGTCTCTCCCTCGCTCTCGGCAACGAAGAAGTCAGCCGTAGAATGGCGATAGAAGGGATGCTTTTTGCGGTTCAGGATCAGCTTGATCTCAGGCAGAACCGGCGGCACCCATTGGGGACACTCCTTGTAAAGTTCAAAGGAGAAGTCGATAAACTGGCGGACGTCGCGCGCCCGGGTGGTGTCCAATTTTCGGACTCGCACGTTATTACTCCCGGAGGCTATTTACGCAGCAATTCTCATTATGGCTTTCACTTTGCTCGGAGGGGATCTCAGACCCCCTCCGAGCGACAAAATGAGAAATGCTGCTATTTGCTGACGAAGAATCCGACGCCCAATATACCTGGGCCCGCGTGAGTAACGATCGCCGGTGGAATGTCGAAGATTGGGACGTCGGACAGACCGAGTTGAGCGCCCAGGTCGTCGGCCAGGGACTGGCCCTGGTTGGGTACGTCGGCGTGCAACACCGATAGATGATGCCCGTCGTGGGGGATCTGCTCCAACACCAGTTCTTTGAGGCGGGCCACGGCTCGCTTGTGGGTTCGCTCCCGCTCAAATTGGTTCACCTGACCGTCCTGGAAGATGAGAATCGGTTTCACCTGCAACATGCTGCCCAATAACGCCGACGCGCCGCCGATGCGCCCTCCCCTGGCCAGGTATTCCAGCGTGGCTACCAGGAAGTAGAGACGGCAACGCGGGATGAGATCATACAGACGTCCCTCAATCGTATCGACATCATCACCAGCTTCCGCCCACTCGGCGGCTAGCGTTACCATGGTTGCCAGGGGGCCGGCGATGAAGCGGGTGTCGATCACCCGGATATCGGCGTTGGGGAAGTCTCTGGCGGCCAGCGTGGCCGACCGAACCGTGCCACTTACCTCGGAAGAGGGATGAATGCACAGGATCGGTTCACCCTGCGGGGCCAGCCGTTCGAACTCTTTGACAAACAGTTCCGGTGGGGGCGCAGCAGTCTTGGGCAGTTCCCGCGAGGTTCTGAGCCGCTGCATAAAGGTAGGTTTGTCTATCTCGATGCCTTCCAGGTAGGAGTCTGTGCCGAAGATGATGACCTGGGGAATGACCGGAATGTCATAGCGCCGGGCGGTTTCGACCGGCAGGCTGGCCGTGGTGTCGGTGATGATCTTCACCATTGTGCTGTTCCCTTTCCTGACAGTCTCCCGTAGGATGGTTGAGAATTAGGGTAACACTTTCTCAACTGGACGAAGGACGAACGACGAACGACGAAGAGATCTGGGCCAATAATTGGTCCTGCGTCTGCAACCGTGGTTGTCAAGAAACAGCAGGGTTGTCAGACGAACATTCCCATACGTAGGGCAGGCTCGTAGCCTGCCGCCCTCCAAATGGCGGGTTACGAACCCACCCTACATACCAACCACGATTAAGCGCAGGGCTACCCCGAACCATACCCCTCTCGTAAATCCAAACTGGCTTTGTCTAGCTGTTTACTTTTCGCCAATTCCACCTTGTGTCAATTGTAGAGGATCAAGCAGGCGGTCGAGCTCCTCGGGTGACAGGTCGGTCATTTCGGCCGCAACCTCCTTCACGCGTCGCCCTTCGGCATACGCTCGCTTGGCTATCTGGGCTGCCTTGTCATAGCCGATGACCGGGTTTAAGGCTGTGACCAGAATTGGGTTGCGTTCCACCAGTTCGGCGACACGCTCCCGGTTGACGGTCATGCCAGCCACGGCCTTGTCAGCCAGAACCCGGGCTGCGTTACCCAGAATAGTGATGGAGTCTAGCAAGTTATGGGCAATCAGTGGCAACATCACGTTCAGTTCGAAATTGCCGCGCTCATTGCCAATCGTCACCGCCAGGTCGTTGGCCATCACTTGGGCACAGACCATCATGGTTGCTTCACAAATGACCGGGTTGATCTTGCCTGGCATAATGCTTGAACCTGGCTGAAGCGCGGGCAGTGTGATCTCCCCCAGCCCGGCAATCGGGCCGCTGTTCATCCAGCGTAAATCATTGGCGATCTTCATCAATGCTGAGGCGCTCGTCTTGAGGTGGCCGCTCAGCTCGGTAACCGTATCCATAGCTGCCTGGGCCGCGAAATGATGCTCGGTCTCGACGAAGGGCAGCCCGGTGCGCTCGGCCAGCTTGGCTGCCACGCGCCCCCCGAACTCGGGATGGGCGTTAATACCTGTCCCCACGGCAGTGCCGCCGATGGCCAGTCGGCCCAGCCTGAGCATACAGCCCACGATGCGCTCAGTGCTCTGAACCACTTGATAAACCCAGCCGCTGATCTCCTGGCTGAGCCGGACCGGCATCGCATCCATCAGGTGCGTGCGACCCGTTTTCACCACACCTTCCAATTCGGCCGAGCGTCTCTCTAAAGTTAGATGCAGGTGGCGCAACGCGGGTAAAAGCCCTTGCTGGACCAGGATGAAGGCGCTGACGTGGATAGCTGTCGGTATCACGTCGTTGGAGGATTGGCCCAGGTTCACGTGGTCGTTGGGATGGACCAGCTTGGAGCCCAACTCGCCCCCCAGGATTTGGGATGCCCGGTTGGCGATGACCTCATTGGCGTTCATATTGGTCGAAGTCCCCGAGCCGGTCTGGAAGATGTCAATCGGGAACTGATCGTCCCACTGGCCGCTGGCGACTTCACCGGCGGCCTGTATGATGGCCTGAGCCTTGTCATCGTCTAGTAGGCCCAGTTCTGCGTTCACCTCGGCCGCCGCACCCTTGATCAACCCTAAGGCGCGGATGAAGACGGGTGGGAACCGTTCGTCACTGATGGGGAAATTCTCTACCGCCCGCTGCGTCTGGGCACCGTATAGAGCCGCGGCCGGGACATGCACTTCGCCCAGGGAATCACGTTCGATACGTACCTCGTTCTCCACTGACATTGTCGCCTCCTTGACCCCAAATCTCACCGTTCAGCCCTGTCAACGAGGTCATTCTACAGGAATTACACACCTCCGTCAACTACTTCCGCGTTTTCCCAAGAATCCACGTTAATAATCTTGTAACATTTGGTTAATGTTGGGCTAAGGTTCTTCTTTTACACTCAGGGCATAGAAAAAACCCTCGCACGTGATGGATGAGACAAGTAGATCGGGGATGTGAACAAGGGTTTGGTAGGGGTTGAGACTAGTTCCACGTGTGGGGGCGGTATTATACCTTCGATATCTTCGGTGTGCGTGGTTCCTCCTTTCTTGAAGGCAAGGGGTAAACCCTTGCCTTCTCTTTTTGGGGCACTGTATTAAGCCGTGGTGGCGACCCCTTGCCTTGTCGCGGGGCATTGAAACACCCCGCTGATATACGAAACCTGTTGAAAACAGGTTAAAGATGTGTTTTAGTGCGTTTTGAACGCACTTTCTGTATCAGCCGATGAATTCATTCATTGGCTTACTTGCAACCAGCGGTATCCATACCTCTCTAGCTTCAGCCGGTAGGGGGTGCTGGTGATGGCCGGTAGCTTCTCCGCTGTGAACAAGTCGATAGGTTGGGCATCCGTCTCGCCCGTCAGCTCCAGCTCGACGGACTGCGGATCTGATGACAGATTATTGACGACCAGGATCGTCTCATCGTCGTAGGTACGGGTGTAGGCCAGCACGGCTTGATTGGCTGGCTCCAGGAAGCGAACTTCACCCCGGCCAAAGGCGGGGTGCGCCTTGCGGACCTGAATCATCTTCCGCATCCGATTCAGCAACGAACCGGGGTTTGCGCGCTGAGCTTCGACGTTAAGCCGCCGATAGCCATAGGTGTCACTGTCAATCACCGGGCAGTAAAGCTGCGCCGCATCGGCCGCTGAAAACCCGGCGTTGGGCGCGTCGGACCACTGCATCGGCGTGCGCACCCCGTCCCGGTCTTCCAACCAGATGTCGTCGCCCATACCAATTTCGTCACCATAATAGATGACCGGGGAGCCTATCAGAGTGAATAGCAGCGAGTTGGCCAATTCGATACGCGCCTGATCATTGCCCAGCAAGGGGGCCAACCGTCGCCGGATGCCCAGGTTGAGTCTCATACGCGGCTCCGGCGCGTAAAAATCCCACATAAACTCCCGCTCATCCTGGGTGACCATCTCCAGGGTCAGCTCATCGTGGTTGCGAAGGAAGGTAGCCCACTGGCACATCTCGGGGATGGGTGGCGTGCGAGCCAGTATCTCCATTATCGGCCCTCGATCGGCACGCGCCAGGGCCATAAAAACGCGCGGCATGAGCGGGAAGTGGAAGTTCATGTGAAACTCGTCGCCGCCTGCCCTGAGTGCAGCCGAAGGATCGCCAAAGTAAGGGCGCACGTCCTCAGGCCACTGGTTAGCCTCAGAGAGGAGCATTGTGCCAGGTGCGAGCTCGTCGACAAAGGCACGCAGCCGCTTTAAGTAGGCGTGGGTCTCGGGCAAGTTCTCGCAGTTGGTTCCCTCCCGTTCGTACAGGTAGGGTACCGCATCAACGCGGAATCCATCCACGCCCAGGTCCATCCAGAAGCGGAAGATATTCAACATCTCCTGTTGCACGGTGGGGTTAGCGTAGTTTAAGTCGGGCTGGTGACTGAAAAAGCGGTGCCAATAGTAAGCACCTCTCACCGGGTCCCAGGTCCAGTTTGACTCCTCATAATCGAGGAAGATGATGCGTGCATCTTGATAACGCTGGTCCGTGGGGCTCCAGACATACCAGTCACGGTATGTGTCATGTTCCGGGTGAGATGGATTGCGGGAGGCCTGGAACCAGGGATGCTGGTCGGAAGTGTGGTTGGGTATCATATCGGCGATGACGCGCAGGCCGCGTCGATGAGCCTCGTGTACCAGCATTCGCAGGTCATCCACGGTGCCGTAGTCAGGGTGAATCTGGCAAAAATCGGCCACGTCGTAGCCGTCATCGCGCAAGGGTGAGAGGTAGATGGGCAACAGCCACAGGCAATCCACGCCCAGGTCTTGTAAATAGTCGAGCCTGTCCGTCAGTCCCTGCAAGTCACCAATACCATCCCCATTGGCATCGGCAAAGGCCCGGAGAAAAACTTCGTAAAAGATGGCTTCTTTATACCAGTCTGTCGTCATCTCTCTGGCTCTTGAGGCAGAATACTTCCAAAGTCGGCGGGTATGACTACGTCGGCCAATGCCTTGTGCTGAGATATGATCTGATGCTCCCGCTCCAGGACATCCTGAACGAATGGCTCCCACTTGTCCCTGGCACGGCGTTTACGCGCTTCCAAGGTTTCGTGGTAGTCACGGTTTATGAATACCCGATAATCAGCGAACTGGAGGAGGGATGTATAGGTCCCTTCGGCAATTAGAGCGTCCAGGTCGCCAGTGTCCATTTCTTGGGTAGTGATCCGATCCTCGTCATAGATGACCAGGGGCTTGTAAATGGGACTCTCACCGCGCTTGAACGAGCGCAGATTAGAATCGAGGAAATCTAGCTTGACTTCGTAAGGGCCAACCTGCTCCAGATTGCGGCGTCGCATCTCGTGATTGGTTCTGGGCGGAAAGACAAAATAGTCGTCCTGTTGGAGAATGTTTGTCTTAGAACCTTCCTCGGTCAATATGCGAGCAATCTCGGAGGCTAGCTCTGACTTGCCAGAACCCGATTCGCCGGCCACCGTGATGACGAATTGACCCGTGAAACGATCCTTTACCAGCCTGCAGATCTCGGTAGCACGGTCGGTGTGGTGTTTTTCGATGACTAATTTGTCTCCGATCATTTATTTTGATTCTCCTGTCTAAAGGAAGCGTCATGCACAAAGTTATTCTTGGACGCGGCCAAAGTAGAGTGCCGATAGGTCGGATAACGTGATGTCGGACTCTGGCGTGGGATGGGTGAAGTACTCAGGGATGGCCAATTTGCCAGCGGACGCTGAGCCCCGAAGCATATCTCCAATCACATCCAAATACCCCTCTGCGGTACGTTCCCAGGTATAGCGTGACAACACGCGTTTCATCCCGGCTTCGTGGAAGTATTTCCAGGTCTCCTCCGACCCAAGTACTCGCAGCAGACCCTGGGCGATGTCGCCAGGGTTGGAGGGATCTACCAGTGCGCCAAACTCGCGTCTCCCTTCTTGCAGACTCTCGGATGGCCCTCCGTTTTTGGTGACCACCGCTGGCAGACCGCAGCTCATAGCCTCCAGGGGGGCCAGGCCAAAAGGCTCGTACAAAGCGGTCAAGGCGAAGGCCGAGTTGCAACCTGCCAGGTAGCGATAAGCGGCGGCCAGTTCAAGCTGGCTGTTGAGTGGAAAAGCAGTCACCTTACCCCATAAATCTCGGGTCGCCATCAAGGTGGTGATTTCGTCCATAATGGCTTTTTCACCGGCACTCAGGGTCTCATAGCGACGCAACGGGTCTTCCAGTCCACGTACGACGATCGCCAGGTTGGCACTGGCTTGCAGCTCCTGGCTGCGCGCGAAAGCTTGCACCAGGCCCATGTGATTCTTCTTTCCATCCAGCCGGCTCGAGGCTACGACTAGCGGCAACCCCCGTCGCCCTTCAGCGATGTCGCGTTCAAGCGCAGCCTCAACGCGACGCTGTATGGCGGGATCCTCTGAGCGTGGAGTTGGGGAAAACACCCGGCGGTTGACACCGGGTGGAATGACGGCGAAGTGAGACTCGTCGGCCGGGTCTACCCCGCCCCGATAGGCCGCATGAGCATATTGTTCCACGCGCTCCTGATTGGTAGAGGTGATGATACGTCCAGCGTGGTTCATACTCACCCGCTCGGCAAGAATCCGCCGCGCAAAATGGAAACGAGCGTCTATCTTGGCCAGGCTCTCAGGCGTGACACCTAACTTGTCCATTTTCTGGGCGCCCAGCGAGTGGCCGGTAAAGGTGAAAGGGATGCTGGTCTCCTGCTTCAAAAGCGTGCCCGACAAGCCGCCATCGGCGTAATGGGCAGTGAAGGAATCGGGAAAACTCTCCTCGGCCTGGTAAAAGGTCAAAATGTTGGGCACCCATTCAGAGCCCAAGTGAGGCCAAAGCGCCTCTTTGGGAAGGAACCCTACGGGGCCACAAGGCAGGCGCAGGATGCGCACATTCTCAACATCTGGATATCGATCCTGAGATTCCTTGAACTCCGGCCAGTCAGGATCCACGATGCGGCGGGTGAGAATGTCTACGCGATGCCCTTGCGCGGCCATAGCAATGCCCACCTCCTTCACGTAGACCAGTTGGCCGCCGAAGTCAGGATGTTCAGTCCAATAACTGTCTTTATGGTCAAAGTTGCCTTGTGGGTTTAGAAAGGCGATGTGCAATTCAACCTCCTCCCCAGGTACCGCTTCGCGTCTATTTATGGGGTGCATTTCACTTTGGGAGAACCAACCTTGCGAAGGTGTGCGACCTACGGTCGCCTGAACCTTCGCAAGGGTTCGCCCCAGGATTGAAATACGCCCTATTTATGTGTCTTCATCAGGTCGGGGTAGCGCAACAGCAATTCCAGCGCAATCCCCGTCACGGCTCCGGCGACGGCTCCTACCAGCAGCGGGCCCGTCAGTAACGTCAGGCCGACTGTCCAGCCCAGGGCGCTGACCACAATCCACCAGCCGGCTTGGTGGAACTGTCGCCGCAGGAAAAGCCATTGGGTGGTCCCCATCGCGGCTCCGAGCGTGGTCCCGGTCAAGAACCCAAATTCCGGCGGAACCAGGGTGTTTGCAATTGCCCAGCCCCCGACCCAACCCGCGGCACTTGCCAGGATCCACCAGCCGGTCTGAGGCATGCGTTGACGCAGGACAGCCCACTGTAGAACCCCAATCACAAGCCCGGCCACGACCAGGGTGAGCTCGGGAAGCAGAAACCCACCCAGCACCCAGCCCAGAGTCGTGACCATGACCCATTGAATCCAAAGGGTCCAATCGAACGAAGGATCTGTGTGACCAGCCATTTAGCGTTGTACTATCGAAAAGAAGGACATCAAACGGACTTATAGGTTTCCCTGACCTTGTCGGCGTCGTCGAACGCCATGATTAACACCGTATCGGCTATATCCAGGGGCGTAAGCTCCGCGTTATTATCCCTTGACAGAGCCGGCCAGCAGGCCGCGCACAAAGTAACGCTGAAGGGCGAAGAAAACCAGCAGCGGCAGAATCATGGTGACGAAGGCGCCGGCCGTCAGCAGGTGCCAGTCGTTACCGAAGGTGCCGGTCAGGTCGGCTAACCGCTGGGTGACGACCTTGTTGGTCGGATCGACGCCCAGAAAGACCAGTGCCACCAGGTAGTCGTTCCAGACCCACAGGAATTGGAAGATGGCAAAGGATGCCAGGGCCGGTACTGAGAGGGGCAAGATCAGCCTGTTGAAAATGGTGAAATGAGAAGCCCCATCAATAAAGGCCGATTCCAGAATATCCCTGGGCAACGTGCGGATGTAATTGAACAGCAGATACGTGGCCAGGGCCAGGCCGAATCCGGTGTGGGCCAGCCAGATCGCCAGGAACTCGCCATTCAAGCCCAGTTTGTTGTAGTCACTCAGGATGGGCACCAGGGCGATCTGCAGCGGGACAACGATCAGCCCAACCACTATAATGAACAAGATGCGGCGGCCCGGGAAGGCCATCCAGGCAAAGGCATAGGCAGCATAGGCGGCGATCAGAATGGGTATGACAGTGGAAGGAACGGCTACCGCCAGGCTGTTCAGGAAAGCCTGCGTCATAGCCTGGCCCGGAACTACCTCCACCGTTCCATCGGCCTTGGTGATCTCGGTAGACCGGCCAAGCAGCACCTCCTTGTAATTTTGCAGCGTGAAATTCCATTTGCTAGTCCAGACCTGCTGCTGGACCTCAATGCGACCCAGTCGCTTGTTGCCAACCCAGGTGACGCGCGTGTCCCCATCCGGCGATTGGACGCCTGCACGTAGCTCTTCAAACGTCCCCTCCACGCCTTCCACCACCATCACGCCGTCCGGGTCCAGGCCCAGTTCTTTGGTATCCAGGACGGTTACCGTCTCCCACTCTCGATGGGGAAATACAGTCCACCAGCCCGAGGTTTGGATGTCAAAACGATCCCGAAAGGAGGAGATAAACAGTCCCAGGGTGGGGATACTCCACACGACTACCAGGATAAGCAGTACGCCATTGACCAGCAAGATGCCGATCCATTTTTGCCCTTTCATCCTAGAACGCCTCCTGTTCCCTGAACTGCCGCAGGTTGTAGATCATCACCGGGATGACGGTGATCAGCAATATTATGGCGATGGCCGAGCCAAGGCCTGAGTTCCGGGCGGTAAACGACTGGCGATAGAATTGGGTGGCGATCACGTGGGTGCCAAACTGCCCGCCGGTCATAACCCAGACCACATCGAAGATTTTTAAGGTGAAGATGATGATGGTCGTCCAGACGGTGATGATGGTGCCCGTGATGTAGGGGATCATGATGCTAAAAAAGATCTGCACCTCACTGGCACCATCCACCCGGCCCGCCTCCAGCAATTCCTCGGGGATACCTTTCAGGGCGGCCGAGAAAAGCACCATGGCAAAGCCCGTCTGCAGCCAGATGACGATGAGAATTAGAAACAAGTTGTTCCATGGTGCGACGGCTACCCATTTGTCCCAGGGATGGGGCTGGCCACTCAGGGCAACGAGAATGGCATTGAAGACGCCAATCTGGGGCAACTCGGCTGGCCGCACCTCGTACATAAAGTTCCAGATGACGCTAGCGCCCACAAACGAGATGGCCATAGGCAGAAAGATCAGCGACTTGGCGACTCGCTCGAATTTGCTGCGGTCCGCCAACACGGCCACCAGCAAACCAAAGACCACTGAAAAGGTGCTGCCAAAGACGATCCACATCAAGTTGTTGCGGATGGCCTCTTGCAGCAGTCGCTGGCTAAGCATGGCCGTGTAGTTGCTCAGACCGACGAACGCGTCGTTTTGTATGGCCTGGAGCCAGGTCCAGGGAAGCCAAACCGAGAAGCCGTCAGGAAATCCGTCCCGGTGAAACAGGCTCAGCCATAAGGTGCGGTAGACCGGCAGGGCCAGATACCAAAACAGAATTGCTATGGCCGGCCCGACGAAAACAAAGGGCTGCAAACGGGCCGTCCACTCCTTCGGCAGTTGTTCGACAATGCCATTGAACACCCAGAAAAGGAGGGCCACGCCGCCGACGCCCCAGATGATGGCCACCAAGGTGATGACCCATTTGGGCGCGTCGCTATCGCGCAAGAAGATAAAACCCGCATAGATCACCAGGAAGGCGATCAGGGGAATGATGACGGCAAGAAACACACGGCCGAGCCAGACCACGAAGTTGGCGCCTGCGCCGACCTTGCGGTCTTCAACTGAGTCAAGCGATGTCATGAGTCAACTCCTCATTTGAAGAGACTGCCAGCCCTTATACGGCTGGCAGTCCCTCTACTTTACTTTACTTGACTACCGGTCAACCCTATTCAGGCCAGGAGGCGTCGATTTCGGCCACGGCGGTATCCAGGTCGGACAGACCGCTGACGTAGTCGGTCATGCCGGTCCAGAAAGAGCCAGAGCCGACTTCGGCCGGCATCAGGTCCGAGGCATCGAAGCGGAAGCTGGTCGCTTCACCCACCAACTCGGCAATGCCGCGCTCCAGGTCCACGCCGTACATGTCGGGCGTGGCCGTCTGGTGGGCGGCCAACGCACCGCCGTTCTGCAGCCAACCGGAGGCAGATTGGGGTATGGTGAAGTACTCCATCAAAGCCCGCACTTCCGGTCGGTCGTTGAACATGCTCATGATGTCGCCCGCTACCAGGAAGGGCTTGCCATACTGCTCATCCACCGGCGGCAGGTAGAAGAAGTCGTAGTCCACACCCGCCTGGGTGCCCTCGGGGAAGAAGCCGGTGATGAAGTTACCCTGCTTGTGCATCCAGCACTGGGGCGGGTCTTCGAACATGGGCGCCGGGGCGTCGCCAAAGTAGGTGGACACGATGGCGTCCGTGCCGCCGAAGACATAGTCGGCGTTGAACCATATCTCGCTCCAGGTCTCGATGGCGTTCTTCACCTCGTCCGAAGAGAACGGCAGTGTGCCTGCGACCCAGGCGTCATAGTTCTCCAACGAGGTGGTGCGCAGCATCATCTCCTCGGTCCAGTCGGTGGCCGGCCAGCCGGTGGCCGCCTGTGACTCGATGCCGATGCACCAGGCCGTGTCTCCGTCGTCGGCGATTAACTGGGTCAGCGCCAGCAGTTCATCCCAGGTCTGGGGGATCTCGTAGCCAGCCGCGTCCCAATCGTCCTTGGGGTACCAGACCAGGCTCTTGCCGTTGAAGCGGTGCCAGACGCCACCCATCATGGGTTGGCCATCTGGACCCTCCACCGTCCCCATGTCCAGCCAGCTCTGATTGTACTGCTGTGCCAGCCACTCCTCGGAGATCCAGGTGGTTGGGTCGACGATGTGCCCCTGGCGGGCGAAGTTGGCCACCGCGCCCGGCTGCGGGAAGTCGGCGATGTCCGGCGGGTCGCCGGCGTCAACCGCAATGGAGATGCGTGCTTCGAATTCCTTGTCGCCGATGTAGTTGACGGTGATACCGGTGGCCTCCTCAAAGGCCT
>DAOUMD010000204.1:0-18741 GCA_034412795.1 Anaerolineae bacterium
AAAGAAGGGATACGATTTGCACGTCACGAC
This sequence comes from Anaerolineae bacterium, assembly GCA_034412795.1. Taxonomy (GTDB): domain Bacteria; phylum Chloroflexota; class Anaerolineae; order 4572-78; family NAK82; genus JAUVPY01. The sequence goes on from DAOUMD010000204.1 coordinate 31, forward strand.
GAGGTCGATGGTCTTGATCTGATATGGCAAAGCTGGGGGACATTGCGCATCATATCACACATAGGAGTGCAAGTCAAGCGCAATACGGGTGGAAGATTGGAATGTTGGAAGACGGAAACGTAGAGACGGAGTGGTTCGCCCAGGATGGCACAGCCCGTTTCCGGGACCTGACAGGTCTTGGCTACAACCGGGAGCAGAGCTGGGGATCAAAGCATCCAGGATAGCCGCGTGAAACGACGGATCAGCGTTATAAGGGGACTGTTTGGCTCGCGAGGCATCAAAGTGTCCAGGGATGCATATGCGGTCTGGAAGACGCCATCCAGCACACTTACCACCGTGGAGCCACGCAAGCCGTAGTAAAGAAAAGACCGAATCCCATCGTGAGCCGGCCAGGGCAGAGTCAGCGAGTGACGTAGTACGCTGACCACCAAGCCGAACCAGATGCCGGTGAGAATAAAAGCCAGAGTCATACTGCCCAACATATAGACCGGTGTTAGAAAGAAACGGTGAACTCCGCCGACCAATACCGCTTCCAGCCCGGTTGCCACCGGCTCGGTCTCGCGCCGGCGCTCTTCGGGCGGGACTATGCTGGAGCGAACCGAGTAGTTGATGAGATTATACACAGTAATCAGCAACAAAAGAAAAGTAATGGTTTCACGCCCCTGATCGGATACACCGTCGAGAACCCCACCCAGCAAGGTAGCCAGGTCGGAGAAGAGATAGACCGCCAGCACGCCTGCGAAGACCAAGCTCAGCAAACCGATCAGTTGTGATCCTATCCCGCGCTCCATTCCCCACAGGAGCGCGGTGGCCAGAAGGATCAAGAATAACACATCAACCCAGTTCATCGTATGCCCCTCCCCGATATATATGGTGTCGGGGTAGCACTTTTCCTCACTCGATATGTCCCTTCTTAGTTTCACTACCGGACACTTTGCAAAATAAGGCGACATGTCAGACCCAGTTGAGCCGAAGCGAGCACCCTGAGCGTGTCGAAGGGCGCTCGCGGAGGCTCCTTCGACACGCTCAGGATGCCTCCGCTCGCTTAGGTGAAAAAGTGTCCGGTAGTGAATTCTCAGTTACGCGCTGTCCGTCTCGTCAAGGGCCGGGACTTCGTAGATGGCCATCCTGCCCCCATCGCGATCCATCGCCTGGGCCACGGTCAACCACAGTCCGCCGCGATCCGTCAATCGACAGCACGTATCGTGAGAGATGAAGACCTTGTCTGGCGGTAACGTTTTGACCAGATGTGAAGCTGTATTGACCACTGGTCCTATCACGGTCCGATCCCGGTCACGCCTGAGTCCCAGAGATGTCCTGACCACAGGGCCAGTATCCACGACGATACGTGTCGGAAAGGAACAGCGTGAACACATCGTTTGCTGTGAGTTAAAATGTTCTACCTCCTCTTGAATCGCCCGAGCGGCGTTTACTGCATCGTCCGGTGACTGAAACACCGCCATCATTCCATCACCTATGAACTTGTCGACCTGTCCTCCATATTGATAAATGCATCGACCTAATCTCTCGAAATATCCATCAAGACTGGCGACGACCACCTCCATAGGCCAACTGGTCATCAAGTCGCTGAAGCCCACAATGTCGGTGAAGAGAATGGAAATATCCCTGCATGAGTCACGCTGCGTTCTTGTCTCTCCATAACCGCATAAAGCAGCCAGTTGAGACGCCAGGCTGGTCAGACTGCGTCTCAGTCGATCCAACAGGCCTGGCATTTCCGGGTATAAGATGCCGAAGTATGCGATTGCCATCATGGGCCCCCTTGATCACCTCTAACCGCTAATGCTTCTGGGAGAACCTCTGCCTGTGCAACGAGTTGAATTCAGAAGCTAAGATCTCCAGATATAACATAGCAAATTCTCAAGCGTTTTTCTTGACAGAAACTTGAGACGTTATCAACAATTCGCACACGTTTCTGACAGAAGAGAAGTTACCAAGTTGTTGGTGAAGCTAATGAGCGGAGCTTTCAACATTCAATTCTTGGAAAAGCCTCAGGCCTGTAGTGTCCTGACGTAGCCAGTTAAGAGCCTGGATAGATCACATAGTGAGGTGTGCGGAAACGCACATAGGAGGATGAAGAGCCCGGCAAGAAACAAAAACGCCGCTCAAAATGAGCGGCTTCGCGGTGGCGGTTGGTTGCAGGTTCCAACCATCAATACGCCGCCCTCACGCATCTGGCTGGACGAACCGGTACCCCTGACCATGAACAGTCAAGATGTAGCCAGGCTCACTGGGGTCAAACTCTATCTTCTCACGCAAACGGCGGACCAATTGCGCCAGGCGATCGTCGCGCACGCCCTCTAGCGGGATTTCGTCAGGCCAGACAGCACGAGCCAAGGCGTCCTTGGTGCACATCTCACCCGTGTGCTTCAGGAAGTAAGAGAGCAATTGGTCTTCCTTTGCCGTCAGCGTGATCGGCAACTCCGCATCCCCGCGCCAGACGGATCGAGTCTCGGGATGCAGACGTATCGGGCGGCCAGGACTCCTCGACTGGCGCACGTATGCTTCAAACAGCGGGCTGAAAACACGTCGATATTCTCCATTCCCCACGACCAGTCCCAGTTTCTCTAGATAAGCCAGCGACTTGTCTTCGATACCCGTGGGCAGAGAGCCAAACATCACCTCGAGCAGCACCACCCGCTGCGCGTCGGTCAGGCCGTCCCACAGCTCCCCACATTCACGTCGGATGTCGTCCCGCCGCAGCAACTGGTCCCCCCAGTCGCCCTGTCTCTCCTGGCTACCCAGTTCACCAGCGGCCAACGAGGTGAAAGCGGCTTTCAGAAAGGCAGGCAGCCGCCCGGTCAAAGTGAGAACGCGTGCCACGTCTTCCCCGGTGAACGCAATCTCGAAACGTGCAGCCATCTGGCGGGCTACCCAACCCGCATCTCTCTCCACCATGGGGCCCAGCCAACAGGTATTGGCCGCCGTGATTTCATAAAACTCGTCGATTTCAGCCGGATCTCGCAGGTCAGGCAAAGGGTGCCGGGTGGCAACTACATAACAAAGTTGGCCTTTGAACACGTCACGTAGGGCTCGCAAGCTATTGAAGAACTGGGCATCGAGGCGGCGGCACGCTTCGTCGAAGCGGTCTATCAGCCAGACAACTCGCTTGCCGCCCTCATAACAAAAGATGCGATGCACATCCCTGACTGCGGACAGGAGGAGCAAGTCGTCGCGCGAGTCGATGTGTCCCTGGTAATTTGAAGCCTCATTCTGAAGCGACACAGGGAGGCAGGACCTGCGTCGATGGAGTAACTGGAGCATTTCCCGGTAGAAGGCCGTCCGAGTCAAGGCTGGCAGCAGATTGGCGTCGAGGAGAAGGAAGCAAGTATCTGCTACCGCATCGCCTAAATAAAGTTGGGCGGCGTCGGGCCGGCTGGACAGAAAGCCCAGCAAATTGGATTTGCCAGCACCGCTCATGCCCACGATAAGGCCGCTTTCACCAACCCGCACCCAGCCCAGGATTGTGCGCACCTGCTCCTGGCGATATGTCGCCGGGAACTCAGCCCAAGGACCTACTTTGTCCACAACAGACCTCCTTGCCTGGGACCTCGCCTACACACGAGCGTGGAGAGAAGGTCCGATGAAGAGTCAATTTCAGCTTGAACGCCATATCTGATTATAACATACCCCTTCGATTCTTTTCAAGCTCTCCGCAGTTGGAGTATCTTCTCAAAGCGGGTCTCTATCAAATCTGCCAAGCCGGACACATCGTCCAGTTGGAAACGGGGGATATCGGCGAACGGAAGCGGGACATCAGATACGAAGGCCAGGGTTTCTTCTCCACTTTTCCTTTTCGACGCGTTTCAAAGGCCGCTGGAGGGACGGGGCGCCCGGTTCGAGAGGATGCTGACCTTGATCCAGCGGCTGTGGACGGAAGAGATCGCCACACCCTGGAAGTCTTCAAATTCGGGCAGATTCTTAGACAGTGCAAACTTCTGGAGTTGGAGAGACAGCCTCAGACGGGGACCGGCTGACCCGCGGAAGTCACGCTCGCCAAACGCAGGCGAGATGCGTGATACGCTTCACGCATTACGTTTTACGCAACACGCCTTGCGCTTCACGCATCATGCATCACACCTGGCAGTTCAGGATTGCTTCGTAAACACCGTGGCCGGCAGGTTAAAGCCATGAACCTTGAGCCGGGGGTCAAACTTGGGGCGGATGCCGGTGGGCTCGAATCGACCAATCACCTTCCCATCTTTTTCACCTTCTTCGACGAAAGTGAAGATGTCTTGTAAAGTGACGGCATTGCCGTCGGTGCCCTGCACTTCGGTGACACTGACGATTTTGCGAGTGCCATCGCGCAGACGAGCCTGCTGCACGATCACGTCAATGGCCGAGGAGATCTGCTTGCGTACCACCTGAAGCGGCAGATCCATACCGGCCATCAACACCAACGTCTCAAGACGCGAGATGGTATCGCGGGGAGTGTTGGCGTGGACGGTGGTCAGCGAGCCGTCGTGACCGGTGTTCATGGCCTGGAGCATATCCAGTGCCTCACCCGACCGGCACTCACCAACAATGATTCGTTCCGGACGCATACGCAGCGCGTTCACCACCAAGTCACGGATGGTAACCGACCGCGCCCCATCCGCAACAGCATGCTTGGTTTCCAGCCGCACCACATGGCGCTGGTTGAGCTGTAATTCGGCAGCGTCTTCGATGGTGACGATGCGCTCCCCCTCTGGGATGAAACCGGATAGCACGTTTAGGAGCGTTGTTTTGCCTGAGCCGGTTCCACCCGAGACGAGAACGTTCAGTTTAGAGACGACACACGCTTTCAGGAAGTCAGCCATCTCTTGGGTAAGGGTGCCAAAGCGGATCAGGTCTTCGACCTGGAAGGGGACCTTGGAGAACTTTCGGATGGTGATGCTTGGACCGTCAATAGCGCAAGGGGGGATCACAGCATTGACGCGCGAGCCATCGGGCAGGCGGGCATCGACCATCGGCCACGCATGATCAATGCGCCGGCCCAGAGGCTCTATGATGTGATTGATGACGCGCAGCACGTGATCGTCATCCACGAATCGCACATCGCATTCGAATGTCTTGCCTCCTCTTTCAACGTAGACCAGGTCTGGCCCGTTGACCATAATCTCAGTCACCTCGTCGTCGTGCAACGGAGACTCCAGAGGCCCAAAGCCAACGAGCTCATCCACAACGACTTTGAAGAAATCCTCTTCGATCTCGGGTGGAATAAGCAATTTGACGTGCTGGCACAGCAGCTTGTATCGCGCGTAGATCAGATTGAGTACTTCCTGGGATCGCTCAAGCACAACGTTGGTTTCGAGGGACGGACGTAACTGCTCGGCGATCCAGACTGCTCGCTCCGCCAGATCGGGACTCAGTGCTGAGAAACCCTGCTCGACCGCGCCGTCTGGGGAGACTTTCTTGGCGTTGCCGCTTGGGGTGTTCTCCTCGTCGGTCAAGCCAATACGTTGAAGGCCCGACAAGTCAGGGCGTCCCTCTAAGGTTCTCGGTTCGGCGCCGTTTCCTGGGGAGGTCCCATTACCACCTGTGGCCACATCGCCGTTTGTGGCCACATCACCATTTGCCAGGCCAATACGCTGGATGGTTGACAATGCCATTCTGTTCACCCCTTCCATTAACTACCGGTATTCTTGCAGGTGCAGTATATCACATTTTGGGGCCCGACAGAGCAAAGATTACGTAAAAAAAGTCGGGCCAGAGACATTCTTTACGGACTCTTTACGCTCCGACCCCTCCCGATGTTCAGGGTGAGTAACTGCCCAGGCAAGACTGGCAGTCCCCTGAGAAAATTACATATTGCACGCAAGTTCATAAGGACTGCCGGTCCCGGATGTACCAAACCTGAGTAGATACCAGGGTGATTGCAATATCTGGAGGACACCCCGCCTGCAATTGGCAAGCTATCCAAAGTGAGTTATTATGATGCCCGCATTTGGTCTGGAGGTATCAATGCCTTCCCCCCGTAAGCTGCGCAAAATCGCCCTGCCCTATGGCAACCAGGTGGTGACGGCCCGTCTGCCGTCAAGCAACTTGATGGCGGTCCTGCCACCCAATCCAGCCACGCCCTGCGAGGACCCCGCAGCCGAAGTGAGACGCGCCCTGAAGAGCCCCATCGGCGCACCGCCCCTGAACCAGGCCGCTCGTGGCGCGCGGCAGGCGATCATCATCGCTGACGACCTGACACGCCGCACGCCGGCGCGCGTCATCATCCCGGCGCTGTTAGAAGAACTCAACGCCGCCGGCCTCGATGATGGGGGCACCAGCGTGCTGATTGCCTTGGGCACGCATCGCCCCATGACGTCGAAGGAGATCGAAGACCACTTCGGGCCGGAGGTGACACGCCGCGTCCCAGTGCTCAACAACCCCTGGCAGGACCAGGCCCAACTGGTCTACCTGGGGGTTACACCCAATGGCACTCCCATCCACGTCGGCAGACCAGCCGTGGAGGCGGAATTTCTAATCGGGCTGGGCAGCATCGTCCCGCACCACATCTCGGGCTTTTCGGCCGGGGCCAAAATCATACAGCCTGGCATCTGCGGGGCAGCCACTACCGGGGCCACCCATTACTTTAGCACGCGCACCCGCCGCTCGTATCTGGGGCTGACCGAGAATCCGGTGCGTGCCGAGATGGAGACCATCGCCGAGCGGGTGGGACTCGACGCGGTGTTCAACGTGGTTCTGGACGGAACAGGGCGGATGGTGCGCGCATTTTATGGTGACCCGCGCCTTGCCTTCCGGGCCGGGGTCGGCCTCGCCCGGGAGGTATACGGCGTCGCCCTGCCCGGCCAGGCTGATATCGTAGTTGCCGGGTCGTTTCCATGCGACATCGAATTCTGGCAGGCGCACAAATCTCTCTACCCAGCCGACCTGAGCGTGCGCCAGGGAGGCACGCTCATCGTCGTCACTCCCTGTCCCGAAGGGGTTTCGGTCACGCACCAAGACATGCTCAACTTCACCGGCCAGGACGCGGAGGAGATCGAGACACGCATCGAAGCAGGAGAAATCGACGACGTGGTGTCCGGCGGATTGGCGCTGGCCTGGGCCAAGATGCGCCAACGCGCGCGCATCAGCCTGGTCAGCGACGGCATCTCGGACGAAGAAACTCACGCGCTGGGCTTCGCCCCCTTCGCCAGCCTCGAAGATGCGCTGGCGGAGGCATTGCGCCGCCACGGTCCTGAGGCAAGGGTGACCGTTTTGACTCACGCGCCTGAGATCTTGCCGATTTTACGGAATGACAAGCTATGAAAAGTATAAGATTAAATTCAACGTTTGACTCTGAGCTGCATATTTCGCCCAAGCCGGTGCTCATTGCGATGGGAATCTTGGGGCCAGTGCTCTATCTTACGGGGGAAGCACTGTCCTATCCTCACCAATCACTGAAGACCCTTATCCCATTTACGTTTCTCTCGTGGGCTCTGACGGCCATCGGCTGGTTAATCCTCCATTGGAGACCTTGGGCAGGCCGATGGTTTACGATCATAGCCCTGGTCACACTGGTTTGTCTGGGCAACGTCTGGCTAAACATCTCAGGCATTCACGTCTTTCTTGTGATACCTTCCGCTCTGGCAGCGGCCTTGATCGGCCCCCGCGCCGCGACAGCCACCGCAGTGGTGGAAAGCGCACTCCTGTTGATTTCGCCTGAGGTGGTTGTTGCCACGCCAGATTCCGCCACAATCACCCTGGCCTTGATGCTGATTTGGGCCATAGTAGGTGTTATGCACGCAGTATATCGCCCTGTTTACCAACTCAACGCTTGGTTAAAGGAATACTTTCAGCGCACCCAGGGCGCGCTGACCGAAGCACAGGAGCGAAGAGCGGAACTGGAACAGACCAGAGACGCCTGGGCACATGCCAACAGGCAACTCGTATTGGCCAATGAAAGACTGACCGCGTTGCGGCTTATCGCGGAGCAAGCGCAAAAAAGCAAGGCATGGTTCGTCGCCAGAGTCAGTCACGAATTTCGCGCTCCTCTGAACATGATCATTGGCCTTGTGGGTATCATGGTAGAGAAACCAGAGGCTTATGCCGAGGAGCTTCCGCCGGATTTGTGGACGGACCTGGAAATTGTGTATCGCAACTGCAAGCATCTCTCCAGCATGATAAACGATGTCCTGGACCTCAGCCAGACAGAGTCAGGACGCCTTGAACTTCGAAGACAGCAAGCCGATTTGGGGGAGATCACAGAAAGCGCATTAGCAGTGGTACGTCCGTTAGTGGAGAAGAAGCGGCTTCGTCTGCGGGTCATTATTCCGGAGGATTTGCCCAAGATCTATTGCGATCGTATCCGGATCCGTCAAGTGATCCTTAACCTGGTGAGCAATTCAGCTCGCTTCACAGCAAAAGGCGAGATCAGGGTACACGTGACACAACAGGATCAGCATGTCGTGGTGGGTGTGACAGATACTGGCCCTGGCATTGCGCCGGAGGACGTTGAGAGGATTTTCGAACCCTTCTACCAGGGTACAACACGCCAACTCCCGGCCGATGGAGAGGGGAGCGGGCTGGGGTTAAGCATCAGCAAGCAGTTCGTCACACTCCACGGCGGCCAGATGTGGGCCGAAAGCGAGCCGGGCATGGGAAGCACGTTCTTTTTTAGATTACCAGTATCCTCGCCCACAGAGCCCGTGGCAAGACCAGGGCACTGGATAAAGGAAGACTGGCGATGGCGCGAGCACGCATTCAAGTCAACGCGCCCCATTCTCTCTGACCAACTTGGTAAACCACGTGTCGTCGTTTGCGACGAGACTGGCGACCTTTGTCATGAACTAATGCTATATTCAGACGAGGTCGAATTCATTGATGCCAGAAGTCTGAGCCAGGCTGTGGAGAAGGTGGAGCAATGCCCGGCTCATGCCGTGGTGCTCAACGTACTAACCCCCGAGAACTTGACGTCATCAGTCGAAAGCACCCGGCAGAAGATTCCAGGAACGCCTATTATAGGCTGCTGTGTGCCACGGCCTGCAACGCGAGCATTAGAAGCTGGCGCACTAGGGCACCTGATAAAACCGGTGACGTACACTGACCTGGAAGAGGCAATTCAGACAATCGGCAAACAAGTAAGGCGAGTTCTGGTGGTAGATGATGACCCCAATGCCTTGCAGCTCTTGACGCGTATGCTGCGTGTTTGTGATGACAGGCTAGAGGTTGCCACCGCCTCAAGCGGCGAAAAAGCGCTGGACCAACTACGCAACAGCCCACCGGATCTTCTGCTGCTTGATATTATGATGCCTGATATGAACGGCTGGCAAACCCTGAAATCCGCAAAACAGGATGAGAGGACCGGAAACGTACCCGTGTTCCTCGTATCGGCCCAGGACCCTGCCGATCAGCCCCTGGCAAGCAGATTCTTTTTGGCAACTATGGATGAGGGACTCTCGATCAGCAAGCTGCTGCGTGGGACACTCCAATTCTCGGCGCTCATGTTGGAGCCTGATCGAGAGCTTGATCGAGTGCCTGGATGAACTGACGGTGATGGACCGGTTTCGGCAGATAGAGCGCAGCACCCAGCGCCGACGCAAGACTCTCTTCTTTGACAATCGAACAAATGATAATCGGTATGGAGCGGGTCGCTGGGTGGCTTTGAAGCTGCGTCAACAGTTCCCACCCATCGGCGTCAGGCAGAATAATGTCCAGCACGACTATATCAGGATTAGCAGCTTTGATCGCTTCAAACGTACGTTGCCCCTGTGCGGCCGGGATGATGTAGTACTTCGTCCCTACCGTACAACGCCGATAAAAATGAACCATGTCCAGGTTATCATCCACAACAAGCACGGTGACCTGGCCGACAGATGGAACTTTCACCCACAAAGAGACACGGCTGCCAATCACGCTCACCCCAACGAACCCACCCTGCGAGGCCAATATTTCTTGAATTAGATCGACGTTCGGCGCTCTATCATGTGTAGAAATGGAACCTGTTAGGATGATTTTGACATCTTCATCATCGAGCGTCGTCTGGATGGTTATCTGACCCGGTGATGTGCGTCGGGCCAGTTTCGCTATCGCCATAATCAGAATCTGGCGCAGCACCGAAGGATGAATCGCAGCCATTAGGTCAGGCCCCACCTGTTCCACCGTCAGGCTGGTCCCATATTTGGAGGCAAGGACACTCTCCAACTCCACCGCACGTTTGATGGTTTCTGCTATATCGGTAACAGCTCCCGGAGCGCCGCTCTGAAGGGAGGCCAGGTCTTGCTTCACCTGGGATCGCCAGTCCAGCATCTGAGCATCAAGCGTTGTCCCCGCGCGCCGTTGTGGGCTCACTTCAGATTCAAATTCTTCGTCCGTCGATACCCCCCGGGCCAGACTGTGTTCCCAAAGCAAGCGTGCCAACGTATGCGTCACAGCACGTTGGGCGCGCCGCACACTGCGGACACTCATGTGCAGATGGCCGGCCGTCTCCTCCTGGGTAAGCTTTAGCACGAAGCGGTGATATAACAAGTCGAATTCTTGTCTGGCATGGGAACCCACCGGAACGTCCGCCGGAGGCTCCAAGCTTTTGATCACCTGGATAATGTCAGACTGAACCGGACCTGCACCCTCCTGGGGGTCGCGGCCTAACACCATATACAATAGTTCAGTAGGCTGATAATCAGGATCGTGCAGATGCGTCAGCCCATCGCGAAGTTCCTGCTTGAACTGCTTAAAAGAGTCCATGTTACCCATGTTGAAGCTTTGAGGCACACAACGAGCGTGGAAGCGCGTTCCACATCGGCTTGAGGCCCACCGCTACTATATTCCAAGGAGCTTTTGACACCCCTTTTGGTCAACAATTGGCCGGTTTCTGGCCTGGAGGGTTGCTACACGATATGGTATACTGATCTAGAGGGTGCAGATTATTCTCCTCGTCCGGCGTATTTATCCTAACATAGTGGGCATGGGTTGTCAACACAGCGTCTACCGGCCAGTTCATGGAACCCTCCGCCAGGCCAGATAGCTTTCCTATTTCACGTCGACGACAGAGGGAGCAAAAACTTCCAGGTCTCCGTAGATCACCGAAGGAGGTGCATATGAGAGAAAACTGCCTGATAAAACGTATATCTTCAAAAATGCACAATGAGGAGGTGCAAGATGACGTCTAAAGTTTATTCACTGTTAGCATTGTCATTGATGGTAACGTTGCTGCTAGGCGCCTGCGTACCAGCTCCCACGCCTGTACCTGGAGAGCCAGTCGCAGCCGAACCAGCCACCGAAGAGCCAACCATCGAAGAGCCGGCATCCGAAGAAGCAGCCGAGCCTGTCACCTTAACCTACTGGTCCTACCTGAGCGAAACCGAGCCGCTGGCTGAAATTTTGGCTGGCAATGTGAAGATCTGGAACGAAAACAATCCCAACATCCAGGTTGAGGTCAGTTGGATGGGACGCGAAAGCATCACCAAGTTGCGGACAGCGCTGCTTTCGGGGGAAGCCCCGGACATCCTCAGCCATTCTTCCTCTGAGCTTTACCCCAGCGTGGTGGCAGAAGGTCTGGCCTATCAGCTCGACGAGGCGTACAAGACCCCCGGCTACAACACCGACGAAGCCTGGGGAGATACGTTCGTAAGCCTTGCGCCCCACTCTGACGGACACCATTATCTTATTCCCCAGGGGTATTACACTTCGGGCATTTACTACAACGAAAAAATCTTTGAAAAGTATGGGCTAGAGCCACCCGAAACCTGGAGCGACCTCCTGGACATTTGTGAGACTCTGAAAGAGAACGGGGTAACCCCACTGGCCGTCAACGGCGCATACCCCTTCTTCCCAAGCTGGTACTTTGTATGGCTGTCCAGTCGCATCGTCGGCGGAGAAGAGTTCAGAGCCGCCGCCCAGGACCCGACCGGCGAGGCCTGGGATGACCCCGGCTTTCTGGAGGCCGCCAAGCAAGTGCAGGCCCTAGTAGACAGCGGCTGTTTCCAGGAGGGCTACGAGGGCACCAACTGGCCTGGCGCCGAGACGCTATTTGCCGAAGGCAACGTTGGTATGTACCTCACGGGCACCTGGTTCGTGGCCGAGATCAGCGACAAGATTAACGAGGACTGGGAAATGGCCGTTGCCCCCATCCCCAAGGTTGAAGGAGGTGCAGGGGACCAGACTGCGGCCGAAGCCTGGTCCAATTCGTGGTTGATACTGAAGGACAGCCCCAACGCCGACGCGGCCATCGAGTTCCTGAAATACATGACCAGCCCGGAGGCTCAATCCGATTACGGTGAGGTCGGGACGCCCGCCGCGGTGAAAGGCGTACCGCTCCCACGCTATAACGAAGGGCAAAACACCATCCTGGAGGCCGCAAACACTATCTATCCCAGGCTCCACGGTATCCAGGACGACAACCCCGAATGGGTCACCAGCGTCTTCTGGGTGGCGGATGACCAGTTGATCTTTGGACAACTGACGGCCGAGGAATTCATAGAGACCCTCAAGCAAGAGCAAGTCGATTTCTTCAGTAAATAACCGCTTGCCTTGAGTGAGCGCGGGGGAGAGAGCCCACCTGGCGCCGGTTTCACGCTCTCTCCCCTGCCGGTTTTAGGCAGAGGAGTGCCTGATGCGAAGAACGAACCGATATAGAACCGTGGGTTTGTTTTTAGCCCCGGCCCTGATCGTCTACGGTGTCTTCTTTTTTTACCCGGCGATTCGGGCGCTTTACGTCAGCCTCTTTGAATGGTCAGGCTTTGTTCCCACGATGGAATTCGTCGGGTTGGCCAATTTCAAAGAACTGGCAAAAGACAAGATATTCTGGAAAGCGCTTAAAAACACGATGTTTTTCCTCGTAGTTGGCGGCGCTTTGACACTCTCTATTGCACTCCTATTTGCAGCCTTGCTCAGCAAGAGCAGCTTCTGGGGGCGGAAGCTATTTCGAGCCATTATCTTCTTCCCGGTCGTGGTGCCGGCCGTAGGGCTGGGCATTATCGGTACCTTCTTCTTCAACCCGTCGGGGATATTAAACGACGTGCTGAGAACCTTGAACCTGGGGATGCTTACCAAAACCTGGCTTGGTCCCGATCTAGCCAAATACTCGGTGCTGGCTACCATCATTTGGGCCACGGCAGGCTTCTCAATGGTGGTTTTTGCGGCCGGCATTGAGAAAATCCCCCCCACCTACGCAGAGGCGGCCCGGGTGGAGGGGGCCAACGAAATTCAGATCTTCTTCCGAGTCACCATACCCATGATCTGGGATGTGATTACCATAACGGTTGTATTCTGGATCATCGGCGCCTTGAAAATGTTCGAGTTGATTTACACCCTCACCCTCGGGGGACCCAACTGGTCGACCAGCACGATTTCGATCTTCACCTACGTGATGGCCTTTGGGCAGCGTGAGACGATTTATCGCATGGGCTATGGGACGGCGGCTGGCGTCGTGCTGTTGTTTTTGGTCATCGTCGGTTCAGGTTTGACCATGCTTGTGATGAGACGCGAGACCATCGAATATTAAGATTGCCTTTTGCGGAGGCACTCCATGAACGGAAACCCTGGAGAACAATATAGAGCGCCAAAGAAATGGCACAGGTCGCTTAAGAAGCATTGGCTTTCGTACTTGATACTTCTGCCCTGGTGTGCATTCACCGTGTTAATCTTCTTGTGGTTGCTATCTGCGTCCCTGAAGACCAACCAGGAACTATTTGCAAATATGTGGGGGATACCCCAGACGCTAAACTGGGAAAGTTATTCCAAGGCCTGGCGAATTGCCAAAATGGGGATTTACTTCACCAATAGTCTGTTCATCGTGTCCATCTCGGTTGGCGTCACCCTTCTCTTTGGTGCCATGGGCGCCTATGCTCTGGCACGCATTCCGTTTACGGGGCGCACCCCGATTCTATACAGTCTGATTGCCGGTATGGGCGTGCCCATCCAATTGCTGTTGGTGCCGCTTTTTATGCTGTTAAACACAATGCACCTGATCAACGACCATCTAGGATTGATCGTTTCCTATGTAGCGCTTATGCTGCCTTTCACAACCTTCTTACTCACCGGGTTCTTCCGCACCTTGCCCACAGAAATGGAGGAATCGGCTGCCCTGGACGGGGCCTCCGACTTTGTCATCTTTTGGCGCATCATGCTACCCCTTTCCGGGCCAGGCCTGGCCACCGCCGCCATTTTCATCTTCATCACCTCGTGGAATGAATATCTGCTGGCGCTGGTGCTGCTTTCCAAGCCCGAAAAATGGACCATCTCCCTGGGCCTATACAACCTGCGCGTGGTGATGGGTTCTACCGCAGACTGGACTTCCCTCTTTGCAGGGGTCGTCATCATCTTACTCCCCTCCATGTTGCTGTACATGCTTCTCTCCGAGCGTGTCATTTCGGGTATGACGCTGGGCGCCACCAAAGGATAGAGAGGGAGAATAATACGGCAATGAAAGATAAAGGCTCGCTGGCTGAAGCATTCCTGGATATCGGCCTGGAGTTGGGGACCGCCTTTGGCTCCTCCATGCTCCCAGACTACATACGCCACCGCATCGGGGAACTAATGAATGAACGTGAAAAGGAGGCCACCAATATCACCACGGAGGCGGACTGGCAGGCCCGCCGTACATACCTACAGCGTAAACTGTCCAAGTCGTTTGGCTTGAGTCCCGTGCCGGAACGTACCCCCCTCAATGTGCAGGATTTGGGGACCGTAACCTTCGACGGCTATCGCGTTCAAAAATTGACCCTTGAGCCGCGCCCTGGCTGCATTGTCCCCGTCCATCTCTATCGCCCAACCCCCCTAGAAGCGCCCGCCCCGGCTGTTCTTTTCTCACTGGGGCATTGGATTGAGAACGCGAAGATGGAGCCAGATCAGCAAGCGGTTTGCATCGGGCTGGTCAAGTTAGGCTTTGTGGTCCTGAGCTACGACCCTGCAGATCAGGGCGAAAGGCAGGCGAGCTGGCGCTGTCACAACCACCTGGAGGCCTATCTGGTGGGTGTATCCCAGGCCGGGTTCAATGTCTGGGAAAGTATGCGCGCTATCGACTACCTGCAATCCTTGCCCCAGGTCGACGCCGCACGTATCGGGATGACGGGCGCGTCAGGTGGCGGCCACAACACCTTGTATGTCTCCGCTCTGGACGAGCGCGTGAAAGTCTCGGCCCCCGTTTGCTACGTCAACGCTTACGAGAATTTGCTCGGCGCCATGCGGGGATATAACTGGGTGGGCGGTCAAGACTTGTGCAACCAAGTGGCACGCGTGTTCAGTTATGCGAATATGGGGGACATCGCCGCCTTAGTTGCCCCCAGGCCACTGAGGATCATCAACGCTATGCAAGACCCCATGTTTCCCACCAAAGGCGCCGAGCGGGCCGCCGCCCGGGCAAAAATAGTTTATGATCTGCTGGATATCGGCGACCGCATCCATCTCACGCTGGTGGACGACGTACATAGCTACAACCAAGAGATGCGCGAGGCGGCCTACGGCTGGTTCAGCAAGTGGCTAAAAGGCGAAGGAGACGGCTCCCCAATTCCTGAGCCATCTATGGAGATTCCGCGCCCCCGCTTCGCCGTACACTACATCACAGCCACGGCTGACCCCGACCAACCCAAACCGCTAGCAGATCCGACCGCCTCACCAGAGATGTATTGCTTCCCCCACGACCAGCCTCAAAGTTCGTGGGACGCCTTGACCGCTGCCATACGCCAGCAGGCGGAAGATCTGCCACCCCAAAAAGGCCGGGTCCAATCGATTGAGGCATGGTCAGTGATCAAGGAGACGCTATCGAACTCACTGCGGGAAGTAATCGGCCCATTACCTACGCCCCCCGCTTACACACCCGGCATTGTCAACAGATTCCAGCACGAGCGCTTCATTGTGGAGTGCATCCGCTACGAAAGCGAGCCGGGCATCACCATCCCGGCTATGCTGTACCTCAACGAAGATTGGCATAGTTTCCAACCGGCCATCGTCTATGTTGACTATGGTGGCAACCGCGCCGCGCTACTCAATGGCACGGTCGAGAACCTACTCAGCTTGGGCTGCGCTGTCCTCACCCTCGACTTGCGCGGGACGGGCGCGACCTCGGCCACCGAATTCGAAAACGCCAGCGACTCCTTCATGCTCGATCGAGACCTGTTTGGGCAAAGGTTGTGGGATCTGCTGCAAGCCTTTAACTATTTGGCGGCGTATTCGGTGATCGGCGTGCAGATCGACAAGCACCGCATCGCGTGCGTCGGCCGGGGCGTAGGCGGTTTGCTGGCTCTCTACGCCAGCGCGTTCGACGAGCGCATTGCGGCAGTTGGTTGCATCGAAGCACCCGTGTCGTACAAAGAGATGATCCAGGAGCACGCCGCCTATCCGGCCAGTGCCTATGTCTTTGACGTCCTCAACCACTTTGAAGTCGAGCAGATAGCCTCTATGGTCGCTCCCCGTCCCCTTTGCGTCGTCAATCCCCTGGATGGGAGAGCGGAGCCAGCCACCGAGAGCCTGGCCCAAAAAAGCTACGGCTGGTGCCACCAGGTGTATGGGGTCTTAGGGGCTTCCGACCAGTTTAAGCTTGTCCCTCAAGAAGCTGAGGAAGGGGCCAGCGTGGCCGCCCAGTGGTTCCTGGATAAATGGGAGAAAAACACATGATCCTCAAAAACCAAAAAGACGTGTATCACACATTCGGGCTGTTTGGCGCCCAGTTTACGGTGCTACTGCCGCGCGAAAAGGCGGAGCGCACCGAAGTTGTGTTGGAGGAATGGCCGCCCGGTGCTGAAGCGCCCCTGAACAGCCATACAGAGATGGAGCAGCTTTATTACATCGTCGAAGGGCAAGCCCAGGTGGTGGTGGGGGACGAAGCGGGAGAGGTAACGGCTGGCGATTTGGTATTCATCCCCCGAGGCGCTCAGCACGCCGTCAAGAACACTGGCCCGGAAAAGCTGGTCTACCTGTGCTTCGACATATTCCCCGAAGGCTTTCCCAGGGGGGAAGAGACCTGGGCCGGGCACGAGAAGGTCATCTTTGAGAAATTCGGCTCCGTTTGATCTCAGACTAAATCTCGGCCAGACCCATAAACACTTCCCTCAAACCTGGTCTGCAGCCGTGGAAAGCGCGCGGAAGAAATCACAAGGAGACATAATGCACGCGTTAGAGCGGGTCAATGCTGTGATGCGGGGTGAGGTCCCTGATCATCCTCCCATCTTCGATCTGTTGCGTAATGATGCCGCGATCGAGTATTACGCGGGCGAAGCACTGACGTTTGAGAACCGAGATAGGGTGGTTTACACAGCCATTGGAGAGGCGCTGGACAGCACCAAGCAATTCATTCGCCTGCCAGAACAGCCCCGCACTGTGCAGCTAGCGGACGACCGCACGCGGACCCACGAACGCTGGACCTATTGGACCAAACCTCTTCCATTTCAAGACGTTGAAGAGGCAGCCCAATACCTCAAGCATATCCTGGACAATCCCGACGAGTTTATCGGAGACGCCGAGGGCTACGTCAGACAGGCCGAGCAAGACTATTTGTTTAAGAAGGCAGCCATAGGTGACATAGCCCTCTTCCTGGAAATGAACGCCACGGAGGGATTTCACGATTTCTACGAGATCATGGGGATCGAAATGCTGGCTTACCTGATCGTAGATTTTCCCGACCTCATCGGAGAATACCTGGATTTAGTCGTCGAACAGTCGTTGAGGCGCATCGAGGCCCTGACGATCAGCCACATGCTGCCGGGAGTTTTCTACGGCGTGGACTTAGCTTACAAAACCGGTCCCCTCTTTTCGCCGAGTTTTCTCCGCAAACAGTTGTTCCCGCGCATGGAAAGGGTCATCAGCACCTACAAGAGCCAGGGGATTCCCGTGATGTATCACTCGGATGGAAATCTGTGGCCCATCTTAGACGACTTGGTGGCATTGGGGATCGACGCACTAAACCCAATTGAGGTGCTGGCGGGCATGGATTTAGAAGAGCTGCGCAAGAAATATCCAGACCTTGTATTCATCGGCGGGATAGACTGTAGCCAATTGCTGCCCTTCGCGACGCCAGACAACATCTCCGCGATCGTGCTGCAGGCCTTGGAGGCGGCCGGGCCGAAGTATATCGTCGGCTCATCCACAGAACTGCACGACGCCATACCGCTGGACAACATCAAGGCCATGATCGACACTGCCAGAGAATACCAATACTAAGCCTATATTTCGCACCTTTCCAACAGAATAGAGAGCAGAAGTTGTCTGGCAGTAGAGGGTGATCGCCCCTTACCGAGCCGTGCAGGGTGAAAGTTTGAGCCGCAATAGGGCCACTTCTGCTGGGACTGGGGTGGGCTTGGCCTTGCTCCTGACCTTGGACGCACCTCACCCTTCCCGATAGTCGGGCCTAGGCAGCGACTTGGGTTCCTCTGGGAGGTGGCAAAGCCAGGGATAGAGTATGTTCGTCAGGGAGCAAACACGAAGCGTGTGGCCAGTGAGGAAGTCGGAGTTCAGCCAGGGCATAAGCCAAGATTTCCAAGAGGGCTGCCTGCTCTTCGTCGACAGGAACGAGCCGGTACAGGCGGCTTCCGTCCCAGCACCGGGTTTCGATCACGTCCAGGCTCTCGAGTTTTTGGATGATGCGCCGGGTGGTCATGTGCAATCCACCCTGACGGACCTGACGCTCCAGCAGGCTGTAGACGAGCAAGGCCAGCATGTTGATGAGCAGCATGGCCTCGATGCGTTCGTCTTTGTGCAGATAGACGGGCGAGACCTTCAGGTCACTTTTGGAAACCGTGAAGCGTTTTTCCACGCCATCTTTCTGCCGGTAGAGGGCCAACATGCGCTGGG
>DAOUMD010000205.1:0-3058 GCA_034412795.1 Anaerolineae bacterium
TGGGCGGCAGTCACGACGAACGGGAGCAGACGCTGAACCAGATTCTGGTGGAGATGGATGGCTTTGACACGGACACGAACGTGATTGTGATGGCAGCGACGAACCGGCCGGACATCCTGGACCCGGCGCTACTGCGGCCTGGTCGGTTCGACCGGCGGGTGGTGTTGGATCGGCCTGATTGGAACGGGCGTCAGAAGATATTGGAGGTCCACGTGCGGGGCAAGCCACTGGCCTCTGACGTGAACCTGGAAAAAATCGCCAAAGGGACCATCGGCTTTGTAGGAGCTGACATTGAGAACCTGGTGAACGAGGCTGCGATCCTTGCCGCCCGTCGCAACAAGAAAGCCATTAGTATGATCGAGTTCCAGGAAGCGGTTGAAAAGGTGATGATGGGTCCTGAGCGCAGGAGCCGCGTCATCACTGACAAGGAAAAGGAAATCATCGCCTACCACGAGGTAGGTCACGCGTTAGTTGCTCGAATGACACCGGGCGCTGATCCTGTACAAAAGGTAAGTATCGTAGCCCGGGGAATGGCGGGTGGTTACACGTTACTGCTGCCTGAAGATGATCGTACCCTCATAAGCAAGTCTCGATTCCTGGCGCGACTGGCCGTCTTTTTAGGTGGGCGCGTTGCTGAGGAAACTATGTTCGACGACATTACCACCGGTGCCAGCAGCGATCTGGAGCAGGTAACACGCATCGCGCGCGCGATGGTAACCCAGTTTGGGATGAGCGATAAACTAGGTCCGATCACCTTTGTTGAGAAAGAAGAACTCGTCTTTTTGGGCAAGGAGATCGGTGAGCATCGAAACTACAGTGACGAGGTAGCCCAGGCCATCGATGAAGAGGTTCAAAGCCTGGTTGACCAAGCCTATCGCCACGCCCACGATGTGCTCACACATCATCGCGACAAGCTGGTGATCATCGCAGAGCGGATCAAGGAAACAGAGACTATGGACGCCGATGAGTTTGAGTCTTTCTTCTCTGATTTGCCTCCTCAAGAGAACCTGGTTCTTTCCCCACAGCCAGTAGCGGCATAGTAAAACATGTAAAATTAAACAAGTGGCGCTGTCCACCGACAGCGCCACTTGTTTTTACCAGATAACAGAGGGCTCAGGCTATTCCCTGCTTTTGCTCTTCCTCCATCAGCTCGCGCCGCAGAATCTTGCCCACCATCGTCTTGGGCAGGTCTTCGCGGAACTCGACATACTTGGGGACCTTATACTTGGCCAGTCGCTCGCTACAGAACTCCAAAATCTCCTCCTCGGTGGCTGTCTCACCCGGGCGCAGGACGATGAAGGCCTTGGCTCGCTGGTCGCTTCCGCCGACCGGCACACCAATAGCTGCTGCCTCCATCACCTTGGGATGTTCGTAGAGCACATCCTCGATCTCGCGCGGATAGACGTTGTAGCCACCAGCAGCCAGAATCATATCCTTCTTGCGGTCCACGATGCGGAAGTAGCCATCCTTGGTCATCTCGGCCACATCGCCGGTGTGCAGCCACACCTTACCCGCCTCGTCCTGGCGTAAGACGTTGGCTGTCTCAGTGGGCATGCCCCAGTAGCCCTTCATCACCTGGGGACCGCTGACGCAAAGAACACCCGGTTCGCCAGGCCCCAGTGTCTCAGTCTCTGTATCGGCGTCTACAATTTTGCAGTCGGTATCGGGGAGAGGCACCCCGATGGTCCCAATGTGTCCTCCGCTGCCGATGGGATTGCAGTGTGTCACCGGCGTGGCCTCACTTAGACCGTAACCCTCCACCAACTTGCCACCCGTAATGCGCTGGAATTCCTCTTGCACCTCGGGGGGTAAACCAGCCGCACCGCTGATGCAGGCATTGATAGATCGCAAATCATACTTACCCACATCAGAATAATTGTTGATAGCCATGTAGAGGGTGGGCACACCCGGCAGCATGGTCGGCCTGTGCTTGTTGACAGCCCCCAATAGCTGATCGAGCTCACGGGGATTGGGGATAAGTATCTGGGCATAACCCCGATAGATCGACTGATTCATACATACTGTCATAGCGTAGCTATGAGTCAGAGGCAATGCCGTCATTATCACATCCTGCCCCTCAACTGCCCCAGTCAACCAGGTTGCAGTCTGGATAGCATTGGCGACCACATTGTACTGGGTGAGCTGAGCTCCCTTGGGCAGCCCGGTTGTGCCTCCGGTATACATCAGCACGGCGGTGTCTTCAGGGTCGATGTCCACCGGGGTCGGCTTGTCGGGTGCAGTTTTCAAGATATCCCGGAACCAATGGGTGTCGGGATCGGCTGAGATGTCAACCCGGTGTCCGTCCTTCTTCTCTTTAGCCAGTGTAAAGAGGACTTTCAGAAGGCCCGGGAAGTACTCTTTGACATTGGCCACGATTACGTGCTCCAGCCCGGTGTTGGGCCTGGCCGCCTTCACCCGAGGATACAGCAGGCTCAAGCAAATAGCCATCCTTGCCCCCGAGTCATTGGCCTGATGCTCAAATTCCCGAGCTACGAAGAGTGGATTGCAGGGAACCACGACGCCCCCGGCTCGCAGGATGGCATAGTAGGCGATTACAGATTGGGGGCAATTCGCCATATACACAGCCACTCGATCACCCTTGTTCAACCCAATCTGTTGCAGTCCAGCCGCGAATTTATCAACCAGTGCGTCGAGTTGACGATAAGTCAACTTGTTATCATAGAAAATGAGCGCTGTGTTGTCTGGATACTTGGCTGTGGTGTTGCTGAGCACCTGGTGGACCGGGATTGATGGGTAATCGAGGTTGGGTGACACTTCCTTATCGTAGTGTTGATGCCATGGTCTTGCTTCCATCTTAGGCTCTCCTCCTTGAAAGATTATGAACAAAACCTATGTAGCGGCGCAAAATGTTGAAGGACTTCGACGCCGCAGCCTTTACACCCAATCTGTCATTAGGACTAAGGGTTTAACAACTTACCCATTAGGCCGCGTCCAAGAATAACTTTGTGCATTTTGAAATATTTCACTCGGAATTTTGGCCTGAAAATAGAAAGTTATTTCTGGACGCTTCCTTAGGCCGTGTTGACATTTGAGTCTT
>DAOUMD010000206.1:0-7140 GCA_034412795.1 Anaerolineae bacterium
TTCGTCCATCTACTCCAACAGCCGCTCCAACTTGAGCTTGTCAAAGCCAACCACGACCTCGCCGTCAATCACTGTGACCGGTGTGGTAAACACACCCAGCCTTTCAAGTTCTTCGAGAGCGTTTTCATCTTGGGCAACATCACGTTCGGTGTATTTTATGCCTTTCCGCGAAAGAAACTCTTTCAGTTTATCGCAGAACAGTCAGCCACCAGACTGGGTGTAGACAATGATTTCTTTAAAAGTCAAGATTCATCCCCTTCAAGTGCTATAGCTTACCCGTTGCGTTGAAAACACCCATGATCTCGCCAATGACCCGCTCCCGTTCCCCCGGATCATCGCCCTGGATGGCAGTGGTGACGCAGGTGTGCAAGTGCCGGTCGAGCACCATGCCGTTTACCTTTTGCATGGCCCGTTGCACGGCGAGGATTTGGTTGACGATGTCAATGCAATAGTCACCATTTTCGACCATGCGTTGGATGCCCCGCACGTGCCCTTCAATGCTCTTCAACCGATTGAGGATGTCCGTCGTCGTTTCGTCATTCATCGGCCTGCCTCGTCGTTTTGTCACCCCCCCCCACCCCCCTGGGGGTGGGGTATTCGTAGCTGATTATATCATGATTTATTGGACCTGTCAAGTCTATTTTGGGGTTGGTTTAGGGCAAACGCATTTATATTCTAACGTTCTGAAATCGGGCAATTGGTGCCAGAAGTGGGCGTCATTCCCCCATACTACCCCGTTGAGATACGAAAACACGGCCAAATGCAGCGTGTAGGCCAGACGCAATGGGGCTGAATGGGACAGATACTACTTTCTCGCGGTCCAGATTGGATAAATGCGTTTGCCCTAGGGGTTGGTTGGTTGGTTAGTTAGTCGGTTGGTTGGTTGGCCAGGTAATTCGGGCATTGGTGGATTGACAAGCTGGTGTTTAGGCATTTCTGCGCTCCCCGATTAACCAATCCACCAGTTTCCCAGTCTCCCAATCTACCGATCTACCAATCTTCCAACCACCCAGCCTTTCATTGAATTTGCCCATCAGCCTACGCTGTGTTAAAATCTTAGCACAAACAAATAACACCCACCTGGGTGTCTTTGTATCATTCGGGGGTCGTCTAATGGTAGGACAAGGGACTTTGGATCCCTCGGTCGAGGTTCGAGTCCTCGCCCCCGAGTTTTTGATTCCGTGGGGCCAGCCCAAGCCCTGCGAAGGCTCAGGCGACCGTAGGTCGCACACCTTCGTTAGGTTCAAGTTTATAGTTCCTTCGCTACGCTGGTCGGGAAGCGTAACGCGTCACCCACCAGCGTACCCCTAACAGCACCGCCACCCAATAAGCCAGGTAGCTGAAGGCCTCCAGGAGCGACGGGTTCCCGTTGTAGCCGAAAAGCGTCTTCATAAAGGAGCAGACCAGCGACGTCTCGGGCAAGACAGGGTTGACGTCCCATACGGGCGCGACGTAGACAGGCAAGAGTCCCGCCTCCTGGAACTCGTGCACGCCGTGCGCCAGGAGTCCGGCTGCAAAGAGAAGCAGCAGCAGACTGGTCACGTCGAAGAAACGCCGCAATGGGATGTGGGCCGTAGTGTTGAAGATCAGCCAGCCCAAGGCTACAGCGACCGCCAGGCCCAGCAAGCCGCCCCACAAGACACGCACGCCATTGGTGGCGAAGCCTGTCGCGCTGAGGAATAGGGCCGTCTCCACCCCTTCCCGGAAGACAGCGAAGAAGGCCAGACCGGCCAGTGCCCATCCCTGCCCACCGCTCACCGCAGCGCGCACGTCCTGCTCCAACTCCCCCCGGAGACGGTGTCCCTGGTGACGCATCCAGAAGATCATATAGGTCAGGACGGCCACAGCCAGGAACATGGTCGCCCCTTCGAAGATCTCCTCAGCACGACCCTCGAACCTGGCGCCCAGCAACTGTATTGCCACCGCAAGGGCGATGCTGGCGACCAGGGCCGCCGCGACACCGCCCCACACCGCCCCGCGCCGGTCGGTACGACCGATTTTGCCCAGATAGGCCAGCACGATGCCCACAATGAGCGCCGCCTCCAGGCCTTCGCGCAGGGTGATCAAAGCTGAAGCAAGCATTGCTCCTCCCAGATTCTCCGCCATCAATCTTCGTAGGTCAGCCGTGATCAGGATGGCTGAATTGGATATATCATATTCTATTTGGCTGGATTGTCAATTTGATTAGCCGTCTGCATCGAGGGTTTTTTCATTTCTGTGATTAGGGCCGTATCGGTGTTACCGGCAGCGACACGGCTCATTTGTCATTTCAAGCTATGGCACTCTATATCGCACCGGCAGTTAGTTGTCTGCCTGGGCTTTTGCAACAATCAAGGTCTTATAACCATGTGTTGACTTCTGTATACAATGTATGCTATAGTTGATACAAATTACTGGGAGCAAGACGGAGATGGCTGTTAAATTCAGGTTGAAGTCGCTTATCGAGCGGAAGGAAATAGAGGAGAACCGACGGATCACGTACCGAGATATTGCATCTGAAGCCGGGGTTTCAACTAACACTCTAACCCAAATGGCTAAGCAGAACATGGCGCAAATAGGGCTGGTCACTATCAACAAGCTTTGCAAGTACTTCGATTGCCAGCCGGGCGACTTGCTCATATTCATTCCAGACGACGAGCAAGAGGGGGCCACCGAGCGATGATCAAGTACTTCCCCTCAGGGAGCGGGGTGTTGGAGGAGAGTCATAGATGGGTATACTTAAAAAAATACGTATCCCGGTTATTAGAACTCTGGATAAATCGGGTATTCCTTGCCCTTGACGCGCTTGGATTTGTTACCTTTTTGATCGTCTATTTCAAGGCTGACTTTTCACTTCCAAGATGGGCCTATTGGATATTTTTTGCATTCGCCTTTATAACCTTTTTAGGGGCAAATGTGAGATTGTTTGCCGATGTTGAAGCAGAAAAGCAGTCGCTACGTAATCGCATTAGTGAACTCGAGGCAATCGAAGCAAATATACGTCTCGATTTCGTTAAAGCCTGGTTTAACCTTTCACATTCAGGAGTTCCCTCTCCCTTTCCTGAAGTAGAAATCGATCAATTCGGTTTTGACGAACACGGCCTGCCAAGTTGGGTGTCAATCTGGGCAAAGCTCAAGATCAGGGATATTGGCTACGAACCAGGTGAGTTAGTTGAGGCATGGTCATAATTCATATTTACTTAGGTTTTTGAGCTACCTTTTCTACGCGAGTTAGACGCAAATCGCTCGATTTTGAAAAAGGATCCACAGATTTCGATGTCGCGTTGAAATCTGTGTAAACCTTAATTATGACCAGGCCTCAGTTAGTTTGGGAACTCGACAGAGTCAAGACAAACTTGCCACTCTTGTTTGCTATTGAAGAGGAATACGACGGGGAAATAGACAGAGGATCATTGAGAGAGATCGAGCCTCGAACGCAGTTTTCGATAAACCGGAAACTCTGTGTCAGGATCGCTGAGCAAGATCCGCGTTCGTTTGCCCAAGCCTTAAGCTCTCTCGATCGCCACAGTATCGTCATAAATTATCACACAAGACGTATCGACGGTGAGTCGTCACCGCGCGAAGTGATCATCGAGGGAGACTTTCAGGGATTCCGTGAGACGTGTGTCCCCTATATTGTTGATGTTGCTGTTGGGCAATACCATGTGGCAATCGCTATAGCCATTGTAGGAGAATCAAGGCCAACCGGACAGATTGATGAAAAAGGCAGCGCGATCGAGATCAAGACTAACGATGTCAGATTATGCCGAGAGCATCTCTGGTGCCGTGAAGAAGATCCCCAGTATACTGCGAGAGATTTAGTGGAGTCTGTTGTCAAAGACTATGAAAAATCCACTAACGTTCTACTTCTGGAAGAAATGCACAGTAGTTTTATCGATTCCTAAGCAGCTGTAGAAGAGAGTACAGTGGTTTGTAGTCATTGGGGCAGTAGTCGCCCTGTCGCCAACTTAGAACTGTTGACTGTGAGGTAAGGTGAGAATGGAAATCAATCCATCGGAGCTGGATGTCCGAGACATAGAAAAGCTTGATGATCTCGAATTTCAAAAAGCCTTCATAGATAAAGCATCGCTTCAGGCTGATAATACAGCAATGGGTATTGCAATCAGAGTCGCTGCTGAGCTCCACTTTGCTACAATCTTGAAAAGCACCGGTGACGACTTAGAAAATGCAATTAGCGAAATGACTGAGTCATTGGAGAAAGCATTCGCCAATCATGCTGAAGCTCTCGACAGATCTGCCAAAGCCTCAGATAAACAAGCGAGCAGTCTAAAATGGGCAACGTGGGTTTTGGCATTCGCGACTTTTGGACTTGTATTCGTAGCTATTATCCAGCTACTCGTGACCATCATAGAGCTCTAGGGTTCAAACAGAGAACTGACGCGATTCGTCGCAATAGGGCAAATTATCTCGATAATCTGAATCCGAAAGGGTGGTTGGCGGGAGAGTTGGAATTGCCGATGGCGATTAGCGCGCTGAGGAAACTACAGCGGAGATATGTAGTCATTTCCCAAGGTGCGCACCGCTTGTACGACCGAACGTATGCGCCCTTTTGAACAGGGGACCAACAATGCTCAAAGTCAAATCACATCCCGACTATCCCCCCGAGGAAGGGCGATATCTCAGGGGAAACGACTGGACGAAAAAGAGCGCGAGGCGATGGACAGAGCACAGCAGATGATCGAGCAATTGAGGGCGAGACAGGCGGGGAGAGAGTAGGGAGTATGAATGCCACTTTCCGAAAAGTCTCCCCCTGTTAAGGAGGTACCCCTGTGCAAATTGATACTGCGCTGTTGATCGTGGATGTCCAGGCGGGAATGTTCGACATAAGCAACCCAGTCTACGGTGGTGACGCATTGCTCGAAACTATCGGCAACCTGGCTGCCAGAGCGCGTGCCGCGGACATCCCGGTGATCTACATCCAGCATACTGGTGGAGAGGACCACCTACTCGATCCCGACGGGCCAGGTTGGCCGATTCACCCTGTGATCGCGCCTTCCGAGGGCGAGATCGTAGTCCATAAGCGCCACCCCGACTCGTTTCAAGAGACTAACCTGAAGCGTGAGCTGGACAGACTCGGAGTTACGAAGTTGATTATAGTAGGCATTCAGACCGAGTACTGCATCGACACAACCTGCCGTCGTGCATACAGTCTGGGCTACGACGTGACATTGGTCCAGGACGCACACACCACCTGGGACACCGATGATCTCAAAGCACCACAAATCATTCATCATCATAATCAAGTACTGGGAAGCTGGTTCGCCAATGTAGTACCCGCCAGTGCAGTCAAATTGGTCAACTATTGAGGGGGACAGGCTGAAACGATGGGAAATCGCATCACACAAGCAGAGGTAAAATACCTGCGTCACGCTATGCGTCTGGCGGATGAGGCCGAGAGGATAGGGAATCTACCGATCGGAGCCGTTATCGTTCTGGACGGTGAAGTGATCGCAGAAGGTAAGAACACCATCTGGGTTCCGCACTTCGATGCCACCCGGCACGCGGAAGTTGAAGCCCTTCGAAGCGTTCCCCAGGGTCTCTGGTCGAGATCGAGGGAGATGACCTGCTACTCCACTCTTGAGCCGTGCCTCATGTGCTTAAGTGCGCTTCATCTCCACAATGTCGGTCGCATCGTATTCGGGTCCAGTGACCCTCGTGGCGGTGCAAGCCCTTCATTCGGGCACCTGCCGCCGTATTTCGAAGACGAATCGCGCGTCGTTCTCTGGATCGGGCCGGCACTACCCGAGGCGTGTGACGAGCTTTACGCACGTGCCAGAGCCATCATTGATGAGGGTTGCAGAAAACCTCGCCAAGGCTAAGGCAATTTATGCCCTTTTGCTTAGCCCGTCGGCTTGGCAATGACGATGACGCGGTGGGTGTTGTTGGTGTAGGGCCAGCAGGTGACCATCGTCAACCGCTCGTCGGGGAAGGAACCGATCCAACGTGCATTCTGGCGGCGCTTCTCCGCGGACGCACCCTTGTCGCGCACCACGAAGCGCGACTCCACAGTATAGGTATATGGTTGCTCGTCCGCATAAAGCGTGATCGTATCGCCCGGTTCCAGGCCGACGATATAACGGAAGACCTCACCCTTCGTGTTGTGGTGCCCCGAGAGCACAACGTTCCCTCCGGCGCCAGGCAGCGCGGAGTTCTTATGCCAGCCGGCAGCGTACTCGGCCACTTCCCATACACTAACAAACTCGCCATTATGAAGGACCTGCTTCCAGCCGATGGGGGTGATCTCGGAATCCAGCTCAATGGCGGGAATTACCAGGCGTGTTGGCGGACTGGTGGCCAGGGGACCGGAGTCCGGGATAGAAGCCGGTGGCGGGCCACCTGGTACCTCCTCCTCCGCCTCGCGCATCACCTCGTCCGCATCGTCCGAAGTCCCCTGAATGGGATCGTCAAGCTCCAACTCAGGGTCTGCTGAGGACACAGCAACCACAGGCAAGGATGTGGAGACTGACGGGGCGTACTCCACGTCCGACTCGGGTAACTCACTCTCAGTCAGGACCGGCAGCGGATTCCCTTCCATGCTGGGAGGTGACTCTGCTTCAGTCGCGCCAACAGAGAGCTCGGATTCGGCCAGGACGGGTAACGGATTCTCCTCCAGGCTGGCAGGGAGCGGTTCGACCACACCCACCGCGGGCGGCGGCTCGACCACGGCTGCCGAACTCAGGAATGCCATCAGCCCCCCAGCTCCCAGCAACAACAACCCAACCAAGATCAGCCCGGTGCTCAACCAACGCCACAGCCGAACCCGGCCCGGAGACTGAGAGGGAGATACTGTCGTCTGAGGATCACTATCGACTATATTGTTTACTGACATCACTCGTTCCATTCCGCCTAATTAGCCTCGCATATCCAAGTATATTGTACCAGATGATCTTGACTCATCAAAACCAATTGACAAAGCCTTATCGCTCTGTTATAGTAGCATCCGCCGGCGCTCCCCCAGAACACAGTCCTTGCCCAGGAACAACTCGGTATCTTTGCAATCAGCTTACGCCTGATAGGATGGTTCAGAAATAGGGTAACACTTTCTCAGCCGGACGAATGACGAATGACGAACGACGAAGAGATCTGGGCCAATAATTGGTCCTTCGTCTTTCGTCCTTCGTCGGCAATTGTTACCCTAAT